>JBBCKI010000010.1:0-126228 GCA_037190965.1 Chthoniobacteraceae bacterium
TATACCTCTTCTGTCCCTCTAAGTGCCGTAGCGGACTATGTAAGCAAATACCCCTATTTGAGGGATTACTACGGGAGTCATCCATTTCCCGGTCAGCAATGGGCCATTCCCATGGGGCAACCACCTCGAAAGACCGTCTTCTCCTATTTAGACGGTCACAGTGAGTATCGCGATCCTCAATCTGGAGATAAATAGATAATCCTTCAATGAACAAGTTTTTCAAGCGTCCATCAACGATTGGGTCAACAAAGCGGAAATTGGCAGGTTCGTCCGCAATTGCCCTCCAGCTTCTTTTAGCCGCATATCCATTCAACTCTGGCGCGCAGGAAGCCCGTGATCCCGAACGTCAAGAGATCGACAGGAATAGCTTTCTGCCTCTAGGTGTCTATTGGCCAGGCGAATACTCGTTCAACCGGGAGCCAGAAGAGGTACGATGGCAGAAGATCGACAAGGTCCTTGATGGCTTGAGTGAGCAAAACGTCAATACGATATGGATCACTCACCTTTCGACCGAGGTTGCCGCGAAGCTGGCCAAACACGCGGCTAAGCGAAACATCGCGCTGGTTGCCTCCAATCTTGAACTGGCGTTCGAGAATCCAAAGAATCGTGAGGGGGATTACCTGAATTTACCCAAAGAAACGCTTGAAAAGTGGGGGGACGCACCAGCTCCATTGGCTTGGGGCCTGGGTGACGAACCCGCACCCGCCTACACCGACAAGATGGCAGAGTATGTCTCAGCCTGGAAGGTTCAGAAGCATCCAGTCACTACAGTCATCATGCCGGTCTATGTAGAGACAGAAGTACCAAAACTGGTTGGTCTTAACTATCTTTCAGTAGATATTTATCCATTTTTCAGCGACAAGAACCCCAATGGGCCAGGGACCCATCCGGCCAGTGTTGCTTACTTCATCCGTGAAAGCAAGAAGGCGCAACGGGTAGCAGCGCAAATGAATGCGGAGTTCTGGGCGATGCCGCAAATTTTCCAAGAGCCGTGGGGGCCCAGGGAACAAGATGAAGAAGGCAATATCGTTCACCTTCCCGGTGGTGGCCCACACTGGCGGATGCCAAGCCCGGGCGAAGTACGCTGGCAGGGATGGGCTGCTATTGCTTGTGGCTCTCGAGCCGTGATCTACTTTAGTCTTTTTTTCAATATCGGGCTGAAGCCGGTAGATCAACCGTTGCCGCCAGAGTTGACCTATGCAGTCAAGGAGCGCACCAACTCCGGTTCGCCGGGGGGGATTCTCTACATGGATGGAAGGGCCACCCCTCAGTATCTTGCGATGGGGGGATTGTTCAAAGAGATCCAGCCACTTGCTCCGATCGTTACGAAGATGAAGCCAACAGAGCCATTGGCGACCTTTGAGAATAGACGGAACCCTGGCGACATTGTTGAAACCTTCGAAACAGCGGACAGGAAGAAGTATCTCATTGTGGTTAATGGGAACGTGAAAGAAGAGGCTGAGCTGGTTCTTAATGTAAGCAAGGACCTAGCTGAGGTAAGGGATCTCAAGGCGGATGCCAAAGTGCGGCTGCACTACAAGGGAGCTGAGAAGCAGGTCCGGGTGAAACTGGAAGCCGGCGGCGGCACAATGCTTCAACTGAGTCTCCGGGAGTAGTGGCAGACAAAAAGTGCAACTTGTTGATGTCTTCTCTCTTTGCGACCAGTGGGAGCTAAGTTATTCAAATTTTTTCAAGTAAGCTCCTGCTTGATGGCTGCGGGGATGCCTTTAAGCCGCTTATTACAGAATAAGGTATAAGGCAGCGAAACTTCCTGAGAAAGCAAACATGAAATAATAGAATACCTCCAAAGAAATCCTCGTTCAAGCGCCCACCCGGGAGCATACTTTCGGAAATCTTGTTTCCTCCACGCGTAAGCAGGCGTTGCGGAAACCGCTTAAAGCATCCAAATGCTCGGATGCATCGTTCAGCAGCCCGAATGTCTATCGGGCAACGTCCAAGAACTAATCCACGTGAGAACTTAAATCTTACCAGAATCGTCATCATGAATACATACCCCCTAAGAAAACATCAATCCTTGACATTATTCCTGCTATTGACCACCGGTCTATTGGGAATTCATCAAGCAAATGCGGGAACAATCATAAATCAATCGTTTACCGGGGTCTCAGGAGCAGCCGGTCTAAATGCCGCGGGCTATTATTTTTACAACAATAGTGCGTCGGGCACGGGTTGGAGCACGGCATCCGCGCCAATGAGCAGTGTTTCGATAAGCGGAAATGCCGCGTATCTTCCCGGTTCAGCGTCGGTTAATACGGCGCTCTTCAAATCGTTCACCCCTGTTACGCTTAGTAATCTGGGGGATTCGATAACCGTGGAACTCGATTTTCAAGCATCTATTAATAACAATGGACGCTTTCTTTTGGGGTTGTATAACATCGGCTCTGCGATCACCGCCAACCAGTTCGGGGGGGGTAGTCCAATTTCAGGAAAATCCGGATTTTATCTGATGCAGACCCTTTCCCAAACGAATCCGACTTACGTCTACACAGACGGCGCGACCTCAAAATCTTCAGCAACGTCCTCAATCAGCCTCGCGGCTGGCAGCGATCATCATCTTGCGTTGACGCTGACACTTGGCGAAAATGGGGTAACTATGTCATCTCGTATCGATGGTACAACCCTAAGTAGCTACCTTGTAACCGGCGTTGGCGGTGGTTTCACCGTGGATACCTTGTACTTTGATCGTATAAATTCAACGCATTTTACCTATGTTGATAATATCCAACTTTATGCCATTCCGGAGACAGGATGCTTGGGTTTGAATTTACTCGGGTTGGGATGCATCTCTGCGGCCACCCTCCTAAAAAGGCGCAAACGCGCGGAGTCTTGCATTTCATGACTGCGAGAATTTCATGAGATTTCTGCCGGATAGATTTTTAGAATATGATGCTATTATCTCGCATCGGGCGTCGTAAAATACGGGCCCCTCAAAGTACGGCTTCTCTAATCGCCGCAGTCGCTTTGGCATTTTCCCAATCCATGCAAGGCGGCGAATACATCCCGACGGTATTACCCACCGACACGGACGGTACCGATGGAAATCCTCAGTGGACAGTGGAAGCGGCGGAAGGGAGCGTCGCCGCCGTTGTGGAGAATATTCTGAGTGCTAGCACCATGGATGCCATCGATAAGAATGCGTTGGTGTGGACGCTTGGAATGAAAGGATCAGCGTCCATGGGCGCTCCAACCAGTGCATGGATGGTCTCTCCAAGCGTTGGTTCTACCATCGATTTTTGCATTAAGGTGAACGATGGCAAAGACAACAGCCCACACGATGTTTCCGTTCGGGGGGGATTTCAGATCGCTGTGGGAGATGGTCGGCATTTGGCAGCCTTCTCCTTTGGAGTCACCGGAATCAGCGTTTTTGCCGAATCTAATCTGTCTAAGAATGGTCCTGACAATAGTGTCTTTAAAGCCTATCGGATCGTGATAAAAGATGGATCGGCGGCGCTCTACGAAGAGGGAAATGAAACGCCGTTGCTATCCGATGTTCGGATGAAGCCTTTGCCCAATTACAACCTAATCTATTTCGGCGATATAAGTTCAGCGGTTTCCGGTTCCTACGATCTTGCCTATCTCAGATGGACGAACGAGAAGGCCGACTTCACACCTCCTCCCAAGTTTGAATCGAAAAATCGACCCTAGGATCACCTTTCAAATTCAAGAAGAGATAGACTCGAACTGTATGCGGGTCCGTGATATGCATTTTCCTCGATCAGAACACTCAAATGACTGGTTTTGATATTATTGAATCCAAGGATGTTCGCGCGCTCGATCTGACTTCGAGTCACCGCGCAGCGATCGCGAATCGAAAACGAAGGATCGTCGTTCAATATGATGCTTATCACATCATGCGGAACTACGCGAAGCTTCATCCAGAGACACCGTTTGATCAGTTTAGAGATGGGGTGTTTTCTTATATCGATGAGCCCGGCAGCCAGATTGATGCTGTCTGGTGGGATATCGGTGGGACGACCCCGGGCCCTGTCTATCCAAGTCAGCTTCTCCCTTCCGTCGAACACCCTTTGCTCAAAAGGTGGCTGTCTCAGGGAATCGATTGGGTTGACCAGTTTGTCAGGGAATCGCGGCGCCGAAGCCTTGAAGTGTTTTGGAGTCACCGCATCAGCGAAGTGGATGGACCTGTCGAGGGCGGCCTGGAGATGAAGTGCTTGCATCCGCTCAAGGCGGCGTATCCTGATTGGACGGTGCCCGCGAGTTTCTGGTGGCAGGGACTGTGGAATCTCGCTTCCGCGAAGTTACGCGAGCATAAGGTCAATCTGTTGCGCGAGTTGGTAACGAATTACGATTTTGATGGCATCCAGATTGATTTTGCACGCCATGTTCCATGCCTCCCTGTGGGGAAACAATGGGAACTTCGCGGCCATGTTACTCAGTTCATGTACCTGGTTCGGAAGATGTTGCTTTCCGTCGCAGAGCAGCGAGGCCGCCCAATTCTGCTGGCTGCCAAGGTGCCGCAGAGCCTGGAGGGGTGCAAGGTGGATGGATTTGATGTTTGGGCGTGGGCGGAAAAGGGGCTTGTTGATATTCTGACCCTGGGTTCACGCGCCATCAACGCCGATCTCGAAGATTTTCGTAAAGTAGTCGGCGACGCGATTCAATTGCAGCCTTGTTCGGACGATCATCATGCACCTGATGGCTACCGTTATCCGCCACTGGAAGTGATGCGAGGCTTATTCGCGAATCATTTGCAAAGGGGGGCAAACAGCGTCGTTGTTTTCAACTGGTCCGTTGCACCGCCCGAAGTTTGCCGACAGGTCGGAGCCGATGTCGGACCGCTGGCGCATCAAGAGGCATTCAAAGAGATAGGCAGTCTTTTCTCTATGGAGGGAAAGGACAAGATTTTCGCCATCGACCGGCGTGGCGGCTATCCATGGGCGGATGGATTTTTCAACCGAAACGACGAAGCGCTTTTGCCAATGGTCCTCTCATCAGGAGACGGATCAACCAAACTCCGGATTCATGTGAGTGATTCCCCAAAGGGAACGGAGAGCTGTCTCTTCCTGCGGTGCGTGATCTTCGGTGCGACGGAGAAGCAAGTTTTCGAGGTGCGATTTAATGGCATTTTGCTTTGTCCAAGTTTGCATGATCCTGAATGGAAGGATCCCCAAATCCACTCACCGGAACCACAGCCGATTTCGGGAGGACCGGGCGACTATAGGGTAGATCCCCGACAATCTCTACTTTGCGTTGAGTACCCTGTTCCTCACGATGGATGGCAACAAGGGTTCAATGAGGTTGAGATTCATCTAGCCGATGGTCTTGACGCCACGACTCAACTCCCGCAGCTCGAGAAATTGGAGGCACACCTTCGCTATTCGTGATAGCGCGAATGCCGGATGAAATTGAAATATAGGTTCAAGGTACGTGCAGGAATGTTTCACAACATTATTTTTACAGATTTATAAGGGGCAAAGAAGTGCAAGCAGAACATCCATCAACCAAGTTGGAGTCATGGGGAGAACCCTTTGTTTGGAAGGGATTCGAAGGACGTGAGGGTTTGATTGAAGGAGTCCTGTGCAAGGTTATTCGACCGCACCAGAGCCTTGCCGCGCGCCCGTGGGCGTGGCGCCCCGAGTTCTTTGACGCTTTTGCGGAGGTCGATGAACAGCTTCTCCACAGAGGGCTTCATCTTGTTTATCATCATTTGCCTGACCAGTATGGCTCTCCGGACGCGATCTCGTATGGGAATGCCTTACATTTCTTTGTTGCCCAGGTGTTCGAATTGGCCTTCAAGGTCTCATTCATTGCTTTGAGCCGCGCTGGACTTTTTGCGTTTAATTGGGCGGCGGAGAATCCAGAAAAGGTAGCCTGCATTTATGCAGACAACCCGGTTTGTGACTTCAAGAGTTGGCCGGCTGGATGGGGGAGGGGGAAGGGGTGCCCCACTGATTGGGAAAAATGCATGGGCTGCTACGGCCTGACTGAAGAGGGCGCTCGGGCCTATATCGGTAATCCTGTCGATCATGCAGAGGCGTTGGCGCGGGCTGGCATCCCCCTGTTTCTAGTGTTGGGGGATTGTGACAAAGTGGTTCCCGTGCCGGAGAATGCGGCAGAAATGAAGAGACGATTCGTTGCATCCGGGGGTACGTATCGGGAGATTATTAAAGAGGGTTGCGGTCACCACCCTCACGGCCTTCCCGATCCGACGCCGATTGTTGACTTTATCGTGGGCTATTCATCTGCTCCGCAGAGAGCATGAATCTATCTTTCTAAATATTTCGTTTATTTGACAGACGATCCGCTGATCTTCGACCATGCACCCTCTCGCAACTCATCAACGCCAAGTTCACCTCGATTTCCACACTTCACCCTATATTCCAGACGTCGGGTCCGAATTTGACGCCACTGAGTTCGCAAAGACGCTCAAGGCAGCCTCTGTCAATAGCGTGACGATTTTCGCCAAATGCCACCACGGGATGTGCACCTTTCCGACAAAATCCGGAACCCAGCATCCTTCACTAAAAGGACGTGATCTCCTTGGCGAACAGATCGAGGCGCTCCATAGGGAGGGGATCCGCTGCCCAGTCTATACCACGGTGGCATGGGAGGAGGATGTCGCACAGAAACATCCGGAATGGAGCCAAATTCGCCGCGATGGTAGCTTCGCTAAGCTCGAATCGGTCGGTGGCTGGAGGTTCAACAATTTCTTGCACCCCGATTATCAGGGTTATATCGAGGCGCACTTGTGCGAGCTGTTAACCGGGTACGACATTGATGGATTATTTTTCGATATCCTTCTTTTCGATCCAAAGGCCTGTTGGAGTGATGCCAGCATAAAGTTTCGCGAGCGGAACCGATTGCTGAGCGAAGACCCGGGAACGCAATCAAGATTCGAAGCGCTTGCGCAGGAAGCGTTTTGCGATCGGTTCACCTCACTTATTTATAGCATCAACCCGAATGCCACGATCTTTTACAACTCCACCAATCCGATCTTTACTGACGCACGGAAAGGCGTGCGGACGCGCCATGTCCTGCACACGCACTGGGAATTGGAGTCGCTCCCGTCGGGTGCCTGGGGATATTACCATTTTCCGCGGCTTGCCCGTGCCTTTGGAACCTGGGGTAAACCGTGGCTTGGGATGACGGGGCGATTCCAAAAGTCGTGGGGTGATTTCGGAGGGCTCAAGCCGCAGGCGGCCCTTGAATATGAATGCTTTCGCTCCCAGGCACTGGGCGGCGCGAGTTCTGTCGGGGACCAGCTTCCGCCGCGCGGGCGACTCGATGTCGGGGCCTACGATCTGATCGGCGCAGTTTACTCACAGTGGGCGGAAGCGGAGCCATTTTACTCCGGCTCCACCAGCCTGCCACAGATCGGCATCATTGCACCGGGTCACCCCGAATCCGACGGCGATGCGACCGACAAATCCCTCGAGGGCGCGGTACAGATGTGCGAGGAAGCGCATTACGATGCCATCGTTCTCGACGATGAAAGCCCGCTCGATGGCTGCGAACTAATCATCCTTCCCGATTCTGTCGTCGTCACAGACCGGCTCGCATCGACGCTTTCCTCATGGATGGCGGCCGGAGGGCGGCTGATTCTGTCCCATCGAAGTGCCTTCCGCAAAGACGGAAACGCCGTCTTGGGCTGTCTTCCCTTATGCAATCGCGGGCCTGTGGAGATAGCTCCCTCCTACTGGCGTGCAAAATCCGGATTTCATCCTGCACTCTCGCGTAGTGACCGGGTCATCTATCTCCCGGGCTTGAACGTCGAAGCGCCCGGCTGTGAAGTGCTCGCGCAACGCGCTCTGCCGTACTTCCAGCGTACGGCTCTGACCTTCTCTTCCCACTTCCAGGCTCCGCCCATGGCGGAAACGGAGCCGTTCTCCGCCATCGTGCAGGGAGAAAGGTTCATCTATTTCGCCGACCCCATCTTTCAGGAATACAGACAGTCGGGTAATATCGCCGTCCGCGATGCCTGGCGTGAGGCGATGCGGCGGCTCATTGGGCCTGCGCCGTTTGGTGAAGGGCTCGCCGGGACGATTTTGAGTGTGCCGAGGCGGCGGGGTGACGATCTCATTCTTTCCCTCTTGCACTATATTCCAACCCGCAAGGCGCTTGACGTCGATATGATTGAAGAACGCTCCTCCTTCGCCGGGGAGCTGTTGCAACTGCCTGCTGCAGCGAAAACGGCGCGCATCTTCGGCTCCGCCAGCGAATTGCCAACGAACGAAGAGGGCGCATTCATCCTCCCGGCGGTGAAAGGAAGACTGCTGGTGGAAGTCCCGGGATTTTTCCGATGAGTGGTTGCTAGCGGCTGCAGGTCCCAATGCGCTCGTGCAGGAACGGAAGGCGGCGAAAGCGATTATCGCCAATGCGGTGACGAAGCAGAGATTTTTCGATGTCGCCAAGAAGGTCTTCTTTCGGGCCGATTTTTCGCAGCAACGCGAGTCTGGGATACCTCTTGCCACTCCAAGCTCCCCTGGGTTCTTTATTTCGGCTATCTTTTACTGGAATAAACGGAGCCTGCTGATACCTTCTGCCGCCATGGGCGTCGCTTGGCGTTTCAGAGCGTTGCATCGCGTGAAAGCGGAACAGTTCGTAGCACACGGAGCAACGGAATTCTGGAAACGAGTCATAAGTGCCTCATAATCAGAACATGCCGACGTGGCGAAATGGCAGACGCAACGGACTTAAAATCCGTTTTCGCGAAAGCGGAGTGTGGGTTCGAGTCCCACCGTCGGCACTCTTCGGGCCATGCCTCGATGCAATTGGGACTTCTCGGGAGCTGTCAGGTTTTTAAAAATCGATAGCCGTGCGGAAATAGTTCAAAGGATTTGATGGGATCGGTGCGTCTTACTCATCAAAGAAAAGCATGTCTCTCGAACAAGGTGGTGACACAGAACTGGTTAAGGAAGCCTTGGCGGGGGACGCCGATGCGTTTTCGGAACTTTTTGAAAGGCATTATTCCATGATCTACGCTTTTGCCTATCGCCTCTGCTTTGACAAGGGAGATGCCCAGGATGTTGCCCAGGAAACTTTTGTGAAAGCAGCCAGGTCGCTTGGCTCGTTTCATGGAAAATCCTCCTTCAAACAATGGTTGTATCGAATTGCGCTTAATGCCAGCCACGACAGCAACCGGCGTTTGAACCGGAAAGAACGGCTTGCCGAGGTGCTCTCCGGAGCGCAAAGGAATTTCGAGAGGGGAGCGGATTACACCGGCCTTCAGTGCGCGTTGGAAAAATTGCCCGACGATCTTCGTGAAACGGTGACCCTGGTTTATTATGAGGGAATGAATCATGCCGAAGCGGCCCGCATCCTTGGGTGTGCCGAGACGACCGTTTCGTGGCGCATTCTCAGGGCCAAACGACGTTTGAAGTCTTTTTTGGAGGCGAAGCCATGAAAGATCCGCGATTGGACGATTTTTTGAAGAAACTTTCGGTTCCGGAGCCGGATCCGGCGGCTCGCTCCCGGGCGCTTTCCCGGGCGCGGGCGGCGTTTGAGAACCGGGAGGCGATCGCCTTGGTGGAAGAAGAGAGGGCTTGGGGCTGGCTTGGGCCGGTTGGCTTCGCGCTGGCGTTGCTGATCGCGGTCTTCTTCCTGCCATTTTCCTTGTCGACCGAGCCCTCGCCTTCCTTTGCCGACCGAGTCATGCTAGATGAGATGACCGCCCTCTTTCACCAACGACTGACGGCGGTAGTGGAGCGAGGCGGCGAGGTTGATGTTCAAACTTCGCTACAAGATATGCCTTCATCCGAGCAACCGGTCAGGATCCTTTTCAGGCGTGGTCGTGAGGTCGTTCGGGTCTTGAGTTTCAGCGGTCGGGAGGTTTGCCTCGACCTCGATGGGAAGAGGGTCTGTTTTGACGTTCTTGCGACCAAGGATGACAACGTCATCCTGATGGGGGGCGATTTTCTTTGGGACCGGGATCATTCCGTATCTCTCGCGGGATATCGCATCGAAGCGGTAACACTCTTGCCGGCGTCATGAAACTTCCGTTGAAAAGAGTTGATGTTTCGCTGCGGCCGGTACGGTTTCTTTTTGCCTTTGCGGGCTGCGGTGCTTTGGCGTTTGCGTCGACTGCGAATGAGCCTGTCGAAAGTCGGGTGTCTCTGGTTGCGATGACCCCGGCGAAGCAGAACACCGACGAGGCCGGGTCGATAGAGCAAGTGCCGCAGGCGCTTCATGTTTTTGGGGGACGGACGGTGGGGATAAACTTCAGGCTGAAAGGGGAACCCGGTGTCGCTGGCGAGATGGAGGCTCAGTGCTTTGCGGTTGCCGACGGATTGAGAGCGCCCCTTGGGGCGTGGCAGGCACTGGGTTCCTTTCGCTTGAATGAGAAAGGCGAGGGGGAGTTGTTTGCTGAAGTCCCGGTTTCCAAGCCAGCTCGCCGGATAGGGATCGATGCTCAGCTTCGGGCTCGGGTTGAATCCGCGGTGGTTCCCGTCGGCTCCGGCCATTTCATGGTTTATCCCGACGATCTTGTTGCTCCCTTGAAAAGGGCGGGCATGACGCTGGGGGTTTTTGGGGGGAATGAGGCCCTTCGCTCCTTTTTCAAAGAAAAAGAGGTGCCCTTCAAAGAGATGGGTCGTGAGCTTCCGTCGCCATCTTCGGGCGAAATGATCCTTATCGGCGATGAAACCGATGTGCGATTCAAGGAATGGCTTCGGCGGCTGCCAACCGATGCGCAAGTTCGGCTGATCGCTTTTGTTCCCGATCCAACGGTGTTGCCCGGTGTTTATAGGCAGACGAGCGGCCGACTTGGCGTGACCAAGGTGACTCTTCCGATCTTGCAGAATCTTGCCGACGACCCGCTCCTTCAGACGTCGTTGGTTCGACTGATTATTGAATCTTACTCCAACAACTCATTGCCCATCTCATCCGACCCATGAAACCGATTGTCCTGTCCCTACTGCTTTTGCTGGCCGCCGGCTTTTCGGCTTCTGCGGAGGAGGCCGCACCCGCGGCTCCGCTCACCGTTGCGGTGCTTGATTTCCAAGCTGTCGGAGAAGGGCTAACCGGGCGCGGAGCGGAGGTGGCTGTTCTTTTGAACGCTCATCTCTCGGCCGCTCCTGAAGTGCTTTTGGTGGAACGTTCGGAAATGGAAAAAATTCTCGGTGAACAGGAGCTAGGCCTTTCAGGATTGGTCTCCCAGGATACCTCGGCTAAGCTCGGCGCGCTTATCGGGGCGAAGGTATTGGTGACAGGCCGGTTTTTTCAAACGGGTGAAAAATATATGCTCGTGGCGAAAGTAATGAGCACCGAGACCGGGCGCGTCTATGGGGAGACCGCTAGTCTCAGCCATCCCGGTGCGCTTGATAAGGCGACCGAGGAACTTGCCTCCAAGGTCGCCGGAGTCCTGGAGAAACGAGGGGATACTCTCATTGCCAAAGTCGAGGCGCCGGAAAAGCAGATCGATCGCTTGAGGAAATCGCTTGAGGGCAAGGTACTTCCCAGTGTCGGGGTTTCGGTCACCGAAGAGCATCTGCGCCGTCCTATCATTGACCCCGCAGTGGAAACAGAATTGATGCGGTCGCTCCAGAAGCTCGGTTTCAAGGTGATCGATCCCAAAACGTCGAATGAGCGCCCGGATATCCAGATCTCGGGAGAGGCATTCAGCGAACTTGGCGGGCGGAAAGGCAATCTTGTTTTCTGCCGCGCTCGGGTGGAGTTGAAGGTGACCGCCAATGGCGATTTGCTGTTGGCCGATCGTCAGACCGATGTCGGGGTGGATCTGGCAGAGAATGTCGCCGGAAAGAACGCGCTGGAGAACGCCGCCAGACGTCTTCTCGACCGGGTTGTTCCAAAGCTGGTAAAATAGCACGGCATTCACCTGCACAGTCCTCCGAATGACCTGGATCACTTCGTCATCATTGTACGGAAGAAGAGTTTGGCATCTCCTTGGGCTTTGTTTGTTGCTCATAGCAAGCCTCGCTCGTGGCGAGGGCGTCCGTCTTGCCATCATAGGCGGGCCCGAACTGGAGAAGGAGAGCCTCTTGCTTTCGGTCTCCTTGTCCGCAAATGCAAACCTGGAGATTGTGGAGCGCTCGGAGATCGCAAAGGTGTTTGCAGAGCAAAGCCTGGAGCGGCAAGGGTTTACCGCCCGCGACGGGATTCGGCTCGGTGCCTTGCTCAAGGCCGATGGGCTGGTGTTGATGGAACGCTCGCAGGAGGAGATTCGGTTGCGGATTGTGGCCGTGAATTCCGGCGCCATCGTGGCATTCTTGACGGCACCGATCGCCTCCGGTCGGGAGGAACAATGGAGTTCCAATCAAGCGATGGAGATTGCCCGGGTTGCGCCGAAGCTCAGTCTACCGAGATCCGAACTCATCCCGATCTCCCTAATGCAGATCAATTCGGCTGTGGGTGGAACGCGCGGAACGGTACTGGAGGAGAATGTCTATAGCCTGCTTTCAGCGCGGTTCTCGGCAGATCCGAGAATCGTCGTCTTGGAGCGTGCGCGGCTTCAGGACGCCGTCGCAGAAAAGGAGTTCGGTGCGGAGCAGGGCGCTTTTTGGAATAGCGCATGGGTGATTGATGGCACGGTAACGGAGCTTCCCTCGGGGCTCTCTTTGGATCTGCGGCTGCAACCTCCCGGAGGCGACCAGGCTAGCCGCATTCAGGCTGAAGGTTCGAATCTCGCAGGGCTGGTGGAAGAGGCGAGCGGGAAGGTTCTTCAAACGTTCGGCGGCCTCAGTAAAATCTGGAATCCCGCGAAGGAAGCGGAGCGTTTCGGAGATGAGGCGATCTGGGCCGCAAGCAATGGTCTGTTGATACAGGCGACACGCGCGATCGAAGCAGCGATCGCACTGGGTGAGTCTTCCCCGGAGGCTTTGCGTTGGCGCTGGCAATGTTACGAACGCCTGGCAAAGGCGCATTCCGGGCAGGGGAAAAACAGGAAGAGCAGTTCTCAGGATGCGGAGAAGCCGGGCGCCGTACAGATCGGGCAGATGACGCGATGCCTGGAGCTCTATCAGGAAGCATTGTTGGCAAATGCTTTACCGAAGGATGAGGAGCTTGAAAACGGAAGGGTTCAACGTCACGGAACCGAGGGAAAGCTCTCCATGAAGCGCTTTGGAAAATTTCCAGGGCCCAATTACGTCGATACCTCCAGGAAATTTCCGGGTTGGGAAGGATGCTCGCTGCTTCGTACGGCGACGCGGTTGATCCTCGATGTGGAAGGAACGAAGGGCGCTGTCAACGCTGCCGATGAACAGGCATTGGTTGCTCTTCGTCGTCAGATCCAGGGGCTTTTTGACGCGATGGTTGCCACGCTGCCGGGCATGACGCTGACTCCCTGTCCGGATGATCGGGTGCCGGCCTGGAACTCGCGCATCGATCCCGAGACAAGCGGGCCACGGAATGAATCTTTTCCCGGTAATATTCACACCACCCGCCTTGTCTACGGCCGGGTGTGGGTTAGGGAGCGGGAGCCGCATTTTGCCTATGTCAGGCAGTGCCTGTTGAGCGACCTTCCCGGCGATCCCGACTTCTTTCAGAGGGCGCTCCAGCTTCTCACCCGTGATGGCTGGCTTGGCGATGAACGGTTACCCAGGAGTTTTGCACTCGAGAAGCGGAAGTGGGGGGAGTCGTTGATCGCAGCAAATAGCCTGCGGTCTCAGGTGGCGGGATCCTATATTCTTTGCTGGAGCGGAGCCCCCACTCAAGGGTTGAGAATTTTGGAACAGCATAAGGCTCAGTTTCTCAATAACAACATTTCGGTGGATTACATTATGGGAGCTTTTCGCTTTCATTCTTCGTTGGAAAGCTTGCATATCGATAATCCCGGTGAGTCCCTCAGTCGGGCCGCAGGGGTGCTCAGGGATCTGGTGGTCTATTTGTTGGATCATGACGCGGCGTTATCTTCAGATGTGATGGGAAGGCTGGGCTGGATATTATTTACCGAGCGGCAGGCCACGGAACTGTTGACCGCTTTCAAGGCCTATCAATCGCGTCATCCCTTGTCGGACAAAGATCCTCGGGAGTGGGCTGTGAATTCGCTGCTTACATCCCTGACTCGCAAATCGGGGGCCGTCGCATTGGATGCGGGACCGGCCTCGCCTCCAGCGGTTTCGGCTTCCCGTAAAACTCCGCGACTCCCGCAGGTTGGGCAGGGGGCCAAGTCAGGTGACTTGAAACCGCTCCTGATCGAGAAGGCGTGGATGGCACGAAATTATAATGACGCCAATGAACCCGGGGCCATTTGCTACGCTCTCCCAGCGGGCGATAAAATCTGGCTTCAAGTTGAGTTTCAAAGGAGAGATAAATCGATCCGGCGGCAGTTTTTGACGCTCGATCTGCCCTCTCTCAAGAGCAAGGTTCTTCATCGTGAGGTGATTCCGGCTGCATTTGCCATGGGCGACAGGGTTGGCCCTACTTTCGCCAGTGATGGAGAAGGAGTCAATTTTTGGAACGGGCGCGGTATCAGTTACGCCCGGGCAAAGGAGGTTCGCGCCCTGGAAGTTCCCGATCTCAAGAGACCATTTCTATGGCTGGTGGATGGGTTTCTTTATACGGCGGATGAAGACGGGGTTCTTCTCAAGATCAATCCGGAAACCAGCCATTATGAGATCCTTGCCAGCAGCCGCAGGCGGCCGCCGCAGAATGCTCTCGATTCGGAAAAGAATCTTCCGGGCGTCACACGGATTTATCGTGGAGCAAACGGAGGCCTTGCGGTAAAGATCGAGAACAGGGACGTTTACATCTACAGCGAGGCAGAGCGGAATTGGACGGCTCGTTCGCAGACGCAACTTGATGTCCCGGATCTCCTTGCGGCAATTGACTCCGGGTGGGAAGAGGCGGGGAGGAATTTCACCGGCATCCACATAAACGAATTGCTCAAGAAGCGCGCACCCGAAGACCGCGAGCAAGGACTTCGCAGCCTGCGTCCTGCTCTCCGCTATTTGCCTGTCGAAAGTCGGGACCATCCAAACGACCTAAGGTTGATGATGACGGTTAAGGCCATCACGGGCGTGGTTTCGAAAACGGAGCTAAAGGCTCTTCTGGGGGATCATCGGCGTTTTTGGCTTCTTGATCTTAATCTTTCTTCGGACGCCTTTGTTTGTCGCGAGGTGAACTTCAGCCCCGCCTATCAGGCCGCGGCCGACCGATCCTCCGGGCCGTATAGGCTTATTCCTACTGCCTCAGGCGTCGTTCTCTATGCGCCCAATGCCCCCGTGCTCTGGTTCGTTCCGGTGGGGGATATCTCTCCAGCTTTCTCTGATGGTGCACCTTCGATCCAATGAACCTTTTTTTCAGAACCCTCCTTGTTTCCTCCCTATCGATAGGGCTATTTCTGCATCCGGTATCGGCAGATAACCTGCACGAGATGGTCGAGGCCGTGGAAATGGCCCGATCGAGAAATACCGATAAGCAAACGGTTATTTCGCTTTGCGACAAGATTCTCGAAAGAGATGTCATCGCCGATTTTTTGACGCACGGGACTTCCCCTGCCTATCAGGCGACAGGAGAGCTTAGCGTGATTGATGAGCTGGGAACCCGGGTGGAAGCATGGAAAGAGGAGTTGGAGGAGAACCCGAAGTCCGAAAGACTTAACTATCTTCTGGCCATTGCGTCCCGTCACTATCGAGCCAGGCCGAAGCAGACCGGGCGGCTCAATCTTTACCCTCCAGTGCGCATCAGTATTACCCGCGAAGGAGCGAAGGTTTCCGGTGTGGCAGTCGACAAGGGACGGGATTTTGAGGAGTCCGCCATGCTTGCGCTGCCTCAGAAGGCGCTGATCGGCCTGGCTGGTAACTACACCACCGGGAAATTCAAGGAAGTGAAGCTTACTGTCAATGGCGCTCCTATCACCAACCCGCAATGGCAGCCGGTCCAGATCGGCGGAGATTCCACGCGGGGGAAAGTGGAAACTTCGGGTGACGGTCTTCTGCTTACGGGGGTCGGAGCGTTGCCTTCCACGGATGTGGCCGATAGTAATTTCTTTGCGTTTTACGAAATGGATGGGGATGGGACTCTGGAGGTGGTTGTCGATGAACTCGGAGACGAGAATGCATATGGCGCGGTCGGAATCATGATCCGGGGCTCTCTCGATCCTTCCGCCCCCTCCGCTTCAATGATGGTAAAACGCAAGGAGAATGCCGTCAGCTTTTCAGCCAGAACGGAACAGAATGAATTGCCTGGATATCTCACCGCGCTTTGCGCTTCGAGACCGTATGATCCCGCTTTTGTGGTGGCATGCCTGCGCGAGATGATTTCGGACTGGACTAATATGACCGGAACGGCTTACCAGGCCGCCGAGCGTCTGCTCGAAAAGGAACCAGCCGCTCTATTGAGAGATATCGAGCTTTTCACGGAGGTCTATTCAAGGAGCTACCATCTTGATCGTCTTTCAAGACATCTCGCTTCCATTCCTGCGCCGACGGACGCGGAGTCGGTTTCCCAATTTGCTTCGGCCTGCAATCGATTGGCAGAATCGATGCAAGGGCGAGGCGACCATGAGGAAGCAATCCTGCTCTGGGAGAAGGCTGAGAAGCTGATGCCCGGGTTCACCTCGATTGAGGATCGTCAGAAGCGAATTATCTCCTATAGAAAGCTGGAGCGTTCCGCCGAGGTTGCCGCCCAATTGAAAAATCTCTTCCTCGGCGGATTGCCTAATGGCGCACCCATGCGGGATTGGGAGAGACGCTTTGCTGCGGAGGAGATTCTTGGGTTTGTATCTCTCAGCGATCCTGCTCTCGTGCCTGTCTTTGCGCTCTCATTTCATTATGCGGCTCACTATGGCGTCGCCCGTGAAATTGCCGACACGCTCGATAAAGTGCAAGGGAGGCCCCAACAGAAGGCCGCTGCGAAGGCGGTGGCGCTTGCAATGAGAATCGCAGCCCGGGACCCGGTCGTGATTGCCACAGCCAAAAAAGGGGGTGCCGCTTATGCGGCGCAATTGCCCAAAGATCTCCCCGCTGAGGGACTGGCGATGATTGCCTTTGAACTCCAGCAGTCCAGCGAAGGCCGTTTAGCCGCTTTGTCCGTGATTGATCGTTTGTTGAATATGAAGAGGGATTCTTTCTCTCGATACTCAAAGGAGGATCTTCTTCTATGGCAACTGCGGCTGGCTGATCTTCACGGAGATCCGAAGATTCAGGGTAAGGCGCTTGCGGCTCTCATCGCTCATGAGTTCAGCCCGGAAGGGGGTAGCGGGCATGAGGGTGTTTTTTCCGAAGCATTGATGCGTCTTCTCCGGTCGGGCGATCTGGCGGTAGCCACGAAGCTGGCAGCGCATCATGAGCAGAAGAACCCGCGCCCCGAGCCTTCCTCGAACGGTCAGCTCTCCCACGCCTTCGGCATGCTTGACCTTTTTCAGGGGAAGGCGATCCCGATGCCGATCATTTGGACGGCTCCCGCAGGCGACGAGGTCGAAGTTCGGTGGGAGTTTACCCGCGACATTGCCCGGCCCATGTACTACCCGGATGCCAGGGCGCTTGGTGCTTCAATTCCGGCACTCGACCGTCGATATACCCTCGATATCCATGCCATCGGGGCAAAGCATCCCGGTGGGGAGATTCCGGATGATTCCAGGATAGCCTCTCTCCCGGGGGTTGCCAGCACCGGCCAATGGAAGGGAGCGGTTTCCCCGAGGAACCGCTGGCTCATTGCCACGTTTACGGACGAGGACGGGAAGGTGCATCGTTCGCCTTCCATTCCGGCGGCCCTGGGGAAGAACCTCATTTCGCCGATCAAGATCGATGAACTCTTGGGTGAGACAGGGGCGTGGAGCGCGGATTCCAAATGGTTCTGGGGAGCCCCGTTAAAGGAAGCGTTCCCTGGTAACGGTCTCTTCCTGTCGCGCCTCCAGCCCGGTGTGGGGCAATTGGCGTTCAAACACAAACGTGTGCCGATCGATCCGGCAGCGGACTATGTCCTCACCGCCTGGATGAAAACCGATAATGGGCAAGGGCCAGCCGGGGTCAGATACTACGCTGACGCTTCGGTATCAGTTGTCTTTTTCGATGCGAATGGAAAAGAAGTGACCGGATCCCGTGAAGTCGTCTCACTCGCGGGATGCTGGACTCTGCTCACCGGCCAGTTTGGAGGAAGCAAAGGATGGGGCATTCTCCCGCTCCCACCAGGAGTGACGAGTGCAGAGGTTCGTTTGAGCCTCCGGACGCAATGTGAAATCGGGGAAATCGGTTTTTATGAAGTGCCCAAATAGCCAAGTCTAAAGCGCTCTAAGGCCGATAATTCGTATATCGCGCCCGTTGCTCCGGCGTGAGGTTTGCAGGGTCGAATCGCCGGTCAGGGACGTTGTTGATTCGCGAATGGATAACGTTGGCCATATCTTCAGCGGCCCTTTTGATATGGCCTGCCCGGTCTCCAGTGAATAGTTCGTCCACCGTTTCGTTGAAGAGAGCCAGCCACCGCTCAAAGCGGGGCCAGTCCATTTCGGTCTTGCGGACGAGGTCGAAGTGAGCACGCAGGGGGTTGCCCTGAAAACCGCCGTTCCCGAAAAGCACTGTCTGCCAGAAGGCGTAGAGCTTGGGAAGGTGCACATTCCAGTCGACCTTCGCGACATCGGTGAAGATCGGCCCGATAAGATCGTCCGCGCGGACTTTCTCGTAGAAGCGGTCGACCAAAATTTCGATCTCGGGCCTGCCGTTGATGTCGGGCCGTGTGTCTTCTTCGTGGTTCATAGATTGATGATTATGACACTTTTTCCAACTCCTGCCGGGGGCCAAAGAATTCGAAATGAACCTGCGAAGCGGGGATACCCCACTTCAGGAGATGATGATAGATGCCGACCATGAAAGGCTTGGGTCCGCAGAAATAGTAATCCGCATCCCGCCCGGGCAGCAAGCCCTCCAGCAGTTCCGCATCGATGAATCCCTCGCTGTGGTGCTGTGCCTGGATGCGGTCCTGCTCGGTGGCTTCGCTATAGCGATAATGCACCTTCAGGTTGGGGTGCTTGCTCTCCAGGTCGCTCACGAGATTCCGAAAGGCGTGAACCTGCCCATTGAGAGCCCCATGCACGAAATAGACCGGCCTGCCGGGCTGCGTGGCCAGGGCGGTGGTGAGAATGCTTAGCATGGGGGTGATCCCCACGCCTGCCGAAATGAGCATGAGCGGCCGCTCGTGCTTTTCGGAGGGGTCGAGGAAGAACTCTCCGCACGGAGGCCCGAGTTCGATTTCATCCCCTTCCTGGATCTCTTCGTGAAGGTAGGCGGAGGCAAACCCTTGCGGTTCGCGCTTGACGCTGATGCGGAGACGATCTTCGCCCGGAGCATTGGAGATGCTATAGTTGCGCATCGTGGTCCCGCTTGCGGGATGCGGAAGCCGTACCGTGATGTATTGGCCTGGTTTGAAGGCGGGAACACCTCTGCCTGAAGCGGGCTCCAGGTGAAAGGAGGTAATCACTTCGCTCTCCTTGACCTTGCAGGCCACGCGGAAAGGCTTGAAACCGCTCCAGCCTTTCTTCGCGTCGGTTTGATCCGAGTAGATCTGCTTTTCCCTCCCGATCAGAATATCGGCCAGAAAACCATAGGCTTCCGCCCACGCCTCGATGACTTCCTCGGTCGCTCCCTCGCCAAGCACCTCGCGGATGGAGGCGAGCAGGTTCGCGCCGACGATGGGGTAGTGTTCGGGAAGAATGCGGAGAGAGGCATGTTTCTGGGCGATCAACTCGACGGCTCCTCCCAGGACCTCCAGATTGTCGATATTGGCGGCATAAGCGCAGATGGCGGCTGCCAGCGCCTTCTGCTGAGAGCCTCCCGCCTGATGGGCCGGATTGAACAGGGGAGCCACCTCGGGGTTGTGGCTGAACATTCGCTTGTAAAAGTGACGGGTCAGCGTTTCTCCGTGCTGCTCCAGAATGGGTGCGGTGGCCTTGACGATTTCGATGGTACGAGGGTTCAACATAACTATGAGCATCCTTCCGGCTGCCCCGTTCGGTGGCGAGAAGAGGAAAATCTGTTTGTGACATAAGTCACAAATCGGCAAAATTAGCGGGATATGCCCCGACGAATCACTGCGGAATCCGAGCGTCTTGCCACGGCGCGCCAGGCCGCGTTGCATTACTCGATTTCGCGCGCTCCGATCTTCGCGGGGCTGCCGGAGGAGGATCTGCAACGCCTTTCGGGGTATTGCGTGGTCCGCGCCCTGCCTCGCGGGACCTATCTCTTTCGTCAGAACGATCCCGTGGCGGGGTTCTTCGTGGTGCGGTTGGGGTTGATCAATGTGCATCGGCTCAATGCCGACGGGCGCGAGCAGATCATTCATCTTCTGCGGGAGGGGGAGTCCTTTGCGGAGCGGGCCGTGATCTCCGAATCCGGCTACCCTGCGAACGCCCGGGCGGTTCAGGACAGCGAGGTCATCCTGATTCCGATCGCCGAGTTCAAGCGCCACCAGAGGGATCGGCCTGACCTCGCCTGGCGAATGCTGGCTTCGATGAGCCATCATCTTCGGACGCTGGTGGCGACGCTGGAAGGGTTGCGGTTTACTGACATCGAGACCCGCCTGATTCATTGGCTCCTGCAGCGTTGCGCTTCCCCCGATTCTCCAGCCGCCGTCGAGATCGGCCTTGGCATGAGCAAGACCGATCTTGCCGCAGAACTGGCGACGCGCCGGGAAACGCTTTCGCGAACCTTCGGCAAACTCAAAAGCCAGAAGTACATCACACCCAAGACAAGCTCGATCGTGGTGAACAACCCGCGCGCCCTGCAGCAGTTGTTCAACGAAAGGCTCGCTTCCTCAAAGATGACGCGCGCCGAGGGAGCCCGATGGCTTTCCAACGCCGGATAGTATTACTGCATATATTAGATCAGCGAGGGGCGGAACTTTTCTTCAGCCCGGAGGGCTGGCAGAAATTAGCCGGGCGGTGAAGCGAAGCGGCCCCCCTGGAATACCGATCAACATCAGTTCCGCCCCGAAGGGGCGGTGGAAATGTGGTCGGAACAGACCCCGGTTCCACCACCCCTCCGGGGTGGATATGATTTTCTTCAAGGTTCCGGTGGTTCCGCTACGCTCCACCACCGGCTAATTTCCATCAACCCTCGGGTTGGAAATCCCACCTTGTTCTGAACCGAAAAACAGAAACGACAATTTTCAAAGGCTTTTGCCGAAGGATTTAACGTAGTAATACTAAAGCATTTTCGGCCCCCGACAACGAGGAAGATCGATGGAGGGATGCATTTTTAAATATGCGAGTTGACGAATATTAGGATTGGCGAATATAAGCCCTCCATGGAACTCGTTGAGATCTACCAATGCTTCTGCGACGCGACGCGGCTCCGCATCATCCACCTGCTGACGCAGGGGCCGCTCTGCGTCTGCCATTTCCAGAGCATTCTCGATCTTCCCCAAGCGAAGGTCTCCCAACATCTTGCCTATCTCCGGAAACACCAAATGGTGGAGACCGCCCGGAAGGGGACCTGGATCATTTACAGCCTTCCGGCCCGCCCATCCGCGGACCTCGAGGCCAACCTCCGGTGTCTTCAGGATTGCGTCGTGTCGGATCGGCGCTTTCGGGAGGACCTCAAACGTCTGGCGAAGATCACAAAAGGCGCGGAGTGGACTCACGAAGCGCTGATTAAGAAGATCGGCTGTTGTTGAGAACAACTCCGCCTCATCCGCATTTGCACAAGGATTTACTATTATTGCCAATGAAGCCTGCCAAACGGCTCGATTTCTTCGAGCGATACCTCTCTCTTTGGTCCTGGTTTGCATGGTGGTGGGCATCGCCATCGGCAAACTTCAGCCTGACTTTACGCTCGCCGTCAGCCGGTGGGAGTTCGGGACGGACTCTCACGTCAACATCGTCATCGCCGTTTTTATCTGGCTCATGATTTACCCCATGATGCTCAAGATTGATTTCGGAGGCATCAAGGACGTTTTCAGCAGGCCCAAGGGGATTTTCATCACTCTCTTCGTCAACTGGATCGTCAAGCCATTCAGCATGGCCGCGTTGGGTTGGATTTTTGTCCAGGGTCTTTTCTCAAACGTTCTCGGCTGGATTGAACCGGCGACGGCGGCAAACTATGTCGTCGGGCTCGTCATTCTCGCCGCCGCGCCCTGCACGGCGATGGTCTTCGTCTGGAGCTACCTCGCCGACGGGGATGGCCCTTACACACTGGCTCAGGTTGCCATCAATGACTTGATCATGGTCTTTGCCTTCGCCCCGATTGTCGTGCTTCTAGCAGGGGTCAGCGGGGTGCATATCCCGGCGCAAGTTCTCATCACTTCGGTCGCCGTCTTCATCGTCATTCCGCTGGTCGCGGGGTGGTTGAGCCGGATCATCCTTGTCAAGGCCAAGGGGCTTCCATGGTTTGAAGGGGCGTTCCTCCCGAGGTTCCGGCCCGTGGCGATCTTTGCTCTTCTGGCCACGCTCACTCTGATCTTCGCCTTTCAGGCCGAGAACATCCTGACCAACTGGCTGGCGGTGCTGCTACTGGCCATTCCCATCATCATCCAGGTCTACTTCAATTCGGGAATCACCTATGGGCTCATGCGTTTCTTCGGAGTTCAGCATAACGTCGCCACGCCGGGCGCGCTCATCGGAGCCAGTAACTTCTTTGAACTCGCCGTCGCCGTCGCGATCACGCTTTTCGGGCCTACCAGTCCCGCCGCGCTTGCGACCGTAGTCGGAGTTCTTGTTGAAGTTCCCGTCATGCTTTCAGTCTGTCACCTTTGTGTGCAGAGCCGGGGCTGGTATCAACAAAAGATCGTTCTTTCATGAAGCCTACCGTCCTCGTTCTTTGTACCGGGAATTCCTGCCGCAGCCATATGGCCGAAGGGGTTCTCCGTGCGAGCGCAGGTGACCTTATCGAAGTCCGGAGCGCGGGCTCCAAGCCATCGGGTTACGTTCACCCGATGGCCATCCGGGTCATGCAGGAAATCGGCATCGACATCTCGGGGCACCGCTCCAAATCGATGAACGAATTTCTCGAAGGGAAGATCGAGACGGTCATCACGGTCTGCGGCAATGCGGATCAGGCCTGTCCCATGTTTCCGGGTCAGGCTCGCCGTTATCACTGGGGATTTGACGACCCCGCCCTGGCCAGGGGAACCGAAGAGGAGGTGCTCGAAAAGTTTCGCGAAGTGCGGGATCAAATCGCTCTCGTGTTTCAGGCTTACGCCGCCGGTCTCAAGGAGGGGATTGGGCGACTTGAGAGGAGGCGGTCGGGAGACGCCCAAAAAAAAGAGCGTGCCATCGCCCGGCGAAAGCTCATGATAGGGTGTTCATGCCATTTCGTTCTCTGGGTCTTGGACCCTCCATTCTCAAAGCCCTTGAAGAAGCGGGCTACACTGAACCGACGCCCATTCAAGCTGCGGCGATTCCTCAAATTTCCGCCGGTCACGACCTGATCGGCATCGCCCAGACCGGCACCGGGAAAACAGCCGCGTTCGTTCTGCCGATTCTTGCCAAGTTGATGAGCCTGGACCGCAACACCAAGAAAGGCACCAAGGCCCTGATCATCGCGCCGACCCGCGAGTTGGTGGTGCAGATCGAGGAAAACGTCCGCGCTTATGCAAAGCATTGTTCGCTCCGCGTGGCGATGGTGTTTGGAGGGGTGGGGGAACGCCCCCAGATGGAGGCGCTTCGCAACGGCACGGATCTGATCATTGCGACGCCCGGGCGTCTGCTCGACCTGATGAAGCAGGGGTATGGCGATTTTTCGGGGCTCAACTTTCTCGTGCTCGATGAAGCCGACCGGATGCTCGACATGGGATTCATTCCCGACATCCGCCGCATCGTAAAGGCGCTTCCCGTCAAACGGCAGACGTTGTTTTTCTCCGCCACGCTTTCCCGGGAGATCGAGTCGTTGACCCACGAGTTCCTCCGTTCGCCAAAAACGGTGGAGATCGGCCGCCGTTCCAATCCCGCCGAAACGGTGACGCAGATCGTTTACGAGGTGCCGCAACACCTCAAGTCGCCCCTGCTGGCGCATTTGCTGGGCGACGCCTCGCTCAACCTTGAGATGGTGCTCGTATTCACCCGCACCAAGCACGGGGCCGATCGCATCGCGCGCAATCTGGAACGTCTTGGGATCAAGACGGCCACGCTGCATTCCAACCGTTCGCAAAACCAGCGCCTCCGCGCGTTGAAGGATTTTAAGTCCGGCGCGGTGCGCGTGTTGGTGGCGACCGACATCGCGGCGCGCGGGATCGACGTGGACGGAATTTCGCATGTGGTGAACTACGACTTCCCGCTTCACGCGGAGGATTACGTTCATCGCATTGGCCGTACGGGAAGGGCAAATGCCATCGGTGACGCGATCAGCTTTGTCGCCGCCGACGACCATGGGCCGCTTCGGGCGCTGGAGCGTTTCATCGGGCGCGGCCTGGTCCGCCGACGGGCCGAGGGGTTCGACTATTCGGTACAGGCTCCCGCTCGCGCCCCTCAGGAGGCGGGGCGCGGAGGGGGAAGATCGCAGAACCGTAGCGGCGGCGGAGGACGCCCGCAGGGCCGGGGACGCGCCGAGGGGCGTGGTGATGGCCAGCGGAACGCCGGTGGGCAGGCGTCGCGTCAGGGGCGGGCCTCCGGGGGGCGAAGCAGGCCCCGTTGACGGGAAATCTCCTTGAGATCGAGGCTTCCAGCGGGTAAGAACCGGGCAACCGGAATCCGTCTCGCGGGACGGTGAAATTTTTATGAATTCAGTCGATTTTTCCAAAGTATTGATCGCTCCCTCCGTGCTGGCTGCAAATTTTGCGGACGTGGGAGCGGATTGTCGGGCTGTGGAGGCGGCGGGGGCGGATTGGCTGCACCTCGACGTGATGGACGGCCATTTTGTGGATAACATCTCGTTTGGACCCGCATTTTGCGCGGCGGTGAGCCGGGTGACCTCCATCCCCACCGACATTCATCTCATGATCCAGCATCCGGCTCATTATCTGGATCGGTTTCTGCCGCACGCGCACAATGTCACGGTGCACGTGGAGATCCCCAACGACGTAAGCGAGACGCTGCGGCGGATCCGGGCGGCGGGATGTTTGGCGGGGCTTTCGCTCCGGCCCGGCACGCCGTTCGAGGCGATGGAACCGCACCTCGACGAGATCGACCTTCTGCTGGTGATGACGGTGGAGCCCGGTTTCGGTGGCCAGCCTTTCATGCCGGAGATGCTGGCGAAGGTGGAGGCCGCAGCGGCAGCGCGAGCGCGGCGTGGATTGTCGTATCACATCCAAGTCGATGGAGGGCTTCACGCCCCGCAATCCAAACAGTGTATCGACGCGGGAGCCAACGTGATTGTCTCGGGGACCGGCGTGTTTGGAGAATCCGATTGGGCGGCAGCCATCCAGGCTTTGCGCGGATCGGCAAGGTAGCCCGCTCTCGCCGAGAGCGCGGGATAGACGAAGAGTCGCATTATCCCCGCAGGACAGGCTATTTGTATTGGGATGCAGCTCTCGTAAAGCTACGGGAGCCGATACCCGCGCTCGACGGCGCGAGCGGGCTACCGGTGCTGCCGCACCATTAAGGGCCGATTTGCAAAAGTCCCCAAAGTGTGCTATAGGGTAGTCACGAATAAGCGCAGCGTTTCGGATCGGTTCGGAAGCGTTGCCTTAGGAAAGGCGGTGATGGGTTATGAAGGCCAATCACAAGATCGATACCCGCTTCATCAAGTCGCATCCGCTGCTTGCGCTGATCCCCACTTTTACGCTTCGGCGGTTGATCGCGCAGGCTGCCCTGGACGAATATCCGAAAGGAACGGTTGTTTATCATCAGGGGCAACCGTGCGAGGCCATCTACCTCGTCCTGAGCGGACGCTGCGAATCACGGCTTTCCGGCAACGGCGCAGAGGCGGTCTTCGGCCCCGGTGACGCCCTCGGGGCTCGCGAGTTGCTGAATAACGAGCCGTACCGGGCGACCGTCACCGTGCTTACTCATAGCATTTTGCTTCGAATTCCGGCGGCGGAACTTGAGAAGATTTTCACGTCGAAGCCGAGTGTGGCCGGCCGCTTCTCGGCGTCTCTTTCCGGCCGTGGCAGGCCGGTTCCACAGGCTGAAACACCCGCAAACCGCCGCGCACGACTTCGTGCGCGCCGGATCGTCTCGCTGATTTCCATGCCGGGGCGCGATACGGCGGCGCGGGAAGACCGGGCGCTGGCCGCGGCGGTGCATAAGATGGCGGGGGATGGGGTGTTGCTGGTCGAGTTTGTCCCGTCGCCTGAGAAGTTCGCGCTCATGAATTGGCCCACCGTTTCGGGCAAGTGCAACGGGTTTAACGGAGAGTTTTGCCTCCGGCCTTGGGTGCGCGAGGCCGACGACGGTTTTTCGCAATTGCGCGTCGCGGTGCGTGGTGATCCTCGTGAGCCGGGGTTCGTGGCCCCGCTTCTGAGCCATCTCGGGCTTCACTACGATTTTGTCCTCCTCCATCTCGCGGCGAATCTTCCGCCGCCGACCCTCCGGGAATGTATGATTCAGTCGGACATCGCGTATGTTTTTCTCCGGCAGACTTCGCGCGATCTCCATGACTTTCAGCTTCTGATGCGCGAGCAGGAGCCTGTGCAATGCTCCCATATCCGTCCGATTTTGCACACGGAACCGATCCTGGCGCCCGAGGAGTTTGACGAGGTGCTCAAGCAGGTGGGGCGCCCGGTGCATGCCTTCGTTCGCGATCTCTCTTTCAACGACGAAGGGCGTGGAAGCCCGGCGTTCACGATGCACCTTAACCGCCTTGCCCGGGAGATCGGGCAACGGCGAATCGGGATTGCACTTTCCTCCGGCGGCGCAAAAGGGCTTGCCCACATCGGGGTCATTCAGGTGCTCGAAGAGAACGGGCTGGAAGTGGATGTCATCGCAGGATCAAGCATGGGCGCCTATGTCGGAGCCATCTGGGCACATGGCTATACGGGGGAAGCGCTGGAACGAATTGCGCGCGAGCTGGAAGGGCGCTGGGGGCTTCTCCATCTCCTTGACCCGGTGCTGCCGCCCAGGGAGGGCTTCATGCGCGCGCAGAGAACCGCGCGGCGTTTGCAGCGCTCCATCGGGCACGCCCGGTTTTCGGATCTCGTCCGCCCCCTGCGCGTGGTCGCCACGGATATGGAAACGATGGGGCGTGTCGTTTTCTCCACGGGCGAGGTTGCCTCAGCCGTAGAGGCGAGCATCGCCATCCCGGGGATTTGCGTTCCGGTGAGACTCGACGGGGAAACGTATATCGACGGAGGGATCGCCGATCCCCTCCCGGTGGATGTGCTGGTGGAGATGGGGATCGAGCGGATCATCGCCGTGAACACCATCCCCACGCCCGAACAGCTTCGCCGCTTCGTAGATGAGGAGGGAGGAGCGGAAGCGGCTTCCGGCGGTCGGGTGGCCAGGTTTCTGCATCGTCATTTGAACTATTTTGCTCACGGCAACATTCTCGACACCATGTTTCGCAGCACGCACGGCGTGCAGATGCGCGTGGCGGAGATGGCATGCAAGGATGCCGACGTGGTGCTCTGGGCCATTGCCGCCGACGCGAAGTGGCACGATTTTACCAACCCGGGAAAATACATCGCCCTGGGCCGCAAGGTGGCGCAGGCGCATCTTCCCGAACTCGCAGCCCTAATCAAAGGAAACGGCTATGAACCCCAAACAAAGCCGGCAAAATCCGTGGCCGCCGCTGCCTGAGGCGACCCTGCGGCAACGGCAGGTGACACAGCTTGCCGCGTATTTGCGCGACACCGTGCTCCCATTCTCGGCGCATTACCGGGAGAAATTCCGCGAGGCGGGATTCCGCCCGGATCAACTCCGTTCGCCGGACGACTTGCGGAGGATTCCGTTCACCACCAAGGCCGATTTTCATTCGACCGACGCGGTGAAACAATTCGTCCTCGCGCCGGATGCGAAGGTGCTCTCCCGGCGTCCCTCGACGATTCTTCGCGCCTTGTTGCGCGGCCGGGCGGCGGTGGCGGAGGGGTTCGAGCGGGAGTTTCGCCCGCTGCTGATGACCAGCACGACGGGCCGCTCCGCGGACCCGGTCCCCTTCCTCTACACGGCGGCGGATATCGACGTGCTCAAGACGGCCGGGGCTACGGTCATGCGCGTCTGCGGGGCGCGGCAGGAGCAGCGGATGATGAACCTCTTCCCGTTCGCGCCGCACCTCGCCTTCTGGATCACGCATTACGCGGGACCGGAGTTTGGCGTGTTCGTGATGAGCACCGGGGGCGGCAAGACCATGGGAACCGAAGGCAATCTGCGTCTGCTCAAGAAGGTCAAGCCGGACGTGATCATCGGAATGCCGACGTTTCTTTATCATCTGCTGAAAGAAGCGGTTGCCGACGGCGTGGAACTCCCGAATCTTTGCAAAATCGTGCTCGGCGGGGAGAAGGCCCCCACGGGAATGCGCCGGAAGCTTCGCCATCTCGCGGAGGAACTGGGAGCGAGACGCCCCGATGTTCTTTGCACTTATGGGTTTACCGAAGCCAAGATGGCATGGGCCGAGTGCCCTTACCCGGAGGGCGGCATCTCGGGCGGATACCATCTTTGCCCGGAGCTGGGGATCGTGGAGATCGTCGATCCCGACACCGGTGAGCCGAGGGGCGCGGGCGAGCCCGGGGAGATTGTCTTCACTCCGCTTGCGGCGCGTGGAAGCGTGGCACTCCGTTACCGGACGGGCGATCTCATCGACGGCGGTTTGTTTTACGAAGCGTGTCCGCATTGCGGTCGCGTGGTGCCGCGACTGGTGGGCAATATCGGGCGCAAATCCGAGGTGCGCGAAATGCGGCTTGAGAAGCTCAAGGGCACACTGGTCGATTTCAACGCGCTTGAGCATCTGCTCGATGATTGCGAAGGGGTGGGCACCTGGCAGGTGGAACTGCGCAAACGCCATGACGACCCACTGGAAGTGGATGAACTGATTCTTCATGTGAAGACTTCCAACGGAGCGTCGGAAGAGAGCTTTCGCGGCGAACTCAACCGGCTGCTGGCGGAGCGGCTGGAGATTCGCGCCAACCGGGTCGTCTTCCACACGGAGGCGGAGATGCGCGAGCTGCACGGCGTCGGCACCCAGCTCAAGGAGGTGAGGGTGGCGGATCATCGACCCAAGGTCCAAGCCCCCGAACCCAAGCCGGTGATGGCTGCCAATGGACGGAAGATGGGAGGCAAATCATGACTAGTCTTCAGAACGGCGAAGCGGTTGTGATCGTGGACGGGGTGCGGACTCCCTTTTGCAAGGCGGGCACGTCGCTCGCCTCGCTCGCCGCGGATGAACTGGGCCGTCAGGCGGTCAACGCGCTGCTGGCAAAGACGGCGCTCGACCCGGGGCTCATCGACGAAGTGATCTTCGGCTGTGTTTCCCAACCGGCGGAGTCCACCAATATCGCGCGCGTGATCGCCTTGCGGGCGGGAGTGCCGGAGCGGGTTCCCGCGTTGACCGTGTCGCGGAATTGCGCCTCGGGGTTTGAAGCGATTACCGAAGCGTACACGAGAATTCGCGCCGGGCGCGGTTCGGTCTTTTTGGTGGGCGGCACGGAGAGCATGTCGCAGGTGCCATTCTATTTCAGGCGGGATGCGGCGGCGAAGTTCAACGCGCTCGCGCGGAGCAAGAGCCTCGTGCAGCGTCTTTCCGCGCTGGAGGCGTTTCGGCCTTCGGACTTCAAGCCGACGCCGGGTCTCAAGTTGGGGCTGACCGATCCGGTTAGCGGGCTCAACATGGGGGCGACGGCGGAAATTCTCGCGCGGGAGTTCGATATTACCCGCGAGGCCCAGGATGCCTTTGCGCTGCGCTCGCATCAGCGGGCATTGGCAGGGCGGGAGCGGCTGGCGGCGGAGATCTGCCCGGTTTTCGTACCGACGCCCGGCGGCAGCAAGACGATCGTGGAGGATAACGGACCGCGCGAAAACCAGACGACTACCGCGCTCGCGGGGCTCAAGCCCGTGTTTGATCGTAGCGGGTTTGGAACCGTGACGGCGGGCAACTCTTCGCAGATTTCCGACGGAGCGGTGGCGCTTCTCGTGATGACGCAACAGCGTGCGGATGAGCTGGGCCTGACGCCGCTCGGGAGACTGGTCGATTTTGCCTATGCAGGCTGCGATCCCAAACGAATGGGGCTGGGGCCTGTTCCTGCGATTCGCGCGCTGGAGACGCGGGGGTTCTCCCTGGCCGACACGGATCTGGTGGAGATCAACGAAGCCTTCGCGGCACAGGTTCTCGCCGTGCTGGAGCAGTTGCGCGAGGTCGATGAAGGCCGCCTAAATGTCAACGGAGGAGCCATCGCGCTCGGCCATCCTGTCGGCGCAACCGGCGCGCGGCTTGTGCTCACCGTGCTGCTCGAACTGCGGCGGCGGGGAGGGCGGCAGGCGCTGGCGGCGCTTTGTGTCGGCGGCGGGCAAGGAGGCGCGCTCCGGCTGGAAAGGATTTGACTATGCAACCCGAAGCCATCAATCCCTTTGATTCCCTCAAGGCAGGCAGCCAGGCGATTCAGGAAAAGTGGATCACCGAACCGGGCAAGATCTGCGTGCTGACTTTCGACAAACCGAATTCCAGCGCAAACACGCTCGACCGCGCCACGCTTGAGGAACTGGCCCGGCGGTTGGATCAGATTGAAGCCAGCCCGGACATTCACGGCGTGGTATTCATCAGCGCCAAGGAGTCGATTTTCATTGCCGGGGCGGATTTCGAACTATTGACGAAAGGCCCCGAGCATCGCGAATTGCTCGCGGAATACCTGGAACTGGGACAACGGGTTTTCAACCGCATTGCGGCGCTCAAGGTGCCGACCGTGGCGGCGATCCACGGGGCGTGCCTGGGGGGAGGCTATGAACTGGCGTTGGCCTGCGACTACCGGATCGCCACCCCCGACAAACGGACGAAAATCGGATTGCCCGAGACAAAGCTGGGAATCATTCCGGCATGGGGCGGATCGACCCGTTTGCCCCGGTTGGTCGGGATCCCTCGGGCGCTTGATTTGATCCTCGGTGGCAAAACGCCGAATGCGGAGCGGGCGCTGAGGCTGGGGATGATCGATAAGGTCGTGCCGAGGGAGTGGCTGTTGCGCGCCGCGTTGCAGGTGATCGGGCGGAAGACGAAGGCGCATTTGCCATTCTGGCGTGGCTGGGGCAATCGCATCATGGCAACGACAATTGGCGGGAAGGCGAGGGCCGAGGCGCTCCGCCGCACCCGTGGGAACTATCCGGCGACGATTGCGGCTCTCGATGTGATCATCGCCGGGGCAGGGGAGGGATTCGGTGATCCCGCTCCCTCGCTGGCCCGGGAACGGAAGGCTGTTTCGGATCTGGCTGCCAATCCCGAATGCCGCAATCTCTTTCGGGTTTTTATGCTTCAGGAGCATGCCCGCAAAGTCGCCAAGGAGGCGGCGCGGGACGTGCCCCCCGTGCGCCGTGTGGCGGTGATCGGAGCGGGCGTGATGGGAGCCGCCATTGCGCAATGGCTTAGCGCAAAGGGAATCGAGGTATTGCTGCGGGATGTTGACGCATCGCGGGTGGGCGCGGGGATGGGGCGGATCACTAAGCTCTATGCCGATGCGGTTAATCACCGGTCGATCACTCCCCGCGAGGCGCGCGATGGGATGGACCGGATCTCCCCGGTGGCTTATGAAGCGCCGCTCAAACGGGCGGAATGGGTGATCGAAGCGGCGGTCGAGAAACTGGCGATCAAAGAGCAGCTTTTCCATGGGCTTGACGCTCAAACCTTGCCTGCAACCCTTCTGGCGACCAATACCTCGGCGTTGCCGGTGGCCCGGATTGCCGCCAGCACCGGGCGTCCGGGACGAGTCTTGGGGCTGCACTTTTTCAACCCGGTGCATCGGATGCCGCTGGTGGAGGTGGTCATCCCCGAGGGGGGCGATCCGGACGTGAAACGGCGCGCGCTCGCGCTGGTCCAGCAAATCGGCAAAACGCCGGTCGTCGTGCGGGACACGCCGGGGTTTCTCGTTAACCGGGTACTGCTTCCCTACCTGATGCAGGCGGCAGCGGCGTTCGACGGTGGCGCAAGCGTCGAGGCGGTGGATACGGTGATGCTCGACTTTGGAATGCCGATGGGGCCGCTGCGGCTTGCGGACGAGGTGGGGCTCGACGTGGCTTTGGAAGTCGCCCAGACCTTGGCGGCTGCATATCCCGACCGGATGAGTGTCCCGCCCTTTCTAGCCAAGATGGTGGAGGCGGGATTGCTTGGCCGCAAGTCGGGCCGTGGGTTTTACGACTATCCGGGCGCGAAGGGGGAGCCGCGCACCAACTGGAACGCGCTCAATTTTCGAACCGGCGGCACGGCCCCGGATTCGGTAAGCCTGCGGGACCGGATGGTTTATCGGATGCTGGATGAGGCGGCGCGTTGCCAGGACGAAAAGGTGGTGGCGACTGCGGAAGACGTGGACCTCGGGATGGTTCTTGGAGCCGGGTTCCCGCCATTCCGGGGCGGACCGCTTCGCTATGCCGACTCGCTGGGCGCGGAGTCGATCGTTGCCGGGATGAAGGCCCTACTAATGGAGCCGTGCGCGCGTTTGCAAACCATGGCGGCGCAAAACCAGAAATTTTATGAAGACGCAGCAGACTAGTCATTCAGGTGGTTCCGAACCGGGTGAGGTGATCGATACTTCCCGGATGTCCCCAGAGCAACGGGCTGCGCTGGAGATGACCGAGGCCGCGCGCGAACCGGGCGGGGGCGACGGGGAGCGCGGTTTTGCCGGAGGGCTCTTCATGGGGCGATGGAATGTCGACGCGCTGGTTCCCTATCCCTTGCAAAGCGCGGAGGACCGCGACCAGGGGGATGCGTTTCTGTTGCGGCTGGAGGCATTTCTGAAAGCGGAGGTCGATCCCGATGAGATCGATCGAATGGGAGAGGTCCCTGACGCGGTGATCGAGGGGTTGGCGAAGCTGGGAGCCTTCGGCATCAAGATCGCGCCGGAGTATGGCGGGCTCGGTTTGTCGCAGACGAACTATTGCCGGGCGGCGATGCTGCTGGCCAGTTACTGCGGGAACCTGACCGCGCTGCTTTCCGCGCATCAATCCATCGGCGTGCCGCAACCCTTGATTCTATTTGGCACCGAAGAGCAGAAGCGGCGTTTCCTGCCGCGAGTGGCGGGCGGGGAAATCTCCGCCTTCGCATTGACCGAACCGGGCGTCGGCTCCGATCCCGCGCGAATGGAAACGCGGGCCGATCCTACCCCGGACGGCGCGGCGTTCCTTCTCAATGGCGAGAAGCTCTGGTGCACCAACGGCGTCAAGGCGGGCGTGGTGATCGTCATGGCCAAGACGCCGCCGAAGCTGGTCAACGGGCGGGAGCGCGAACAGGTGACGGCGTTCCTTCTCGATATGAACACGCCGGGGATTGAGGTGGTGCGCCGCTGCCATTTCATGGGATTGCATGCGCTTTACAACGCGGTGATCCGGTTTCGCGATGTACGCATTCCCCGCGAAAATATCGTGATGGCGGAGGGAAAGGGGCTCCGCGTGGCGCTGACGACGCTCAATACGGGGCGGCTCACGCTTCCGGCGGCGTGCGTGGGACTGGCCAAGCGGTGCCTGGCCATCACGCGCCGTTGGGCCGCCGGGCGGGTGCAATGGGGCGCGCCGATCGGCAACCACGCCGCAATTGCCGACAAAATCGCCCGAATGGCCGCGAACGCGTTTGCGATGGAGGCGATGACGCTCTACACCGCCAGCCTCGTGGATCGCGACAAGCACGCGGATGTCCGGCTGGAGGCGGCCATGTGCAAGCTCTGGGCGACGGAGCGATCCTGGGAGGCGGTGGATGAGACAATGCAGATCCGTGGCGGGCGGGGCTACGAGACGGCTCAATCGCTCACAGCTCGCGGGGAGGAGGGGGTGCCTGTGGAACGGTTCTTCCGCGACTCTCGCATCAATACGATCTTCGAGGGTTCCAGCGAAATCATGAGACTATTCATCGCCCGCGAAGCGCTCGACCCGCATTTGAAAATCGGCGGGCCGATGCTCAATAGTCAGGCTCCGGTTGCGGACCGCGCCAAGGCGGCGGTCAGCGCGGCATGGTTCTATTCAAGCTGGTATCCCCGGCTGCTGCTGCCGGGCAAAAGCGAAGTTGAATGGCTTCCGCAACTGGCCAAGCCAATGCGTTGGGCGGAGCGCACGACACGACGGCTCGCGCTGACGCTTTTTCACGCGATGGCATGGCATGGGCCGAAGCTGGAGCGCGAACAGGTTCTGCTGGGGCGTTTTGTCGATATCGGCACGGAACTCTTTGCCATGGCCGCCACCTGCGCCCGCGCCCAGGCGCTTGAGAAGACGGGGGACTGTGCGGAAGACGGCGCGGTGGACCTTGCCGTCTATTTCTGCGACAACGCGCGGTTGCGGATCGAAGGGCTTTTTCATGCGATCCGGAAGAACAACGACCGCGCAGGTTACAAGACCGCCCGGCGGGTGCTGGAAGGCCGTGCCGCGTGGGTGGAGAAGGGGATTGTGCGGTGAGGTGGAGACTTGCCCAAGATCACATTCAACGATCGTTTAAGGTCGGAAAGCTCCAAACCACTCCACTGCTTTGAACGCCCGACCGTGGAATATAGCGGCAGAATATGGCGCTACATAAGCGCCAGGGTGGGCTGTCCTTAAAGCAAATAGCCTCAACCTACCATTGCATAGTTTTCGGCGCCGAATTGATTGGCTGATGCGATTTCATCAGACTTTGGGGGCGTCTACGGCAAAGCGGAATTTTTGACCATTACAGTCTTCTATTTCGAATTCTCTAAGCCCCCAGAACTGAATAGTCGGCTCCATGGTGATCTTGACACCTTTAGCCACGTATTCTGCATACAGGCCGTCTAGATCTCCCCGGCCATCAACATGTCCGAGATGAATGTAGATTCCGTCGGTCAAATCTTTCGCATCGGACCGGGGGGTTGCAAACTGAAGCATGACTTTGTCCTTGCTAACTCTAGCGTGAAAGCCAGGTTCTCCCACTACAAAATCAACCTTGAATCCAAGCTTGTCACGGTAGTATGCCACTGTGGCATCTACATCTTCGACGGGAATGACACTCTGAAGATCGTGGAAATTATAATCGTCCTTCTTTGGCTCGCTCATAGCGAGCTTGAATCTATTGAATCTGGATCAATATGCAAACAAAAGAAGCCTGCAACCCTCTAAGGAAACGCTGGTTTAATCGGAGAATTAAAGATTATCCGTTGAAAGGACGATTAGCTAAGATGGTCGATATTTGTCCGAAAAAAACTGCCGACAGGCCGCTGAAAAACGCATGTTTCTTTCAAGACCTATCGCTCGGACCCTTGGATGGCATTATTCAGAGTTTCCCTTTGGATCGATTTGAAGGACCGGCAGTTAGACCGCTCTCGCCGAGAGCGCGGGATCGGTGAAGAATCGCACTTGACGCCCATCCCCGCAGGACGGACTTCCGGTGTTTGGATGTGGCCGCTTATGAACCCACGGGAGCCGATACCCGCGCTCGGCGGCGCGAGCGTGCTACCGGTGCTGCCGCACCAATGGCCTTGGTTTCTCTTTCAGCCGGGTAATGAAGTATTCCTTGCTATCCCGTATGCGCCCTGCGTCCGCGCGCTTCGCGTTCCCTGAAGTAGAACTTCAGCGGCAGCCCCGTCCACTCGACCTCTTTGCGAATCTGCGCGTCGAGGTATTTGCGGTAGGAGTCGATCATCAGGTCTTCCTGGTTGACGAAGAAGAGGATGCTCGGGATCGGGATCGCCTGGCTGACTTCCTTCTGTTCGGGCTGCGTGGCGTAAACGACTTTGAGCCGTTTGCCGGCGCGTGCGGGAGGCGGGTGCGCGGTGAGGGCCTCGGCAATCAGGCGGTTGAGTTGCCCGGTGCCGATGCGGTGTTGCGATCCCTTGCGGATCTGCTCCACGAGCTTGAAGAGGCGCGTGAGCCCTTCGCTTTTGAGGGCGGAAAGGACGATGACCGGCGCGTAGTCGACAAAGAAAAGTTCGTTGCGAATCTTCTCCAGCAACTCCGCAAGCTGTTCCTTGCGGCTGCCGAAGCCGCCCGCTTCCTTGACGAGATCCCACTTGTTAACCGCCACGAGGCACGGCTTTTGCGCCTCCTGAATCAATCCGGCGATCTTCTTGTCCTGCGCGGTGACGCCCATGGTGGCGTCCACGACGAGGATGCAGAGATCGGCGCGGCGGATGGTGCGCTCGCTGCGCATGACGCTGAAGATCTCCACGGACGACTCCTGCTTGCCGCGCGGACGGATCCCGGCGGTGTCAATGAGCGTGTAGGTGTGCCCGTTGCGTTCGTAGGGGATGTCGATGGCGTCGCGGGTGGTGCCTGAGATCGGCGAGACGAGCGTGCGGCTGTCCTGAAGGATCGCATTGACGAGCGACGATTTGCCCACGTTGGGTCGCCCGACAATGGCGATGTCGATAGGTGGTTCGGCGGTTATGGCTGGCGCGTCGGGCGCGGGAGGGAGCATTGACTCGATGGTTTCCACCAGTTCCAGCGTGCCCCGGTTGTGTTCGGCGCTGATGCAAAGGGTCTTCTTGAACCCGAGCCGCGCGAAGTCGGAGTCGAGCGTGTCATGGTTCGGGTGGTCGATTTTGTTGACGAGCAGGAGCATCGGTTTCTCGACCTTGCGGAGCCTGCGGGCGATCTCCTGATCCACGGGGTTCAAGCCGCTCTGGCCGTCGACCATGAAGAGGATGATGTCGCTCGTCTCGATGGCGAGGTTCACCTCAGCGTCGACCTGTTCGGTAAAGCTCGCGTCGGCGTCGCTGCCGATGCCGCCGGTGTCGATGATGGTGAACGGCTCCCGGCCCAGGCTGCATTCCGCGGTAATGCGGTCGCGGGTAACGCCGGGTTGATCATGCACGATTGAAATACGACGGCGGGCAAGGCGATTGAAAAGGGCGGATTTGCCGACATTGGGGCGGCCGACGATGGCGACGGTTCTCATGAAAAAATGGGAAAAATTACAGGGCGTTTAACAAGGGTTCTTTCGGTGCGGCGCTCAGGCTTTGGCGTGTTCGGCGGCCTGAAGCTGGCGGATGCCATCCCTCACGTAACCTACCCCTGAGATAAAGGTGAACAACCCGGCCAAAATCACAAGAACATCGAGAAGAAGGAAGGAGCGCCCGAACCATTCCCAGGAAGTGGTCAGTTGCAACATGGCTCCGCCAATGGCGGTCATTTGCAGGAAAGTGGCGATTTTTCCCGGCCAACTTGGCCGGACCTGCACCGATCCGTAAAAATACTGCAGGAGAACAGCCCCGGAAACGACGACGATGTCGCGGGCGATGATCAACACCGGGAACCAGAGCGGGAACTCGTAGTGCCAGTTGGAGAAGGTGAGGGTGATGATGGCCGTCAGGAGTAGGCCCTTGTCGGCGATCGGGTCAAGAATGACGCCCAACTGGCTCTTCTGGTTGTAATGCCGGGCAATGTACCCGTCGATCCCGTCGCTCGCCGCCGCGATGACAAAAACGAGAATCGCCGAAATACGGAGCCACTCCTCCGGCTGCCCCCGCAACACGCTCCGCCCGTAGTAGATCGCCAGCAGGACGAACACGGGGATCATCAAGATGCGGCTGATCGTGATTTTGTTGGCGGTGGTCATTAAGGGTGGCGGCGAAAACGGTTTCCACTCATTAACCGTCTTAATTCCGGGAAATGCAACGCCCAAGACGGGGTTGAAGTTCCGGGGGATGCATGAGGTAGCCCGCTCGCGCCGTCGAGCGCGGGATGGGTTTACAGGTCGCGTTTGGCGTTCATCCTCTCAGGACGGGCTGCTGGTGTTGGGATGCAACCCTTATAAAGCCACGGGAGCCGAACCCCGCGCTCGACGGCGCGAGCGGGCCGCCGGTGCTGCCGCGCCAGTCAGTTCCCGGGTGTTTCAACGTGTTGACTTTTCTTCGAACATGAGAACCATGGCATTATCAGTTGGAGTTATGCGCTGCCTTACCTTTGCTTTCGTCATCCTGATCTCCCAAGTGCTTTATGCAGAGGAGATTCCGGGAATTGGTGAGTTTTCGGAACAGTATTGGTCGGCCATTCGGTCTAAAGACCCTCAGAAGATATTCGCGCTTTTCGATTCGCGGGTTTTTGAGCAACTGACGCCCGAAGAAAGCGAGTTTTTGAAGAAAACCTGGATGCGGGGCTATGTGAATAACGCGGAGCAGCAAGGCGATTCATACAAGATCGCAACGAAGTCGTTTCCGCGTGAAGGCGATCCATTGCCGGAGTGGCGATGGGCGGCAAAGCCCGAGTATCAGATCGAGATCCAGACGTTCAAGAAAGTAGAAAACGGCACGGAGGGTCTCACGCTGATCCTTGATTTGGCGATCCAACGCGACGGCCGTTTTTATATCATTCGTCCTGTTCCACCGGTCGAGAAACTCGAAAGGCAAATGAAGAGGGAAAATGGCAATTAACCCTGTCGCGCTTCGCCCCCATTCTCGACGGGTGAGTCAAATAATGAAAATTCAAACCATCCTGACGAGTGCACTCTTCTCTGCGACGATGCTTCTTTGCGCCGAGCCGGTGAGCAATGATCGCTTTGAGAATCTGCCGTCAGCGCCTCTCGATGCCAAAGGCGGCATGGTGCGTGATGGGGTCCAAATTGGGCTTTGGACGGAGAAAGAGAGTTACACGGGTAACGAAATCAGAAATGTTTGGTTGTTCGCCAGAAAGGAGATGGGGTCCCCGTATAGAATTGGCGTTGATGGCAATATCTACAAGGAGTCCATTTTTTACATCACTGACTCGGAGGGAAAAGTGACCAAGTTCCCTATTGGAGGGGCCATTGATGGAATGGTCGATCCTGTCCAATATTTCGGAGGCATTTCCGGATTGCTCGAGAAACTTCCGCCCGGTCGTTATGAGTTGGTTTGGAAGACAGAGAAGTTCGAATCGAACAGGATCAAGATCAATATAAAGGAACCGCCGCCCGCAGCTGATCAGATCGAGCATGGCAAACAGAGCGGCCCTGAGAGCGAGTTCAACCTGAATGCTTCATCGACTTCCATCAGGCGCAAGGGTGGTTCCGGCAAAGGACCGGGCAGCGGCACCTCGAAGCTCGCTGATCTTTCAATCCTGAAGAAAGATGCCGAGTTGGATGCGCCGGTTGCCGTCAGGATCGTATCGCTCGGTCGAAAGGTTGAGGGATTGGAAAGTATCAAGGAAAGGATCGTGGATGTGAAGATCACCAATCCGAATCCCTATGCGGTCTTTTTCCGGGGTCGCCAATACAGGGACAACAAAACGATTAAACCGCGATGGAATGCCCTCAAGGACGGGGTTTGGACAGAAGCAGGATGGGACTGGTGCGAAAGAGGAGCGCGGGATTGGATCGTCGAGCCAGGGGGCGAGATTGAAGTCATGCTTTATCTCCACTCTGAATTGAAGGAGCAGCAGATCCTGGGGAGGTTCTACAGGGTGGATAATTCATCCGTTCAGTCGGATTGCCTGCTCTACGAGAAGGAATAGGCGAGGCAACAGGGGTGGACGGGAAATCGGGGCGGGCTGAAAATTCCTTTTCCCAACATCGCTTTGCGCGTAGGGTGGCCCGCTATTTTTCCATTCCATGCCCAAGGTCTTCATCAAAACATACGGTTGCCAGATGAACGAGCGCGACTCCGAACAAGTCGCGCAGATGCTCATCGCGCGCGGCTATGAGATGACACCGAGCGAGCTTGAGGCCGACGTGGTGCTGCTCAATACGTGCAGCGTGCGCGACATGGCGGAGCAGAAGGCCATCGGCAAGATGGGCAACGTGATCCACAAGAAACGCGGGCAGCAGGCGGTGCTCGGGTTTCTCGGGTGCATGGCGCAGAGCCGGGGGCCGGAGCTGGCGAAGATGATGGATGTCGACCTCGTCGTCGGCACCCAGAAGTTTCACAAAGTCGCCGATTACGTGGAGGAACTGCTGGCCCGCAAGAAGGCTGAGAGCGAATCCACCGCCGCGCGCTTCATGGATGACGCCCGGTTTTCCATCGTGGACGTGGAGGAGGAGGCCGGTTCCCAATCGACGATCCGCGATCACACCCTCAAGCCGCGCCAGAACACGGCGTTTGTCTCCATCATGCAAGGCTGCAACATGCATTGCACCTTCTGCATCGTCCCGTACACGCGTGGGCCGGAGCGGAGCCGGGCGATCCCGGAGATCGTGAGCGAAGTCGAGGGGCTGGTGGCCCGCGGCGTCAAGGAGGTCACGCTGCTGGGGCAGATCGTCAACCTCTTCGGGCGGCATGAGTTTCCCAAGGTGGACGGCAAGGGGCCGTTCGTCCAGTTGCTGGAGGCGGTTCACGCCATCGAGGGGCTGGAGCGGCTGCGTTTCACCTCGCCGCACCCGATCGGCTACAAGCAGGATCTTATCGAGGCCTTCCGGTATCTCCCCAAACTGGTGGAGCACGTTCACCTCCCGCTGCAATCGGGCTCCAACCGCATCCTCAAGGCGATGCACCGCACCTACACGGCGGAGAAGTATTACGATCTGGTCGAGAGGATCCGGGCCGTTCGCCCCGACATGGCGATCACCACCGATGTCATCGTCGGCTTCCCCGGCGAGACTGAGGAGGATTACCAGGCCACGCGGCAACTGGTGGAGAAGGTCGGCTTCGACAACGCGTTTATCTTCCGTTATTCCAAGCGCAAGGACACCCCGGCCGCCGAGCTTCCCGACCAGGTGGATGAGGAGGTCAAGGAACGGCGCAACCAGGATCTGCTCCAGGTGATCGACGAAAGCGCCAAGCGAAAGCTCGACGCGATGGTGGGGACCCGCGTGGAGATTCTGTGCGAAGGCCCCAGCCGGACCAACGCCGAGCGGCTCACCGGGCGCACGCGGGGAAACAAGATTGTCATCTTCGACGGGAGCGACCGCCACATCGGGCAGGTTTTCGAGGTGCAGGTGACGCATTCGAGCGGTTTCTGTCTCTATGGAGACCCTGCGCTGCTTTCCTGAGCTTCCCTGCTTTCAAAACGCTCATGCAAATAGCTTGAGAACGAGTGAAGTTTCGCCTTTTCTGCATCTTCCATGATTTACAACCTGAGCTTGCACACGGCCGGTTTGATTCTCGGGCTGCTGCTGGTCGTGCTTCACGGCCTGGCGCTGGTCCACTCGCAGGGGACACGCCAGTTGTTGCGTGCATTCCCGCGTTCCCGGCAAATCGGGGTGGCTTTGTTGACGATTGACGCCGTTTGGGCGTTCCTTCTCGTCACGAAAATGGATTTGGGGGAGTTTACTCCGTGGCGGCAAATGATTCTCGTGGCGATTGTCGCCGGTTATTTTCTTACGTTGATCTACGTCGATGAGTTTCTCTCCGTGCGAGCGTTGGGCATCCTTATGCTTCTTGCGGCGGAACCGCTGCTGGAAGCCGCTTTTCTGAAGCCGGAGGCAAGCCGTTTGCTTTTGACCCTGGTGGCTTACGCCTGGGCGACGTTAGGGCTGTTCTGGGTTGGCATGCCGTACCTGCTGCGCGACCAGATCGGTTGGGTCTCCAAGACGGACGGGCGCTGGCGTGTGGCCGCGCTCGCCGGGCTGGTTTACGGCGCGGTGGTCTTGTTCTGCGCGGTGACGCAGTTCGGGAACTAACAGGAAAATCTCGTAAGATTTTCCTCGTTCCTAAACTCTGTTTGGGAACGCCCATGTCCTCGAAACTCCAGTTTCGAAACCCCTGTCCGTTCCGGCAACCTGCACGAGATGATGAGGTTTTCGAATCAGAGATTCGGGGACAATGGCATTACCAATCTGGAGATTGGTAACGAGGAAAAGCGGCGATAAAATAGCCGCTTTGAAAGGACTGCTCAAGGAGCCGTTCCCGGGATCTGAACGCAGATGGCTTTGCTTCCGGCGCCCCTTTGCAGGCTGCGCGCGAGATCGAGCGCATAGAGCGTGGCGGCGAGGCGGTTGCCCGCTCCGATTTTGTTGAAAATGGAGGTCAGGTGAAATTTCACCGTCTGGATGTGAACGTTCATCAGGCGCGCCATCTCGCTGTTGGTTTTGCCTTCGGTAAGCCAGAGGAGCACCTCCGATTCCCGGGGGCTGAATCCTGCCAATTCGAACTGGGCCGGATCCAGCGGTCCCGAGCCTCGCGCCGGGGTGCGCGCATGAGCAAGCCGTCGCGCATTGGCAAGGTGCGGCTGGGCAAGCTCCAGGATCAGCCGGTCGCGCTCGTTATATTCCACGGTACCGCTACGTTCGAGACTCAGGAAGAGCACCTGCTGGTCATTCGTCGGCACGTGCACCGCACAATGGTTGTTCCACCCCATTAAAGCCATGGATTCCTTGTAAACGTTCACTTCGCGGAATTGCCGCCGGCTGTAGAAGTCGCTTCGGAAAAACGGACGTCCCTGGTTCACGGAGACATCGAAGTTGAAAAGCTGGTGCGTGGACATCGTGCGGGCGAAACCGTCCAGCATTTCCGGAAGGCGATCGTCCCATTCGCTGAAGGTTACGTTGAGGGCCTTTGTTACCGGGTGAAGGGCGGCCACGCAGATCATGTCCGCCGCGACCAGATCTCGCAGAAAGATTACTGCATGATCGGCGTAGTTGGTGGCATTCAGCTCGGGGCTGTACAACCCCAGGCTTGCCCGGCTGAATTTATCCAAATCAGTCTTCGTAATCATGCTTAAGATGATTTTGGAAGAGATGCACATCTTGTGCCATATCGACATTCCAGGTTTAAACTAAAGTATAGTTATGCCGAGTGACCGCCTTTTATACGATCCGCGTCAAAGCCCAATCCCGACGCGTTCATGATCGATTCTTTCCTTTTGCTCCGCCGTTTCAAAGCTCAATGGCATCCTGTGGCTAGAGTTGCTCTCGTCACGTTTGCCTTTCTTCGTCTTTCCGCTCCTCAGCCGATCGTAGCTGCCGAGTTTGCCCCAATCAATGATGCAAACTTCGGCACATCCGTCAGTATCTCGGGGAGTACCGGTCTGGTCGGGGCTTATGGAGCCACGATAAACTTCAACCAATATTCCCGAGGTGCCGCCTACGTGTTCCGCAATCTCGACTCCGACGCGGCGCAGGAGGTCATCAAATTTACCGCCGGCGACGGAAAGGCCTATGATCAATTTGGCAGTTCCGTGAGCGTCTCGGAGGGTTCCGCTCTGGTCGGAGCTAATGGCTACGATGCAAATGCCGTTTACTGGTTCAGGAATCTAGACAGCGGTACGGTGGAAAGCGTTGTTAAACTTACCGACCCCGACGGATTGGGAACTCAATTCGGCAGCGCCGTAAGCCTTTCGGGAAGCATTGGTCTGGTTGGAGCACAACAAGCGACGGTCGCGGGCCGTCAGTTCCAGGGTGCCGCCTATGTCTATCGCAGTCCCGACGTCAGCACGACCGCCCCCACTGCCAAACTCGTCGCTTCCAACGGGGCTGCCTGGAATTTCTTCGGGACGGCTGTTAGTATTTCAGGCGGGACCGCTTTTGTTGGAGCCAGTAATAAGGCCTATCTGTTCACCAATCTTGATACCGCCACCGGAACGGTGACGGAGTTCGCAAAACTCGCCCCTTCCGTTGCCAATCGCGGTCCGGCCTATGATAACTTCGGCGGCTCCGTGAGCGTCTCGGGAAACGTCGGTCTGGTTGGAAACAATTACGCCAAGGTTGGAAGCAATGACCAGCAAGGTGCCGTTTATCTATATCGTAACCTCGGCGCTCAAAGCGGGACGATCTATGAGTCCGCCAAGCTCACCGCCTCCGACGGCGCGGCAGAGAATTACTTCGGCACCTCCGTCAGCCTCTCGGGAAACACGGGGCTGGTGGGGGCCAGTAGCGCCCAAGTCGGAAGCAACAGTGAGCAGGGGGCCGTCTACCTCTTCCTGGATCTCGATACCGCCCCCGCAGCGGTGACGGAGTCCGTCAAACTCACCGCCTCCACTGGCGGGGCGAAAGAACAATTCGGCCGTTCCGTGAGCCTGAGCGGTGACAATCTTCTGATTGGCTCCCTGGGCAATGGGATGGCCAACATTTCGGGAAAGGCTTACTCAGGGAGCGTTAGTTCCGTCAGCATGCTGAACGCAGGCAATGCCAGCAGGGTGATCGATGGCATCAGCTTTGAGTCGCGCATCGATTGGATCATCGGCCAGACGACCAGTTTCAACCAGGTAACCCTCAAGATTGGGAACACGGCCAACGTCACCGCGAGCGGCAAGGCTATTTATATCGGCTCCGAAGCGGGTTCCAACAATAACACCCTCGTCATCGAAGGCGCTCTTGCCGCCAACGCGGTCCATATCGGCTCTCCCGACGGCAACGAGGGCAATACCCTCCGGCTGGAGAACACCGCGACCTTCGTTCCTACCTCCTTCTTCCTTGCCCCGGGGAATTCGCTGAGCATCGAGGGCGATTATACGGATATCGCCAGCCTGCTTGCCTTCCTTGGTTCCTCCAGCGACTTGCAGGTTTGGGATGGAGCCGGCAGTTGGATCAGCATCGACGAGTTTAACTACGAGAACTTCATCGCCTATTCATTCCTCGATGGCTATACCGAGATCCAGGCATTGGCGATTCCCGAACCCAACTCCGTCGCCTTGCTTGGCATGACCGGATTGAGCCTTGGCGCGTTCCTTTTCTTTGGACGGCGGTCTTCCCGCTTTCGCGGGAACGAGGAACACGGAGCCTAAAAACGGCAATGGATCGGGGTGATCTGACGCAAGATACCGCGCACGTCGAGGCTCACTGTTCTTCGCTGCTTTCAGTGGAATCCAACCGCTCGACGGGGAAGCTGGTGCGGCAGCACTGGTAGCCCGCTCGCGCCGTCGAGCGCGGGTATCGGCTTCCGTGGCTTCATGAGGGACCGCATCCCAGTATCAACTGCCCGTCCTGCGGGGAGGCGCCAAACGCGACTCTTCACCCATCCCGCGCTCGACGGCGCGAGCGGGCTACCGATCTTCCACTGAAAACAGCGTTTTTTGGCTCAGAAAGCTTGTAGCGTTTCTTAGCGCGGGGGCAACACTTCCAGAAAGACGCCTGGGTGGGTGTCGTACGCCAGGCGGGATTTCATCTCTTTGGCGTCTGATGTGGAGCCATGCTTTGGGTGCTTGCGTCGCAATCTGAAGCATGGAAACAGCAATTTCACAGATGGCGGGAGGATACCGGAGTGATAGCGTCTCGTTCGCGGTCAATTCAAAAATCGAATTTGGCCGTCGTGCGAATCAGCTTTTCTTATGTATCCTTCTGAAAGCAGCGTGCCAGATCCCGTTTCTGCTTCGATCAAGCTCCCTTTGATTTTTCGAGGCTTCCTGATTTTCGCCGCTCTAATCGTGTTTGGAGTGTTGGTCTGGCAAGCCATCGCTTCGGGAGGAGCGCCCGATCCCACCCGGGAGAACGCCAGCCAAGCTGCAGCGGCGTTTGATATCTCCGTCCTCGTTTTTCGGGAGGGGCTGGAATGCATTCTGGTTCTCGCGGCCCTAACGGCCAATCTGACTGGAAAGAATCGCATCCACAAGGGGCCGATTGCGGTGGGTGCAGGCATCGGCTTTATCGCCACATTGATCACGTGGTTTATCGCCGTGGAAATCGTCCAAAGCTTATCGGAGAGCGTTCCCGCGCTCGATCTTCAGGCGGCAACAGGGCTGCTGGCGGTCATTGTCCTGCTCGTGGTCATGAACTGGTTTTTTCACAAGGTCTACTGGGGCGGCTGGATCGCGATGCATCACAATAGAAAGCAGCGGTTGCTGAAAGATGCTCAAATCGAGCAATCGTCAGGAACTCGCTTGCTTCTGGGTTTGGGCTTGCTTGGTTTTTCCTCCATGTATCGCGAGGGTTTCGAGGTGGTGCTCTTCCTGCAAAGTTATTATTTGAAAATGGGAGGAAAGCCGGTTCTGACGGGGGCCGCTTTCGGCCTCTTCCTGTCGGGAATTGTCGCCGTACTCGCCTTCGTTGCTCACCGCCGCTTGCCCTATCGAAAAATGCTGATTTTGACCGGCGTCATGTTGGCGGGCGTCTTATTGGTCATGGTCGGCGAGCAAGCCCAGGAAATGCAATTGGCGCACTGGATTTCCACGACGCCGATCAGCTGGCTCGAAGGAATCCCTGACTGGATGGGCCTTTGGTTCGCAATTTTTCCAACCGTGGAAACCTTGCTCGCTCAATTGATAGCGGCTGTTTTGGTGATTGGCTCCTATTTCGCAGCCCGCCGCTCATAAAGTCGGCCCTTTGCGGGTGCTGTTGCACCGGTAAAGGACGTGCCTTCGTAATGGATGGCTCTCCGGCACTTTTGGGTGGTCAAAGTCTCCCGCGAGATCGCGGGTCATTCCTATCTTTTCTATCACCCTTTGTGATCGCTTATTGGCGGGTACGGTAAAGGAGACGATTTCAGGGAGTTGGAGCGTTTCAAATGCGTAGTGAAGAACCGCTCTTGCGCCTTCGCTGGCAAGGCCTTGATTCCAGTGAGACGCGGAAAGTCTCCAGCCAATCTCGACGCAGGGCGAAAAGGGGAAAGGGACCGTGCAGGGAGGAATCGCCAGTCCTATCAGCCCGGCGAAGGAGGAATCTTGCTTCAGTTCTGCCGCAAAAAAGCCAAAACCGTGCTCTGCGAAGTGGGCATCGATTCGGTCGATAAAGGCATCGCTTTCCTCCCGGGAGAGGGGCTTGAGGAGAAATTCCATCACCCTGGGGTCGGTATTCAATTGAGCGAATGGCGCCCGGTCCTTTTCTTTCCAAGGGCGTAATAAGAGGCGTTCGGTTTCAATCATGGTCTTGAAGTCTATTTCGCCCCGGCCTCGCTGAAAACCTCGCTCAGGAAATCTTTCATGGCTATCCATGAACGCCGGTCTGCGGCGGCGTTGTAACGCGTCCCCGGGTTCCCCATGGCGTCCACATCAGGATCGGTGAAAGCGTGGACGGCATGGCCGTAAAAGACCAACACGTAGTCGACCTTTTCCTCTCGCATCTGCTGTTCGAAGGCGGTGAGGTCCTCCTTTTTCTGGTACGGATCGTCCGCGCCGCCGAGGCAGAGCACGGAGGCTTTGATGTGTGCGCCCGGTGTCAGCGGTTGCCGGTCGAGGCCGCCATGGAAGGAAACCACACCACGGAGATCGAGTCCGTCGCGCGCCATCTCGATCACTCCGGTGCCACCGAAGCAATAGCCGATGGCGGCGATCCTGTCCGGATTCACCTGAGGGAGTTTGCGGATGGCGTCGTAGGCGGCTCGTCCCCGTTGCCGGAAAAGAACACGGTCCCCTTTGTATTTCCCGGCCTCCTCGCCCCACTCCCTGGCGTTCGTGGGGCGCACTCCTTTGCCGTAAATGTCGGCGGCGAAGGCGACGTAGCCGAGCTGGGCGATCATCTCCGCGCGTTTGCGGGTGGTATCGGTGATGCCGCGCCAATCATGGACGATGATGACGCCGGGCCGCTTCCCGGTTTGGCTGTCGTCGTAGACCACGACTCCCTCCAGTTCCGTTCCCGTTGCGTCGCGATAGGTGAGGTTCTCGGTCACCAGTTTGGCCAGTGCGGCCTCGGGCTTGGCGACAAGAAGGCAGAACATGCTGGCGGTGATGGTAGAGACTGCACGGATGATGCTCCTGGTGAGGTATCGAGCGGGAAAGGCGGTCTCGGCGATCATGCTGACATTCTATCCTCGAAGTGTGACGGCGGGAACCGGGAAAATACCCACGTGGATTCCCCTGCCGGAGAGGCGGGCGGGGCGATTCCCGGCCGGAAACGGCAGGTAGAGAAAACAAAAAAGCCTCCCCGCTTTCGCAGGGAGGCTCTTTTAAGTCTGTCGCTACAATTTACAGCGCGTGACGGCGGCGTTTGACCTTGAGCTGCGCCAGGGATTTCTGGAGCGAGGCCTGAACGGTCGCCATCTCTTCGGCACCGAGGTGTTGCTGGTCCCGCATGGCGGCTTCGGCGCGGTCGATGGCCGCCTGGACGGCGTTTTCATCGATCGCGGATTCCTCAATCGCCATGTCGGTCAGGACGGAGACATGGGTGGCTGTGATCTCAACGAACCCTTCGCCGACGGCGAGTGCGAGTTCCTGCCCGTTTTTGAGCACGCGCAGTTCGCCGGGCTTCAGCTCGGTGAGAAGCGGTACGTGCTGCGGGAAAACGCCGAGTTCGCCTTCGACCCCGGGGAGCACGACCAGGTCGACGTCATCCGAGTACGTCCGCGCTTCGGGCGTGACGATTTCGAGTCGAAGTGTGTTTGACATAGCGTTCGGTTCCCTCGGGTTAGGCGTTCTTCACCATGTCGATGCCGCCCTTCATGTAGAAGTTCGTTTCAGGAACATCGTCATGCTTGCCTTCGAGGATCTCCTTGAAGCCGCGGACCGTTTCGGCAATCGAAACGTACTCGCCCTTGGTGCCGGTGAAGATTTCGGCAACGTGGAAGGGCTGGCTGAGGAAACGCTGGATTTTGCGGGCGCGGAAGACGGTGAGTTTGTCTTCCGGCGACAGCTCGTCCATGCCAAGAATGGCGATGATGTCCTGGAGATCCTTGTACTTCTGGAGCACACGCTGCACGCCACGGGCGACGGCATAGTGTTCTTCGCCGACGACTTCGGGCGCGAGCGCCTTGGAGGTGGAGGCGAGGGGATCGACGGCAGGGTAGATGCCTAGCTCGGCGATGGAACGCTCAAGAACGATGGTGGAGTCGAGGTGCGCGAAGGTGTTCGCCGGGGCCGGGTCGGTCAAGTCGTCCGCAGGGACGTAAACCGCCTGGAAGGACGTCACGGAACCCTTCTTGGTCGAGGTGATGCGTTCCTGAAGGTCGCCCATTTCGGCGGCGAGCGTCGGCTGATAACCGACCGCCGACGGGGTACGACCGAGGAGCGCGGACACTTCAGCGCCCGCCTGCGAGAAGCGGAACACGTTGTCGACGAAGAGGAGCACGTCCTGGTTCTTCTCGTCGCGGAAGTATTCCGCCATCGAGAGAGCCGAAAGCGCAACGCGGAGACGGGCACCGGGGGGCTCGTTCATCTGGCCGTAAACCAACGCCACCTTGGACTTGCTGAGGTCATCCTGATTGATAACCCCGGCTTCGCTCATTTCAGCGTAAAGGTCGTTGCCCTCACGGGTACGCTCGCCGACGCCCGCGAAGACGGAGAAACCGCCGTGGCCCTTGGCGATGTTGTTGATGAGCTCCATGATGACGACGGTCTTGCCGACGCCCGCACCACCGAACGCGCCGACTTTACCACCCTTGGTGAAGGGGCAGATCAGGTCGATGACCTTGATGCCGGTTTCGAGAACCTGCGCCGTGGTCTCCTGATCGACGAGAGCGGGAGCCGGGCGGTGAATGCCGTAGCGCTTTTCGTGCGGGACGGGGCCACGCTCGTCGACCGGGTCACCGGTGACGTTGAAGACGCGCCCGAGGATGCCTTCACCCACAGGAACCGAGATTGGGCCGCCGGTTGCGGTGACTTTGAGCCCGCGCTTGAGACCCTCGGAGGAGGACATGGCGATGCTCCGCACCCAGCCTTCGCCGAGGTGCTGCTGGACTTCGAGGACGAGCTTGGTGTTCTGTCCATTGACGACGTACTCGATCTCCAAGGCGTCGTAAATGGCCGGCAACTTGCCGGACTCGGAAAAGTCAACGTCCACGACGGGACCGATGACTTGGACGATTGTTCCTGTGTTCATTTCGTTGGTTCGGTTGAGAGGGTTGGGCGCGGCGCGGATTACCCGAGAGCCATTTGCGCGGTGGTGATTTCGAGGAGTTCAGTGGTGATGCTGGCCTGACGGACCTTGTTGTACTCCAGCGTGAGGTCTTTGATGAGTTGCTTGGCGTTGTCGGTGGCGCCTTTCATGGCGACCATCCGCGCGCTGTGTTCGGAAGCGCGGGCGTCGAGCACCATCTGGTAGACCTGGAAGTGAACGTAATGCGGGAGGATCGTGCTGAGAACCTCGTTGGCGTTGGGCTCGTAGAGGTAGCCGTAACGATTCCCGGCCTCCACTTCCGTTTCACCGCTCGCGTTGCCTGCAGGCAGATCAAACGGGCTGATCGGGAGCAGCGTCCGCAGGGTCGGCTGCTGGACCAGCGTGTTTTTGAACTGGGTGTAGAGAATGCTGACCTTGTCGACTTCTCCGGAGAGAAACTTTTCGATGAGGAACTTCGAGATGACTTTCGTTTCCAGCGCCGTAGGGGCGTCCTTCAACGGGAAGTCGGCAAGGAGGTTCTTCTTCGAGCGGGCCAGATACTGCTGGCCTTTACGACCGGCGCTGACGAATCCGGCGTCCGAGGGGACGCGGCTGGTTTCGCGCAACAGGTTGGTGTTGAGCGCGCCGCAGAGGCCCTTGTCCGTGGAGATGACCAGGACGAGTTCGTTCTTCACTTCGCGCTCTTCGAGCAGCGGGTGAATCGTCACGTCGGTTTTGCCACGGAGGTCGACGAGAACGCGGTTGATCAGATCGGCATAGGGGCGTCCGGCAAGGGCCGCCGCTTGCGCTTTGCGCATCTTTGCGGCGGCGACCATCTGCATCGCCTTGGTGATCTGCGCCGTGTTCTTGATCGACTTGATCCGGCGTCGGATGTCGCGTGTATTGGCGGCCATGTTAAATAATTTCTAAAACCGGAGAGCGGAAACCGGAAACCGGTTGGCTTAGCGCCAGGTGGATTTGAATTCGGTGACGGCGGCGGAGAGCTGACCTTCGAGGTCTTTGTCCACGGCACCTTTCTGGCGGAGCGCGCTCAGGAGCGATTCCTTACGGGTGGTGAGGAACTCCTGGAGCTTGTCTTGGAATTCTTTCACGCGGTCCACGGAGACGTCGTCCATATGGCCGTTCTGGATGGTCCAGAGCACGGCGACCTGTTCTTCGACGGCGATCGGGTTGTACTGCTTCTGCTTGAAGAGTTCCACGATGCGGGCGCCGCGATCGAGCTTGGCCTTGGTGCCGGCGTCGAGGTCGCTGCCGAACTGGGCGAAAGCGGCGAGTTCGCGGAACTGGGCGAGTTCGCCCTTGATCTTGCCTGCCACCTGCTTGATCGCCTTGATCTGCGCGGCGCTACCGACGCGGCTGACCGAGAGACCGACCGAAATCGCGGGGCGGACGCCTTGGTAGAAGAGGTCGGTTTCAAGGTAGATCTGACCGTCGGTGATCGAAATCACGTTCGTCGGAATGTAGGCGGACACGTCGCCGGCCTGCGTTTCGATGATGGGGAGCGCGGTGAGCGAGCCGTTGCCGTTGGCTTCGTTGACGCGGGCGGAACGCTCCAGCAGGCGGCTGTGGAGGTAGAACACGTCGCCGGGGTACGCCTCGCGGCCCGAGGGGCGCTTGAGGAGCAGGGAGACCTGGCGGTAGGCCACGGCGTGCTTGGAGAGATCGTCAAAAATGATCAGCGCGTCCATGCCGTTGTCCATGAACCATTCGCCGATGGCGGCACCCGCGAACGGCGCGAGGTACTGCATGGTGGCGGAGTCCGAGGCGGTCGCGGAGATGATGATGGTGTTGTCCATCGCGCCGGCTTCCTCGAGAATGCCGATGGTGCGGGCGATGTTGGAGCGCTTCTGGCCGACCGCGACGTAGATGTTGTACATCGGGCGGAAGCCTTCCTTGCCGGCGTTGGCCTTGTTGATGCGGGCCTGGTTGATCATCGCGTCAACGGCGATGGTCGTCTTGCCGGTGGAACGGTCACCGATGATCAGCTCACGCTGGCCACGGCCAATCGGGATCATCGCGTCGACGGACATGATGCCGGTCTGCACCGGCTGGTTGACCGACTTACGCTTGATGATGCCAGGGGCGATCTTTTCGACAGGGTAGGAGACGTCGGACTTGATCGGTCCTTTGCCGTCGATCGGCGCGCCGAGCGCGTCCACCACGCGGCCGAGAAGGCCTTTGCCGACGGGAACCGAGAGGAGGCGGCCAGTCGTTTTGGCTTCGTCGCCTTCCTTAATCGCCGTCGCGTCACCGAGAATGATGACGCCGACTTCGTTTTCTTCGAGGTTGAGAGCCAGACCGGAAATCCCGTTGGGGAATTCGATCAGTTCGTTGAGCATTGCGTCGCTGAGGCCTTCGATCTTGGCCACGCCGTCGCCCGACTCACGGACGATGCCGGTGTTGGACTTGGTGGTCGTCGATTTGATGTTGGCGATTTGCGATTCGATGTCTTGCAGGATGGAGCTCATGGCGAGTTACTCGGTTGGGGCTGGCAAAGGGGTTTGTTGAAAAGGTTTTGGGCTAGGCTTGGGCGAGGTTTTCCTCGAAGCGGGTGAGGCGGCCGCGCACGCTGCCGTCCCAGACGTCGCTCCCGAGCTTGATGCGGAGGCCGCCCAGAAGCTCGGGGTTGACTGCGAATTCCGTGGTGATGTCCGACCCGTAGCGGGCTTTCAGGTCGGCGACGACTTTGCCGGAGACATCGCCGTCAAGCGGAGTGGCGCTTTCGATGATGGCGTGGCGCTTGGCCAGCTCCATCCGGACGAGCCGTTGAAGATTCTTGATCGCCTCGATATAGTGCCGGGGCTTGGTGGCGACGGTTTGCGCCACCACTTCGCGCACCTTGCCCGCGTCGAGGCGGCCATCGGTGAAGCTGCTCCGGAAGAGGGAGCGTGAGATTTTGCGGGCTTCCTTGGGAATCTTCATGCGGTGAGAAGGAGTCGGTTCGGTTGGCCGTGGTTAGGCGGTGGCGACTTCGCGGGCGGCTTCCTCGGAGAGGCGGCGCTGATCGTCCGGATTGAGAACCTTGCCGGTGACTTTGCTGGTCGTGTCGACGACGAGGCGGGCCACTTCGCGGCGGAGATCGGCGAAGGAACGTTCGCGCTCAAGGGCGGTGGCTTCATTGGCCTTGGCGATGATCGCTTCGGCGTCGGCGATGGCCTGCTGCTGACGTTTCTCGGCCAGGGAGGCGGCGCTGGAGCGGGCTTCCTCGATCATCTTCTGCGCTTCGCTGTTGGCGCGGGCGAGAATCTCGGCATGGCGGGCTTCGGCGTCGGCGAGCTGCTGCTTGATCTTCTCGGCATTGGCGAGGCTCTCGGCGATCTTGGCGCGCCGGGCTTCAAGCACTTCGACGATGGGCTTGTAGGCGAACTTGTTGAGCAGGAAGGCAACGACGACGAAGCTTGCGACCTGGGAGAAAAAGAGGGTCGGGTTAAAACCGAATTTTTCGCCTACTTCTTTGACGGTATCCGCGATGCCGCCGGCTTGCGCGAGGATGATGGGAGCGATCATAGAGTCTGAAAAAAAGAAAGGAAACAGGCGCGGGACCGACTTATCGGCGGTCCCGCGCCATCGAATTATTTCGCGAGGAAGATCGCGAAGAACACGATGCCTTCAGCGAAGGCGGTGCTCAGAATGGCCTGCACGAGGATCTTCGTGGCGGCGCCGGGATTGCGGCCGACTGCTTCGGAAGCCTTCATGCCGATCATACCTACGGCGATAGCCGAGGCGAAAGCGGCAACGGCTACGTGGAGGTTACCGGTGATGCCGGCGGCTTCTGCGAGGAGTGCTGGATTCATGTTAGTACTTTTTTGGTTGTTGCATCGGGCGCCCCCACAGTCTTTGCCAATGGTCCGGCGCCCGAAAGGGTATAAAGGGTTTTAGTGGTGTTCCTCGTCGTGCTGGCAGATGAGGAGGGTGAAAACGGCGGTCAGGAGGGTGAACACCAGCGCTTGAACGACGCCGACGAGAAGCTCCATGAAGTAGAAGGGGATTGGGACGAGCCAGCCGAAGAATCTGCCGCCGAGAGCAGCCATTGTTTCCAGCATGTTTTCACCGGCGAAGATGTTGCCGTAGAGACGAAAGCTGAGGGAGACGGGGCGGAAGAGAATGGAAACCACTTCCAGAATGCCGACGCAGAGGAAGACGACGATCATGAGCACCTTGAGAGCGCCGGTCGTGCCGCCCTTGGGCCCGAAGAGGTGGACGAGGAAGCCGCCAGGGCCATTGGCCTGGAGAGCCCAGTAAGTCCAGCAGGCGAAGAAGACCATCGACATGGCGAGCGTCATGTTCAGGTCGGCGTTGCCGCCGCGAAGAATGGGACGGCTGATGTGCTCCAGAGCCCCTTGGGCGTTTGGAGTTCCCCAACCAACGGTGCCGACGCCGGGAATAAGGCCGAACCAGTTGGTGAAGAGGATGAAAATGAAGAGGGTGGCAAAGAACCAGAAGGTTCTGCGGATCAGATCATGACCGATGATGCCCTCAAGGAATTCGTAAAGCGATTCCACCAGCCATTCCCAGAAGTTCTGGGCTCCTTCCGGCACTTCCTTGATGTTCTTGGTCGCTGCCCGCGCAAAGAGAATGAGGAACAGTGCAACGATCCAGGAGATGACCATCGAACTGTTGATCTTGAAGTACGGCGAGTCGAAAATGACCGGAGCGCCTTCGGGCAGGCCGTGGTGTTCCGCGTGACCTTCACTGGCGTGAAGCTGGGGGGCGTCGGCGGCTTGATTAGCAGCGAACGCGTTGGGCGTCGCGGCGGCGAACACAAAAATCAAAGAAAATAGACCCAAAAGCCAGCCGCGGAGAGCGCGGCTACCGATTGATCCGAGAGTCGAGACAACAGGCTGGACAGGCAAAACTGGAAAGCGGGTGGTCATAAAAAACAGCAATTCGCCCCTGACTTGGGAGCTTCGCGAAGGGGCTCGCGGAGATCGCTAGGGCAGAGGCGTTGCGGGAGCGTGATAAGAACAGCGAATAGGGGAATTTGGCAAGTGCTTTGTGAAAAATTTCACAAAGACTTTTTCGGGGGGTTAGTATTGGGAGTCTCCGACGACGAGATGGACCACCCCGGCGGGGTCGGTGATGAAAAAGCCGTCGAAGTCTTCCGGAAGCGCCTCGATCTCATCCCGGCGCGGGACGCCGTGATTTTTGAGGTAGCGCGCGGCAGCTTCGGTATCGTTGGTCTCCAATTCCAGCCAGACGTCGGTTTTGGCGAGTTGGGGCGCTTTGTCGATCCAGAGTCGCATGGGGCCGAACTGAAAGATGCACCCCTCCGGTTCCTCTTCGACGAGAGGAAGCCCGAGGGTGTCGCGGTAGAAGGCGACGGTCGCGGGATAGAGATGCAGCGGAACCTTAACGGCGATATTCAGACCGCCGGAAAAGCTCGGATTGGAAATGTTGGCTACCATGACAGATGAAAAGATGGATCGGATCGGGGGTGCAGGAAAGCAGGAAAAGTGCCTTTGCCACGTTACGGGGCAGGGGGTGGGTGGTCCCGCTGGATCCAGGCGAGGGCTTCCTCCCGGGAAGTGAGAGTGCCCTCCAACTGGCGGGTTTGCGCCGCCTCAAGGATCTCGCCGATCGCCGGGCCCGGTTTCCAACCTTGGGCCAGGAGATCCCGTCCGGTAATAAGCGGCGGGGGGATGAGCGGTTCGTTGGCGAACTCTTCGCGCTTCGCTTTGAGGAATTCGTAATTGTCGAGCATCCCGTGACTGCTGGCACAATCGACGCGGTGGAGTTCCAACTCGTCCGTAAAGTGAGGGCGCGCCATGAAGCGTTTGAGCTTGGCGATACGCATCGATTGCACATCCTTGAAGACCATGTGATTGGCCACGGCCTCCACGGTCGCGTCGATTTCTTCCCGGGAAAACCGGAGCCGTTCCATGATGCCGACGGTCATCTCCGCGCCCACCTTGTCATGACCGCTGAACCGGATGCGCCCTTCGGCGGGGTCGATGGAAAACGTGGGGGGCTTGCCGATGTCGTGAAAAAGGACGCTGAAAACCAGCGGGAGCGAGACTTCCTCGGGCAGAAGTTCCAGCATCCGGCGGGTGTGAACGTAGACATCGCCCTCCGGGTGGAACTGCGGCGGTTGTTCGCATCCCTTGAGCGTTTCGATCTCGGGGAGGATCTGCGCCATCAGGCCGCTGGCGTCGAGGAGGTCGAAGCCCCGCACCCGAGCGGGGGAGAGAAAGATGCGGACTAATTCCTCTCGAATCCTTTCGGAGCTAACGGCGTGGATTTCGGACGCGTTCTCGCGGATCGCCGCCCAGGTGGCCGGTTCGATCTCGAAGCCGAAGGTCGCAGAAAAACGGAGCGCGCGCAGGAGCCGGAGCCGGTCCTCGCGAAATCGCTCGGCGGGATTGCCGATGGCCCGGATCAGACGCGCCTGAAGATCGTCTCGACCGTGTACGTAATCGATCACCTCGGCGCGCAACGGGTCATAGAACATCCCGTTGATGGTGAAGTCCCGCCGTTCGGCGTCTTGCCGCGGGTCGGAGTAAGTCACGCCGACCGGGTGGCGGCCATCGAGGTAGATGCCGTCAGCCCGAAAGGTGGCCACCTGAAACTCATACCCGGACTCCAGGACGATGATGACGCCGAAGTGCGCCCCGACGGCGTAAGTGCGCGCGAAAAGACTCTGGACCTCCTCGGGCCGGGCGCTGGTCGCGATGTCGTAATCCTTCGGGGAGATCCCCAATAGGGTGTCCCGAACGCAGCCGCCTGCAAAGAAAGCCGCGAAACCGGCTTTCTGAAGCCGTTCCACTACCGCTCGCGCGGTCTGTTCCATAAACGCTGGCAACCGACTACTGGGCGTTTTCTGCCTTTTTGCCCGGGGTGTACTGGATATTGTATTTGGCGACGATCTTCCTGGCCTCGCTGTTGGTCTTGGCGACTTCCAGAAGCTCCATCGCCAATTTTTCGAGCCGCATCTTTGAGTCTTCAGCCTGAACAACCGCCGGTTCGCGCTGGGAGATGGCTGTCTGAAGGGTGTCGCGTTCCCGGGTGATCCGGGTGACCTGCCAGCTCAGAAACATGAGGAAGCTGCAGCCGAAGAGGGCGAGGGGCAAAAACGGGTTCAGAAGCGCCTGGTTGCCGCCGGCGTTCGTGATGGACTTGGGCTCGGAGGTTTCAGTGCTCATTGGGCGGAAGGGTTGACGCTGACGGTGAAGCCGTTGCGGCCCAGAAGTTCCTTGATTCGCTCGTCGTTGGGCGCTGCGGGAGCGAGATCGCGGACGATATTCTGGAGAACCTGTTGATTGTTGGCGCCCTGGTTGATGGCCTTTTGCTGCTCGTCGAAAGTAGCTTTCAATTTCAGATTGGACTGATCGACCGCCACGAGCGTGACACTCAAAACGAGGCCGATGAAGCCGAGGAGCGAGGTGAGATAAAAATGTGAAGCCTTCATGGGCGCTATGTAGACAATCGGCGGGAGGGTAATGCCCGCGTTTTCCAAGGTCTCAGCAAACGAAAGGTGGCGGGCGGCGTCAAGCAGGGAATCGGTGCTCCGGCCATCGGGTGCGGTGGCAACGGTAGCACGCTCGCGCCGTCGAGCGCGGGGTTCGGCTCCTGTGGCTTCATGAGGGATCCCAGGAGTCAGCAGCCTATCCTGTGGGGATGGACATCAAACGCGGCTCTTCATCGATCCCGCGCTCTCGGCGAGAGCGTGCTACCTTCCCTGCATCCGCGGGTGCCTCGAGGCACGAAGCCGTTTTGAATGGCTGAGTTCGAAGAATTGGAATTGGGAATCGGCGGGCTCGATTCGGAAGTCGCCGAGGAACGCCTCGCGGGCATCCTCAAGAATCTTCACGGAATCCACGGGGTCCGGTTGGTTCGAGGCGGAGGGGCGCACATCATCTTCAATCCGCTGGGGATCACCCGCGAGGAGATCTGCGCGACGGTGCGGCAGGCGGGCTTTGCCCTCGATACGACCCAGAAAACCGGGGAACTGTAATCGCTACCGCTACGACTTCCGTTCGGCGGACTGGAGGGCGAAGTTGTTGAGGATCGCGTCCATCGCCCGGTAAGCCCCGGAGACTTTGCCGGTCTGGAGGTCGAGATTGCCGTCCCTTCCGATCACCATCAGCGCGAACGGTCCTGTCACGCCGTAGCTGGCGGCCACGGCGGCTCCGTCGCGGGCGACCGCAAACGGGATGTTGGAGCGCAGACCTTCGCTGCTCTCGGTAAAGGCGGCGACGAAAACGACACCGCGCGCGGCGAAGGTCTGGTATTCGTCTTGGAGGCGTTTGACCTGCTTGCGGAAGGCCCTCGACTGCGGCGTCGGAGCCACCAGCAGGACGACCGGTTGCCCGCGCAACGTCTTGAGCGACTTCCCGGTCGAGAGCGCAAAGTCCGGCGAGGGACGCACGATGTCGGCGTGGCTGGTCGAGACAACGCCCGTCAGGGCGAGCGTGGTGGCGAGGAGCAGGGCAAGCGGCTTGTTCATCGGGATCAGACTTTGAGAATTTCGGCTTCCTTGTTCGTGACGGCTTCGTCGATGGCTTTGACGAATTTGTCCGTCAACTCCTGCACATCCTTTTCGAGAGTACGAAGGTCGTCTTCGGTGATTTTGCCCTCTTTCTGGAGTTTCTTGAGTCCGTCGATGCCGTCGCGGCGGAAACCACGGATGCGCACCCGCGTCTCTTCGGACATCGTTTTGATGGTCTTGACGAGGTCGCGGCGGCGCTCTTCGCTCAACTCCGGAATGCGGAGGCGGATGAGCTTGCCGTCCACGTTCGGCATGATACCGAGCTTCGATTCCTTAATCCCTTTTTCGACCGCCTTGACGGTGGAGACGTCGAAAGGCTGGATGACGATGAGGCGCGCTTCGGGCGTGGTGATCAAAGCGAGCTGCTTGATGCGCATGCTGCTCCCGTAAACGTCGCAATCGATGTTTTCGACCAGGGCGGGAGATGCCTTGCCGGTGCGCACGCTGGCGAATTCATGGTGCATGTAGTCGATGGTTTTTTCCATCGACTCCTCGGTTTCCAGAAGGATTTCGTCGGAGCTCATAAAAATTAATCGGCGGAGGTGACCAGCGTGCCCACTTGTTCGCCCATGACGATCCGCTTCACGTTGTCGGAGCGGAGCATGTCGAAAACGATGATGGGGATGCGGTTGTCCATGCAGAGGGAAAACGCGGTGGAATCCATCACGGCCAACCGACGGGTGAGCGCTTCTGTGTAGGTGATCTTGTCGTAACGGGTCGCGGTCGGGTCCTTGGCGGGATCGGCGGTATAAATGCCGTCCACCTTGGTTGCTTTCAGAATGACTTCCGCGCCGATCTCGCTGGCGCGCAGCGCCGCCGTGGTGTCGGTGGAAAAGAAGGGATTGCCCGTTCCGGCTACAAAAATGACGACGCGGCCGCACTCCAGATGCTCCATGGCACGGCGGCGAATGAACGGTTCCGCGACTTCCTGCATCTCGATGGCCGTCTGGACCCGCGTGGAGATGCCGATCTGTTCCAGGGCGCTCTGGAGAGCCATGCCGTTGATGACGGTGGCAAGCATTCCCATGTAGTCGGCGGTGGTGCGCTCCATCCCGCGATGGCTTGCGGAAAGCCCGCGCCAGATGTTGCCGCCGCCGATGACGACCGCGACTTCCACGCCGAGGCCATGGACTTCCTGGATCTGCCGGGCGATCTCGCTGACAATTTGGGGTGAAATGTTATCGCGGCTTCCCGCCTCTCTCAAAGCCTCCCCGCTGACTTTGAGGACAATTCGTTTGTATTTGGGGGTTGGCATGCCGGTGTCTGACATCAGGGCGTCACTCAACACGAAGTGCTCCCCGGGCATCAAGCTTCATCTTTGCAGCAGGGTGAAATCATGGGGCGTATCCCCCAAAGTCTTGCCTTGGCGGCTCTTTTGCGTTTGTCCCGGACTCGGATCTTGCAGAGTTCGCGGTAGATCGAGTCGATCTCGGTTTGAATCCGCTCAGGGCGGTCTTCCTGAAGGATGACCTGGGCGTTGACGTGCTGGATCCGCATATCGATTTCCACCTTCCGCCGGTCCGGGCACCGCGCGGAGGCGTAGCAACGGATCGGTTCGCCCAATGGGCAGCAGGAGTAGAAGAAATGATCCAGTCGCTCCACCTGCCGCCTCAGGTTGGTATAGGGGTCTTCCTCCACGCAGGCGGCTGTGCCGACAAGGGGGAGGAGGAGTGCAAGGGCAAGGGCGGGGAGGGGAATCATCGGTTTTTCAGTTCTCTAAAGATCGGATCTGAGGGGTCTTGAGGGTGCGGCAGCACCGGTAGCCCGCTCCGCCGTCGAGCGCGGGTTCGACTCCCTGGCTTCATGAGGGCCGCATCCCAGTATCGGCAGTCTGTCCTGCGGGATGGGCGTCAAACGCGACTCTTCATCGATGCCCGCGCTCGCGGCGCGAGCGGGCTACCTTGCCAGAGAAATCTGTAATCTGAGTGCAGGTTCTTGTGTAACAACCATTTGCGAAATGGCGAAGTTGCGTTGAGGTTGCCAGCCGTTCTGCAATGAGGCTCAAAATTCCAATCCCAGCTTCGAAACTCTTCGCGACCGCTGCCGCCAGCGTGTTCTGGTTCGCATCTCCCCATCATGCGGATGCGGCTGGGGAGTGGAAGCTGTACCGGTACAGCGGGCATGACTACGTCTCGCTCGACAATATTGCTTCCTTTTATGGGCTTTCCCCGGCGGCGGTGACGGTTCCCGCTCCGGGGGCTGCAACGCCGCCGGAAGATTCTGCGGTCACCCCGGCCAACAATCAGACCGGCTTCGCCAATGACAACGCCGAGATCGGCCTGCGCACCGGCTCCCGTGAGGTTATCATCAACGGCGTCAGGCAATGGCTCTCTTTTCCGGTTAGGGAGGAGGACGGGAAACTGCTTGTCTCGCGTGTTGACCTCGCCAAAACCATCGAGCCGATGCTGCGTCCTCAGCGAATTGGGGACCTGAAACGGGTGGAGACCGTCGTGCTTGACCCCGGCCATGGCGGCCACGATCGGGGGGCCACCAACAAGCTCGGCAAGGAAAAGGAGTACACCCTCGACGTCTGCCTTCGCATCAAGCCGCTCCTGGAAGCCCAGGGGCTTCGGGTCATCCTGACCCGCGATCGCGATGTCTTTATCCCTCTTAATAAACGCCCCCGGATTGCGAATGAAACTCCCAACTCGATCTTTGTTTCCGTTCATTTCAACTCGGGCGGCCCTCATGCCAACGGGTTTGAGGTGTTCGCCATCACCCCGCGCGGCGCACCCTCCACGGCAGACAAGGTGGTTCGGCCCCGCGATTTCCGGGAGGAACCCGGCAACGCGGTCGATGTCCCCAGCGCGGCCCTCGCCTCCAGCGTTTATCACTCCATGCTTGGGCACCTCCCCCAGGTCGACCGGGGGTTGAAGCGCGCCCGGTTCGCCGTTATCCGGACCGCCACGGTCCCCTCCATTCTGGTGGAAGGCGGGTTCGTCTCCCATGGGGAAGAGTCCCAACTCATTCATGCCCCGGAATGGAGGGAGAACCTCGCAAAATCGATCGCGGCGGGGATTCTTGGATACAAGGGGCTTTCCGAATTGAATCGCCCTCCCGAACTCATGGCGACTTACCGCCGCGAGTTGAAGGAAGAGACGGCGAAGAAGGAAGTTCCGGAGAAATAGCCTTCGATTTTCGAACGCGGGCAAAGAAAGTATGTCTGAATGCTTGCGGGGCAATCAGGTAGCCCTGCATTCTCGGCGAACTTTTTCAGGCTAACCTTTGGCAGATTCTTACGACCCGACACGCACATGACGAAAACGACTGAAGAAATCACGGCAGAAGTCCGGCACGCCGGGCGATGGATCGCACCGCTCCAGGCAGAGGTTGCCCGCGTGGTGGTGGGCCAGAAGTATCTTGTCGATGGCCTCCTCCTTGGCCTTTTGACTCACGGGCACGTTCTTTTGGAAGGCGTCCCCGGGCTGGCCAAAACGCTCACGGTCAAAACGCTGGCCTCCAGCATCCAGACCGGGTTCGCGCGTCTCCAGTTCACGCCGGACCTCCTCCCCGCCGATCTCATCGGCACCCAGATCTACAACCCGCGCTCCGGCGACTTCAGCGTCAAGCAGGGGCCGCTTTTCTCCAACCTCATTCTCGCGGACGAAATCAACCGCGCCCCCGCCAAAGTGCAGAGCGCGCTTCTGGAGGCGATGCAAGAGCGGCAGGTCACCATCGGCGAGCATACCTATAAACTTCCCGATCCCTTTCTTGTCCTCGCCACGCAAAACCCGTTGGAGCAGGAGGGCACCTATCAGTTGCCCGAAGCCCAGCTCGATCGCTTCATGCTCAAGCTCCGCATCGGCTATCCCACCAAGGCGGAGGAACGGCAGATCCTCGATTTGATGGCAACCTCCGCGCCGAAGTTGGAGGTGACGCCGGTTGTCGATCCTGAGCAGGTGATCCACGCTCGCCACATCGTCAACGAAATCTACGTGGATGACCGCGTGAAGGATTACATCGTCGATGTCGTCTTCGCCACGCGCGAGCCCGCCAGTTATAAGCTCCCGCTGGAGGGGATGATCCGCTACGGCGCTTCGCCGCGCGCCACCATCGCCCTTACGCTCGCAGCTCGCGCCCGAGCCTTCCTGCAAGGGCGCGGCTACGTCACCCCGCAGGATGTGAAGAGCATCGGGCAGGATGTGCTGCGTCACCGCATTATCGTCAGCTACGAGGCGGAAGCCGAAGAGGTGACGAGCGAGAAGATCATCGACCGGATTTTTGCCGGCCTCCCCGTGCCCTAGTTAGTACCTTGTAACAGATAAAATGGCGCATCTAGCTTGTCTTTTTGGCCCAGGGCTGCGTTGTCAGCCCAAGGTGTTATCTTCAGATAGCACCATGGGCCTCCGCCTTGCCCTGAACCAAAAATCCGGCGCTATATGCGTCATTTTCCTTGTTACAAGGTACTAGCCGCAGGGAGGGACATCATGCAGGACGCCAACCGCATCCTATCCAAAATCCGCCGCCTGGAGCTCAAGACCCGGGGACTGGTTGACGCCGCGTTTGCGGGCCAGTACCGGAGCGTTTTCAAAGGGCGCGGCATGAACTTCGAGGAGGTCCGCGAGTACCAGCCGGGCGACGAGGTGCGTACCATCGACTGGAACGTCACCGCGCGGCTGGGGCACCCTTTCATCAAGAAGTTCACCGAAGAGCGGGAATTGACCGTCATGCTGGTGGTCGATGTCAGCGCCTCCGGGAGCTTTGGGAGCGTCGATCTCTCCAAGCGCGAACTGGCGGCGGAGGTTGCATGCGTCATCGCCTTCAGCGCCATTCGAAACAACGACAAAGTCGGCCTCATTCTTTTTTCCGATCACGTGGAACTCTTCATCCCGCCCAAGAAGGGGCGGCTGCATACGCTGCGGCTCATGCGCGAGATTCTCTTCTTCGAGCCCACGGGGCGCGGCACCGTTCCCGCCGAGGCGCTCCGCTATCTCAACCGCGTGCTCACCCGGCGCTCGGTGGTGTTCCTCATTTCGGACTTCATGGCCGAGGGCTTCGAACGTGAACTCGGGATCACCGCCCGGCGGCACGATCTCATCGCCATGCCGGTGCTCGATCCGCACGAAGAGGCGCTCCCGGATGCCGGGATCGTTACCTTTGAGGACGCCGAGACGGGTGACCAGATCGAGGTCGATACCGGCGACCCCTCCGTGCGCGCCGCTTACGCGCATCTGGCGCAGCGGCGTCGGCAGGAGCTCGATCTCCGCTTTCGGCGGGACCGGATCGACTCCGTGCCGATCCAGACTCACCGCGACTATCTCCCGGCGTTGCGGACGTTTTTCCGTAATCGCGAAAGGAGGGCTCGATGATTCGCCTTCTCGCGCAAATCGGGCTTCCGGAGCCCGCTCCAGATGTGCCGGATATTCGTCCCCTCGCGCCTCCCGTGCCGGTGTTGCCGTACCCGATGTGGATGATTGTGGCGGCAGCCGTCGGCGCGGCGCTTCTGCTGGCGCTGCTGGTCTGGGGGCTCGTGCGTTATCTTCGCAGCCGTCCCGCGCCGCCGCCGCCCACCCCTCGCCAGAAGGCGCTCGCGGGTCTGGAGGCATTGCGGGGTGGTGTTACCGCGACGGAGCCCTACCCCTTCAGCATCGAAGTCTCCAATGTCCTGCGGACTTTCGTCACGGGGGAATTTCGTGTCAGCGCGACCGCGCAGACTTCCCCTGAATTCCTCGCGGCTGTCGCGAACAGCCCCAGCTTCTCCGAGGCCGACAAGGAACTCCTTGCCGCGTTTCTGGAGAGGGCTGACCTGATCAAGTTTGCCCGGGTCCACGCCACGGCGGCGGATAGCGAGCATCTGCTGGAGCAGGCGTTCCGGTTCGTGAAGGGGGGCGTCCAGGCATGAACCCTTTCGCCGATTTCGGGATCTCCTTCGCCAATCCGTGGTTGCTTCTCCTGCTGCTGGTGATTCCCGTGCTGGCGTGGCTGCGCGGGCAGCGGGGGGCCGCGCCGACGGTGGTTTTTTCCTCCACGACGCAACTCCGCGCTCTTGGGAAACGGGTGACCAGCCGGGCGGGAAACTTTCTGACCGGTCTGACTTACCTGGCCCTTGCCTCGCTGATCATCGCCCTCGCGCGGCCGCAGAAGGGGAAGACGCTGACGCATGTCGAAGCCAGCGGCATCGACATCATGCTCGTGCTCGACGTTTCGCGGTCGATGTTGGCCGAGGACTTCACCATTGGCGGGCGAAGGGCCAACCGCCTCAATGTGGTCAAGCAGGTAACCGAAAAATTCATCGAGCAACGCCCCAATGACCGGATCGGCATCGTCGCCTTTGCCGGGCGGCCTTACCTGGTCAGCCCATTGACGCTCGACCATGACTGGCTGTTGCAGAACATGGACCGGGTGCAGATCGGACTGGTGGAGGATGGTACTGCGATCGGCTCCGCCATTGCCTCGGCCGCCAACCGGCTTCGGGGGGATCGCACCGCCAAGAGCCGCGTCATCATCCTCCTGACCGATGGCGACAACAACGCGGGCAAGATTTCTCCCTCCACCGCCGCGGAGGCAGCGCGTTCCCTGGGCCTCAAGATTTATGCCATCGGCGCGGGGACGGAAGGCGATGCCCCATTCCCCATGCAGGATATGTTTGGGCGGACCGTTTATCAAAGGGTTCGATTTCCGCTCGATGTCGCCACCCTCAAACAGGTGGCGGAGATTGGCAATGGCGAGTTCTACCGCGCCACCGACACGCAATCGCTGGAGGCCATTTACGGGCAGATCGACAAACTGGAAAAAAGCACGTTTGAACTCAAAAAATTCAGCCAGTATCGCGATCTCTTCCCCTGGTTTGCCGGGGTGGGAGGCGGCCTGTTGCTGCTTCAGATGATTCTTTCGCAAACGATTTGGAGGAGGGTGCCCTGATGAACGAGTTGAACGAGTTTACTCTGGGCAAGACCCTTATCTGGGGAGAGCCGCTCTGGTTCTGGGGCTTGTTGATTCTGCCGCTCGCCTTGGGGCTGTTTGTCTGGGCGGAACGCCGCCGCTCGCTGAGCCTGCAACGCCTCGTGGCCGCCCGGCTGCAATCCACCCTTGCGGGGAGCGTGAGCGGTGTGAAACGGCGGGTCCAGTTCGTGCTGATGCTCGCTGCGCTGGGGTGTTTCATCATCACGTTGGCCGCACCGCGCTACGGCTACACCTTTGAGGAAGCCAAGCGGAAGGGGCGCGATGTGGTGATCGCCATCGACACCTCCCGCTCCATGCTGGCCACCGATGTCGTTCCAAGCCGCCTTGCAAGGGCGAAACTGGCCGCGCAGGATCTCATCAATACCCTTGGAGGCGATCGCGTCGGGTTGGTGGCGTTCGCCGGGTCGGCCTTTCTTCAGGCTCCTCTGACCGTCGATTACAATGCGGTGCTCTCCTCGCTCAACGAACTCGACACCGACATCATTCCCCGGGGCGGCACGAATCTCGCGGAGGCTATCGCCGTCGCGTCGAAGGCGTTTGGCAAAGGAGAGGGGGAGAGTCGCGCGCTCGTGCTCTTTACCGATGGCGAGGAACTCGACGCGGATGTCCTCGCCACCGCCCGACAGGCCGCAGGGTCGATCCGGATTTTCACCGTGGGCGTCGGCTCGGGAGATGGCTCGCTCATCCCGGTCCCGGGGGAAAATGGGGGCACGGAGTTTGTCAAAGACCCCCAGGGGAATTTCGTCAAATCGCGCCTGGATGAAAGCAAGCTCAAGGAAATCGCCGAATTAACGGGCGGTTTTTATGTCCATTTGCAGAATGCTCCCGCCGAGATGCGGCGCATTGTGGACGACGGCCTGAACGTCATGAAGGAATCGGAGACCGATGCCCGGATGTCGCGCAAGCCGATCGAGCGGTTCCAATGGCCGCTGGGGGCGGGGCTCGCGTTGCTGGTTGCTTCCATGCTCATCAACGACCGGCGGAGCGTGGCGAATGGGGGATCCCGTAAAACCGGAAAAGGCGCGCCGGGTGCGGCGGTGGCTGGAGCATTCATCCTTGCCGCTTCGCTTGCGGCGACCGCGAGAACGGAGGCGGCGGATGGGAATGAGCTTTTTGCGCAAAAGAGATACGAGGAAGCGGGCAAGGCGTTTGAGGAGGCCCAGAAAAGACAGCCGAATCTTCCTGCGCTTCATTACAACAAGGCTGCTGCCGATTACGCCCAAGGCAAATACGACGAGGCGGTGGATGGATTTTCCCGCGCGCTCGCGGCAACCAATAGGGAGCTTCGCTCTAAAGCGGAGTATAACCTCGGGACTACGCTGCTCCAGCGTGCGCTTCGGCGTGATGGAAAAGAACGCGATGCTGACTTGAAAAACGCTATTCAGCACCTTGAAGAGGCAGCCAAATTAGATCCAAAAATTGCCGAAGTTGCTGCTGCCAATAAGGAAATCGCCAAGAAAAAATTGGAAGAACCAAAGCCTCCAAAGCAGAAAAAGGACGACAGTAAGAAGGATAAAGAAGACAAGAATAAGAACGACCAGTCGAAGAACGACCAGTCCAAGGACGATCAGTCGAAGAACGACCAGTCGAAGAACGATCAGTCCAAGGACGATCAGTCGAAGGACGACCAGTCGAAGGACGATCAGTCGAAGAACGATCAGTCGAAGAACGATCAGTCGAAGAACGATCAGTCGAAGGACGATCAGTCGAAGGACGATCAGTCGAAGGACGATCAGTCGAAGGACGACCAGTCGAAGAACGATCAGTCGAAGGACGATCAGTCGAAGGACGACCAGTCGAAGAACGATCAGTCGAAGGACGATCAGTCGAAGAACGATCAATCAAAGGACGACCGGTCGAAGGACGATCAGTCGAAGGACGATCAGTCGAAGGATCAACCCGGCAAGCCTGAGCCTTCGCCGACGCCGAAACCGGGCGATGGGTCCGACAACAAGCCGGATAGCTCTAATCGCAATCAACCGCCTGCCGGTGCGCCCACCCCAGCCCCTGATGAGCAAAAACCATCGGGAGACATCAAGGCTCAGGAATCGAATGCGCCTGCGGGAGATGCCGCAGCCGCTGCCGAAGAGCCTGCCAATCCGAACGAGATGTCCGAGAATCAGGCGAGGGCTTTGCTTGACTCTCTCAAGGGTGAGGACGATCAACCTTCCAGGAACGAACAAAGGGGCGCGGCTCCTGTCTTAAAAAATTGGTAATGGAAACCCGAATTTACAGCATCCGATGGTTCGCGGCGCTACTGCTGACTCTGATCGTTTTGGGCCAGCCTGCTTTCGCGAAGGAAGTCTCCGCTTCGGCGTCGCTCTCTTATGAAGAGACGGCCGTGGGGGAGGCGGTGGAGTTGACGGTAACGGTGGAGGGCTCCCGCAACAGCAGCTCGCCGGAAATTGCCGTGGACGGGTTGCAGATTCAATACGTGGGGCCACAGACCCGGATTGAAATGAACAATTTCGATGTCAGTTCCAGTATTACCCACACCTATGCCGTGATTCCCCAGCGGGAGGGAACCTTCACCATTCCGGCGCTGAAGATCGATGTTGGCGGAAGAAAGCTCTCCACGCAGCCGCTCAAGCTGGTGGTGAAGGGTGGCGGTGCCACGAATGTTCCGGGCTCCGAGGACTCCGGCGAGGCCTCAGATAGCCGCATGGCCTTTGCGGAGTGGGTTGTTCCCAAGACCACCGCGTATATCGGCGAAACGGTTCCGGCAGAACTTCGGCTTTACGTGGCGTCGCAGGTCCAGATGAGTTTGCAACATCACCCCATCGTGAGCGGCGATGGGTTCACGGTTCAGCCGATGCCGAAGAACCCGAAGATCACTCGGATCATCCGCAATGGCCGCTCGTACGAAATGGTCATTTTCAAGACGGCGCTCACCGCCGTGAAAGCCGGGCATTTGAAGCTGGAGCCGACCGAGATCAATGCCGTGGCGCAGATGCAGCGCCGCCGCGCCCAGCGCCCCCGAGGGTTTCCCGATGTCTTCAATGACCCGTTTTTTGACAATGCTTTCGGAACCGTCTCGCAGCCGGTGATCATCAAGGCCGACGCGCTGGAGATGGAGATCAAGCCGCTTCCTGTCGCCGGTCGGCCAAAAGGGTTTTCGGGAGCCATCGGGCAGTTCACTTTCGAAACGCAAGCGAGTCCGCTTCAAGTGAAAGCGGGCGATCCGGTGACGGTGACGGCAACGGTGTCGGGGGTCGGCAGTTTCGACCGGATGGGGCCGCCCGTGGCCGAGGAGACGGCGGGCTGGAGGGCTTATCCGCCAAGTTCGAAGTTCAAGAGCGAGGATGACATTGGGATCTCGGGCTCGAAAACGTTCGAGTTCGCGATGATTGCCGACCGTCCGCAGACCGCGCTTCCGAAGATCGAGTTTTCGTTCTTCGACCCCGCCAAGGAGCAGTACGTCACGCTGACGGGCGATCCGGCTGCCGTCGTCGTGGAGGGAGCCGCCGCTCCGTCTCCGACGCCCAGTGTGGCCGCTACGTCCACCACCGCGCCGGCAGCGAAACAAGAAGAGGCGGCCAGGGCGAATGACATTCTGTTCATCCGCTCGGACGCGGGCTCCTGGGGAGCTTCGTTCGCGCCGGTGTGGCGCACCCCGGTGTTCTGGTTTGGCCAGTTGATCCCGCTGGCGGCGTTATTGTTTGGGGCGGGATGGAGCTGGCGCTCCGCGCGTCTCGGCGATGTCCGCGCCCGGCAAGTGGCGGTGCTTCGCCAGGAAAAAGCGGCGGCGGTTCGTCTACTTCGTCAGCCCGACACTGCGCCGGACCGCTTTTATGCCGCCGCGGTGCGAGCCCTGCAACTTGAAGCGGCGCTTCGCGATGCCTCGCTCATTCCGGAGACGCTCGATGCGGAAACGCTCTGCGCCTCCCGTTCGCTGGATGCGGAGACCGCGCGGGAGATCCGCGCCCTCTTTGCGGCTCATGATGAACTGCATTACGCGGGAGCCGGAGCTTCTTCGGGGGAAGGGGTTCCCGCCGAACGTCGGAGCCACGTATTGCGAACCTTGGAACAGTTTGAGAAAAGTCATGCGTAATCTTTTTTTCGCGCGAGTTGCACTGTTTTGCCTGTTGGCGTTGTTTCACACTGTCGGCCCTGTGCATGCACAGGCAGGCTCCATTCCTAACGGGTTCGAGACTGCCAACCAGGCTTATAGCCAGGGTGATTTCAAGGCTGCCCGCGAGGGCTATGTAGCTCTGATAAAGTCCGGACAGCGGAACGCCAATCTTTTCTACAATCTTGGCAACGCGGATTACCGCCTCGGTGACAAGGGCGCGGCGATTCTCGCCTACGAGCGCGCTCTGGCGCTGGATCCGTCGCACCCCGAGGCTCGGGCCAATCTGCAATTGCTCAGGAGCGAGACCGGGGCCAAGGTCGCCGAGCCTCTTTGGTGGCAGCGCGCGCTGGTCTGGCCTCAGGCCGTCACCCGGCAGAATGCAACCTGGATCGCCGCCGCCGGCTTTTGGGTGATCTGTTTCAGCGTCATTCCGGTGTTCGGGAAACGGCGTGGTATCGCCTGGATTCCCGCGGTGCTGGGGTTGGTGGCGCTCGCATGGGCAGGCGGCGCGGTGGCTTGGGAGGCCTCGCGGGGAGCCGCGTGGATCGTGACCGCAAAAGAGGGGCGTGCGCGCACCGCCCCGGCTGATACCTCCAAGTCGGTTGGGGTGCTTCCCACGGGCAGCGTGGTGCGTCTCATTCTGGAGCGCGGAGATTGGCTTTACGTCTTGCTTCCCGACGATTCGCGGGGGTGGTTCGCGCGGGGGGAGTTGGAGCCGGTTGCTCCTGGGGTTTAACGAAAAGAAGAAAATGGTGCGGCAGCACCGGTAGCCCGCTCGCGCCGTCGAGCGCGGGTATTGGCTTGCGTGGCTTTATGAGGGCTGCGTCCCAATGCCGGCAGGCCGTCCTGCGGGGATGGACGCCAAATGCGGCTCTTCATCGATCCCGCGCTGGCGGCGCGAGCGGGCTACCCACTGAAATTTCGGGCCGTTGCAATCTTGCTGATGCCGCTATAAACTCCTGCTGTGAGAATCCCGGCAAAGCTTGTTGCGGTCGGCCTTTCCATTTTGGCGCATGCGGTGGCATTCGGCCAGGCCGGGAACGATTGGCGAAAAGATCTGACGCCGCTTGCATCCGGAAGCCTCGCACCGATGCCCGAAGGGGAGGCGCAGTATCGTTTTGGCTGGTCGGGTGTGACGGCTGCCCGGACGACGCTCAAGTTCTCGCAGCCGGTTCCCGGGATCTCGCGGCTTGATGTGTCCGCCAGCACGATAGGCTCGGCGCGGGTGCTCTGGCGGCTGGATGCCACGGCTCTTCTCATGAGCGACCTGACTGCTTCCCGGCCTTTGCGGGTGCGACAGTTGGAGCGTTACCGGGGGCGCACCGTCGTTTCTGCGCTGGAGTTTGACCCCGAGAAAGTTTTCTACACCAAAGCCCGGATGCGTCGCGCCTCGGCCACCGCCCCGTCGGGCCTTTTTTCGGGCGCTCCGGCGGATCGGGATGCCCTTCATGAGCTGACCGGCGGGAAAGCGAAGCGGTTCAAGTTTCCGGAGATTCTCGACCTTCAGTCGGCCCTGCTTTTTGTGCGCAGCCAGCCGCTGAAAGCGGGCGACGTGCTCAAGTTCATGGTGTTTCAGGACAACTCCGCGTATCTCGCGGTGGTGCGGGTTGCCAAGCGGGAGACGGTCAAGGTTCCCGCCGGGAGCTACCCCGCGATCAAGCTCGACCTCAGCCTGAACTGGGTAGATGACAAGCTAGTCCTTCAGCCGCACAAGAATTTCAAGCGCGCGAGCGGATGGATCTCCGACGATCCCAACCGCCTGCTTTTGAAAGTGGAGTCCGAAGTGTTTATCGGCAGCGTCTGGGGGGAACTTGTTCGGTTTGCCCCTCGTGCATCCCGTGGGGGTGTGGCGGGGGAAACACCTCCGGTTGATCCGGTTGGAGCCGTTGCCGAGCGCGGACAATTTCCGCTCCCATAGCGCTCCGGCGAGCGCCGTCGTGTTCGGGTTCAAAAGCTGAAAGATCGGGGAGTTCCCCCGATACCGCTCTGTTTCGTTTTCGTGTTTACTTGCATCCATCAGCCCCGGCCATGGACGGGCACCGTTGCAAGGATCGCAGCGGAGGGGCTGTTTCGCACCTCGGTGCGGAGTGGGCGGAGAAAACAGGCAGGGATCGCAGGTTTTTCTCCGTCTACTCCACGCGGTTTGCAGAGCTTGCACGAAGTCGCGTGACCACGCTATAACGCGGGCGATGCCCGCAAAAAAGCACCGTATCCGGCTCGACGCTCTGGACCACAAATGCCTCAAGGAGGAGGATTATAAGCGTGAGTTGAAGAAGGAGGAGCTTAGGCTGTTGAATCTCCAGCTCAGGTTGGCAGAGAGAAAGTCCAACGTGATCGTCGTTTTCGAGGGCCCTGACGCCGCGGGGAAGGGGGGCGCGATCAAGCGATTGGGCGAGCGGCTCGATCCCCGGTTGGTCCGGGTCTACTCCATCGTGAAGCCGACCATCGAGGAGTATCAGCACCATTACCTGTGGCGCTTCTGGAACAAACTCCCGCCGTACGGGCAGATGGCGGTTTTCGATCGCTCCTGGTACGGGCGCGTGCTCGTGGAGCGGGTGGAGAAGTTCGCGACTCCGGCCGAGTGGAAGAGAGCCTATCAGGAGATCAATGATTTCGAGAAGGCGTTGACCGACGATGGTTCTGTCATCATCAAGTTTTACCTGCATATCACCAAGGAGGAACAGCTTGCCCGCTTCACCCGACGGCAGGCGGACCCGTACAAACACTGGAAGATCAATGACGAAGACTGGCGCAACCGGGCGCATTGGGCCGAGAACAATGCCGCCGCCGAAGAGATGTTCGTCCGCACCTCCTGCCCCAAAGCGCCGTGGTACGTGATCGGCGCCAACTACAAATGGCATGCCCGGCTGACCGTGGTGAAAACTGTTGCCGACCGGGTGGAAAAACTTTTGAAGAAATGAGCCCAACCCTTCGACCGACCGGCGCGGGGCTTCTCGCTCTGTTTTCCCTTTTCTCCTTGTCGGGATGCGAGCAGGTCTACCGCCAGCGCGCCGAACAGCAGCGAGCCGCCGCGGAATCCAAGATCGCCGCCGGGGAATACCAGGCGGGGATCTCTCTTTATGAAGCCTCCCTCGATGAATCCCCCGAGAGCGCTGTGATCCATTACAAGCTGGGGCTCCTCTATGACGAGAAGCTTAGCCAGCCGATGAGCGCAGTGCATCATTTCCAGCGTTATCTGGTGTTGGCTCCCGATGGGCCCCACGTCAAGGACGTGCAAAACATGATCAAGGAGGACCAGCTCAAACTCATCACCCGCTACGGCAACGGAGCCACCATTCCGCAGCAGGAAGCCGTTCGCCTCAAGAACGACAACCTTGCGCTTCGCAAGCAGATCCTTGACCTGCGCGCCGAACTGGAAGCCTCTTCCAAGGCCCGCGCTCTTGCACTGAAAAATCTCGGGAAAGCAGGCACCGCCTTTCGGCAGGAGCAGGTCCAGAAGGAACTCGTGCCGGGCGTGCAGACTTATACCGTCATGAAGGGCGACACGCTGGCCTCCATCTCGCGGAAGTTTTACAAGACACCGGGACGCTGGAAACGGATTCAGGATGCGAACTTCAATACCATGGAGGGAACCGCCAAGCTCAAGGTGGGCATGGTGCTCATGATTCCGTGACCGGCCTGGAAAAAATCGCGTTGGGGACTTGCGCCTGGAGTTATGCCGACTGGCGAGGCGTCTTCTATCCCGAAAAGCTCTCCCAGGCGCGGCTGCTCGATTGGTACTCGCGCACTTTCAAGGCGGTCGAGGTCGATTCCACCTTTTATCACGCCCCTTCCGCCCGTTCGTCAGAGCATTGGCTGGAGACCACCCCGGAGGACTTCACGTTCACGGTGAAGCTGACGCGCGCCATCACGCATGAACACCGGCTGCGCGATAGCGAAGGGCTGCTGGCCAATTTCCTCGAAGGGCTGGAGCCCCTGAGGCCCAAGGTCGGGTGCGTGCTTATCCAGTTACCCGCCTCGTTCAAACCCGCTCACGACGAAGACGCGCTGCGCCGTTTTGTCGCCGGGCTCCCGCGTGACTGGCGCTTTGCCATTGAATTTCGCGACCACGGGTGGCGTCTCCCAAGGGTGGTTCACCGGCTTCAGGACTATGGGGTGGCCTGGGCCTGGACGGACACCGAGCCGTTTTCACACGAGGCAGAAGGAGCTTTTGAATGGCTGCCGTTGACCGCTGATTTTCTTTACATCCGGCTGTTGGGCGACTTGAAGACGAAGTTCCGATCTGACGGAACCCGGCAGATTGAGCGATACGATCATCTCCGCTGGCCGCGCGACCGCTCCATTGAAAACTGGAGCGTGAAGATCCGGCATCATCTTGAGGAGAGCCGCCGCGTGTTTCTCTTTGCGGCCAATCACTTCGAGGGATGTTCTCCGCTGACGGCAGAACGACTGGCGCGTTCGCTGGGGCTGCCTTTGGAACTTCCGTCTTTGGAGACAAAAGGGAGTGATCCTCAGCTTGATCTTTTTTAACCTGAATTCCGCAGTTCCTCGCGGCAATTCCGCTTCTCATTTTCCTGTTTCATGTGACGCGGTCGTCCAGGCGTCTGCCTGATTCGTGACAAAAATTGCCCGGTTTATAAAATTTTTATTTCAAACCCAAATTTGTGTTCCAAACAGGGGGATGCTCAAACGCTTGTTTCCGAACCTTGTTGGTGCGCTTTGTTTTTGCGTCTCTGTATCCACGCTTTCCGCGGGAGAGATCTTTAGTGATGATTTTTCCGACAACAACCGCACTGGTTGGTGGAGTTCGTCAACATCGGGCGGAATTGATGCTTCGGGCGGCTTTCTGGCCGTGACCGCCGGTCGCAGTGTGCAGACGTCTTTCGCGCCGGTGGATTTGAGCCTGGGCCAATCCATTTCCTTGCAGTTCCAGGTTTCGTTTAGCGCGCCTGCCGGTTCAACCAGCGGCGGCTTCCGCTTCGGTCTGTTCGATTCCAATGGGGCCACTGCGCCTTCGGAAGATGGCAACACATTTTACCTGGCTTATGACGGCATCATCGTGGCTACGAATCCGGGGGCCACTTCGGGGTCGCCGGCGTCGTTTCGGTACCGTACCCCGAACCTGGCGGTGAGCGGTTCCAGTGCCCTGATGACGACGACGACAGGCGTTTACACGACCATCGGTTCCAACGGGGCTACGGCGGTCACGTTTCCCTCAAGCACTCTTTTGAACGTGGATTTTACGGCGTTGCGAACGGAGACGGGGTTGAACCTTTCCTTTACAATCAAGAATGGGCTCACGCTGTTGCAAAGTTACTCAATCGCTTACAACTCGCCGACGACTTTTCATTTCGACATGTTAGGGATCAGTGGATCCACTGACTTGGGGGCCTTTAACATCGATAACGTCAGCGTTCAGGCCGTGCCCGAGCCCTCGACGGTGACTTTGATTGCAGGCGGCCTCTGCCTCGCTGCCATCGGTGCACTGCGCCGGTATCGGCAAGGTTGACCCGGGTGCCGTGAAGACGCTCCGGCGCGCTGTTCCGTCTTATTCCCAGGTCTTCCCCCGGGGGATGAAATCCAGCGACACCGAGTTGATGCAATACCGGAGACGCGTCGGCGGAGGGCCGTCCTCGAAGACATGCCCGAGGTGACCGCCGCACCGGGCGCAATGGACTTCCACACGGCGCATCCCGTGGCTGGTGTCGACTTTTGTGCCGACCTTCGTTTTGTCGATGGCGTCGTAGAAGCTTGGCCAGCCGGTGCCGGAATTGAACTTCGTGTCCGAATCGAACAAAGGATTTCCACATCCCGAGCAGTGGAAAACGCCTTCGCCGTGGACATCCCAGTATTCCCCCGTAAAGGCGCACTCGGTCGCGCTCTCGCGCAGGACCTTGTATTGGTCGGGCGTCAGGATTCTGCGCCACTCTTCCTCGGATTTGACGATTTTTTCGCTCATGGCATGAATCGTTCAGCGTTTCCCAAGAGCATCCACCGCATCGCGGATCTCTTCAAGCGTGATCTCCCGGGAGACAAACGCTTCTCCCAGCCGGGGGCAGAGCACGAAGCGGACTTCGCCCGCCGCGAATTTTTTGTCGGTTTGCAGGGCTGCCATCACCCGGTCGGTCGGAATCTCCCCATCAAGGGTTAACGGAAGGCCAAAATGTGTCAGGCGGTCGAGAATGAGCTGGTTGTCTTCGGGCGATAAGCCCGCCTTTGCCATGGAGAGACGGCATGCGGCCACGAGCCCGAGGCTGATGGCTTCCCCATGCAGAAAACGTCCATACCCGGCGGCATTTTCGATCCCGTGGCCCACCGTGTGGCCGAAGTTGAGCAAGGCCCGTTCTCCAGTCGTCTCGTGTTCGTCAGCCGCCACGATGGCCGCCTTGATCGCGACATTGCGCCGGACGATCTCCGCCAGCGGCCCCGGTTGGAATTGCAGGTTTGGCGTCACGATGGCGTCGAGGAGCGAACGGTCGCGGATCGCTCCGTGTTTGATGATCTCCGCAAAGCCTTCGTTGAACTCGCGGGGAGGCAGGGAACGGAGCGTCGCCACGTCGGCGAGCACAAGGCGGGGTTGATGGAAGGCCCCGATCAAGTTTTTTCCATGCGCCGCGTTGACCCCTGTCTTTCCGCCCACGGCGCTGTCCACTTGGGCGATCACCGTGGTCGGGATCTGAACGAAGGGGAGGCCGCGGTAGTAAATCGCGGCCACAAACCCGGCCAGATCGCCCACGACGCCGCCGCCCAGCGCGACGACCCACGATTTCCGGTCCAACCCGGCGGCGATCATTTCGTCGCAAACTTTCTCTGCCGTCGCCATGCTCTTGGAACTTTCTCCCGCAGGCACGGTGATCAGGGTGGGGGAGAACCCCGCCCCGCGAAGGGCGGCCAGGACCGTCTCGCCATAGAGCGGGCCCACATTGCTGTCGGTCACCACCGCGCAACGCGCTCCGAAGCCAAATCCGGAAACCTGCTCGCCAAGGCTCCCTAGAAGGCCCTCCCCGACAAGCACCCGGTAGGAACGGTTGCCAAGGGAGACTTCGACGGATTGGGAGACGGGTGCGGAGGGTGCTTGCGAACTCATGGGAACGCTCAGGTATAGAGAACGGTCCGGCGAGGATCGAACCTTTTTTGGACCCCGGAATACTGGACGCCGGGTCCGTAATGCCGTAGTATAACGGCATGCCGGAGACGCCTGAAAGACCTGGTGATCTGGAAACCCCGGATCCTGCTTCCGGAAAAGCAACCTCCGCTTTCCCGTCTGAGATCGCCGCAGGGATCGCCTGCGTTTTCCCGCTCGTGGGTGGCGTCGTTATGCTGCTTCTGGAGCGTCGGAACCGGTTCGTCCGTTTTTACTCCATTCAATCCATCCTGCTTGCCACGATATGGATCGTCAGTTGGGTTGCCGCCGTCATCGCGATGTGGATCTTCCGGACGATTCCTTTTATTGGATCGCCGTTAGCCGGCCTTCTCTGGTTCTTTTGGGGCCTCGTCGGCCTTGTGTTTTTCGTGGTATGGCTGGTGCAACTCATCAAAGCCTTTACCGGGACGAAATGGGAGATCCCGTACCTCGGCGATATGGCCAATGACTTTTTGGAGAGCGACGGCCAATCTCATCCGACTGCGGAGCAGTAAGGTAGTCCGCTCGCGCCGCCGAGCGCGGAGCACGACTCCTGTTGCTTGATAAGGTTACATCCCCATACCAGCAGTCTTTCCTGGGGATGAATGTCAACCTCGCCTCGGAATCCTATCCCGCGCTCTCGGCGAGAGCGGGCTACCGGTGCTGGCGCACCAATTTCGTACCCTGTTGGATCGATGTTTCACTGAAGGGTTGAGCCATCGCGCTCTTTTGCCGATGATCTTGGGATGAATCGTCGCGACCTGCCTATTTTTGAACTCGAGCCCGCCCTTGTCGACGCCCTGCGGCGCGATTCGGGGGCGCGGGTCGTGCTTCAGGCTCCGACCGGCTCGGGGAAATCGACGCAGACGCCGCAGATGCTGCTCGATCACGGTCTGCTCGGCGCGGGCGAGGTGGTGGTGCTTCAGCCCCGGCGGCTTGCGACGCGGATGCTTGCCGCGCGCGTGGCTCAGGAACGCGGGTGCCGGTTGGGCGATGAGGTCGGCTTCCAGATCCGCTTTGACAAGGTGACTTCCGCCAAAACGCGCATTCGTTTTGTGACCGAAGGGGTGCTGCTGCGGCAAATGCTTTCCGACCCCGGCCTGCGCGGTGTTTCCGCCATTCTTTTTGACGAGTTCCACGAACGCCATCTCTACGGCGACATCACGCTGGCGCGCGCTTTGGACCTTCAGGCCGCGCGGCGGCCCGATCTCAAGCTCGTCGTGATGTCGGCGACCCTTGATACGGCGGCTCTGGAGCGTTATCTCGCGCCGTGCGAAGTGTTGCAATCCCAGGGGCGCACCTATCCGGTGGAAACCCGCTATCTCGCGCGTCCGGCAAAGCCGGATCAAACCGCCGTCTGGGATCTTGCCGCCGAGGAGTTGGAGAAACTCGCCCGGGAGACAGAAGGCGACGTGCTCATTTTCATGCCGGGCGCTTATGAAATCTCGCGCACCATCGGGGCAATCCGGCACTCCCGCGTCGGGAGCGATTTTGTGGTGCTTTCGCTTCATGGCGAGCTTTCCGTGGCGGATCAGGATGCCGCCGTAGCGCGTTATCCAAAGCGGAAAGTCATCGTCTCGACCAACGTTGCGGAAACATCGCTCACCATCGAGGGCGTCCGCGTGGTGATCGACGCGGGGCTTGCAAAAATCGCCCGGTTCGATCCGTACCGTGGGATCAACACGCTGCTCGTGGAGAAGATCTCGCGAGCCTCCGCGGATCAGCGAGCCGGTCGCGCGGGCCGCACCGCCTCCGGGGTTGCCCTTCGGCTTTGGAGCGAACGCGAGCAACTCGACCGATCCGCGCAGGAATTGCCCGAGGTCAAACGCCTCGATCTTGCGGAAGTCGTGTTGACGCTCAAGGCCAGTGGCGTCGATGACGTCGCCGCTTTCCGATGGCTTGAGCCGCCTGACACCCGTTCGTTGGAGCGCGCGGAGACGGTTCTGCGGGACCTGGGTGCTTTGGACGTCACCACCGGGGAGATCTCCGGGATCGGGCGGCAGATGCTGGCTTTTCCGCTGCACCCGCGCTATGCCCGGATGCTTCTTGCCGCGAAAGACTATGGATGCGTGCGCGAGGCGGCGCTGGTGGCCGCGTTGACGCAGGGGCGCAATCTTCTGAGGCGCGGCGGCGACAAGGCGACCGACGAAGCGCGGGAGCGGGCGCTGGGCGAGGAGCATACCTCCGATCTTTTCCTGCTCATGCGCGCGTGGCGTCTGGCGGCGGATAATGGTGAAATTGCCCGCTCCATCGGCGTCAATTCCCTTGCCGCGCGCGAGGCGGGACAACTGGCCGATCAGTTTCTGCGCATTGCCCGCGCAGAGGGGTTGCCGATCTCGGATCTTCCCGCCGAGCCCGAAGCGGTTGCGAAATGCGTTCTGGCGGGGTTTCCTGACCAGGTCGCCGTGCGGCTGGATGGCGGGACGCTTCGTTGCGCGCTCGTGCATGGCAGGAAGGGTGTCCTCGCGCGGGAAAGCGTCGCGCATAAAGCGCCCCTCCTTGTCGTAGGCGAGGTGCGCGAGATCAGCGGCAAGGACGGTGTGCAGACGCTTCTCACTCTTGCCACCGCTATTCACGAAGAGTGGTTGCGCGAGTTGTTCCCAGAGGCGTTCTCGCAGCATTTCGAGGTTTTCTACGACAAGACGCTACGACGCGTCATGGCGCGGCGGGAGACGCGGTTTCACGATCTCGTTCTTAAATCCGAGCTGACCGACAAAACCCCGCCCGGCGAAGCCGCCGCGTATCTTGCCCGCGAAGTGCTGGCGGGAAACTGTCCGCTCACCCACTGGGATCATGCCGTCGATCAATGGATCGTCCGCCTCAACCGGCTTCGCGAATGGATGCCGGAGTTGGAACTCCCCGCGCTCGGCGACGAAGATCGCGCCGCTCTCGTCGAACAGATTTGTTACGGGGCCTCGACTTACAAGGAAATCAAGGAGCGGGCCGTCTGGCCGGTGGTCAAATCATGGCTCAGTCCGCAGCAGGAGGCGATGCTGGAGAAGTACGCCCCTGAGCGGCTTGAGATGCCCAACGGACGGAAGTTCAAGATCGGCTACGAAGAAAAGGGGCAACCTACTATCGCCGTGCGTATTCAGGACCTTTACGGCGTCGAGCAGAGCCTCCCCATTGCCGCCGGGCGTGTTCCCGTCACCATTCAGGTGCTCGCGCCCAATCATCGACCCATTCAGGTGACCCAGAATCTGGCGACTTTCTGGCGGGAATCCTACCCGGGCATCAAACAGGAATTGCAGCGCAAATACCCGAAGCACCTGTGGAAATAAACAGGGGCGAAGGGCTCACCGCAGGACGCGCGTGCGCACTGCTTGGACCGGTGCTGCGATAGGCACTTCGCGCCATCCCGTGGCATCGAGGAAAATAGTCCGTTCGTGCAGCTTCACGAAAACGCGGGAACAGGCCAGCGATGAGGGCATTGGAATCTTGATCGCGACGCAGCGTCCCTGAATCCGGATGGTTGCGTGACGCAACCTTTTGTCCGTTCCTGTATCGCGCAGCCGAATTTTTGCGGAGAGCGGCGGAATGGGGAGTTGCCAGCGCAGGCTTCCCGATGGGGATTCCGCCGCCACGAAAATGGAGGAGCCCTTCCAGCGTCCGGGAGGGACAGGGATGGAGAGATGGAGCACGCCCCGTTCAATAAATGCTTCCCGGATCCGGTGGCCATCCAGCAATTCCAGGGCGGGCGAGGGGGCGTGGTAAAGCTCCACCGCTTTCGCATAGGCCACAAAACGTTTGCGGCTCAGGACCATCTGGGTCTTATGGCAAAGAATCGCGTGGCGTTTTGTGAGTCGCTCTTGCTCGGAGAGCGATAATTTCAGCCGCAGTGGAACGAGGTCAGGGCGCCGGCAATGAACCAGGTAGTGAAGCTGGCGGGGGCGCGGCGACTCCGCGCGGTCCATGGCAATTGAGAAAAGCACATGCAGCGCGTTATGGTCGGGATGTAGATCGTGCGGAGAGGGGAACACCAGCAGCGTCGGCTTCCAGTCTTCCAGTTCATGGCAGAGCCGCGTAATGACTTCCGGCTCGGCGTTAAGGAGTTTGTCGGTCATCCCCTGGTCGGGAAAATTCAGGAAACGGGCGGACCCCGGGGGAAGACCGAGACACTTTATCGCCGCGCGCGCCTCCCGCCGGCGCATCGCTCCCCATCGCTTGCGTTCGTTCACCCCGACACGCCAGCGGCGTTCCACCCAGCGCTGGGGCCACGGGTTATTATCTCCGTTGGTGGCAAAGATGATGCGCACGGCGGCCCCGACCTTGATGGCGTGAAGAATCAACCCGCCCGTGGCCAGCGCCTCGTCGTCGGGATGCGGCGCGATCACCAGAATACGGTCTTGGCCAGTCAGTTCAACGCTCATCGGGTATCGTCGTTCGTAGGATCCCCCGGGGTTACTCTTTCGAAGACGGAACCATTTTGTTCCGTCTTTTTGAAGAGTTGAAAGGGTTCGTTGAAATTCTTTTCCCGCGGATTTTTTGCTTCGGGATATAATTGAAAGGGGAGAAACCGGCTTCCCGGGCTTTCACCCATACCACGGCGACAGGCCCTTGCCCTTCCTCTTCGGGGATGAATTGATAAGTCCCGGGCTTGAGATAGATAGTCCCTTCGATGGATTTGCCGTCAAGAACGCCTTTCATCGGTCCTTGAGGTGAGACAAACTCATACTCGGCGGCAAGTTCCAGGGTAAAGGGACGCGATTGGGAGTCGGTTTTCTCCGGCAGCATCCGGCCCGCTACGAGGATATCTGTGTGGACCCGGATGTAGGAGGAGTCTTTCAGCCATTTGAGATGCTCTTGGGGGATGCGATTGTCGGAGATCATCAAAGTATTCGTCCTGAGACAATCCTCCTCGATGGTGTTCGCAATAAGTCCGCGTTTGAGCCGAATAAGCGTGACGCGCTCCAGTACATGATAAAATGGCCGCCGACGGAAGATCGTTTCTCCTTTGGCGTCCATCACGTAATCGGAGGGACCTGTCAGCTTGAGCTTTGGGGTCAGATTTTCGGCAAAAGCTTTCAGGGAATTACCCTCAAGCCCCCAGATATCGAGCGAACGGTCTATCTCGTATCCGCAAACGGCTAAGGGGATCACCAGGGCCGCGCCGACCAGGCTCGCGCCTGCAAAGCGGGGGCCATTCCGGAGCCGGGCGGTTCCCGCTTTCCTCAGACGTCCGGCAATCCCCATTACCAACGGAGCGAGCGAGATGAACAGCGGCGGGGCGATTGAAGCGAAATCCTGGCGTGTCACCAGGGGCCAGTAGGCCATCAATAAAGCCAGGCTGAAAAATGCCCCCATCAGCGCGATGGCCCGCCTCGTCCCTGTTTCGACGGTGGGGGCCGAGTGATAGAATGCCCAGCCGCAGGCAACGACGATGGGAAAAAGCAGCGGAAAGTTCCAGCGGGTGAAGTGCCCCTTGCTTTTGAGGGGAATCATATTGTGCTCGAAGATCCCGTAGCGGAATTCATCCAACGCGTCATTGAGCGCCAGGTAGCCCGTTAAGATTAACGGGATAACCAGCGCTCCGCCAAGGCCTGCGAGGAGATTCCACCCACTTTCGCGCAGGAGAGCCCGGTCTCCCGTCAGGATCCGGGCTCCGAGCACCAGCGCCGCCGCCAGTATCAACGAGAGCAGGAGGAGCGAGGTCTTCAGCGAGACGCAAAAGGAAGCCCCAAGCATCAACCCCGCGACAAACGAGCGGCTGGGAGTGAGTCTCCCGGTCAGCAGCAGCGCCAGGGTGCCGAACCAGCAGAGCGCCCATAAATTATCGGTGCGAAACTCCGTCGAGATCAGCAGATAGAAAGGGCATAGCCCCGCGAATAGAGCCGCCCAGACGCCCGCGCGATGGGTATAGAGGCGAGCCGTGATCCAGTAGATGCAACCTAGGCTGGCGGCGGAGATCGGCACCATTGCCAGGCGCATCGGGTATAGAATATCGGCTCGCTCCCCCAGCCATCCCACCAGTGGGGAAATGAGCATATGGAAAAGCGGCGTGTGATTATCGAAAACGTCCCGGTAATGCACCAGCCCCTGCGTCCAGGCCCACGCCAGATGCAGGTGTTGCGGCTCATCCGGGTTGACCGGTAGCGAGGTGAGGTAGCGTGCCTTGAGAAAGATCAGCAATAAAAAGCCAAGCGCCGCCAGGCTCCATTCGGCAATTCTGGCGAAATGGGTTCGCTCAACTCGAAGCAAAGGTGCGTGAGGCATCGAAAATCAGAGGGCGTCGTGCCTCGACCATAAGTATAGATAACACCGTGTAATGGGCGCAAGTGATAAACAGCCTGGGTTTTGTTGCCTGTTTTATGGTTGTAAGCGTATGCGGTGTAGGTGCTTATAACGTATTGAGGGGCCCACGCCATTTTTCTGCCGAGCGCGAGGTTAGGCTCCCGTGGCTTGGCGCGGGCGGTATTCCAACACCAGTAGCCCGTCCGGCGCGGATCGATCCCGCGCTCTCGGTAAGAGCGGGCTACTCTTGCCGTCCCTCAGATCCGATCATTTCTCTTGGCTGCCCTCGGTATTCCCCGCGCGTTAGCTCATCGCGCCCTGCGCCTCGCGCAGTCGCACGGCGATGTCTTCCGTCTGGAGGGCTCCCACCATCTCGGCGATGTCACCCTCGACGAAGCGATCCAGATTGTAGAGCGTCAGCCCGATGCGGTGATCGGTCACGCGATTCTGGGGGAAGTTGTAGGTGCGGATTTTTTCCTCGCGCCCCCCGCCGCCGATGAGGCTCTTGCGATGCGCGGAATATTTTTCGGCCTCCTCCAGTTGCTTCTTTTCCAGAAGCCGCGAGCGAAGGATGTTGAGCGCCTTCTCCTTGTTCTTCTGCTGGCTGCGCCCGTCCTGACACCGGACAATCGTGCCGGTCGGAATGTGCATCACCTGAACGGCGGAGTCGGTTGTGTTGACCCCCTGGCCACCAGGGCCACCGGCGCGGCAGACTTCGATGCGGAGTTCGTCGGGCTTGAGTTCAAAATCGACCTCCTCTGCTTCCGGCAGCACTGCGACCGTGGCGGTGCTGGTGTGAATACGGCCTTGCGCCTCCGTTGCCGGAACGCGTTGGACGCGATGGACACCGCTCTCGTAGCGGAGCTTGCGGAAGACCTCGTTGCCCGAAACGCGGAAAATGACTTCGCGGAAACCGCCCAGCTCCGAAGAGCTTGATTCCATTGTTTCGATCTTGAGCCCGTTGACCTCCGCGTAGCGTGAATACATCCGGAAAAGATCGGCGGCAAAGAGGGCTGCCTCCGCGCCTCCCGTGCCCGCGCGAATTTCCACAATGGCGTCGCGGTCTTCGCCCGGCTCGGGCGGCAGGAGGGCGATTTGGATTTTGACCTCCAGTTCCTTGATCTGTTTCTCCAGGTCCGGAATCTCCGAAGCCGCCAGTTCGGCCATTTCGGCATCGTCGCCTTTGGCCAGTTCCTGGCTTTCGGCGAGATTGGAAGTTGCCCGCCCAAACGCCTCCCAGGCCGTCAGAAGCCCCTTGAGTTGCGAGTGCTCCCGCATGACTTCGCGGGCATGCTGGGGGTTGCCAAACACGCTGCCGTCGGCGATCTCCGCTTCGAGTTCGCGGAAACGTTCGGTCTTTTGTTCGATCAGCGGGGCAAAATCCATAAGGGTAAATCTAGCAGAAATGGGGAGGGAAAAACAGGACCCAAAAAAACGGTGACCCGCTTTGACAGCGTGTCACCGTTTGCAAATTTGATGATTGGTAGCTACTTCCGACGGGCTGTGCCGTAGCGGCGGGCAAACTTCTCGATGCGGCCGGCGGTATCGACGAACTTCTGTTCCCCGGTGAAGAAAGGATGGCAGGAAGCGCAGATGCCGATCTTGATGTCGCGGCGGGTGGACCGAGTGCTATAGACCGTACCGCAGGCGCACGTAATCGAAGTCTCGTTGTAATTGGGATGAATGTTCTCTTTCATGACCGGAAAAGGGAAAGTGACGATACTCTTAAACCTCTTCTCTGCAACCAAAAACTTTGCCATTTTAGAGCTTCCGATGGATTTCACCCCTTCCGCTCTCTCTGATTTGTCTCCTGCCCCCGCGATCCTGAACGCCTGGGAGGAGACGGTCGCTCGTCTCGGTCCCGCCCCGGCCATTATCTCCAACCGGGGGGAAGTCCAGCGGACTTTTGACCAGATCGAGTGCGAGGCCCGGGAGTGGGCCGCCGCCTTCGCCGGGATCGAGCCGGGGAGCGTCATCGGCCTTCAGCCCGGCAATCACCCGGAGTGGCCCGCCCTCTTCCTTGCCTGCCTGCGGAGTCGCCTTGTCGCGCTGCCTCTGGGGCGGCATATCGGCGAGGCCGAGCGGTCACTCGCCCTGGAGACCTGTTGCGCCTCCGCTCTGCTGGAGAGAGAGGGGGATCGGCTGCGGTTGGTCCGCCTGCCTCATGTTGCTCCTCAATGGCCGGAGCCCTCGCCCGACCTCCTGAAACTGACCTCCGGGACCACCTCCGCGCCGCGCGCCATCCGTTTCCGGCAAGCTCAGCTTTTGGAGGATTGCCTTCAGATTTGCGAGACCATGGGGATCGGGGAGGGGGATCTCAACTATGCCGTCATCCCGCTTTCTCATTCCTACGGCTTCAGCAATCTCGTCACGCCTCTCCTTTGCCGGGGGGTGCCGATGGTCGTCAGTGAAGACCGGATGCCGCGCGCGATTTTAAGCGGTCTGGCCTGCACGAGGGCCACCGTTTTTCCCGGCATGCCGATCTTTTTTGACAAGTTCGCCTCCATGGAGAATATCCCGCCGCTCCCAAGGCTGCGCCTGTGCATCTCCGCCGGAGCGCCGTTGACCCCTGAGGTGGGCGGGCGTTTTACGGCCCGGTTCGGGCTCAAGATCCATACGTTCTATGGCTCCAGCGAGTGCGGCGGGATCGCTTACGATGCCGGGGAGGGACGCGATTACCGGGAGGGCTTTGTCGGCCAGCCGATGTCGCGCGTACGGATCGCTGCCGGCGAAGGCGAGACGATCGCCGTGGAAAGCGCTGCCGTCGGCGATGGCTACTGGCCTGCGGAGAGCGGGGATTGTTCTTTGTTGCCCGGACGTTTCATCCCCGGAGATCTGGTCCGGCGCGAGCCGGGGGGGCTCTTTCTTGGGGGCCGCGTCTCCGACATGATCAACATTGCGGGCCGCAAGCTCAACCCTCGCGAGGTGGAGGCGCAGTTACTCCGTTTCCCCGGGGTGCGTGAAGCCGTGGTTTTCGGTGTTCCCTCGCCCTTGCGGCATGAGGAGGCGGTGGCCTGCGTCGCCGGGGAGGTGGCCGAGCGCGAGCTTCTTCAATTTGCCCGCGCGACTCTGAGCGGCTGGCAAACCCCTAAGGCGATCTGGGTCGTCCCTGAGATCCCCCGCAGCGAGCGCGGGAAAATCAATCGGCGTGATCTTGCGAAGAAGTACGCCGAAGGGAATGCAAGGTAGTCCGCTCTCGCCGAGAGCGCGGGAGATGACGGGGATGCTTATTTGACGTCCATCCCCGGAGGGCGGGCTGGTTCTGTTGGGATGCGCTTCAAAAGAGACGCGGGAGCCGATACCCGCGCTCGGCGGCGCGAGCGGGCTACCTAGATCCCAGCCGACGCTGCGGGTGCATCGGGCGGGGTCTGCTTCTCCTTTAAATCCAGCGCGGCGCGGACTTCCTCCACCAGCTTTGCTACGAGATGCCGATGGGCGCGCTCGAATAGAAAGACCTCTTTGAGACGGCGGTCTACCGAGTAGAGCACGAGGTTTTCGCTCAGGAACTTTGATTCGTGAGTCGTTTTGCAGCCGTTAAGCTCGAGGGTTTGCGCCGTTGTGCGGAACCAACCCTTGCCGACGAAGTGGAGGCGGTCCGGTTCGTTCTCCAGCGCGACCAGATAGCCCGAGGCATTCGATTTGAGCCGCTTGGAGCCCGAGGCGACGCACGGTGCCGCCCATCGGATGGCAGGGCTGGCCGAGCCCTTGATCGAGTGAAGCAGGATGTCGGCATCGGCCGGGATGGTTTTCGGGAAGTCTGCCAAGGGTTGTGTTGCTCCGGCAGGGGCACTGAGCTTCCGCCAGGCCAGCCATGCCTTGGTTCGGACCGATCGCGCGATTTTGGGGCCAAAGTAGAGAATGGCCGCGACCAGTAGGATGACGATGCAGAGCGCCAGTACGGGATTCGTCTGCAGGAGGACGAGCCCGCCCAGAACGGCGACATCTTCCCCCACGCTCAAGGCGATGTTCGAGAACGGCTCCGGGGAGCTGTTGGCGACGAGCCGCGCGCCCGCCTTCAGGCTGTGGGTGGAAAAGGCAACGCCGCCGGCAAGAAGGGCAATGGTGACATCGAACGCAGGGTTGACGCTTCCCAATGCCTTGACGGCCAGAAACGCGCCGCCTACCGGGCGGATGACGCTATGGACAAGATCCCAGAGCGAATCGACCCACGGTACCTTGTCCGCAAAAAATTGGAGGCAGTAGAGGACTCCGGCGATCAGGATGATCACGGGGCTCCCGAGGATCTGGAGTTCCGCGTACTGTGGCGCGAGGGCGATCCATTGCTGTTGAATGGCCAGCCCGGCGACGAAAACGGTGAGGTAAAGATTGATCCCCGCCAGCGCGCCGAGCCCCAGGGCGGTACCGAGCAGTTGCAAGGTTTCCATAAGCGCTCATATAGCACGGATTCGGACCCGTGGGCTATGAAATCTTCGCGGGCTGCCTACCGGACGCGGGGGACGATCGGTCAGTTGACGAAAATTGGGTCCCGCTCGTGTTTTTCGAACCGCTTCAAGTCTTTGAGCGCGGCGTCCGCCTTCTCCGGGCAAAGGGCGAGATAGCAGTGGTAACGGCGTGAGAGGAAATCTCTGTCCCATGGGATATGGGGCTCCAGCCCTTCGATGGCATTGAGGGTGAAAAGGGTGAATTTTTCTCCATCCAGCACCTGTGCGGTGCGGACGAGCGCCATTAGCCGCTTTTCATTGCTGACACAGACCGAGAAGGGAGCTTTTAGCGCCTCATGAAGCCGGATGGCGAGGGGCCTGTTCCCGTCGATGCGCGCAAGCTCCACGGCCACGTCGAAGGAGCGCCCGAGGACCGGAGGGTGTACCCAAGGATCCGTTCGGCAACCGATGAAGCCCGCCTCCAGCGCGTCGGCGGCTTCGTTCATGCGGCCCTGCCGCAATCGAAGCCTCCCGAGAAGCAGCGCGGCTTCGGTGGGGTGGGTGACTTTCAGTTTGTTGAGGTAGGGGAGCGCCTGTTCGTCGCCTTCGTCGGCGAGCAGTTCGGCCACCATGGCTACTTCGGTGATATCCTCCGGTTCGAAGACTTCGGCGCGCCATGTTTGCAGCGCCAGTTGTGGTCTTCCTTGCAGGTAATAGCTCAAAGCCTGGGCCCGTTCGCGTTGGGGCTCGGAGAGGTGGGCGCCGACAGTCGGCGTGACTTCGAAGCCGACCATCATTGAGAGGCGGCGGGTCTCCACTGTGTTCCAGTCGATCTCTCCGTCAACCAGAGAAGGCCGGGCTTGGCTCTGGCTTTTCGCAAGATCGCGGAGAGAGGCGAGGCTAAAGCCATTGAGTTTCCCGGTGCCGACGCTGCGGGCGAAGGCAAACTCCAGGTGATTGCAATTGTCAGTATTGAGCCCGCCGCGATGCTTCCGCGCGAGGGTGTCGGCAAAGGCGGTGTTGGCGACATAGTGAGCCATCAGCCCTTCGAGGTCGGTGACTCGCCATGCCCAGGCCAGAGCGCTCCGGTAGGGTTCCTGGGTAATCCGGGCGCGTAACTCCGGCAGGCGGTATGACGGGGGAGCCTTGGAGGCAATGAAGAGCATGTCGCCATTGTTCGTCTGCCAGGTTTCCACGTTCGGGAAGACGGAGTGCAGAGTGGCATAGATGGTTTGCACGGCTTTCGCGTCGATATCATAAGCCTGCACCCATTGGATGAAGCTGCCATCGTTGCGCAATCGTTGGGATACCGCTTTGTAAAATTCGGCCGTGAACAGGCTGGAGATTCCCGCGCGGTAAGGATTCGAGGGCTCGGAAAAGATGATGTCGTAACGTCGTGGCGAGGTAAGGAGCAGTTCGCGGGCGTCCCCAATTTGCACGTGCACCTTGCGGTTTCCAAGGGCGTTCTGATTGACCGGGGCGCAGAGTTCAGCGACCCGTTCGACGACGGGTTCCAGTTCCATCACGTCCACCCTTTCCATTCCGGGAATGACGCCCAGCCACCCGGCGGTGGAGCCTGTTCCGAGGCCGATCACCAGGGACTCCTTCGGGTTCGGGTGCAGAAGCGCGCCGAGAAGGCCGCTCATGATCTGGGTGCTCGCGTCGGCCCGGGAATTGCCGTCTGCTTTGCCGTTGATGAGGAACGTGACGGCGGATTGAGTGGTGATGCCGACGCAGCTTTCGATCCCGTCTCTCTCCAGAAGAAGGTTGCGGCGTGTCTGGTTGAACCAGTCGTGCAGATTGTTGCGGGTCATGCTGGCCGGGACGGGCAGGATACCGGCTCCGATCGGCAATTGCCGCCAGACTGCCGTGGGCCCGGTTGCAAAGAGCAGCGGCAGAGTGGCCAGCGCGATGGCAACCGGTTGCGGGATGGGCCAGAGGGGGCGTTCCAGCTTCCAGGAAAAAACGGCGAGGCATAGGCTTAGCGCGAGCAGCAAAACGATCACGAGGATCCACGCGCCGGGGGCGGACAAAAGGGGCAGCAGACCGAAGCCTCCGGCCAGCGCACCGAGAATGGCTCCCAGCGTGTTCGATGCATAACCCAGGCCGGTGTGGCGGCCGACGTTTTTGTGACCCTGCCCCAGCAGGGCGATGAGCAGTGGAAATTGAAAGCCCGAGACGATGGCTGCGGGAAGCACGAGCAGCAGGGTGACGACGGCCCAGGCGGCGATTCGCCCTGCAAATCCAAAGACACCCAGCGGTTGCAACAAAAGGGCGAGGAGGGCCAGACGATCTCCAAGCGCATAGGGAATGGCCAGCAGGACGCCTTCCAGGGCAAAGGTAAGGGCCAGATGGTGGAGGGAAGGGGGGCGGTTTCGCTTGAATGCCGCATAGGCGATTCCCCCAACCCCAATTCCCAGCAGAGCGATGGAGAGGATTAATCCAAACGTGAAAGTTGACCCTCCAAGCAGCGGGCCAAGCATGCGATACCAAACTAGTTCCATGAGCAGGAATGCAAAGCCCGCTGCCGCCGAAGCGACCAGAATCAGCGGCGAGGGGATTGCCTTTTCGGAGCCCGGAACGAGTCCGACGCCCGGTTGGGGACCTGAACGATGCTTCTGCTGGCGCGCTTCCGGCGCAAACATGGCTTGGTTTGACAAGGTCAGCGCGGCAAGACCGGCGAAGGCGTTTAATAGACAACCCAGCCAGAGAGTGAGCCGGTTCCCCAAGAGTTCGAGGAGAAAAAAAGTTGAGAGTGCGACGCCAAGAACGGCGCCGAGAGTGTTCATCCCATAGAGTAAGGCCAGATGCCGTCTTCCCTGATCTGTGTCGGTCTCAATTGCTCGGGCTGCGGCAGGAAGAGTCCCGCCCATCAGGAAGGTGGGCGCCCCCATGACAACCATCGCCAGGGCCGCACGCAGAAGCATGCCAAATCCCGGTCCCACGGTAGTCGTGCTGCAGATGGTGATGTAGAGATGCTCCGCTCCCCAGAGAAGCGCGGGGGTCGATATTGTGGTCCCGGCGATGATCAGTTCAATCTTTCCGTAAAAGCGAAGGGGGCGTGCCTTTCTATCGACTTTTCTTCCGAGGATGAGGCTTCCCGCTCCCAACCCGCCCATGAAAATGGCTAAAACCGCCGCTGAGGCCGCCGTGGAACTTCCGAAGATAAGCCTGAACTCTCTGAGCCAGACGGTTTGATAAATAAGGGCACAAAATCCTGTCAGGAATAGGAGAAATGCGACGGAGAGTAACCGGATGTTCATGGAAATGGGGCTCGTACATAGGTTAGTCAACGTTCAAAGCTTGCGATCGCCAAGCCCAAGTCATTAGGGGATCGGCTCGTTGAGTTGATGGGGGGATGCATTAGGGGCCCTGAATGATTTTGGTGCTTTCGTTAATGGATTCCCTATCGGGTTGGTCGGGTTGATAGATGCCGAGATTTCCGCCAAAAAGACCTCTCAAAACCGACAGTTTGGCATCGAGAGGAAAAATTTTAGGCTTATGGAAATGAATTTTAAGAAAATGATGAGGTCAGCAACTGCTGTTGCGCTGGCGATGATGACCGTCCAAGCGATGGGCGCGGAGCGGACATGGGATGGATCGCAGAATGCAAACTGGGACCAAAAGAAAAACTGGAGCAATGATTCGCAACCCGGAGCCGCTGACACGGCACTATTTGCCGCTGTCGGATCGGCTAGTCAGCCTAGTATAAACAGTAGCGCCACCATCGGCGGGCTTGTTTTTACCGGAACCGGCGGCTGGACTCTCAGCGGGGGAAGCACTCTCACGATTAATTCCAGCGGCATCGAGAGTACGGCGACCGGCTCCAACACCATCAGTGCAGCGGTAGCTTTGGGTGCGGCTCAAACCTGGGCGATCAGTTCGGGTACATTGACTGTCAGCGGCGGGGTCAGCGGTGCCAATGCGCTCACGAAGAGTGGCGCGGGTCTTCTCGTCATGACTGGCGCTAAAGCCTATACTGGCGCGACCACGATCAGCGGAGGCGTTTTCAGCATCAATACTTTGGCTAACGGCGGTAGCAGCAGTTCCATTGGGGCCTCGGGGACGAATGCCTCGAACCTCGTCTTCAACGGCGGAACGCTTCGCTATACCGGAGCTGCGGGATCGACCAACCGCTCCTTTACCCTAAACACGGCCGGCGGCACCATTGAGGCGAACGGCACGGGCGCAGTGACGTTCGGCAATACAGCCGAGATCGGCTACGGCGGGTCGGGCACGCGTCAACTGACATTGAGCGGCACTTCACTGGCGGCCAATACCATGACGTCGGTTATCGGCGATGGATCGGGCGGGACGACTAGTCTTGTTAAAAACGGGACGGGGACCTGGGTGCTGGGAGGAGCCAATACCTTCACTGGGGGCGCTACCGTGGAATCGGGCACGCTCCAATTCGGCTCGGCTAACCGGTTGAGTGCGACGGGGGCCATCACAGTCAACGGGGGTGTCTTGAACATCAGTAACGGCCAGACGACCTCGGGCAATGTGGTGTTCAACGGCGGAACGGTGACCAGCGGCACGTTGACAAAAAATAACGGCAGCTTTGATGCGCGTTCCGGCACGGCCGCTTCCATTCTCTCCGGGAGTGCAGGACTGACCAAAACGACGAGCGGCACGATGACGTTGAGCGCGGCAAATACCTATAGCGGTGGCACCACAGTGGAGGCCGGAGTTCTCCTCTTTGCGGTCGGGGCCAACCGGTTGAGCACGAGCGGGGATATTACCATCAACGGCGGCACGTTGAACCTCGGCGGCTTTACCCAGACCACCACTGGAAACGTGACGATTGCGGGAGGGGTTGTGACCAACGGAACCTTGACCAAGACGGGAGGCAGTCACACGGTGCAATCCGGAACGATCAACGCCACTATGGCGGGAAGCGCGGGGCTGGAAAAAACGTCAGCCTCAATATTGACCCTTAGCGGTAGCCACACTTACACCGGCGCGACGAAGGTGAGCGCAGGCACGTTTTTGGTCAACGGTAACATCGCCAGCAGCAGCGGTGTGGAGGTGCTCTCCGGAGCAACCTTTGGCGGCAGCGGCATCGTTTCCAAAATCTCCGGCGCGGGAACGGTGGCTCCCGGCAATAGCCCGGGAATTCTGACGTCGGGATCCGTGGACGGCTCGGGAGGGCTCGATTTTAATTTCGAGTTCACCAACGCGGCGATAGCCGGACTTAGCCAACCCATTTTCGGGAACGCGACAGCGAGTGGCAACGATGTCCTTCGCCTTACCGGCGCTACTCCGTTCACCATGGCGCTTGACGCATCCAACGTGATTACGCTGGATTTCAGCGCGGTAACGTTGACTCTTGGAGATCGCTTTCAGGGAGGTTTCTACACCGACGCAGGCGATTTCCTGAACGACATCAACGCTGCGACATTCAACTATGTTGGAGCGGGTGCGTATACCATGACGGTCGCCATGGTTCAGGTCTCCACGGACTTTGGAGATGGAGTCGTTAACGGGTATGTCACCGAGTTCACGGTGGTTCCCGAACCGGCGACAATGCTTCTCTTCGGCCTTTCCTTGGGCGGCCTGGCGATCGCCAACCGGCGCAAGAAGATGGCAAAAGCCTAGGCAAGCTTCATAGCGTTAAGTCCCCCCCGGCCGGGCGTTCCATTGGAACGCCCGGTTTTTTGCGTGAGGAAGCTGGCCTTTATCTGGGGATCCGGAGCTCCGAGCGTTTCGGCGTCTCGATTTTTACCGCCGGCTGGCAGGAGTAACCGCGTGATTTTCCATGAATTCCTTCAACACCACGGCCTCGTTGTGCGTCTCGTCTTTTGCGCCATAGAGCAGGGTCAGCCGCCCCTTGTGCGCAAGAGCCGCGAGTTGCTCGACGGCCTCGTGGTTTTTCGAGAGTTCCCGGCGATAACGCCGCTGGAATTCGGCCCATCGATCGGGATCGTGCCCAAACCACTTCCGAAGCTCCGAGCTGGGGGCGACGTCTTTGAGCCAAAGATCGAGCTGGGCCTCCACTTTGGACACTCCTCGCGGCCAGAGTCTGTCGACAAGAACACGGGTTCCGTCCGATTTTTCAGCCGCCTCGTAGATTCGTTTGAGTTTGATTTCCATGGCTCTGAGACTGCAGGGGGACGACGATGAGGTATCGCCTTTCGCCGACAGGGCGGCGGTGCGTGGCTCAATTCAAGACTCTGCCTTGGTGGCAGGCGGACGGGTCGCGTCTTGCGCAGGCGCGGGCTTGCGAAGATGCAGGTAGAGGGCGTAGGCCAGTCCCACGGAGCCGGTCAAGGCAGCCGGGACGTACAAGGCGCGGTAGCTGAATGAGGCGAATGCGAAAGAGCCCGCGACGCCTCCGGTGAAGAAAGAGAAAATCAGATAGAGGCTGAGGGTGATACGCCGATGATCCACGGGAAGCCCTCGGAAGAATTGGCCGATAAAGATGCCCAGATCGGTGAAAATTCCCGTGACATGGGTGGTGCGCAGAACGGCTCCGCTGTAGGTGCTCACCATCCCGTTCTGAAGCCCGCAGGCGCACGACGCCAGGTAGTCGCCAGAAACCATCTGCCTGCCCAGCAGCGGAACGGCAATGAAGAGCATGGCCGATTCGAGCAGCAGGGCGACCCCATAACGCCTGCCGAGCTTAAGCGCGCCGTCCTGGATGAGGAATCCCCCGAGGATTGCCCCGGCCACAAATGAGCCGATGATCGCGGCCAGGTGCCACATGCCGGCTCTGTCGCCTGTTGCCGCTGCAACTCCAAGGAGGGTGGTCGTGCCCGTCAAATGGGTCACTCCTTGATGTTGAAAGCCCAGAAAGCCGACGGCGTTGATCATGCCCGCGATCAACGCGAGCACGGAGCCGCCAAACCAGACCCACCGGGGTAGCTTTGAAATCATGGCATAAAGAAAGATCGGAATCCCTGAGACTCTTTCGGAAAAAGAGCCCGAGGCCCACTAAAGCGAGAAGGAGAGGGGAGTCAATCTGATTACTGCCGTTGGAGCGGCAAGGTAGCCCGCTCTCGCCGAGAGCGCGGGATCGGTGAAGAGTCGCGTTTGGTGCTCATCCCCGCAGGACGGGCTGCTGGTATTGGGATGAGTCCCTCATGAAATACCGAGTCGATACCCGCGCTCGACGGCGCGCGCGGGCTACCGGAGCTGCCGCACGGACTGGCTTAACGTTATCCTCTCCCACCGCCGTTTCTAAGAAGCTCTTGGGTGACGAGTTTGCCGAGGGTTGCCACGGCTTGTTCGATCTTCGAGCTCCAAAGATGGCCGCAACTGATCCGAATGTAGTGTTTGAATTCGGCGGCGGGTGAGAAGAGGTGCCCCGGAGCGATGCTGATCTTGAGTTTTCTTGCCTCGTGGAAGAGTGCGAGGGCGTCCACTTGCGGGGGGAGTTCGACCCACAGGACGAATCCTCCCGCCGGGTTGGTAATTTTGATTTCTCCAGGCAGCGCGGCGGCAAGCGTTTCGCGCATGGAGAGCACTTGCTCGCGGAAGGTGCGGCGGAGGGTGCGGAGGTGATGTTCGTAGCCGCCGTTGCGGAGGAACTCGGCAACCGTCAATGCCATCAAGGGGGCGTTATAAAAGTTCAGGGCCGTCTTCACCTGCATGATCTTGTCGTGGTAGCGGCCCGCGGAGACGTAACCCACCCGGTAGCCGGGGGCGAGCGTCTTGGAGAATGATCCGCAGAGAATCGTGCCCCCGGTTTTATCCAACGCCTTGAGGCATTGCGGGCGCTCTTCTCCAAAATGGAGGTCGCCATAAACGTCGTCTTCGATGATGGGGATACCGTGCTCTTCGGCCAATGCCACCAGTTCCGTGCGATTGGCCTCGGGCATGCAACTCCCCAGCGGGTTGCTGAAATTCGGGACAACGACAATGGCTGCGACCTTTTCCCGGCCGACCACTTTGCGCGTGGCGGAGATATCCAGGCCGTCCTGTGGGCTGGAAGGGATGGCCACGGCGCGCAAGCCCAACTGGCTCAGGATATTGAGCACCCCGTGGTGGGTTGGCGACTCGAGGATCACCGTGTCGCCCGGCTTGGCCACGGCCTTCAAGGCCAGGTGGATGGCCTCGGTGGCTCCTTGGGTAATAATGAAGTCGTCAGGCGTCAGATAGCAGCCCCAATCCAATGACCGGCGGCTGAGTTCCGTGCGGAGCCGTGGGCAGCCGGGCGCGGGATCGCAGGTGATGGCAGACTGGGTGTTCAGACGCGAAAGCGACGCCATGACCCGCGCGAGCTTTTTCCCCGGGAGGAGTTCCGCACTCGGGTGCGCGCCGCCCATTTTCACGAAATCCGGGTTCACCACGTCATGCACCAGGGCCATGAGCGGCGGGAACTTGGAGAGGCTCTTGGCCTGAGGGACGCGCCGGGAGATGGTGGGGAGTTGAAGCGATCTCGCCAGAAGACTGCGGACGTAAAAGCCTGATTTCGGGCGAGCTTCGATCAATCGCCGGTCTTCCAGCAGCGTATAAGCCTGAAGTACGGTGGGAACGCTGACCTGATGTTGCTTGCTGGTCTGGCGCACCGAGGGGATCCGGTCGCCGGGGTGGAACATCCCCAAATGGATCATTTCCTCCATTTTGTCTGCCAACTTTAGGTAAAGGGGCTGTTCGACGGGTTCGTGCATGGCGCGGATTTTAGCGATTGAACACCTGCACAGAGGGGTTTGCAACCCGCATTTAGGCGATCTGTGCAAGGCGCAGGGGTGCTACCGCACCATTTTCGTCATCGCCTATCGAAGAGTCTGAGCAAAGAAAAGCTAATCTGTGCAGGTGATCAAGTCGCTCATCTGTGTCTGTTAAAGGAGCCGTTTATGACATAGTTTGGCGATGGGCAGTCTTGAAATGCCTTCTCATTATGCTACTTACATGCCTTTTTCGCCCCGAGGAGGGCTCTTCACGGAGCCGTTTTTGGGGCCGTTTTTAGTTGAGACGCGCCCAGTACCCATCCTTAGGTTTGATTTTGATATGATTCCCGACCATGCACCCTTTTTGCCTCAACAGCGCCAGTCGATTTCGGCTCTGTTAGCAGGCCTTTCTCCCTTGCAGCGTTTCTGGCTGGGTGGGTTTTTGTCTTCGACTTCGGTCGCCCAATCGGGAGAGGCAGCGCCTCCCAGCGCCTCTGCGGGCAAGTTGACGGTGCTTTACGGAACGGAGTCGGGCAATGCTGAGAAGCTGGCCGATCTTTCCGCCAAGGAAGCCAAAAAACGCGGCCTTCAAGTCAAGGTGGTGAATATGGCGGACGTCAGCCCTTCGATGCTGGCAAAGGTGGACAACCTGATCGTGATCGTGAGCACCTGGGGCGAGGGGGATCCTCCCGAGAGCGCCGGGGCTTTTTACAAGGCGTTGCCTTCGACCGAGGTGGACCTCGCAAAACTGAAGTTCTCGGTCTGCGCGTTGGGAGACACGGCTTACGAGAAGTTTTGCCAAACGGGCAAAGACATCGACGCGTGGCTTGAGGCGCGTGGCGCAACGCGGGTGGTCCCGCGGGAGGACTGTGACGTCTCCTATCAGGAGCCGCACAAGAAGTGGCTGGAGGCGGTGCTGAACGTTCTGGCGTGTGCTCCGGAATTTTCCGCAGCCATCACCTCTGGGCTTCCTGCATTTTTCCTGGGGACCGAAAGCGCAGCTGTGGAGTATGGGCGTGACAATCCCTTCAAGGCGACGCTCGCCGAGAAAGTGCGCCTGACCGATATGCGCAGTGGCAAGGAGACCTGGCACTACGGGCTTTCGATTGAAGATTCCGGAATCTCTTATGAGCCGGGCGACGCCTTGGCGGTTGTGCCGGAGAATGCGCCTGACGTCGTTGACGGCGTTCTCGCCGCGGCGAAGCTCTCGGACGCGACGCTTCGCACGGCTTTGCTCTCGGAATACGATGTGACGACCCTTTCCCGCAATATGCTGGAGAAGCTGGCGGCGGTTTCACCCTCGGCGAAGTTGTCGGCCCTGCTGGCCGCGGAGAACAAGGGCGAGTTGAAGAGCTATCTCTACGGGCGGTGGATCGAAGATGCGCTGCGCGATTTCGCCTCCGACGGGCTTTCCGCAGAACAGCTTCGCTCCTTGCTGCGGCCGTTGCCCCAGCGGCTTTACTCCATTGCCTCGAGCCTCGCGGCTTTCCCGGACGAAGTCCATCTTACGGTGGCATCGGTCCGCTACGAGTCCAATGGACGCCAGCGCAAGGGGGTGGCTTCGACGTATCTGGCGGATCTCGTCGATGTCGGCGGTTCCGTGTCGGTCTACGCCCAGGCGAATCGCAATTTCCGCCTGCCGACCTCTTCCGAAACACCCATCATCATGGTGGGGCCGGGCACGGGGGTCGCTCCGTTCCGCGCGTTTACGCAAGCTCGGGCGGCAGCGGGGGCGACCGGGAAATCGTGGCTCTTCTTTGGCGATCAGCATTATACCCATGACTTCCTCTATCAGTTGGAGTGGCAGGAGCATCTCGCCAATGGAAGCCTGAGCCGGTTGGACGTGGCATTCTCCCGGGATCAACCGGAGAAAGTCTACGTACAGCACAAGATGCTGGACCGCGCCGCTGAGCTTTATGCCTGGCTGCAGGAGGGGGCGCACTTCTATGTTTGCGGTGACGCCTCGCGGATGGCTCATGATGTGCATGAGACGCTGGTCACCATTTTCGAGAAACAGGGCGGGAAATCCCGCGAAGCTGCCGAAGCGGAAGTTGAGGAACTTCGTAAGGCCCGCCGTTATCAGAAGGACGTCTATTGAGCCCCTACGCCAAAGCTCGCATTCTGATCGACGAAGCCCACGAGGCGGACCCCAACCGCACGGCGGATGGGGTGTCGGCGGAATTGCGTTATTCCGAGAGAGTGGAGGCGTGGGTGAAAAGACTCTGCCCCGAAGCCTCGGAATTGCTTTGCCTTGCGGCCAACTGCCAGCATTTGGAGCGTTGGAAGACCCCGCGCCAAACCTATCCAGCGGGAAGAGCCGGTTATCTGGAGTGGCGGCGTCTGCTTTACACGAAGCAGGCGTGCCGTGCCGAAGAACTTCTCTTGCAAGCCGGGGTTCCGGCAGGGGAGGCCGCAGAGGCGGCGCTTTGGATTTCCAAAACGGACCTGAAGACCAACGAAGGAACGCAAGCATTGGAAGACGCCGCCATTCTCGTTTTTCTGGAGAACGAGATTGAGGCGTTTCTTGCAGCGCACGAAGATAAACCCCGGGAGAAGATGGTGGAGATCCTGCGCAAAAGCTGGCGCAAGCTGACCCCCCGTGGACAAGCCGCCGCGGCCGGGCTCAAGCTGACACCGGCCATCACCAGTTTGATCCAGGAGGCTGTCGCATAAATAGCGCCGACGACGCGCACCGCGCAGCCCTATCGCAAACACACAATTTCAAGTAAGTAACATGAGCAACAAACCACTCTCGCCCAATGAGGGCGTCAAAACGCGTTCCCGCTACCTGCGCGGAACTCTCGCGGAAGGATTGGCGGACACCTCGACGGGATCCTTGGCAGAGGATGACCAGATTGTGCTGAAGTTTCACGGCACCTATCAGCAAGACGATCGCGACGTCCGGGCCGACCGGCGCAAGCATCGCCTCGAGAGAGCTTTTTCATTCATGACGCGCATCCGCCTTCCCGGAGGCGTGATCACGCCGTCGCAATGGCTGGCATCGGATGAGATGTGCACCAATTTTGGCAATGGCACCATCAAGTTGACGACTCGCCAGGCCATCCAATTGCACGGCATCATCAAGACCAACCTCAAGCGGACGATCAAACAGATCAACGATGTGGCAATGGATACCATTGCGGCCTGCGGCGACGTGAACCGCAACGTGATGTGCAATCCGAATCCCTACCTTTCGGCGATTCACGCGGAAGTGTTACGGGACGCGCGGGGGATCTCCACGCACCTGACGCCGCGCACCCGCGCCTACCATGAAGTCTGGCTGGATGGGGAAAAGGTAAGCAGCTCCGAGCAGGAGGAAGAGCCGATCTACGGGAAGACCTATCTGCCCCGCAAGTTCAAGATCGCTATCGCCGTGCCGCCGAGCAACGACGTCGATATTTTTGCCAACGACCTTTCCTTCATTGCCATTGTCGAAGAGGGCAAACTGGTCGGCTATAACGTGGCAGTGGGCGGCGGCATGGCTCTGACCCACGGTAACGAAGCCACTTACCCACGAATCGCCGACGTGATCGGCTTCTGCCCCGTGGAGAAAATTGTCGATGTGGCCGAGAAAGTCCTGCTCGTGCAGCGCGATTACGGCGACCGCGTCGATCGCAAGCACGCGCGTCTGAAATACACGGTGCATGACCACGGGGTGCCATGGTTCCTGGGTAAGCTAAACGAATACCTGGGCTACGAAATCGAAGCGGCCCGCCCTTATCAGTTCGACGATAATGGCGACCGTTTCGGGTGGGTGGAAGACGCCAACGGCAATAGTCATTTTACCCTCTATGTCTGCGGCGGCCGCGTGGTCGATCGCCCTGACTATGCCTTGCGCACCGGGTTGCGGGAGATTGCGAAAGTCCACACCGGAGATTTCCGGCTCACCGCGAACCAGAACTTGATGATCGCCAATGTGACTCCTGCTCAGCGCCCGGTTCTCGAGGCGTTGATGGAAGAGTATGGGATCCATCGCAGTCACCAGCAAAGCGGGATGCGGTTATCCTCCATCGCCTGCGTTGCCTTGCCTACCTGCGGCCTGGCGTTGGCGGAGTCCGAGCGCTTTCTGCCTGATGTGGTGAGCAAAGTCGAAGAGACCTTGGAGGAAGTCGGTTTGCGGCATGATGCCATCACGATCCGGATGACCGGCTGCCCCAACGGTTGCGGGCGTCCCTTCATCTCGGAGATCGGCTTGGTCGGGCGCAGTCCCAACCGCTATAATGTCTACCTCGGAGGCGGGCATGCGGGGGATCGGTTGAGCAAACTTTTCCGCGACGACGTGCCCGGGGAGGAGATCGCCGGTATTCTGGCTCCCGTCTTGCGTGACTATGCTCAAGCGAGAAATGAGGGAGAGCATTTCGGGGATTTTGTGATCCGCGCGGGTTACGTGAAAGCCACGATCCAGGGCGATGACTTCCATAAGAACCTTGGCAATGTCAAAGGCGAGGCCTTGAAGGCCGAGGAAGAACTGATCCCGGCAGGCCGTTGATGATCTCATGGGGAGACAGTCTCTCCTCCAGTTGTAATTGGAAATCCCGTCTCTTCTCCAAGGGACGGGGTTTTCCTTTTGGAGGGACTCTACCGCGTTCCCGGTTTCCAGCTAATCTTCCAGATGCTGTTGTTCCCGTCCTCGCTGACAAAAAGAGCGCCTTCTTTCGAAACGGCAAGCCCAACCGGGCGCCCCCAAACTTCGCTGTCGGACACGACGAAGCCCGTCAGGAAATCTTCGTACCCTCCTTTTGGTTTTCCATTTTCAAGAGGAATGCGCACAACCTTGTAGCCGGTGCGCTTCCGTCGGTTCCAGGAGCCGTGGAAAGCGACGAAGATGTCATTATGATACTCCTTGGGGAACTGATCTCCGGTGTAGAAGACGAGATTGAGCGCCGCCGAATGGGATTCGACAAGAAGGTCGGGGACCAAAACGGTCGAAGCCAATTCCGAATGCGGATCTTTTTTGTGCCGGGGATCGGGATGGTCGCCAAGGTAGAACCAGGGCCATCCGTAAAAGCCGCCATCCTTCACGCGCGTGACGTAGTCGGGAACGAGATCGTCGCCCAAACCGTCGCGCTCATTGACTGTCGCCCACAGATCGCCTGTCTTGGGATGAACCGCGATCCCAACCGCGTTGCGAAGGCCCGTGGCGTAGTCGCGCTTGTCCGATCCATCCGGGTTCATCACGAAGATCCGCGCCCGTTCTTTTTCCACGGGATCGGAATCTTCATCGACATTGGTTTTTGAGCCAACCGACGCGAAAAGCCTGCTTCCATCTGCGGAAAAGGCGATGGACCGTGTCCAATGGCCGCCGCCCTGAAGGCGTCCTCCCGACGAGAGGGGGGTAATCGGCTGGATTGGTCCCTTTGCCTTCAAGTCGCCGTTTTTATAGGGCAGCCGCACGATGCCGTCCGTATTGGCGATATAGAGGAATTCCGGATTCGGCCCGGGCGGATAAAATGCCAATCCGAAAGGCTGCTTTAACCCGGTGATGAAGAGTTCGTTGAGATCCGGCTTTCCGGCTCCGGTGGTATCACGCAAAACGCGGATGGATCCGGTTTTGCTTTCCGTCACGAAAAGGTCTCCATTGGGAGCCGTCAGCAGAAAACGCGGATTGGCCAATCCGCTCGCGTACTCGCTGACTTGAAAGCCGTCCGGCACTCGTAACATCGCTCCTTTGGGGCGATCGACGACTTTTGGCGCATTTCCCACGGAGCGCGTCGCGTAAGGCTGGGGGAGATCGGCGATGGAGACCTGATGTCGCACACCCGGTGCATCGATCCGCCAGCTTCCTTTGTCTTCGACTGGTTCCCGGCCTTGAGAGAGCGAGACGACTATTAGAAAGGCAACGATTGAGGTGGAGGCCAGTCGGTTTCCTTTTGCCGTACGACCATTGGAGATCATTTTTCTGTTATGAACCGATTTTTGAAAACCGGCAAGTCCCCCCAATCCCTGAATGCATCTACAGGAGAATGCCGAAATCCGTCAATCTTCAGGTTTGAAGCTGCCGACCCGGCCCCAAAGGCTCTTTGTGCCCCATATCCCCGAGCGTAGGCATTCCAGTTGTACGATCTGACTGTGATCAACAAAGAGATTGACATCAGGGCCGTAGTTTTTGACATACCATGCGAAGACTTCCGGATCAGCAGCCTCAAACATCAGTTTCTCCGGGGGGAGTTCATTCATGAACAATGCCGGCACATCCGTACGCCATGGTTCGGTATTTTCCGTGATTCCTTCAGACTCAATCATGATCATGTAAGCGCCCGCATCCAGAAAGCGACGCGCCAGGGCCACAGCCCATCGCGGATCACGGGTGCCTTCTGCTTTCAACTCCTGGGCGGCGGTTGCTCCGCCAGCGCCGAACTGGATGCCAACCTCGGGCTTTGCCTTTAACCCAGCTTTTTGGACAGCGTCAATCAGTCGCAACCAATCCTCCGGCGGGATGGTTATAAAGCCCGAGGAGACTTCGATGATATCGAAGCCAAGCGATTTGCATTCCTGAATGTATTGCCGGACGGCCTCAACCCTTTGCATGAGGACGTATTCAATAAAGCCGCCCGTCGAAACGAGCACTTCGTGTCTATGACAGAGGTCAATCAGTTCCTTGAGGGCGGTTCTTGGCAGAAGACTGAACGAACCTCCGGCGAATTTGAGCGAATCGATATGGTCGCCCATCGTTTCCAGCATGTCTTCAAGATAACGCCGCCCGATCATGGAATAATAGGGTCCGCGAACTTCCGTGATTCGCTGCGAGCGAGGCTTTCCAGGCGCGCTGTTCATCCGCAAAAAGCGAAATGGATAACGATCTTGGTTATCTGGCATGGCGGAGGCTGAAGGCGGTACGCAGTCTTTTGCGGCGCGGCGGGAATGAGGGCGAATTGCTGGAGAATTCGAAAATCCCGGTCACTTTGGACGTCCTGGGAGGAAATCGGGGGCCATTTTGCGGATCCTCTGGCCCATTTTCAAACGGGCGACCGCCGTACGGAACGCTCCTTGCTCTATAATTCCTGCACCCCAGAGCCATGAGCCGACTTTCAAAAACCATCCTCGCAATCGCCACTGCCTCCTCCATGGGTGGCTGTAGCACAGTTTCCGACCTTGTCGTGTCCAACATTCCGGATCGGCGCAAAGGCAAAGCAAAAATTGTCGTCCAGCTTCGAGAGCAACGGGCTATTCTTTACAAGGGTAAACATGAAGTCGCAGAATCGAGAGTCTCCACCGGGCGCGAGGGATATGGTACTCCCGTTGGCAATTTCAAGGTGATCCGCAAACATAAAGATCATCGTTCCGGTCTTTACGGCGACTATGTTGATAAGAGCGGCAGGATCGTTAAAGCGAACGTCGATGTCCGAAAACATCCGCGGCCCCGCGGGGCTGTTTTCGAAGGAGCCCCAATGCCTTATTTCCTGGAATTTAGCCCGAGCTATGGATTTCACGCCGGTGATCTCCCAGGGTATCCCGCCTCTCACGGTTGTGTGCGAATGCCCTACTGGAAGGCCCGTCAATTTTTCAACGCAGCCAAGATCGGCACTCCGGTTATCGTTACTCGCTGATCTTTGCTAATTCTGCCAGTGCGACCGGTAAGGCCGATCCCATAGGACAAAACGATCAGTACCGCGGAATCATGAGCAAGCTCACTGGAGTTATTGAAACAGCCCTTTACGTTGAAGATCTGGAGCGCGCGGTGAAGTTCTACAAAACGCTCTTCGAACTGGAGACGCTCGCCTTCGATGATCGTTTCCATGCATTGAGCGTGGCCGATCAACACGTGCTGCTGCTCTTTCGCCAAGGAGGTTCGCTTTCCCATACTCCTTTGCCCGGCGGCATCATTCCTCCACACGACGGCTCAGGACCGGTTCATATTGGGTTCTCCATCCCGCAGGGCAGCATTCAGGAGTGGGAATCACGCCTTGCCGATCATGGGATCGCCATTGAAGGAAAAGTGGATTGGCCGCGTGGCGGTACAAGCCTCTACTTTCGTGATCCCGACGGGCATCTCCTCGAGGTTCTTACTCCGGGGGTCTGGCGAATCTTCTGAGGTCCGTGAAGGGGCTGCCAAGATTGGGTTCCTCCGGTGGCACCGAATCAAATTGGGGGAAATCCTAAAAGCGCTCCCACCGTCAGAGCAATTCAGCGTTGTGAGATTTCGCTTTCACTTTTCCTCAGGACGGGTTGTTCAATCCGCTGGAAGGTGGTTTCCTGCATTGCGCGATTGTATTCATGGCCTGAATCGAAGAAGAGGCTTCCCCAGTTCGCCCATCAATTCGATGCCTAATGCTGACGAGTGAAGCAGAAATCCAAGCAGCAAACTGATCTCGCCCCCTACTTGGAACCGTCAACAATGGCCTTCCGGGTCACTGCGGCACCTTCTTCTCACTCAGCAATGGGACGAACGTATGATAGTCCGTGGCTTTCCATTGTCTGTCGGATGCGGCGGCTCCGGCTTAGAGATGGCGATCAGAAGCCCTTGCTGGGTGCACAGCAAGATTGCTGCAAAAGTGATTGTTCGAAATGCTTCATTATTTGACTTGGCGGGTGCGCCCCGATCTTTCGAGCGTCGGCCGCGTCATCGACTGCCGCCACATAATTTCGCAGGGAAAAACGTGCTCTTCCTCACCCATTTTGGTGCCGCCGATCTGCTCCACAAGAAGATCCATGGCTTTTCTACACATGGCTTCAGTGGGGAAGGCAACGGTTGTCAACGGCACCTTGCCTTCGGTGGTATGGGCAAGATTGTCGAATCCACTGAGGGCAATCTTCTCCGGGACGTCGATGTTGTTCTGGAGGTAATAGGTCAAAGCTCCGGTCGCGTAGTCGTCATTCGCGAGGAAGAAGGCGTCGACCGATGTTCCCACGCGTTGGGCGGCTTCCCGGCCCGGAAGGAAGGGCCTGAACGCGATGATGGGTGACTCATCGTGAAGGATGACGGCCGATTTAAATCGAGTCTTCGGTTTTACGTCACACAGGTCCAGATTGATGGGCGGTGCCCAACCGGCCTGCTCCAGGGCAGTTTGGAAGCCTTCGCAACGTTCGCGGGTTTGCCAGGCTGTGTAGTTCTCCTTGCGCACCAGAAGGGCGGGACGTTTGCGTCCCGAAGCGAGACACGATGAAACGAGGGTCGAGATAGCCCCTTTAATCCCATGGCGCACCCAAGGGGTCTTTGGTAACCCAAGATCGAGGCTGACAAGAGGGATTCCCGCTTCATGAAAACGGGTGAAGTCCATCTCGGTGGTTTGAGGGTTGCCTGAGACGATGACTCCTTCGGGCCGCATCGCAATGACCTGATCGATAAGGCCATTGCCATTAACGCCCCACCAGGCATCGATCACCTGGTAGTCATACCCTAGTTCGTGCGTGAGTAGCCCGATCTGGTAGGCTTGGCGGTTCACCCATTCAGCCAGCACCCCCATGTTGAAAAAAATGATCAGATTGGTTCGTGCCCCGCGCATGATCCGGGCTGCGCGGTTGGGTTGGTACCCCATCTCCCTCGCCTTCTCCTCAACGCGGCGCACCGTTTCTTTGTTGAGATGCTTTCGAAGGGGCGATTTGTTGTTGCTCACAACCAGGCCGACCGTTGAGGCGCTAAGGCCCAAGGCTTTTGCGATGTCGGTGAGGGTAACGCGTTGCATTTTTTAAAGGCTCACAATGAGCCGATGCTTAGTCAATATTATTTTTGACACTTTGGTCATCAATCAGTATTGCGGTTCATTGATAATGTAGGCGGCTTTGGAGTAAGTAATTGGCTAATCAACAAAGGAGAACAGGGAGCCTCGTTGAGCTTTTTTTGCCGCGGTAACCAATGTTTTGGCGATCGCGACATCGAGGGCTCCTGTTCCGATCGGAATGCATATGATGCGCTCTGCTTCGCTCGTGATCGTTTTGTGTCCGCAGGCCAATTCTCCGATAGTGGCGAAAATGTTCGAGGCGGTGATTTTTCCCTCCGCACTGAGTTTCTTCAGGACTCCGCGGTGAAGAGCCTGCTCTACGTGGTCGACGATGATCTTATCTGAGTTGACGATCAGGGCGTCTTCGCACTCCTGGTACGATCCCATGGGGAAGACAACAGTTCCGGGCTTGATCCACTCGTTTTTCAAAAATTGATCTTTGGCTTGGGTGACGGTAATCACCACATCGGCCTGGGCCGCCTCTTCCGGTGATTCGACGATGATGATCTCTCCATCGACCCGGTTTTTGAGGTTCTCCTTGAATCGAAGAGCCGTTTCCCTGTTGATGTCGTAGACTCTGAGTTCCTTGATGGAAAAGATCTCACTGATGGCTTCGACCTGGGTGTGTCCTTGCATCCCCGCGCCATAGATCCCGACGCTGATGGATTTGGGCTTGTTGAGATACATCAAAGCGACGGCGGTTTGCGCCCCCGTTCGAAGATTGGTAATGTGGGCTCCTTCCAGGATGCCGGTGAAGTTTCCTGTCCTTGGGTCGACCATCACAATCAATCCCGTGAGGTAGGGGAGCCCCAGCCTTTTTCTTTCTCCCAAAAAGCCGCCTACAAACTTCATTCCTGCTGCATCGAGGTGGCCGACGTAGGCGGGCATTGAGTTCATGAATCCCTCGTAAGGAGGATAGGCCGCGGTTTCTCCAAGGTCTAGTGTGACTTTTGTAGGGTTGATGGTGGTTCCCGTCCCGAGGCCCTTGAATGTCTTATCGCAAATATCGATAACATCCTTCATCGTTATCAATGCCTTGATGTCATTCTGATTCAGGAGGAGGGTCTCTTCTGCGCGTTCGGAAGAATTTGAACTATTCATAGGGTCAAATGGATTCAAAAGGAAATAGGGGGCGGCGACGATGGTGGTAGGGGAGGGATTCCATATCCGCGGAGGTCATTCCGGGGGTGTTGACGCGGATAAGGGTGGGGCAGATTTCTTCAAAGCCCCCCACAGGGCCGTGGACTCCCTTGAGAATAATGATGTCGAACTCGCACGGGTTGATACCGCAGGAGAGCAATGGTTGTGCGCTTCCTGAAGTGACGATGCGATTGCTGCTAAGCATGAGAGTCAGACCTCTGTCGGTTTTTGCGACGATGGTTGGCCCCATGTCGCCGCCTGTTCTCCCGCCATGGATGGGCTTGGTTTCGGTGAACCTGCCATCATGAATGCTGATGACGGTGACTTTTGTTTTGATAGGAGGGGCAGGTGTCGACGCGAGCTTGCCCCCAATCTTCAGCAATACGCGGGCGCCGATGCCGGCGGTTAGCGCTGTTTTGACGCTCTCGGGATCAGCGAGGAAAAAGATGGTTCTGAATTGGCCAGACTTTTCGCAGAGCCGCGCGAGGACGGTGGAATCCCCCGGCGCGCCGCCCCCAAGGTTGTCGCCCATGTCGAGTAGGCCGACCGGTTTTTGGGCGGATTCAACGCGGGCAAAGGCGTCTTTAGGGGAAATCATTATTCCGCGAAAAAGCTCCCGGTTTGCGATCAACCAGGACTCAAGCCGCTCGGCCTCCCGTTGGGCGAGGTCGGGTTGATTGTCGGTGATCACGATGAATGCCGAGCCCATTTCGGGAACGTCAGCATAGGGAAATCCAAGCGCGACACTGGCGGATAGCACTCCGGGGATGGACCGGGTGGCCTCCAGTTCGCGTTGAAGGCTGAGCATCGGTTCTGCGCTTGTCAGTTGGCGTTCAATGTTGATCGCGACACGGGGGAGTGCTCCTGCCATTACGGGGCGGATGTCTCCGTGCAGGGTTTTGACCATCAGGTTCGCCGCTTCGATCCCGCGCTGCCGCTGGTCAAGATGAGGGTTCTCCCGGTAGGCAGTGATCGCATTGCAGGCCAGAAGCATTTCCTGGGTAAGATTGGCGTGTGGATCGATGACGGCAATGAGCGGGAGCAAGCTTCCGATTTCTTCTCGCACCTTGCCGAGCAGCCATCCGTCCATATCCGTCCGTGATTCGCTGACGCCTGCGCCATGGGGGGCGATGAGGACGCCGTCCAGCGGCCCCGCCTTTTTGAGTTGATCTTCGATCAGCTCCCAAAGGACATCCAAAGTTGCATCGCTCACCTTTCCCCATGGCATTGCGTGAGCCATGATCAACGGCACTGCTTCGACATCGGCCTCCTCTAGCGTCTGGAAGAAGCCGCTAACTTCGTGATGGGCATGGCTATACTTTTCCCTGATCTCTTCGCCAAGGAGAAAGACATACTGGCGAAAGTGGTCGAGCGTGGTCGGTTCGGGAATAAAGGTGTTGCTTTCGTGATGGATGTTGATGAGCGCTACGCGAAACTTTTTCGAGTCTGATTTCATCGTATTGAACTGGCACCGTTGAAAGGGCGGCTTTTCACCGCTCGCCGATTGGAAGGGCGAGGACCGCCGGGGTGCGCGTGGCCGGGCGAACCTCGCCGGAAATGACGACACAAGAGTTTTGCCAGATTGTGGCGGCTGCTGCGCAGGTCGGTTCGGGGCCGGGGCTGGCGGTCTTCGTGGAGTCGATGTGACGCACACACGGGAAGCTGGGCCCCTGCCGCCATTGCTTTTTGTTGGGGTTATAAATGAAAGTCTCCGAGTCGAAGCCGGGATGGTCTTTCAGTTCCCCGGTAAATACATGGGCATACCCGCCAGTGATGAAGACTTCCCGATTCGGCATTGAGAATGCGCACGCTCCGGCTCGGGGAGCCGGGAGGGGAGGCAACAGCTCCCATTGCCCTTGGCGGGGATCGAAGCGGTAGACGCTATCGCTTGTTTTGCGGAGGCCGGTTTTTCCGTCTGTGCTTGGCAGAATGGTCAATCCTCCGATGACGTAGAAGTGCTCGCCATCGGTTGCCCCAGCGGAGGCGAAGAGGCCCGGGCAGGGAAGATCGGCCAGTCTCTCCCACTCCATTGAGGAGGCGGGGCTATCGAGATTTATCACCCAGCAGGAGTTGGTCGGCGCTGCCGAAAGCGCAGAGATTCCCCCTGCCAGATAGAGCCGCGAGCCTACCGTCGCGGCGGCGGTGAGGGCGAGTCGTTTGGGGAGCTTCGGCAATTCCTTTATCACAAGTTGGCCATCCAGCCATTGCAATTGGAGCACCTCATCCAGGCACTCTTTATCGTTCATCCCACCGGCAACGATGACGGCGTCCCGGTAGGTCGCCGAAGCCATCAAAGATCTGGGGGTGGGCAGCAATTTATCCAGGCATCTCCATGGGCCGTCAGGCTGTTCCAGCAGATAGATGCGGGCGCTGTGGACTTTGTCTCCGCCTGCCCACAAAGGCTTGTCGGGGAACTGGCTGCCGCCGCCGGACAGAAGAACGCGCCCCTCGCCCGATGTCCCTGCAAACATCCCGGCAAATCCAATGGCGTCCGGAATCGGCGTGAACGGTTGCCACTGTTCCGAGGGCGTCGCCTCTGCGGAAGCCGCTGAGTCGGTGGCGGCGCTGCTCAGTTTGGGCATTGAGATCAAATTCAATGCCAGGAATCCTAAGATCGCGGCCTTCATTGCTCCGGCGTACGGGAAGCCGGCACCGCTACGTTGGTCGGCGGGAGGGGAACTCTTGATCCTGGCAGGCTGAAGCTTTGCTGCTTTTCGTCGGGCGCTTCGAAAACCAGGCTGGCGAGTGTGCCGACGATGAAGGTCACCACGAACCCGGTGCACGCATACCACATAAACGAGACGGATGTCAAAAACCCGACGCAGAGGACCGCGATGAACCCTGAGATCGCGCCGATCAAGGTCCCGGCTCCGTTAGCCCTGCGGGAGCACACCCCGAGGAAGAAGATGCCCAACATCGGCCCGCCGAGAAATCCCGCGATTTTGTTGGAGGCCTCGACCAACGATCCCAGGCGGCCTACGACGAGAGCGAGGAGCGTCGTCGTCACCCCGAAAAAGACGGTCCAGATTCGCGCCGTGCGTACGCGATTTCTCTCCGAGGCTTCATCTTCATTGGCGTGAGGGCCTACATAGATGAAGTCCATCAGGGTGGCGGTGGTGAGTGAGTTGATCCCGGCGGAGACAGTGGACATGGTTGCCGCGAGGATGGCCGCAACCAACAGGCCCGGCAGCGGGGCGCTAAGCCGGTGGCTCACAAAATGGGGGAGGACGCGATCGGCGCTCGACAGGGTCGCCAGCATCTCGGGATGCGTCTGGTAAAAGGAATAGAGGACCAACCCGGCGAAGTAGAACATCCCGAGCAGCGGCAACGAGAGGGCCAGCTTCCCCCACAGCGCGCGCCGCGCCTCTTTGACTGATGAGGCTGTTAGATAGCGCTGGACGGAGACCTGGTCGGTGATCAGCCCGGAAAGGCTAATGATGCAACCGCCAAAGAATGCGCCCCAGAATGTCATCCTTTTATTCAGGGAGGGGGTGAAATCAAAAAACTGCGTCCTGCCTCCTGCCTCCGCTACTTCCCAGACACCGGCCAATCCGCCGGGAACACTCTTGATTGCGACGACCATGATAATGAGCATGGCGACGACAAAGACGGTAAACTGCATCACGTCGGTGTAGATGACGGCACGCATCCCGCCGATGGTGGTATAGAACAAGGTCGCGGCACCGGCCAATACAATCGACACCCAGAGCGGGAGACCGATCATTTCTGAAATGACCAGCGAGGGAGCATAGACAGCCAAGGCTAGCCAAAGGCTGCCACGGAAGATGAATGCCGCAGAGGTGATTCGCCGCAAGCGCAGACTGAAGCGGTGTTCCAGGTATTCATAGGCGGTAAAAAGGTTCTTTTTGAAAAAGAAGGGGATGAAGATGGTCGCAGTGATGGGAGTGGCGACCCAAAGGGCAACAATGCCCCACAGATAGACCAGGTTATTCCCATAGATCTCAGCCGGTGCCCCGAGGAAACTGATTCCGCTGAAAAGCGCCGCCAGGATGGAAATCGCGATTAGCGACCAGTGCATTTGATGCCCGGCCAGCAGGTAGTCTTTGAGATTCTTCTGCTTCCCCCCGGCTTTGAGCCCCAGGTAAATGGAAAGGAAGAGATAGAGGGCGCAAACCAGATAGTCCCATTGCGAGATCGTGGTCTGGATGGAGGACGGGGAAGTCATTGGGGCGGGATGGACTGTTTCTCAGGCTAGTAGCGCAAAGGTTTGTTTAGGATGACCCGGAATTTGACGGCTCCGGCATCTTCGTAGCGTTCCACCATGGAGAGCTGGCTGGCCTCACCTTTGGGGATCAGTTTTCCGGTGCTGGTCTGTATGACCCGCTGGCCTACGCTGTAGATGGTGAAGATGGAACCGCGGGTGGTTGCGAGATCCAGAATCCCTGAGAGACGGGCTTCGGAGGCTTCCCCTTCATCGCTGATCCCCGCAAACTCGACGATATTCCCCGGATACTGGATCAGGCCCGAACCTGCCATTTTTCCTTTTGCGATAGTTGTGTTGGCGAGCGTTTGTTGAATGATTGAGGAAGCGGCCGTTGTCTTTTGAGCTTCGGTAAACTGGGTGCTGACACCCAGAAGGGACTTGAGCGCTTGAGGACGTTCGACGGTGGAGAATGGCTTCAGAGCGGAATTAAGATTAACCAAGCCGCCCTTGCCGTTCATCCTCTCGAGCAGAGCGTTTGTTTCATTGGCGGGGATATTGGGTAAGGCAAATGCGTCGAGAATGATCCAGTCCGGGACTGAGGCGAGGTGGGCGCTCGCCTGGGGGTGGCGCGGCTGCAAACGAAGGGTGCGCCAAGGTACCGATGGAGTGCCCGGCACGGTGGAGATGCCGGTATGAACCCGGCCTAGCTCGGCCAGGGACTCCACGTAACCTGTCAGGTTACCGGGGCTTCCGGCGGGAGCGGGGAGAACCGTGCCTTCATCGGTAATGTTCCCGTTAACATCGAGATCCTGCCCCAACTGGTAATTGCTGGGAGGAACACCTAGCCCTATATGAGCCCTCATCTTTGCCGCGTCTGTCAAATCGGCGAACCGATTTGGGCCCGGAGCGCTCCAGTCGTCCTTTGTCCCTCCGAGGAATGGATCTGTTACTTTGATGGTCTGAATGAGCGTTTCATCAGCGGGCATGGAGGGATCACCGCTTGATGGAGCTGAAACAGTTACCGGGAAATCATAGAGTTCGACGTAAGCCCCTTGACCCGATGGATAGACATCAAACATGTCAGCTAAACCATTTCTATAGAGTCGGAAGTGCCTGGCATAAACAGCCCCCGTGTTAGGAATAGGTGTGATTAGTGGCCGACTCAAAAGAACATATCTACCCGCGTCAAGCGTCGTATTGGGGAGCCATATGTCTTGCTCGGCAACGTTTCCAGCAGTGACAACCATGCCGCGCCATGAACTCATTGTGTAGCTTTGAAGTCCCGCGTTTCTAGGAAGCGTGAGTACAAAGTAGATGCGGCCATTCGACGGGTTTGTGCTACTCCTCCAAAAGCCGATCTCAACCATTCTGAATCTTCGGGTAGCGCCTGCGAAGATTTTTCCTGAAGATCCGACTCCGTGCCTCATCGGTTTGATGACGTCGTCGGCGCTCTCGCGGCACCGGACATATTCCATGATATTAAGAGCCAATTGATCTAACAGCCCGCTGTTGTTACTGTAGTATTTTGCTTGAAGGCTCCCTTCCAACCCTTCTCCCCAGTCGGCGCGTGATAGGTAATTGCGAAGGGTTGCTTTTGTGGTATCAATCGCTGCGGATGTAGAGACGTTGATGTAGGGCAGTTGCGTTCCATCCTTGGCCTTGGCTCTCGCCGGTTTGGTGGTCAGGACAATCTTTGGGAGTCCGAAGGATGTGAGCTGGGCGTCGGGCGAGGCATTGACATTTGTGGTCCAGAATTTTGATTCCCTTGCGAGGGTACTATAACTCGCAAAGTTGTTGCCGAAGGCTTTCGAGATGTCTTGGGGGGTATTGAAAAAGTTTCCCCCTGCGCGGAAGTCGCGGATAGATTTTACATCGTCCGGGGTCATTGTGGGGAATGCACCTGTGAGCGGAATGCGGCTGGGATGTGCTTGGGAGTTTACGATGTTGATGGCCGGGTCTGCGCTCCAGGCTGTGTTCACGTTGACGCGTGCGGTGTTGTCGTCCGTCCAGAATGCATAGCGCCCGACAACCTTGTTGGCGGCGTCGTAAGTGGCGTTGGCCGTGCGTACACCGTTCTCGCGAATGTAGATCCAGGAGAGGGGCATCTTGATGCTCGGGTCATAGGCAATAACTCCTTCGCTAGGGTTCTGGAGCATTGCTGCGTTGAGGTTCACGCCATCGGCCGGGGTGGCGGCCAGGCCGGAGTGGAGATCGATAAGCTCGGAAGTGACGCTGGTGCCGCTCGCGATCAGTTTTTCGATCCTGCCGGGCTGGGAGATCCAACGCGCATCGGTCTGGCCGGTGGCGTATTGCAACAAGGCGATGCCTTGGTTCACGCCATCCTGTGCGAATTGATTGGCGGAAAAGTTACCCATGATCGAACTGGAGGACTGCCGGCTCGACTGGGCCTTCACGAGGGAGGCGAGGATGATCGTCGTAAGAAGGACGAGCAGCATCAACGTGATAATGAGGGCGCTGCCCATTGTGCGGGGCTTCATGAATGGTATCATGGCGTTACGCGATAGTTAGTGATGGGGATCACGCTTCTGAATACTCGTGCGCCCTTCTTGATGGGCGGGGGGAGGTTGCTAAGAAAAGAATCGACGTCGTCATCCATGAGGGAAGCATCGTTTCCGGTCGTGGGGGTGGGGAGCGTGATGACCGCGTCAATCGTTTTTTGGTCGACGATCACCAGGACGACTTCCAGCGCTTTGGGGAGGTGGGCCTTGCTGCCGCCTTGAAGCGGCGGAGTGCGGGATGACCATTGGTAGAACGGCTGGTCCTTGTCATCAATCGCCCGAATCCAGAGGGCTAACGCGCCTTCAATGAGTAACCCTGGGTAGTTCGGAGCGACGGCGGAAGCCTTGGCGTCCAGGACGAGGGTTTTATCCAGCCATGCGGCGCTTGATTCCACAAGGTAGGCGGGGTCCGATGAATCGACTTGGAGACGGCACAACGTGCTTCGCGGGGGAGTCGAGGTGGTGTCCCTCCGAATGAAGTAACCCACGGTCGCGATGTCGCCGTTCGACAGTTCGGAGGCTACGGGTGCCTGCCAGAAGACGGAATGCGGGTTTTGCAGATCGGCGGTGATCCCTTTTGCGGTACTGGGATTGAGAACGAACTCGAGGCTGTTCTGTGTGGTCGGAACCACTGGCAGCAGGGCACCTGCGAGGTCTCGGCGCATCATGTCGAAAACGATGCCGACCTTGTCAATGCGGTCGGCATCGGCCCGGGCCAATTGACCCAGCGCGTTGCTCTGCGAGATGGCTTGGAAGAAGAACCCGACGAGGACAGAGAGGATGGCGGTTGCCACCAGGATCTCCACCAGGGTGAACCCTCGCTCTTTACGGGTGTTAATCATATTTGCTAAGCAGCAGAGGAATCACGAGTTTGTCTTTGGAGGTTTTCATTCCCATCTCCAGTCGGATGGTCTTTTTGTAGGGGGAACTGCCGGTGGGAGTCCCCGGAAGATCTCCGACGACTTCGGTTGCTTTACAGGTGTAGATGGCGTCGGTCGAAGTGCTGGCCACGGTCTTCCCATCGGTATCGAAATAGAATTCTTGGGCGGCGAGGGCGGAAGTGTTCCACGCGGCGGCCTTCAGTTTCGTTGCGACTTCCTCGGCGAGATTGATCCAGATGACATCGCGTTTGGACTCCCGGGTTTGATCGAGAGTCAGCACGCTCAGGCCGAGAACGGCGATCACGCAGAAACTGACGATCCCGAGAGCGAGAGTGATTTCGACAAGGCTGAAGCCCCGGTTTGCATTGACGCGTGGTGGTGCAAGCATGGCGATCACGGTTGGGAGAACTTCACCTGGCCGGTGGTCCCAATTAGCGAGAGGGTGATATAGTTGGTGGAGGCGCTTGCGCTGTTCTTGAGAATCGCGCCGTTTTCTAATAGCCCCGGGACGATCTTGAACGTGACGGTGGCCGGGCTCATCAGGCGTCCGTTCGGTTGAAAGACGTGGTAGTGATAGTCATTAGTGGTCGTCTGCATGACACGGATTTGCGCAGGCAGGGCAGGGGAGGGAAGTAGGAGGGGCGTGTCGAAGAAGGTGCTCGCAGCGTCATCAACCAGGACCCCTTCCGGAATCTGACGCCACACGGTGATCTGCTTCCAGTCATTCGAGGTGCGCGGAGCGCCATCCTCGGCGGCGCGGAGTTCGAATAGCGCGATCGAGCGAAGGCCGCGCTTCTCGGGCGCATTTTTTCCGAGGACAACGATAGCGGTGAGAACATTCTGCCCCAGCGAGTTCTGACGGGCCAGGGTTGTCATTCCCGAAATAAGATCGGCCGCCGTTTGAAGCTTTCGCGACTCGCTGGGTCCCTTGATCGCGGGGATCGTCAGGGCCATCAAGCCGGCCATGATGGCAATGACCGCCAACAGTTCCACTAACGTAAATGCCCGCCGCCCGGCACTGCGGTTTTGGAGGAAACCGCGTGCCGAAGCGACGTAAGAGAGCGGGATTGCATCCATCGAGTTAAAGGGGGAAACGACGATTCAAGGGATCGAAGGCGTTACAGCGCTGGACGCCGCTTTCTCGTATAGACGAGGAGCGCGCCCGCACCCCCGCAGAGAAGCGCGATGCTGGAGGGCTCGGGGATTACCTCAATATAGCCCGTTATTTCAAAGCCATCAATGGCCAGGTTGCTAGCTCCCGCTATCTGGAAACCGAAGCTGCGGGTGGCATTCACGCCATCCAACCAGAAATTTTCGGGATTCCAGGTGTATTGCTGATAATTCGGGGCTTTGGTCAGTGCGTTAAGGGCAGCTCCGCCGCCAACGGTTTTCTTGGCGTTGAAAACCGTGAAGACGTCTGTATGTCCCGCCGTTGTCTCCTTGAGTGCGATGGTCGGCGTCGCAGAGTCCGCAGTGGCGCTGTAGTAGGTGGCGTAAATTCTGACTGAGGTAATGACGAGCCTGATCTGAACATCATCCAGCGTCACACCGGGGCCAAGGAGGGTTGGGTCTCCGACCCATGAAGCGCCAATTGAGATGCTGAAGTTATCGGTTTTCCCCGAATAATTGGCGGAGCCATCAGGTGTGCTGATAAGGGTGCTTCCATCGAAATTTGGGCCAAAACCAGAATAGAATCCTCCGCCAATAGTCGGTTGAAACGTAAAGCCGCCATTCGTCGTAGCGCCGCTCGTCTTTAGTGCCCAGGTATTGGTGGCGGAGTTGGTCTGCGCCCCGTAACCGAAGGAGAAGTTCTGACTTTGCAGGACGGCGGCCTCCGCGGTCGGGGCAAAGGTGACAACGGCAGCGGCAAACAGGGAACCGATGAGCTTGGTTGAGCTTTCGAGTCTAATTGGTGTTTTCATTGGTCTGTGGGGGTTGATCTTTGGAGCGGTCTATTTTTTAGAGAGGGTGGCTTCGATCGCGGTCAGGCTGTCGAAGGCTTCGAGAACCTTTTTATGGTGGGCCTCATATGCAGCGCTCTCCCGGTTGAAGTCGCGCAGGTTGGGGACCAGGTGATTGACATTGAGTGCGCTCTTCGCATCGGCCAGCGTGGCTGCTTGTTCGGCGCTCAGGTTGCACTGGCTGAGTTTCTTTACCTTTTCGTCAAGGAGGTAGAGAAGGTCATGGTCTTCGAAGCCGTCCCGGAGGAGAGCGGCGCGGATCGAAGCAACCGGGACGGCATAGTTTTTCAGGTCGGGGTAGAAGAGGACGCCTTCGCCGACGTGGGTGTTGGAGGGGCTCATGTAGCCGCCGCGATCACGCCATGAAGTGATGTTCCAATAAAGGAAGCCGTCCAGACGGTTACGCCACGCCAGCGGGCCGAAGCACCGCTGCGACGCTCCGGAGCGGTCAATAGGAGCGACATCGGGATAGGCGTGGGTGTGCTCGTGGAAGGTGCGCGTCTCGCAGATATAGGTCCAAGCTTCTTCGCCCTTCTTTTGGCGCTCCACGAGGAATTCCTCATAGCCGGGGTCGAGGTGGAGGCTTGGGAGATGTGGCACCCAGTTGAAGAGGGGATAGTCACGGGCCAGCGACCGCTCACGGCAATCGGTTGTCACCATGAACAGGGGGATGTTCGGGGCGTTCTGGTGGACGAAATTTCCGAGATCGCTAATGATCTTTGCGTTTTCCGGTTCGATGCTGGGTTCGTCGAAGGACTTAAAGGCAAAACGTTTTGTCCATCCGTTCTCCACAAGGTGGGCGTTCAATAGCTGGAGGATCTGCGCCTGGTCGTCCTCGGTGAGGTCCTGCCTCCAGCGGTGTTGGACCTTCTTGAGAACACGCGTCTCCGGGTCGGGTTGATACCAGTCCAGAGGAAGATAGGAGATGTTGAATTGATTCCAGCCCTCTTCCAGCTTCTGTGCAATTTCCTTGTCGAAGGCGCTCCAATCGGCCTCCCATTTTCCGGCACTATTTCTGGTGACGGAATTTTTGAGAGACCGCACCAACCCGCCGATATCTGTGTTGGTGGGGTTCAAGCGATACCGAAGCATCTCGCGTAGAAGGGCAGTTTCCTTCTCCTGGTTCCATCGGCTTCCGTAGAACTCAGGCTTGTCGATCTCCCAGTCTCCGTACCCAAATGAAGTTTTGAGAATCCCTTGCTTTGGAACAACGGCGGAGAAGACCTTGATGGAGACTTTGATCTCCTGGGGGGCCTTGCTCCCCGTGTGAACCAGGATGCGCCCTTCATAGAGACCGGGAACGGCGTCGCGGGGAACCCAGACAGTGTACCAGACAGACTGTGAGGCTCCCTTCTTAACGTTGAAGGAATCCAGCGGGAGGAGAATATCGGGGTAGTCGCCTTTCTCGCCGAAGCCATCTTTAGAAGGGTGGTTGACCGGGACGTAGCCGACGAGGTTGACTTCCGGCCTCAATTCGTGGCCCTTGTCGGATTTTAGGTCGGTTGCCTCCACGGTGACCCCTGCAAGCTCGCCATCCAGCGCCGAGATGATAATCTGGCTGCTCTCCGCATCTCCCCGGGCGGCGAAGAGCTCCAGCCTGCTTGATGCGACGGCTGGTTGCTGGTCGCTTCTGAACTTGTCCATGGATGAGATCACGGAGACCCGGCTGGTCTCTTTTGCATGGAGAGGAGGAGAGGCGGGGCTGTTGCCGGCAATGGCCGCACTGGCCAGGATCGGCAGGAGGGAAGGGCGAATCATAAACAGAGATGCGATCGGGGAAGGGCGATGAGGCGGCAGTGAAGTTGCTTTTCAGGCTACCGTCTCTAGGGGAGGCTCCAGTTCACAAGGCCGGTGTGGTAGGATTCCAGGCCCTGTCCCAGGGAAGGGGATTTTTGTGCATAGAACGCTGTCAGAATGCTGCCGTCGGAGAGCTGAACGCTGTAGGGATAGCCGCCATCGCCTTTGTAGGAAGAGATTTCGAGAGCCGCTCCCCACGAAGCTCCGTTATCCTCGCTCAAACGAGCAACGATGGCTCCGTAGGTGCGGATGCTGTAGCTAAGAAGAAGGCGGCCATCCTTGAGTTTGATGAGGCTGGCAGGGTGTTCGTTCCTTTGTGTGACGAGCCCTTCGTCGACCCAGGTGCTGCCGTCATCGGTGGAGCGGAACTGGCGCAGTTCTCCGCTATTGGGGGAGTCTGCAGGTGCGGTGCGCGCCATCGCGATCCACTCGTTGTCGCCCAGGCGAATCAAGATGGTTTCATTCAGGGATTCGCCAATCTTGCTTTGAATGCCCCATGTTTTGCCGCCGTCGCGGCTGCTGAGCATATACGATGAGGTGGGCCGATCGGAGGCTTCTCTATGGTAGGCGGCGAAACGCACCGAGCCATCGTGCGCCTGGATCACTGGGCCGAATGGGATGATGGTTTCCAGCGGTTGCAAGCCCGGATCGAGATCGGCTATCTTACTCCACGACTTGCCGCCGTCGGTCGATGCGCAGACGACTGAGGGAATGAGTGTCCACTTCTCGGTACTATTGATACCTTGTTTCGTATAACCGCTGATTGCTGCCACGAGGCGGGTGCCGTTGTCAACGAGGCCGATGGCGTGGTTCATCCGATTCGAGACTTCGTCCGGGCGAGGCTCGATGCTGGCGGAGCGGGTCCACGTCTTGCCTTCATCTTTGCTGATCCAGCCGTCCACCTCTCCTGCGATGGCACCATGTTTCGGTTTATTAAAGGAAGAGAGGAAAAGTGTGTTATTCGGGCCGTGGATCAGGTTCGGCCAGAGTCCTTCATTCTCGATAACTGCTTTTTGGGACTCGACGGGAATCGGTCGCGGTGCTCCGGGGGCGACTTCGACGGCCAGACTGGCCATGATGGGAAGCGCGAGGCTTAAGACAAGGGCGGGGAGGATGTTCTTCATATTGGGGCGCGGGGGAGGGTTTGCTGAGTGGGGGATGGACGCTCTTTCGAGAAGAGGGGGAGAACGTGTTGAGAGTCAGAGGCTTAAATTGCGACTTCGTGAGGTGGAACTCCGGGCCTGTCTTGGTTTGGGCATCGAATTTCGCCAGATGATTTCGCAGGGAAATACGTGGCCCTCCGAGTCGAGTCTGGTACCCTCGATCTGGATGATGAGAAGCTCCATTGCCTTCTTACACATTGTCGCCACCGGGAAGGCGACAGTGGTAAGAGGCACGCTTCCCTCGGTGGTATAGGCAAGATTGTCAAATCCGCTGAGGGCGACCTGCTTGGGAATATCGATCTTGTTTCGGAGGTAGTATGTCAGCGCTCCGATGGCGTAAGTGTCGTTCCCCAAAATAAAGGCATCCACCATCGTCCCAACTCGCTCCGCGGCTCGATGGCCCAGTTGAAAGGGTTCAAAGTGGCCGCTCGGGTGGGAGTCCTTCAGGATCACCGCCGGAGCGCAGAGGCTTCCGGGCTTCAGGTCGTTCAAATCGAACGTTTGCGGGACGGTACGACCCGCCGCTTTAAGGGCGTTGATAAATCCCGACACGCGCTCTCTGACCTGCCAAAGTTCGGGTGTTTCGTCCCGAACGAGCAGGGCAATGCGCTCGCGGCCGTTGCTGATGCAGGAAGTTGTCAGGTCGAAAATGGCACCCGCGACATCGTGGCGGACACAAGGTGTTTCGGGGAGTTCGAGATCCAAAGTCACAAGGGGGATTCTGGCCCGGTTCAAGCGAGAGAAATCCATCTCTGCTTGTGGGTTTCCCGAGATAATGACCCCCTCCGGTCTCATGGCAATGACCTGGTCAATGATGCGATTCCCTTTCATGACCCACCAAAAGGCGTCAATGACCTGGTAGTCATAGCCCAGCTCATGGGCAAGCATGCCAACCTGGAAAGCCTGGCGATTGATCCATTCCGCCATCCCGCCCATGTTGAGGAAGACGATCAGGTTTGTTCGTGACCCACGCATCGCCTGAGCGGCCCGATTGGGCTGATAGCCGAGTTCCTTCGCCTTCTCCTCGATCCGGCGCACCGTCTCTTTGTTCAGGTGCTTCCGGAGGGGGGACTTGTTGTTGCCAACGACCAGACCAACGGTCGATGGGCTAAGCCCCAGCGCCTTCGCGATGTCCGTTTGTGTTGCTCGTCGCATCTATTACAAGGTCACAATAAACGCCTTGAATCGTCAAGGATTTATTGTGGCGTTATAATAAGGAAAATCAGCGAGCCGAAGCCGCCGCCGCGAAAGCGGCAGGGCTTGTCGGCGGGGCAGAACCGGCCGGAGATGGATGCGCCTTCAAATGAACGCGTTGTCGTTTGTTATCGCGGGGCAGGTTTCTTTGATCCTTTGGTTGAGGATACCCCTAGCGGGGTCATTCTGTTTCTCCGGGGCTGCGGCCCATTTCCGAGCACCCAACGCTGAGAATCTGGAGCATGTGGCCTTTGTTTCTCGGAGCACCGCAAGCGCCACCACTCTCGCCTCGCTGGAGAGTTGCATAGATACGAGGCTGGCACGCGGTTGCTCTTTCTCCAGCAGCCTCTGAAGAACGCGGCTCGCGTGCCGCGGGCAAAGTTTACGAAACCTACGTCCTGCGTCGGCGAGAGAGGGCAAGGAGTGCGGCGCCCGCGCTGGCGGTCAAGCCGCAGGGGGAGGGTTCCGGAATAACGGTGAGATCCTGGTAACGGTGATTGCCGGCCCCGTCTAAAATATATATGCGGCCCGAGGCATCGGTGGTGAGGTAGGGTACGCCGTCTGACCCAGTCGACGTAGGATCCACCGGCAGCATAAAGGCGACGAGAAAATTGCCGTCTGCAGCGTAGGTGGAACCGCCGCCCCCGTCGTCGCCGAGGTAAACGTTTCCGTTCACGCCGATGGCGAATTGGATGTTGGCGGTTGTGACGCCGGGATTGAGAGCAAACTCTGAGACCTAGGCGAAGCCGTTTTGCGGGTCGAGGACCTGCATGCGGTTGTTACCGTAGTCGAGCAGGTAAACGAGGCCGTTGGGCCCGTAGCTGTGGTAGTGCGTATCCAAGCTGAACTCCTTCGGCCCGGAGAGACCCGCCCGCGTAGTCTTTTTTGGTTTCGCCGTCGCGGCGTTTGGATTCGACTATCTTCTGCTGGTTCCGGGCGAACGGCGGGCGGGACGTTCGAGCTATCGCGGACTTGGCTCACGGCCGGAGCTCGCCATCAAGAAGTGGGGACATGAGGTGGAGCGAGTCTTTCGGTTGGGCTGAAATGAACAGATAGAAAGGGGAGACTCCAAGCTGTCGTAAACTCCTGAAAATCAACGGTGACTCAAAGGCCGTGTTTCGTTTTTTGGAGCAGAAGGATTTGAATCGTGCACGGTCTTTGTTCGACGAAAGACCACTTCAAGCCAGTTCAACTGAGCCCTGGGGGCTGAAAAAGCCAAAATCTCCTCGTGCGTTGGCGGAGGAAAAAGGACGCCGCAAGGAAGGCGCCGATGCCGAGGGCGTAGACCGGAGGTTCTGGGATGACGCTTACAATGCCCGTGGAAGCCAACTCGCTGACGTCCCAATAAAGGCCGTTGCCGAGATTGGTCGTCAGGGTGAAGTCGCCCAAATCGAATCCTGGAGTCGCTCCGTTGAAGAGGGTGAAGGTATCACCGTAAGCAGCCGTGTAGCCATCGAGAATCAGGAGACTGAGCGTCCCACCAGCCGTGAAGACGCCCCGTACGTCGATCTGATCGTAGAGACTTACATCCGTGCCGCCAAGTTCCATGCGTAGAAACGAGCCGGCGCTCAGGGTGAGATCGCCCAGAATGGTGAGTTGGCCAGGGCTGTTGCCGGGTGAAAGCGTGCCACCATCCTGGATGGTCACGGAGCCGCCGATGGTGCCGCTGCCACCGAGCGTCGCGCCGCTTTCGACGATGGTATCGCTGGCGATGGAGCCATTGACGAGCAACACGCCCCCGCTCACCGTGGTGTCGCCGGTATAGGTGTTGTCCGCGTCCAGGATGGTGGTTCCGGAGTGATGCTCCACGGCGAGGGCGCCGGTGAGCTTGGGGCTGAAGGTGAGCTGGCTGGTGTGATTGAAGTTGACGATCTTCGATCCCGATCCCGACCCGCCATCCACGCGCGCGGCGTTTAGCGTGCCAGCGGCGACGGCGGTGGAGCCCGCTTCCGCGCCGATATTCAGGGTGCCCGAGGCGGTGCCATATCTGCCGATGAACATGGTGCCGGAAGTGAGGCCCACATTCACCACGCCGCCGTCGGCAATGGTCAGGACGCCGTGGCCGTTTTCCCCGAGGTCGAAACGGTCGGCCGAAGTCCAGGTAGAGCCCGCCCCGGTGACGCTCGCCGTGCCGCTGGCATTCGCCAAGCCGCCGACAATGGCTTCAAAGTTGGTGACCTTGGCACCCTTGGAAATGGTAAGCGAGCCGACGCCATCATAGCCGACGACGACGCCTTGGCTATTGTTCCATTCCGAGCCCGTCCCGGTGACGACGACGATGCCGGAGCCGCCTGGACGGCCGAGGAGGGCGAAGGTGTTGGATATCGTGGCTCCATCCTCAATGGTGAGGAAACCGTTGCCATAGCTCCCTACGAAGAGATCTGAGGAAAGCTTCCAGAACGAGCCACTGCCGCTAACGATGACTGCGGCGGTGGTGGCCGCACCGCCATTGCCGATGCCGCTGGTGGCGGTGTTGGAGACGCTACCGCCGTCGCTGATTTTGAGCGTGCCTTTGTTAGCAGTCAGCGCGCCGGAGAAATTGCTGGAGCCGGTAAGCGCAGTGGTGCCACTGCCAAGCTGGACGAACGAGCCATTGCCCGAAATCGCGCCACTGAAGGTATAGGTGTCGCTGCGATTGACGCTCAGGGTCCCGTTATTGAGCACGTCGCCTGCGATGGAGCCGACGGCGCCGCCATTGCCGATCTGGAGTGCGCCGCTCTCGATGCGGGTGGCAACGGTCTGGCTGACGGTTCCCGTGAGAATGCTCGTGCCCGTTCCGCCGCGGTTGAAGGTGCCTGAACCGGTGATATTCGCCGCGAATTCCCCAGTGCTGTTGGAAAGATGGAAGGTGGCGGAGGAGAGATTCACCGACGAGGAGGCCAGCGAACCGCTTTCAAGCTTGAAGAATCCCCCTTGCACATCGGTCGAGCCGGTGTAGGTCTGCTGGCCAACCAGCGTGAGATAGCCTGTGCCTATTTTCGACAAGCCGCCGGTGCCCGAGATCGTGTTCAAGACGTTGAGATAGGTTTCGTTGGCAAGGTTGAAAGTGCCGTTCGCAACCAGGTCCATCCGCCGCATGAGGTCCATGTTGCCGGTCGTTCGGAGCGTGCCGCCCTCCATCGTGAGTGTTCCGGAAACATTGCCGAGATTCACATCCCGCTCGATACTCACCGTGCCACTCGAAATGGTGGTGCCGCCGCTATAGGTACTGGAGCCGGTGAGCGTCAGCAGTCCTGCACCGTTTTGGCGTAGTGAGCCGGTGCCGCTGATCGTCTGCGCGACGCTCACGGCGTCGCTGCGGTTAAACGTCAGGTTGCCGCCATTGATTACCGAGCCGGTGCCGAGCGAACCCACCGTGCCGCCGTTACCGATGATCAGGGTGCCCTCCTCGATGGTCGTCGTGCCGGAATAGGTATTCGAGCCGGTGAGGATCAGCGCGCCGCCGCCCAACTTTGCCAGGCTGCCGGTGCCGCTGATCGTCTGCGCGACGCTCACGGCATCGCTGCGGTTGAACGTCAGGTTGCCGCCATTGACTACCGGACCGGCGCCGAGCGAACCCGTTGTGCCGCCGTTACCGATGATCAGGGTGCCCTCCTCGATGCTCGTCGTGCCGGAATAGGTATTCGAGCCCGTGAGCAAAAGCGTGCCACCGCCCAGCTTGCTTAGGCCACCGGTGCCGCTGAGAGCAGTGGAAATGCCGATGTTGAACCCTTTGCTGTCGATAAACGCGCCGCCGGAGCTGATCGTCACATCACTGGAGGAGAAGCCGGCGAGAAAACTGCTTTGATTGGACGTGGCACGCAGGATGCCACCATCGAAGCTAAGCGTGCCGCTGCCTGAGCCTTTGGTAACCTGGCCGGTTTCCAGCACACCGCGGCTGGACGCGGAACCCGAAAGGGTGAGCGCGCCAGCCGAGCCGCCAGAGAAACCAAGGCGGGTTGCTGCGGCGGTGACCAAGCCGCCTTTGATATTCAACGTCCCCGTGCCACTGCTGCCAATGGTGAGATTGCCGGAATTTTGCCAAGTACCGCTGGTGATCGTGGCGGTGCCGCTTGCCCCGGTATTCAGCGCAACGTTGGCATTTCGATTGGTAACGAGGCCACCGTCGATATTCAATGTTCCCGTGCCACTGTTGCCAACGTAGAGGTCGCTGGAATTTCGCCACGTGCCGCTGGTGACTGTGACGGCGCCCCTGGAGTTGGCATTCCGTCCAACGTAGCTGGTTGTGTTCGAGATGAGGCCGCCATTGATATTCAATGTCCCCGTACCATTGTTGCCAATGGTGAGATCGCCGGAATTCTGCCATGCGCCGCTAGTGATCGTGACAGTGCCGCTGGAGTTGGAACCCCGTCCAATGTAGCCGGTCGTGTTCGAGACAAGGCCGCCGTTGATATTCAACGTCCCCGTGCCACTGTTGCCAATGGTGAGATCGCCAGAATTTCGCCACGTGCCGCTAGTGATCGTGGCGGTGCCGTTCGACCCAGCTACCGATCCAACGTAACCGGTCATGCTGGTGACAAGACCGCCGTTGAGATTCAAGGTCCCTTTGCCATATTGGCCAATGGCGAGATCGCCGGAATTTTGCCACGTGCCGCTGGTGATCGTGGCAGTTCCGCTGGAGTTAGCAGAACCTCCTCCAAGGTAGCCGGCCGCGTTCGAGATGAGGCCACCATTGATGTTTAGCGTGCCTGCTCCAGTGTAGCCAATGGTGAGATCTCTGGAATTTTGCCACGTTCCACTGGTGATCGTGGCAGTTCCGCTGGCCCCGCCGCCCCATCCAATGAAGCTGAACTCAGCGGTGACGACGCCGCCCTCGAGGTTCAGTATTCCCGTGCCGATGTTGCCAATGAAGAGCGAGCTTGAATTTTGCCACGTGCCACTGGTGACCGTGACGGTTCCGCTCGCCCCGGCATTCCTTCCAACATGGCCATCGGCGTTGACAAGGAGACCGCCATTGACGTTTAGCGTGCCAGTTCCGTTGTAGCCGACATTTAAAGAGCTTGAGTTTTGCCAGGTGCCGCTGGTGATCATGGCGGTACCGCTTGACCCGGCGTTCACTCCAATGTCGCTACTCCAACTGGTGACGTAGCCGCCGGCGACGTTGAGCGTGCCTGTTCCGTCGAAGCCAATGTAGAGGTCGTTCGAATTCTGCCACGTCCCGCTGGTGATCGTAGCGGTGCCACTTGACCCGGTGTTCACTCCGAGGTAGCCGACATTGCTGGTGACGAGACCACCATTGATTTTCAGCATGCCTGTTCCGTAGAAACCGATGTAGAGTTGGCTGGAATTTTGCCACGTTCCGCTGGTAATCGTGGCGGTTCCGCTTACCCCGGATCTATATCCAACGTAGCCGCTCTTGTTGGTGACGAGACCGCCGTCGATGTTAAGGGAGCCTGCGCCTGAGTTGCCGATGGTGAGATCACCGGGGACGGACCAAGTCGGAGAAGAGGCCGGAGTGGGATTGACGTCTCCCGTGATCTGCACCGACTGGGCGTGCGCAGCGAATGAGACGAAGCAAACGCCCAGAAACACTGCAAGACGCCGACAGAGACTGAAACGGGTCGCGGCTGGCCCATGCCCTCTTCCTCCTGGGAATCGGGCATTACGTCTTGAGCCATCGATCTCTTCCACTTTACGCATGACCTCATTTTATAAGAGGAGCCTGAGAGAGTGCTATACCCCTAAAAAGGGGTAGTGGAGCAGGCCTTCGAAGCGGAGACCATTGCCTTGGGACTAACGCCCGCCCGGTATCCGTGTGGTTTTCACTTGGAAAGCCGTCACCTCGGAGCCGGATGCCAGGGACCGCACGAGAGCAAGAGCGCGGAGCACGGCGGTGACACGGTTCGAAACGCCCATCTTGATGTAGATGGTGCGAATGTAGGCGCTCACGGTAAGCTCTTCCTCAAACTTTAGTGAAGATCCCATAGCCCCCCCGGTTGGACACGCAAAAATACCGAAGGTGGGCGTCGAGGTAAGAAACTGGAGACAAGGGGATTCGAAGCCCTGACCTGTTCATTGCGAAAGATCGGGGCGACCTCCAGAGCGGAAGCCCGGAGAGCTTGGATGCAACAGGCTCCGCGCAACTTTTGAGGGAATGCCGCGAGGGTGGGAGCCCCCCTGTTTTGCCCCCCTGCTGGTTTTTGAAGGGTGATCCGGAGCCAAAATTCCCGACATCCCACGGTTTCTGCCAACTTTTCGCTTGATCTTCGCGACTTTCTCGCCGATTCTTCGCGCCCTCGTTGGATCCGGCATTCGCCGGGTAAAGCGGGAAGATGTGGGGATATAGCTCAGTTGGTAGAGCGCCTCGTTCGCAATGAGGAGGCCAGGGGTTCGAATCCCCTTATCTCCAGTTTTTCTCTTTGTCTTTAGGTTCAAGAATATAGGTCTCTCGCCTTCCAAGGACACTCTTGATCTCCGCTCGACGAGTTAAATTTTGGGTCTACACCAAAGTTTGGGGACTGAAGCGGGATTAAGTGGTTGATTTTGAGTTGGTTGAGTCCGTTTTGAATTTCAACCGCATTGAGCAATGACTCTGAGGCGGTAATTTTCGAAATTTTTGAAGCCGTAAGCG
>JBBCKI010000011.1:0-7379 GCA_037190965.1 Chthoniobacteraceae bacterium
CCCCGCCAAGGTAGTCCGCTCTCGCCGAGAGCGCGGGCTGGGTTTACGAGTCGCGTTCGACGCTCATCCCTGCAGGCCGGGCTGCTGGTGTGGGGATGAGGCTTCATGGAGCCACGGTAGTCGATACCCGCGCTCGGCGGCGCGAGCGTGCTACCGGTGCTACCGCACCATTCTTCTTTCGTTCCCGTTGCCGATACGTTCGCTTAATAAACCGCTTTATAATGCAGGCTCACCGTCCGGTAGACCTGTGATGGGTTCTCGGCGGCGAAGTAGATGATCTCCATCTGCGTCTCGCCTTTGCTCCATCGGTAGCCGACCAGCGTTTGCGTGACATCGCCGACCGGCGCTTTTGAGCGGGCGATCAATTTGCCCTGACCAAAGCGGCTTTCGACCTTTCCGCGCAACTGGCTCAGGAAGGCGTTGTACTCCGTATCGACCCAGTTTGAGTTTTGATACCGGAGTTCCACCTCCACCAGCCCGCCGTTGCGGAAATAAAAAACCGTCTGTTTCAGGTTGGTCTGGACCAGTCCCTCCACGATCCACATATCCCGGCCTTCCAGGACGCGGCGCTCCACGATTTTTGCCTTGGCCCCGGTCAGGAGGCTTTGCATCCGTTGTTGGGATTCCCCCCAATCCAGGCCAAACGGAGGTCGCATTTCTTCCGCGCCAAGGTTGGCGAACGGAAGAAACACGAACATCAAAAGTAATACCAAAAGGGGGCGACTCATGTTGCGAGTCTGTTCCGCTACATGGCGGGCGGGGGAATGTCAAATCCCGCGTTTCCATGAGAAAGGGGAGCATGGGCTCCGGCCTTTCCTCCGAGGCGGCTAAAACAGCCTTTCCGCCACCGCCACCGCTTTCAGGTAAACAAGATTGCGCCCGCCGCGCACCAACTCTTCGTTCACCAGTTCCGCCGAGCCGTCCTTGCCTGCGGGGAGGAGACTGCGGAGATGGCGTCCGTCGGGGCATTGGACGTCGGCGTGCAGGAATTCCGACCCCGCTTCGCGGCTAAACAGGAATGACGCTCCGGCGGCCTTGAGCGTGCATTCGCCCAGCGGGGCTCCGGCCTGCTCCCGGAGGGCGATGACTACGCGGCCTCCGTCGCCCGTCAAAAACTCGGCGCGTTCGCCGGAATGGCTGCTCTCCTTCCAGTTGAGGCGCGACGCCAGCCAACCGATGACGAGTTGCGCCGTGGAGCGGAACCCGGGGCCATGAGAGATGGCGACCTCTTCCAACTGGGAAAGGAAGGGAAGATGCTCGGGGGCATCGAACGTGGCGGAAATTGCCTGCCGGAAATAAAGCGATCGCGTCCAGTTGAGGTCGCAAAGGATGATCCGGCCCTGCGCCTCGGCGAGCGAGCCGCGCAGCAGCCCGAGCTGGGCCACCCGGTCGCTCCATTTATTGCTGTCATAGATCAGGCGGTCCACCCAGTTCCAGAGTTGGCTGTCGATGGGCTGCGGAAATTCCCCCTGCCACCAGAGGTAAAGGGGAAGATCGGAATCGAGATGCGAAAAGACGATGCTCGGGATGAGGTTTCTCGAAGGGCCTTCGAGCAGGAAGGTGATTTGCTCGCAGCAGACCTGCTTGGCCCCTGCGCGGCTCATGTGACAGTGCGCGCTGATCCACGCCTGCACATTGCTGTCGGGCTTTCCGGGTTCCGCGCAGATCAGGATGGCGCGGCACGCGTGGTCTTCGGTGATCTGGCCGATCACTCCCGTCACGCGTTCCATCGCCGCCCTGCCTTCGCAGTAAACGGCGAGGTTCATGAGGGACGCGCGCGATGCCACGGAGCCGCTTTGCTCCCAGAGCTTGTTGAGCTCCCGGTCGATCTGCCCGAGGGCAACGGGAATACCCGTGCCGAGCGTCGGTAAAGTGGAGGGTGTGGTCATGCTCCTGCTTCTAGAGTCTGCGCCAGGCGTGGCCGTCCTCGGCCAGCAGTTCGTCGGCTTCCTTCGGACCCCAGGAGCCCGCCGGGTAGAAGGCGAGCCCCGGTTGCGCCATGGAGCCGTGCCATGCTTCTTCAATCGGATCGATGAAGCGCCATGCGCCTTCCACTTCGTCGCGCCGGGCGAACAGCGTGGCGTCGCCGCTCATCGCGTCGAGCAGGAGCCGTTCGTAGGCCTCCGGGCTCGCCTTGCCGAAGCTAGTGCCGTAGTGAAAATCCATCTTCACCGGTTCGACGCGCAACGCCGCGCCCGGCATCTTGCACTGCATCCGGAGGGAAATCCCCTCGTCGGGCTGAATGCGGATGACCAGAACGTTCTGCGTGTGCTCGCCCGGTGCATGGTTGAAGAGCACCGCAGGCGCGCTCTTGAAGGTGATCGCAATTTCCGTTGCCGCCTTGGGAAGCCGTTTTCCAACTCGCACGTAGAAGGGGACCCCCTCCCAGCGCCAGTTGTCGATCAGGATCTTCATGGCGACGTAGGTCTCCGTCATCGAGGCGGGATTGACCCGCTCCTCTTGACGGTAGCCGATGACGCTCTTGCCGTTGATTGCCCCGGCGGTGTACTGGCCCCGCACCACATGGGTGGCGACATCCTCCCCGACAATCGGGCGAAGCGAGCGGATCACTTTGACCTTTTCGTCACGCACGCTGTCGGCGGCGAGATCGGTCGGCGGCTCCATGGCGACGAGGCAGAGAAGCTGCAGAAGGTGGTTCTGCACCATGTCGCGCAGCGCGCCGGAGCTTTCGTAATAAGGCCCGCGCCCCTCCACCCCGAGCGGTTCGCTGGCGGTGATCTGGACGTTGTCGATGTAACGGTGGTTCCAGAGTGGCTCGAAAATGGCGTTCGCGAAGCGGAGCACCATGATATTCTGCGCCGTCTCCTTGCCCAGGAAGTGGTCGATCCGGTAGGTCTCCTTTTCAGGGAACGTCGCGCTGACTTCCGAGTTGAGCGCTTCCGCCGACGGGAGATCGGTGCCGAAGGGCTTTTCCACAACCACGCGCGCCCAGCTTCCCGGCTTCGCTTTGTTGAGCCCCGCATTCTTGAGTTGTTCAAGGATCAGCCCGAACTGGTCGGGCGCGACCGCAAGATAGAAGAGGCGGTTGCCGCGCGTGGCGCGCTCGGCGTCGATCTGGTCGAGCCTCTCCGCGAGCCGCTTGAAGCCATCCGGGTCGCCGAACTCGCTCTGGTGATAGAAGATCGATTTTTCAAACGAGTCCCAGACTTCGTTCTGCACCGTCTGCCGGGAGAATTTTCGCGCGGCGGTTTCGAGTTCCTCGCGGAAGCTTTCGTCGCTCTTTGGGCGGCGGGCGAAACCGACCACCGTCAAGCCGACGGGGAGGTCGCCGTCGGCGGCGATGTTGTAAAGCGCGGGGATCAGCTTGCGGAACGTAAGATCGCCGGAAGCGCCAAAAATTACGACCGTGCACGGCTGAGGCAGGGGGCGGGCGGCCAACCCTTCGCGCAACGGATTCGACTGGGTGCGGTCAGTTGTATTCAAAGCAGGGGGAAATTGGGGAATTCGAATGCGAATGGCAAATCGTTTTCAATTCTCTGAAAAAATCAGAGTTGCTTATATAGTCCTGATCGCAGGGCTCATCGCAATTCAGATCGCAATTCAGGATTGTCTCCGGTCTTGCCTCCGGGCACGTTTGAGGAATGAATCACTGGCTCGTCAAGCAGGAACCGACCGCTTATTCATGGGATCAGTTCGTTTCCGATGGGCGCACCGCATGGACGGGCGTCCGGAATTTTCAGGCTCGCAACAATCTCTCTGCCATGCGCAAAGGGGACCCCGTCCTCTATTACCACAGCGTGGAGGGGAAGGAGGTAGTCGGAATCGCAAAAGTGGCCAAGGAAGCCTACCCGGACCCAACGGCGACCTCCGGCAACTGGGTCTGCGTCGATCTGGTTCCTGACAAGCCATTTTCAAAACCGGTGACCCTGGAGCAAATCAAGGAAGACGCCAAGCTGGCCGGGATCCCGCTCGTCAAGCAATCCCGGCTTTCGGTGATGCCGCTGGAGCCCGGGGCTTACAACCGCATCCTCAAACTGGGTGGCGCATGATGGAACTGAGCCTATGGGAAACGCTACGCCTGCAACTTGGGCAGGCGGAGTATATGCATGTTCTTCTGCACCCGCTGCCAATCTACGGGTTCGGGTTCGGGATTTTCGCGTTGCTGGCGGCTCTTTTGCTTCGCAATCGCCGCGCGGAAATTGTGGGTTTGCTGGTGATTCTGGTGGCCGCGCTTTCCGCATGGCCGACGGCGTATTTCGGAGAGCAGGCCTACGATGGCGTCCTCGGGACTCTCTCGGTTTCCGACAAGGAGGGTGCGGAATGGCTGGATGAACATCTCGACCGCGGGGAAGACCTGTTGTGGGTTTTTCACTCGGTGGCGGCTTTGACGCTGGTGGCGCTCCTGGTGCCGATCCGCTGGCCTCGCGCTGGGCGTCCTCTTGCCGTGTTGACGCTTTTCGGAGCGGTTGTCGCCATGGGGTGCGGAGCATGGATCGGCTATGCGGGGGGGAAAATCCGGCATAAGGAATTCCGGTACGGTCCTCCGGCGGAGCGGCCCTCGAAAACCGAATAGAGTTGCCGGGCTCGGGCATGAGGCCCAAAATTTGCTTCCCTTGATTCCAATGCGCATCGCCGTTCTTGCCGATACTCACAATAAACTTCCCGCCGCGATTCCTTCGCTTCTGGTTGAGGCTGACGAGATCTGGCACCTTGGCGATGTCACCGACGAAGCATGCCTGCGTCCGCTCCAGGCGCTCCACAAGCCGCTTCACATCGTGCGCGGCAATTGCGACGATAACCTGCATTGGCCGTGGGTCATCGACTTCGAGCGCGAGGGTTTCTGGATCCGCCTCATCCACATCCCGCCCCAGGAGGCTCCTCCTGCCACCGACCTTCTTTTTCACGGCCACACCCACGTCCCGCGCAACGAACGGGTGGGGGACGCCCGCTTCTTCAATCCCGGCAGCGTTGGGAAACCCAACAAGGGCGCGCCCGCGTCGTTCGCATGGCTGGAGCTCAAGCGCGGTTCATCTCCCAAGTGGGAGATCGTCAAGATTTGACCCGAGCTGTTACCTGCCGGATAGCCGCTTGATGCGGCTTCTCGGTCCCGGTGCGGCAGCACCGGTAGCACGCTCGCGCCGTCGAGCGCGGGTATCGGCTCTCTGATCTCCCTTAAGGGTACATCCCAGCAGAATCAGCCTGTCCTGCGGGGATGGAAATCAAACGCGCCTCCCAGTCATGTCCCGCGCTCTCGGCGAGAGCGTGCTACCTTGCGCTCTTTCGTCATTTGGTGATCCGACGCAATTTATTGGCCGCGCCAACATCGGAGTTCAAGATTTGAGTCTGGTTGCGGGAGCGCGGCGAAGCGAGTTTTTCACAAAATTGGCCCCGAGGTCCCAGACCGGCCCGGGGAACTTGCGGCATTCCGTAAGGACACTGTCGAGCGCGTTGACGAAGAGATCGACTTCCTGTTTCCCGATCATCAGGGGCGGGAGAATTTTGATTTCGTCCATCCCGTGAGCGGCCACTTGAGAGAGGATGCGGTGGCGCGTCAGGAGTGAGGTGACGATCATCTGCGGGAAGAGCTCTTTCTCGACGGCGTGCAGGAATTTCCACCCCATCCGGGCGCTGAATTCCTGCGGCTCGTGAAACTCCACGGCAAGCATCAGCCCCTTGCCCCGCACCTCCTTGATGAGCGAATGCTTTTCTGCAAGCCCGGTGAGCTTTTCGAGCAGGAGTAGCCCCATTTTGCGCGCGTTTTCCACGAGTTTTTCGTCCTCCAGCACCTCAAGCGTCGCCAAGCCGCAGACCATGGCGAGGTTGTTGCGGCCGAAAGTGGAGGAATGGATGACGCACCGGTCGAGGCGGCTGAAGGTCTTCTGATACACTTCGCGGCGGGTGACGACGGCGGCGCATGGGACGAAACCGCCGCTGAGCGATTTGGCCACCGTGACGATGTCGGGCTCCAGGTTCCAATGCTCGAAGCCGAACCATCGCCCAGTGCGCCCGAGGCCGGTCTGGACTTCGTCGCAGACAAGCAGGGTGCCGTAACGGCGGCAGAGGGCCTGGGCTTCGTTGAAGAAATTGTCGTCAGGAAAATGGACTCCTTTGCCTTGGACCGGCTCGATTAGGAAAGCCGCGAAGTTTTCCGTGGCGAGATGCTTCTCCAGCGCGGCGAGGTCGCCCGGGGCGATGCGCTCGCTCCCCGGGAGGTAAGGCGCGAAACCGTCGCGGAAGCTCTCGCACCCCATGACGGAAAGCGAACCCATGGTGAGCCCGTGGAACGCGCCATGCAGGGAGAGCAGCCCCGGGCGGCCCGTGGCGGCCCGGGCGAACTTGATCGCTCCCTCCATCGCCTCGGTGCCGGAGTTACAAAAAAACACCGCGTCGAGATGCGGCGGGAATCGCTTGAGAAGCGCCTCGGCCAATAGACCGCTCAATAGAGAGCAGTCCATCTGCACCATGTTCGGCAGGTTCAGATCCACGGCGTCGTGAATCGCCTGTCTGACCACGGGGTGATTTCTGCCAATGTTATAAACGCTGTAGCCACTCAGGAAATCGAGGTAGGCATTGCCCTCTTGGTCGTAGAGGTAAGCCCCGCAAGCGCTGGTATAAACTTTGTCGAATCCAATGGTGCGCAGCACCGTTGCCAACGTCCTGTTGAGGTGCTGCTCGTGGAGGTCGTAGTTCTCTCCAAGCCGCCCGGTCACTAACGTTTTGATATCAAACGCCATGGTGCAAGGGCAGGAAGTCTAGGGTGGCGAACCGTTGAACTCCAGCCTTAACATTGTGGCGGCGGCCCTCTGGAAGGAGGACGCGGGCATCGGGAAAACGACGAGGGAGAAGGCCATGTCGGCATCCCTCGGGAGAATCACCGCTTGATCTTCTCTGCTGCGGAGGGGGCGGGAGAGCGGGCCGGTTCCAGCCGGATAATCGTTTCGCCGGGCTTCATCAGGTTGAGCCGGTCGCGCGCGATCATCTCGACGTATTCGGGGTCGTTTTTAAGCAACTCCACTTCGCGGGTATTGCGAGAGAGCAACGCCTTCTCGCGGGCAATCTCGGCCTGAAGCTCCTCGATGTGCCTGGAGGTGTCGCTACGCTTTTTGACGAGGGGGATGAACGCCAGCGCGCCGCCCGCGCAGACCGCCAGGATGATGGCGGTAATCAGGAGGCGATTGAGCACGTTCCAGACACCCGAGGTGCGCCTGCCGTCCAAATCGCCGTAAAGAGTGGGGTTCACCTTTTTTGAATAAAAGTTCGCCGGATTGAATGGGTCCGAATCTCGCTGCCCATGCGCCGAATTGCGCCATCGGTTGCAAGCCAACGACGTGAAATGACCCTGGGAGGAGGAATCGGAGCGCGGGAATTAGAGCCTAGAATCCTTTTTTTCGCAAAAGAAAAAGAAGCGGGCGGTACTC
>JBBCKI010000012.1:0-18259 GCA_037190965.1 Chthoniobacteraceae bacterium
TTTCAGGTCGCATCCCATCAAGATGAGTTTGTCCTGCGGGGATGGACGCCAAATGCGCTTCCTCGTCATGTCCCGCGCTCGCGGCGCGAGCGGACTACCTTGGTTGGTCCTCCAAACAACGTCATATCTCAATCGGGTAGCTTTCCTGTCCTGCACCCCGTCGAGGTGTTTATTCGGTCGCTACAAATAATAGTCAAAATCCTGCTCCCTCGACACCCAGCGGCGGACGCGGAAGATATGCACCGGCTTGGTATGGGGATCAAGCGCGACGAAATTGCGTCGCCCATGCCAGAGGTAGCGTTCGTCCCAGAGGAGATCGTGAACCTGGTAGGTATCGCCTTCCAGCCAGCCGAATTCCTCCAGCGGCACGTGGATGAAGGAGTCGTGCCGGTTCCACGGGTCGAGATTCACGACGACGAGAATCAGGTTGTCGCGCGCGGCGGTCATCTTTCCGTAGAAGAGGACGTTCTCGTTTTCCGCCGCGTAGAAGCGGAGGTTGGTGTACTCGTGCAACGCCCGGTTCTCGCGGCGGATGCGATTGAGCCGGGTGATGAACTCTTTGATGTTGCCCGGCGCGTTCCAGTCGCGGCCTTTGAACTGATACTTTTCGCTGTCGAGGTATTCTTCCTTCCCGTGAACGGCGGCGTTCTCGCAAAGCTCGTAGCCGCTGTAGATTCCATACGCCGAGGAAAGCGTAGCCGCGAGGGCGGCGCGGGTCATGAAGGCGGGGCGCCCCCCCTGCTGGAGAAACTGGGGGAGAATATCCGGGGTGTTCGGCCAGAGGTTGCCCAGAAAATACTGGCTCATCTCCGTCTGGGTCAGCTCGGTGAAGTATTCCGTCAGCTCGTGCTTGGTATTGCGCCAGGTGAAGTAGGTATAGCTTTGGCTGAACCCGGCTTTCGCCAGCGCCTTCATCATTTTCGGGCGGGTGAAGGCTTCGGAGAGGAAGATGGTATCGGGATGTTGCGCGCGGACTTTGCCGATCAGGTATTCCCAGAAGGCGACCGGCTTGGTGTGCGGGTTGTCGACGCGGAAGATTTTGACGCCGCGCTCCACCCAGAAGAGGACCACGCTGGTAAGCTCATCCCAGAGCTCCCGCCAGTTCTCGTTCTGGAAATTGAGCGGGTAGACATCCTCGTACTTCTTCGGCGGATTCTCGGCGTACTTGATGGTGCCGTCGGGCCGTTTGAAGAACCACTCCGGGTGCGCGCCCACGTAGGGGTGATCCGGGGAGCAGTTGATGGCGAAATCGAGCGCAAGCTCCATGCCGCGTTGATGGATTTGGTCCACGAGCCATTCGAAATCGGCCAGCGTCCCGAGTTCCGGCGCGACATCCTTGTGGCCGCCGCCGTTGGGGCACTTTTGGTGCCGATTGCCGATGGCGTAGGGGACGCCCGGTTCCCCCGGTTCGGAGGTGACGGAGTTATTCTTCCCCTTCCGGTTGGTGCTCCCGATGGGATGGATCGGCGGGAAATAGATGACGTCGAACCCCATCGCGGCGGCGTCGTCAATGCGCGGCAGACAGTCGCGGAAAGTGGAGCCACGATCCGGTAGTCCTTCTGCCGAGCGTGGGAAAAACTCGTACCACGCCGTGAACCTCGCACGCTCCCGGTCGACGAAGACCCGGGGGTAGGGGAGGTATTCCGTGGAAAGGGAGTGATCCGCCCACGTCAGCATGAGCGCCTCCACCTCCGCCCAGTGCGCGATGGCATCGACTTGCACGGGGGGCGCGGTTTCGATCAGCTTGGCGATTTCGGTCAACCGGGCCTTGTCGCGGGGATCGAGCGCGCGATGCGCCGCCGCCCGGATGATTGCCGCGCCTTCGAGCGTTTCGCTCCGGAGTTCGGTCAGTCCGCCTTCGAGCTTCTTACGGAACTCATGCTGCCATGAGCGGAACGTGTCGCCCCAAGCTTCGAGGGTGTATTCGTAGACGGCGTTCTCAAAAAGCGAGCAGGTGCCCTGCCACCGGTCGTTGCCGATGGGAATCATGGGCGTTTCGTTCCAGGCGATGTCGCCCGCCTTGCGCCATTTCAGCCGCGCGCCGACGAGATCGTGGCCGTCCTTGAAGATATCGGCCTCAACGGTCAGGTCATCACCGACGACCCGCTTGATGGGGTGGCGTCCGCAGTCGATGAGCGGTTCCAGGTTTTCGATGACCACGGTCGGCTGTTTTGGAATCATACCAATAGGTGCTGAAGGTGAGGCTGGATTAACGACAGGGGATCTGCCGTCGTGATGGGGCAAAAAGAGAAAAGAGCGGGCCTGTGGCCGGGGGCGGCGTCGCGGAGCTCCGCCCTCCGAAGACTGCGCGATAAGCGCGTAGAACGGGGCCGAAAAATCGGCGCGGCAGCGCCACCAACGGAGGGCGGAGCTCTGCGACGCCGCAACGCCGAAGGCGCTTGTCTTTGCTTTTCTCCTTGGCTCGTTCGGGAGGATTTTCAGGTCCGGGGGCCGTAATCCTGTCAATCATGCCAATCTTATTAATCCTGTCTTAAAAGAAACACACGCCGTTTCTTCATGCGTTCACTCCAAAAAAATTGCCGCCCGGCGTGCGAAGACGCCGGGCGGCAATCAAAAGGAGCAAGGGCGTTTACCCTTCGATGGTGTTGATCTCCACCGGTTCCACCTTCACGCCGGTTTCCTCCAGCCAGGCGATGGCGCGCTTATTCTCTTCGCGCTCGCCTTCCAGTTCCAGCGAGACGATCCCGACTTCGTCGGTCACGCTCGCCTGCCGGACGTTGGTGATGACCTGGAATTTGTGGCCCAGCTCGTACACCACGGGGCGGGTGATCAGCCGCGCGGGAAACATGAGCCAGAGCCGTGTTTTTTCCGTTGCCATAAGATTCTAGCCTTCGATTCTAGCCACCGGCGATGGCGGGGACGATGGAGACTTCGTCGCCTTCCTTGAGGGCGCTGGCCTTGTCTTCAAGGAAGCGGATGTCCTCGTCGTTCACGAAGATGTTTACGAAGCGGCGGACGTTGCCGGCCTCGTCGAGCAGGCGCTCCTGGATGCCGGGATAGCTTTTTTCCAGGTTGCCGATCAGTTCGCCAATGTTGGTGCCTTCGACCTGAACGGTGTCGAGGTCGTAGGTCAACTTGCGAAGCGGAGTGGGAATACGGACGCTGATAGCCATGATTTCAATGAGGTTAGGTTATGGGAAGTGCTGATTAAAGCAAGCTCGGTCGGAAACTTGTCATTTTTGGCTCTTTCCGAGTGGATTTGTCCTCGCCTGTCTCAAACAGGCTGCGGGAAATCCCCTCAGAAATAGCTCAAAACTGCCTGCGTTTTCGTCCGGCTCCATTTAATCAGCGATTCCCTAAGAAGCCGACCGGGGCAATTACTTTGCCGCGAGCTCGGCTCCGATCTTTTCGTCAAATTCGCGAAGGCTTGGGTTGATGAGGCGGGGTTCGCCGCACTTGCCGACGATCGCCTCCTGGGTTTTGAGGCCGTGGCCGGTGATGCAGAGGACGGCGCTCTCGTCGGCGGGGATTTTGCCCGTCTCGATGAGTTTCTTGGCGCACGCCACGGTGACGCCGCCGGCGGTTTCCGCAAAGATACCGGCGTACTCGGCGAGGAGCTTGATGCCCTCGACGATCTCTTCGTCGGTGACATCCTCGGTGCAGCCGCCGGTTTCCTTCATCGCGTGGATGGCGTAGTAGCCGTCCGCCGGGGTGCCGATGGCGAGCGATTTGGCGATGGTGTCGGGCTTCGGCACCGGCTTGACGATGTCGGTTCCCTTCTTCATCGCGGCCGAGATCGGCGCGCAGCCGGTCGCCTGGGCACCGTAGACGCTGAAGGCGGTTTCGTCGACGAGGCCGACCTTGACGGCTTCGTTGTACGCTTTCTGGATCTTCGTGAGCAGCGAGCCCGAGGCCATCGGGATGACTGTGTGCCGGGGGATCTGCCAGCCGAGTTGCTCGACGATCTCGAAGCCCATCGTCTTGGAGCCTTCCGCGTAGTAGGGGCGGAGGTTCACGTTCACAAAGCCCCAGCCGTACTTGCCCGCGATCTCCGAGCAAAGCCGGTTGACCTGATCGTAAGCGCCGTGAATGCCGATGACGTTGGTGCCGTAAACGAGAGAGCCGAGCACCTTGCCCTGCTCCAGGTCGGCGGGGATGAGGACGTAGCTGGTCAACCCGGCGGCGGCCGCGTTGGCGGCGACGGAGTTGGCGAGGTTGCCGGTCGAGGCGCAGGCGACGACCTCAAAGCCGAGTTCGCGCGCGCGGCTCAGGGCGACAGAGACCACGCGGTCCTTGAAGGAAAGGGTGGGGTAATTGACCGTGTCGTTCTTGATCCAGAGCTCCCGGATGCCGAGCTTTTTGGCGAGGCGGTCCGCCTTGACGAGCGGCGTGAAGCCGACCTGCGTGCCGACGCTCGGTTCGCCGTCGATGGGGAGCAACTCCCGGTAGCGCCACATTGACTGCGGGCGGGATTCGATCACCTCGCGCGTCAGGACGGACTTGATCGCGTCATAGTCGTAGGCGGCTTCCAGCGGGCCGAAATCGAAGTCGCACACGTGGATCGCCTTTTTCGGGTAGGGGCGTCCGCATTCACGACACTTCAGGTGCGAAAAGTAAGGGCTCGGTTTGTCCATAAATTCTTCAACTCATCTGTTTTGCCCAGATCGAGAGCGCGAGAGGCGCATCCAGTCGATGATTGAAGAATCTGCCCTGAAAAACCTGGCTCTCCGGAATCGCTCTAAAGAGCTTTGAAAACCTTGGGAGCCATGGGCCTATTCTCCTCTCATCTTTCCCAATGCGTTTTAAGCGCACCGAGCTGGATTTGGCACCTGGGCCTTGCCGCGATTTCTCGCCCTGCAAGCGGTTGCCGTGACTTCAACGGGCCAGTCCCTCAGTCACTCTCGATAAGAGTCGCGGTCACGGTAGGGGGCTTGAGAGGTAGCGTCAATATAAATTGAGGGGTGCCGATGTGGTAAGGGGGGAAATCTGGAGGACCGACCAGGTAGACCGCTCTCGCCGAGAGCGCGGGAGTTGACCAGGATGCACATTTGACGCCCATCCCCCGCAGGACGGGCTGAAGGGCGCGGGGATGCAGCCTGACGGAAGCCACGGGGGCCGATACCCGCGCTCGGCGGCGCGAGCGGTCTACCGGTGCTGCCGCACCATTCACCGGGGAAGTGTTGAGGAACGTGCGTTCTTAGCTGACAAATTGGGGAAACCACGCAAAATTGGGGTTTCTCATGAGACAAATCGGCATTGGCATCGCAGGCTTCGGAACCGTTGGCGCAGGGGTTTACAAACACCTCTCCGGCAATCGCCGACTGTTGTGCGAACGGCTCGGCCTGGAGTTGGAGGTGCGGAAGATCGCCCTGCGCGATCCCGCCAAGGCGCGCAGCGTCGCGGCTCCCAAGGAGATCGTCACGACCCGGTGGGAGGATCTGATCGAAGATCCCTCGGTTGAGATCGTGGTGGAACTGATGGGTGGGGTGGAAGAGCCGCTCAAGCTGGTGCTGGCCGCCATCGAAAAGCGCAAGATTGTCGTCACCGGCAACAAGGCGCTCCTCGCCGAGCATGGGCGCGAGATCTTTGAAGCCGCGGGGCGTCACCGGGTGCCGATTTTCTTCGAAGCGGCGGTCGCCGGGGGGGTACCGATCATCAAGTCGATTCGCGAGGCATTCGTGGCGAGCCATATCCGCTCCATCCACGGGATCATCAACGGCACGAGCAATTACATCCTGACCCGGATGACGCAGTCGGGCCTTGGGTTTGCGGAGGCGCTCAAGGAAGCGCAGGACGCCGGGTTTGCCGAGGCCGACCCGACGCTCGACATCAACGGCTGGGACGCCGCGCACAAGGCGATCATTCTCGCCTCGCTGGCCTACGGGTTCTGGGTCGGGACGTGCGAAATCCAGGTGGAGGGGATCGAAGGGGTCACCGCCACGGACATCAAATTTGCGGGGCAACTCGGGTACAAGATCAAGCTGCTGGCGGTCATCAAGGCCGACGAGCAGGGCCGTGTGGAAGTGCGCGTGCATCCGACGCTGGTTCCCGACACGCATGTGCTGGCCTCCGTCAATGGAGTCTTCAACGCGGTGGCGGTCCATGGCGACGTGGTGGGCGAGACGCTTTTTTACGGACGCGGCGCGGGACAGGACCCGACGGCGAGCGCGGTCATCAGCGATCTGGCGGAAGCCGCCGTCGCGTTGGAGATTCCGCGTGCCCATGTCGGCTTCACGCCGCATACCCTGTACGGCAATTGCAAACCGGCCTGCGAGATTGTCACCCAGTACTATCTGCGGCTCTCCGTGATCGACAAACCGGGAGTGCTCGCGCAGGTCGCCAACGTGCTGGCCGATCAGGAGATCGGCATCTCCTCCGTCATCCAGCCCGAGGCGCACGAGGATGAAGCCACGCCGCTGGTCCTGATGCTGCACGACGCCGCCAAGGGGCGGATGGATGCCGCGCTCGAAGCGCTCTCCAGGCTTGAATGCGTCAAACGCCCGCCGCGCATGATTCGCGTGGAAACTTTCCAATGACCTCTCCGTCTCCATCTCCCATCGCCCCGGTGTTGAATGACCGGGGGCTGATCGCCCGTTACCGCGAGTTTCTTCCCGTTTCGGAATCGACGCCCGTTATTTCGTTGAACGAAGGCTCCACGCCGCTCATCCATTCGCCAAAACTGAGCGCGCGGGTGGGGCGCGGCAGGAACGTCTTCATCAAGTACGAGGGGTTGAACCCGACCGGCTCGTTCAAGGATCGCGGGATGACGGTCGCCATTTCCAAGGCGGTCGAGGAGGGAGCCCGCGCGGTCATCTGCGCCTCCACCGGCAATACTTCCGCCGCCGCAGCAGCCTACGCCGCGCGCGCCGGGGTCGGCTGCGTGGTTCTGCTGCCTGCGGGAAAGATCGCCCTCGGCAAGCTGGCCCAGGCGTTCATGTATGGCGCGAAAGTGGTGGCCATCGAGGGGAACTTCGACGACGCGCTTCAACTCGTCCGGGAGATCGGCGAGACGGAGCCGATCGCCATCGTCAATTCGATCAATCCGCACCGGCTCGAAGGGCAGAAGACCGCTTCGTTTGAGATTATCGAGGAACTTGGCGACGCGCCGGAACTTCATATTTTGCCCGTGGGCAATGCCGGGAACATCAGCGCCTACTGGCGCGGTTACCGCGAGTTCCAGCAGCTTGGCCGCGCCACGCGGCTCCCAAGAATGCTCGGTTTCCAAGCCGCTGGGAGCGCCCCGATTTTTTACGGCAAGGTCGTCGAACATCCCGAGACGGTCGCCACCGCCATCCGGATCGGCAATCCCGCAAGCTGGTCGCTTGCCTCGGAGGCGATCCGCGATTCGCAGGGGGGCATCGACATCGTTACCGATGACGAAATCCTTGCCGCGCAGGCGTGGCTTGCCGGTAACGAGGGAATTTTTGTGGAACCGGCCAGCGCCGCCTCCATCGCGGGGCTGCTTAAATCGGTCGAAGGACGAGGCGTTTTTGGGCTGGATGTGATCCCCGAAGGGGCGAACCTCGTCTGCACCGTCACCGGCCACGGCCTGAAGGATCCTGACATTGCCAAGGACCGAGTTGGCGGCGTGATCCCCGCCCGGGCCGAAAAGCAGGCCATTCTCGATTTGTTGGGGTAGCTTACGAGAAGGTGGGGCAGAGAAGTTTGACAACGGATCAATCGGCACCAGACTTTCCCTCATGAACGCGCCGCTGCTCGACGTCCGAAATCTCGTCATCCAGTTTGCCACGGAGGATTCCACCGTGGAGGCGGTCAAGGGCATCTCGTTCACGCTGGAGAAGGGCGAAGCCCTTGCGGTGGTGGGGGAGAGTGGATCGGGCAAAAGCGTCTCCGCGCTCGCGCTCACCCGGTTGCTCCCGGAGCCTCCCGCGCGCTATGCCGGGGGGGAGATTCTGCTCAACGGGCAGGACGTGCTCAAGATGACCGGGCCTGAATTGCGTCGCATCCGGGGCTCCCGCATCGCCTATATTTTTCAGGAGCCCTCCACTTCGCTCAACCCGGTGTTTACCATTCGCAACCAGATCGCGGAAGCGATCCGGCTGCATCGGCCCGATGTCACGGATATCGACGGCGAGGTGGCCAAGTGGCTCGGGCTGGTAGGGATCGTCAGCCCCGAGAAACGGATGTGGGATTACCCTCATCAGTTGAGCGGCGGGATGCAGCAGCGCGCGATGATCGCGATGGCGCTCTCCTGCCGTCCCGACATCCTTGTCGCCGACGAGCCGACCACGGCCCTCGACGTCACCATTCAGGCGCAGATCATCGACCTGTTGCGCGATCTCAAGAAGGAGCTCGGCATGAGTTTGCTGCTCATTACGCACAATTTCGGCATCATCGGCGGCATCGCGGACCGCGTCGCGGTCATGTTTCGCGGGAAGATCGTGGAACATGGACCGGTGGAGCAGGTGCTCCGTCAGCCGCAACACCCCTACACCCGGGCATTGATCGATTGTATCCCTAAGCTCGGGGAGCGTAAACGGCGGTTGACGACGATCAATCACGCGGCACTGCAGTAGGCGCGACACGCGTCCCCCGCTTTTGGCCTAGGGCAGCAATGGCAGGCTTGGCAACTGGCTTGGCAGCTTGACCGGCACCAGCGGCGCGACGATATCGAGAACCCCTTGGGCGTTCTTGCGGACGCTTTCCTTGGCGGAGTTGACGGTTTGATCGAGTGCCGCCGCCGCGAGCCGTGCGGAGAGATCTTCCATCGGATGCGCCGCCGGGCCCGAGAGCGTTACGGGCGTCCAGAGATAGCCGTCGCGGGCGGTCGTGAAGACTTTCTCCCGCGCGCCGGGGATCCATTCCAACGCCGAGGGAATGACGCCGACCTGCACCGTACCGTCGATCCGGCCCGCGCGAACGGTCACCGCCCCCTCCACCTTGAGCAACCCGCTGCTTTCGATCACGAGATCGGTCACGTTGAGTGTCCCGGCGGGATCCCCTGTGAAACGCGCGGTTCCCTTGTGGAGATTCATCCGGCGGAAGCCGTCGGTGCGCGTCAGCTCGGCCACTTTATCGAGCAGCGGCAACGCGCTGAGTTCGCCCTCCGTGAGGGAGGCCTCGCCCTTGGTGATCTGTGTGCCGCCATGAAGCTGGAGAGCCATCGCGCCGGAGAGTTTGCCGGTCAGCTTCGCCCGCCAGTCGCCTGGAAGGAGCAGTCCGACCGGGATGGCGGTGTAGGTCGCCTGGCACTGACTTGCGCCGGGGGCAAACTCGCCCTCCACCTGAAGCGCCCCGCTGTCGCCCGCCCGGAGGCGCGCCCCTGTCAGGAAGAGCGTTCCACCCCGGGTTCGCGCTTCGAAGTTCTCCAGCCGCCATTCGATGCCCGGCCCGTCGGAAAACCGGGCTGCACCCCCGTCGCCCCGCAGCAGCCATTCGGCAGGATTTCCCGGGCTGGGGGTTGCCTGGAGCCTCGTCTTCTTGAGTTCGCCGCCCTTCCAGTTGAGTTCGAAATCGGCCACCGTCAGTTTGTTCAACGCGAATCGGCCGGGAAGGGCTTCGTCGGTCCGGGATGTCGCCATCATCCCGGAGGAGGGCGTGGTCGTGCCATCGAGAACGATCCGCATCCGCGTCACATCGAGGTTTTCGACCGTGCACGATTTCGCAAAGAACCCAAAGCGAACCTCGGCGCGGATCTGGTCGGCCTTCAAGAGTTCAAACGTCGAGCCCCTCCTTGCGGTAAACCCGTCGGTGTAAATTGCTTCCAGGGACTGCGGTTGCAGAAGCGTGAATTCTCCTTCGGCATTAAGCGCTCTCGAAACTGCCGCATTCAACCGTTGCCTGCACGGATCGCTTTTGAGGTAGCCTTGAAACCAGAAGCGAAAACCGAGCGCCGCACAAAGAGATGCGACCACTGCTGCTACGAGAAATCCAATCAAGATCCGTTTCATGGGAGAACGGCTTAATTAACCTGAACCGGCCAAGACTTCGAATGAAATCGGCCTCGCTCTTTCCAAGGGGCCGAGGCGGCAAGGTACCCCCCCTGCGCCGTCGAGCGCGGGCAGGCTACCGGTGCTGCCGCACCATTTAACCCAGCCTGACCCCCACTTTGCAAAGCGCTGCCGCGCGGGCGGCGGCCTCTTCCAGGAGCGATGCGGCGTTCGCAATGGCTTCCTCCAGCGGCATCGGGCCGTTTGGGATTGGCAGGGCGGCATCGAAGAGTTCCGCCAGGCGGGGATCGTTTGACACCCGGCCGCCGAAGGCGATCACCGGTTTTCGGTAACGGCGGGCGAGCATGGCGATTCCAGCGGGGCCTTTGCCGTCGAGCGTCTGCATGTCGAGGCTCCCCTCGGCGGTAACGACCAGATCGGCTCCTGCGACGGCTTCTTCCAGCCCGAGGATCTCCGCGATGAGATCGAACCCCGGGCGGATGGACGCATTGCAGAAGGTGAGCAGCCCGAAGCCGAGCCCTCCGGCGGCTCCTGCGCCGGGGGTGTTCTCGAAACCGCGTTCCAGTTCAAGATCGCGCACGGCCAGTTCCGCCAGGTGCTCCAGCGCGAGTTCCAGTGCCTCTATGTCGCGGGCGTCCGCGCCTTTCTGGGGGGCGAAGACCTGCGCCGAGCCACGGGGGCCGAGGAGGGGATTCTGCACGTCGCAGGCGGCGATGATTTCCGGCAGATCGGGGACGTTACGGTTTTCGATCCTCTCCAACGCCAGCAGGTTGCACGGGGCGGGCTGCTCCATCGGTTCGCCGTCGCTGGTCAGAAAATCGTAGCCGAGCGCTGCGGCCATGCCCGCGCCGCCGTCGGTGGTCGCGCTCCCTCCGAGCCCGACGATGATCCGTTTCGCGCCGCGCTCCATGGCGTCGCGCATCAGTTCCCCGGTGCCGAAGGTGTTCGCCTCCCGGGCGCGGCGTTCCGCCTGGGGGACGAGGACAAGCCCCGACGCTTCGCTCATTTCGATGACGGCGGTGGGCACTGCCGCACCGGGGATCCAGGCGTACCCGGCCTGCACGGGGGCTCCCAGGGGGCCTCGCACGGTGCGGGTGATCCATTCGCCTCCCAGCGCGTCGCGCATGGCCCGGGCCGTTCCTTCGCCACCGTCGGCGATGGGGCAGAGCGCGATCTCCGCCTGGGGCCAGATTCGTTTGAACCCCCTCCCCAACGCGGCGGCGGCCTCGGAGGCCGGGAGGGAACCCTTGAACTTGTCGGGGGCGATGACGATTTTCATGGTCGGAAGCATCCATCTTGCACCGGATTGCCGCACGGTTCCAGCACTCCGTGCGCAATCCATGGCGGCAGGGTTCGCAGTGTGGGCCTTGACGGCTTTCTTGCCTTTTTGCCAGCCGGCCCTAATACTCTCGACGTATTACAGAGAATCTTTGAGGCCCACTCCGTGCGGCCGTAGGATTCGCAACCCAAAACAAATTATGGCATTTGAATTACCCGCACTTCCATTTCCGGCAAACGCTCTTGAGCCTTACATCGACGGGCGTACCAACGAAATCCATCACGACAAGCATCATCAGGCTTACGTGACGAACCTTAACAACGCCATCGCGGGCAAGCCCGAGTTGGAATCCAAATCGCTCGACGCGCTGATCACCGATCTCGCTTCCGTGCCCGAGGCCGTCCGTACCGCCGTTCGCAACAATGGGGGTGGTCACTGGAACCACACGTTCTTCTGGAACATCCTCGGCAAGAACGAAGGGGGCAAACCCTCCGGCGCGCTCGCCGAAGCGATCAACGCCGCTTTCGGCAGCTTCGAGGCGTTTCAGGAGAAATTCCAGGCCGCAGGCGCAGGCCGTTTCGGCAGCGGCTGGGCCTGGCTCGTGGTCAAGGGCGACAAATCGCTCGCCATCGGCTCCACGCCCAACCAGGACAACCCCCTGATGACCGGCGTTTCCGAACTGATCGGCACGCCGATTCTCGGCGTCGACGTCTGGGAACATGCCTACTATCTCAACTACCAGAACCGCCGCCCGGATTACCTCAAGGCTTTCTGGAACGTGGTGAACTGGAACGCCGTGGAGAAGCTCTACGCGGACGCGGTGAAGTAATTCACTTCTTCCTAAGACTCATCAAAAGCGCCGAAGTTTTTTTTCTTCGGCGCTTTTTTTTCTTTTTGAGAGGCAGGGGTTACCATGATGTTTAAGGAACCGCTGATTAAAGCGAGCTGAAGCGCAAGCTTGTCATTTTCGGGTCTTTTTGGGCTGCTTTTTCCTCACCTGTCTTCAGACAGGCTGCGGGAAAGCATCTCAAAAATCCCTCGAGACTGCCTGCGCTTTCGCCTCGCTCCATTTAATCAGCGTTTCCTTAACCCTCTGCGTATGGCGTACCTCAACGACAACTACCTCAAGCTCAAAGCCGGTTATCTTTTTCCTGAAATTGCCCGTCGCGTGAAGGCATTCTGCGACGCCAACCCGGAGGCGGCCAAACGGCTCATCCGCTGCGGCATCGGCGACGTGACAGAACCGCTCCCGCCCGCCGTGGTGGCCGCGCTGCATGCGGCTGTGGACGAACTGGCCTCGCGCGAGACCTTCCGTGGCTATGGGCCCGAGCAGGGGTACGAGTTTCTACGCAACGCCATCGCGCAGAACGACTACCGCAATCTGGGCATCGACATTGCCGACGACGAGATCTTCGTCTCCGACGGCTCCAAGTGCGACTGCGGCAATATTCTCGACATCCTCGGCCACAAGAACACCCTCGGAATCACCGATCCGGTTTACCCGGTTTACGTCGATACCAACGTCATGGCGGGGCATACCGGCGATGCCGACGCCTCGGGAGCCTACGCAGGCATCCATTACCTGAAGTGCGACGCGGGGAATGGCTTTGTCCCCGAGGTGCCTGCCGAAAAGCTCGATGTCGTTTACCTCTGCTTCCCCAATAATCCCACGGGTGCCACGGCCACGCGCGCGCAGCTTGAGGCATGGGTGAAGTACGCGCTGGAGAACCGGACGGTTCTGCTCTTTGACGCGGCCTACGAGGCTTACATCTCCGACCCCACCGTGCCGCACTCGATCTACGAGATCCCCGGCGCGCGCGAGTGTGCCATCGAGTTCCGCAGTTTCTCGAAGAACGGCGGGTTCACCGGGACCCGGTGCGCCTTCACCGTCGTGCCAAAGACGCTCCTCGCCGCCACGGAGAGTGGCGAACTCAAGCCGCTCCACCCGCTCTGGAACCGGCGGATGAGCACCAAGTTCAATGGCGTGCCCTATATCGTCCAGCGGGGCGCCGAGGCGCTTTACTCGGCCGAGGGCAAGCAGCAGGTCGCGGCGTTGATTGAGCATTATATGGGCAACGCTGCCATCCTTCGCGAAGCGGCAACGGCCGCCTGTCTCCCGGTGTTCGGCGGCGTCAATGCCCCCTATATCTGGGTTGGCACGCCGGAGGGGATCACCAGTTGGGAAATGTTCGATCGGATGCTCAACGAAGCCAATGTGGTGATCACGCCCGGCAGCGGCTTTGGCTCCAACGGCGAGGGGTATTTCCGGATCTCCGCCTTCAACAGCCGGGCGAACGTGGAAGAAGTCGCGCGGCGGATGCGGGCGATTGCGTGGTGATCGCCCGGTGACTTAATCCCGCCAGCGACGGTGGGGCAGGCCATACATCTCCCCGAGCCAGGCATAGGCGATATCGAGCGCGGCGATGGAGGGTGTATGCCCTGAGGCGTGGTCGATGCAGCCAAGGGCGTTGTCACTGCCGTGGAGACGGTAGATCGGGCGAGCTGCATCGAGGTATTGCCAGCTTTCGCTCGAGTCGGTTTCTCCGGCAATGAGGAAAAAGGGCCTGGGTGCCAGCAGGGCCAGAAGTTCGTGATGGGCCATGGCGCTGTCATCCGGGGGAATCTTGTCGCCGAGATACCAGGGGGCGTCCCAATTGGTCGATCGCCACGGCAACCCGAAATCGGAGCCGATGACGCAAGTCACCCGCTCATCGAGCGCGCCGGTGTAGAAAGCCATTTTCCCACCAAGCGAGTGCCCCATGGCGAGCACCCGGGATGGATCGACACCACGCTGGCTCAAAAGAAGGTCGAGCGCGCGCGAGGTATCGTGGGTCAGTTTGCCGAGGCCGGTCCACTCAGGATGATCGCTCAGGATCTTTTGCGCCGCGCTCTTCCACCAGGCGAACGGAGCGTCGCTGCAAGGATCGGGCACGGTGTTGAAAGGGAAAGCCTCTACGCAGGCGACGACGAACCCGAGCCGCGCCAGATGCCGGCCGATCTGCCGCACTTCGGTCGCCACCGATTCGTCGTCTTCAAGTCGAAGCCCGGTTGTCGCGGAGTTCGGCGCAAGCCCGGCGGACTTTTCCGGATGATAAAACGGAACGACCGCACATGGTGCGGGATCCCCTGCAGGCCGCCTGGGATGCAGGATGATGACGCGTTGGCTTTGGCCCGGTCCGGTCGGCTGAAGCAGGGAGACGGCTCGGAAATCCGGTCCCTCCATTTCCTCCGTCACGCGTGGAGTGGGATCGTATTGATCGGCGGAAAAGGAGGGCTGCCCCAGTAGATCAAGCCAGCGAGCCTTGAATTCGGGCCGGAGCCGTTGCTCCCAGGCTCGGAGGAGATCTGTCGCATGGGCTGCGCCGGTTCCGCCCAGCAGCGGCCGGAGTTGGTGATTGCGGCCGAGCCGGGTTCCGTTGGGCTGTGAAAATGCTTTGGCGATGGAAGGACGATTCACTGGTTCTTGCGATGGGTTGCAGCACGATAACCAAAGCAGATCGCGCCCAATCCGGCAATCAAAGCGACCGATGATGGCTCGGGGACCGCGGTTACCTCAAAGCTGTCAAACGCAACATAGGCCGTTCCTGTTATTGCCTGGGTGAACGCAATATGGCCGCTGACCGTAAAGGAAACGGCATTCTCCGGAGCGACCGCTACGACGCTGAGCTGAGTCCACGTGGCGGAGCCGGTTGATTCTGTTTGAAACTGCTGCAAGAGGTTGTTGGAGGCGTCGTAGAAAGAGATGATGCCCGAGACGCCGTACTTGCCCGCCTGGCCGCTGGTGCGAACCGACAATTCCAGACGGTAGGATGTGTTGGCCGTCACACCGGTATAGCGGTTGCTGGTAAGACTGCTGATGGTTGAATTGGCGGGCTGTCCGCTGAAGATCACTCTCTGGATGGCGTGACTTCCCTCGTAAACAAAGGACGACGCGGTTGCGGAATCCAGCCATCTCCAGTAACTGCCGTCCACGGTAAACGCCCACCCCGGCGGTTTGTTGCTTACGAGGCTGTCTTCAAATCCACCATTGGTGATCAGCGTGGCGGCCTGGACGGTTGCCGGAACCATGAGGCAGGCGACGAAAAGAGGGGCGATTGACTTAAAGAAGCGTTTCATAGTTGAGATAGGGATGTTTTTTTGGGGGTTGGGGATGACGAGGGGCGGGCTAATTCCCCTCCGATGCTGTCAGAAAGGCGACATAACTCATGGGGGCGATGGTCGTTTCGATCAACGCGGTGTGCCCCAGGCGTTTGCCGCTTACGATCTCCACCGTGTCAGGCTTGGGAACCGCATTTTTCCAGGCAACGCGAGCCGGGAGGCGCGTCTTTCCACGGTTGATGATGATCACAAGACGGCGCTCGCCAAGGGTATAGGCAAAGGTGCTGGCCGGATCGATATTACGAGAGAGGCTCAGGCTGTCATTGGAGACGCGTTCGCCATCGAGCAGGAAATCTTCGATCTCCGACATTATCTGGCTGACTTGTGCGGTTGCGCTGAACGCGGCCCCTTCGAAGACGGGAAGGTACCAGAGGGTCAGACCGCCTTTTCCGCCGCTATCAAGGAGGGCCGACAGGAGCCGGAGTTTGAATTCATCGGGCCCCGGCATCCGGCGTTTATGTTCGAGGAAATGCTCGATAAACATTTCGGCGGCAATATAGGGAACTTCGCCGAGGGCACGAGCCGTGGCGGCAAGGTCCCGGCGGCCTCCATAGTAGCCTGCACAGCCAAACTGGATTTTTCCCTCCTGGACCATCTGGCCCCAGTCGACTGAATAGAGCTGCCGGGTGAAGTTGTCGAATTTCCCATCGTATTCATAGCCCGAGTAGAGACCGTAGCCCAACGTCGGATCGATGGTCGCGATCGCCTCGGCGAGAAGGGCCGACATCTGCGCGCTCTGCCAGCACCGGTACGATATCCACTGTTCGCGATAGTGTTCCGCGATATGGGCGGGGTTTGCCGGAACCGGTTCGTTAATTTTGGCCCATTGGGCAAACGCTTCCATTGCGCCGGGGTTATGGATGTCGCCATAAGCGATCTTTCCTTCACGGTCCATTCCCCGTACTTCGTTGTCGTTGACGACGGCCCGATAATTGGTTGATCCAAGTTGGGATCGGAGGTCCTCGATCAATAAAGGCATTACTTTTTCTTTATTGGCGATGATCCAGGTCGCTGCGGCGGCGTGCTTCGATGGATCGGGCCTGCCGTCTTTGTCGAACATGACTGCCTCGGGGAATTGATTGCGAATACGGCCTGCGAAGGAGTTCCAGAACCAGTAGAGCTCAGTACCCAGCCCTTCTTTGCTCAACGAGGGGGTAAGCGAAATAAAGTCCGGCTTGCCGTTCTCGATTGGGCGCATGTCGCAAATGGTGTTGATTCCCGAATTCAGGACGGCTTTCTCAATGGCTTCGGAAAACTTGGGATTCGCATACCCATGATAGTTATAGATGCCGAGCGTCAGGCGCCGGGGGCGCTTGCCTTGGAGTGGCTCGAGGACCTGTAGCTTTGCGGTCAAGGGTTCGCATCGTTTCCCGCCGCCGACAGTGGAGGCTTCGATAGTGCATGAATAGTCGCCCGGCTTGTTTGTGGCGCCGGGGTCGATCATCAACGAAAGGCGCAGCGCCTCCCGAGAGGAAAACTGGGCTTTGGGCAGTGAAAGCTGATAAACTTCGTTCTTCCCGGATGACACCTTTTCCACCTTGGAAGGGATTGCCAAAGGTTTCGGATGCAGGCCGAAAGCCCGCGACTCTCCGACAGCGGTGATTTCAAAGCCGCTGGGAAGCGTAATGCTCAGAAGAATATCCGCTTCGGTCTCATTGAAGTCGTCGGGAAGCGCAGGCCAGATCGGCATTGGCTGCCCCGCGACAAGATAGGCGCTGCTACCGCGCGGCCACAGGGAGAGTTCGCCTGCGAAGGTGGCAGAGCCAAGCGCGGCCAAGGCGATGGAAAATGAGGCAAGGCGTAACTTATTTAGAAAACGGGTTTGGGTCATGATGAAAGCTGGGCGCGCTTATGGCGCACAAGAGGGTTGAAAAGAGCGAAAGAGGGCGCGGGCGGAGTCGTCAATTGACGACATTCCAATTGTATAATTTCTGATATTCCTCGCGGGATGCCTTCGTGGATACAAATTCAACATGCCCATCAAGGAATCCAAAGTTCGAACCGCTGCCCTTGTGGGCTTTGCTGGTGCCGTTATAGAACCGATATCCGGGATTTGAACCGGGAGAATCAATAGGGTTGCTATAGTAATTCCCCATCAGCAGTTTCTCGCCTTCATCAAAATAGCAGAAGAGGAGCGGGACGGTGCCCGGGTTCAGGATAGTGGAGAGTTTCCGGCGAGTGTTCAGAACCACTTTTGAATTGATGGAGTATCCGACTCGGTATTCCTTGGAAGCCAACTCTTCGGCATTGAAAGCACAATACCAGCCTCGCCAGACAGTCTGCGCATTTACCGCAATGGAGCTCCCGCTTGGCGTTTGTTTGATGACAGGCGTCGGCATCAGCCATCCGGTCCCGCCCGTGGTAGTCCACCAATATTGGAAGGTAATGAGGCCCGGGGGCGGCCCATCCTGCGTCATGTATGGCAGGTAGCCATTGTTTTCATTGGCATAAAGCTGGAGCGCTGCAAGATGCTGGCGAAGATTGGAGACGCACGTTGTCCCTTTGGCGTGATTCTGGATTTTTCCCAAAAGAGGAAACGAGATCCCTGCTAATATAATTATGATAGCGATGCTGATTATGAGTTCCAAAAGAGTGAATGCATTTCGATTGGAAGATCGCTGAGGCAAGAAGGGGGAGGCCATCGCAAATCACTTTGGGGGTTGCGGAGTGCTTGGTTTCTACGACGCAACCGAAGGTAGCTTAGCGGTACTGTAAGTCCACTTGAAAGCCGCTATTGTGCCTGCTGGTTTGTAGAGTGTGCCTACTGGTATGTTTTTCGAGGCTGGATTTCCTAAGGAACCACTGATTGAAGCGAGCCATGCCGTAAGCTTGTCATTTTGGCGTCTTTCCAATCCGATTTTTCCTCACCTGTCTTCAGACAGGCTGCGGAAAATCGACTTGGAAATCCATCCCAACTGCCTGCGCTTTCGTCATACTCCATTTAATCAGC
>JBBCKI010000013.1:0-75997 GCA_037190965.1 Chthoniobacteraceae bacterium
CATACCGCCATCAACCTCTGCCGTGCCGAAGAAATCCGACACTGAAATTCAGAAACGCTTTGAGGATTTCCTCCGGGTATTACGAAGTCGTGTTTTAAGAGCGTCTCCGGAGAATCCGACCGTCCGTTGTTGGACCTTTAACAACCTGCGGTCTGAAATTGCTTCTGTGATTCGAGCGAATCCCTTTTTGGCCGGTTTGGGCACGGCGGCAGAGATGATCGAGCGGCTGCAGCGCATTGGCTGGATCAAAGTAATACCAGTGGAAAACTCGGGGGCGGCATCGAGGGCATTTTTCCTGGTCGATATGGAGGCGGGCGATGATGCAGTGGTTGACCCCCTGGAATTACTTCAGGCCCTCCGTCCGCGCGGAGTAATCTGTTACTTTAGTGCGGTCAGCTATTATGAACTAAGTACGCAACAGCCGACGCATCATCACATCGCATGGTTCCCCACGAAACCGGCAAGAGCTTCCAACGCACAAAACGTGCACGTCCCTGGAAACCGCGAAACCGCCAAATGGAATGCTTTAGGGGTGCTTGAATTTACCTATCAGGGTGTTCCCTGTTTCACAACCAAGCGTGATGCTTCCCTCGTTCCGGGAGTCCAACTGCGTGAAGTGTCGCCACGGAATTGGTTAAGAATCACCACGTTAGAGCAGACGCTTTTGGATACGTTGATGCAGCCTGTTCGCGCGGGAGGAGAAGCGGTCATTTTCGAGGCGTGGGAGAATGCGTTGGACCGGATTGACATTGATCGAATGGTCGAGCATCTCGTTGCGATCGGACGAGAAGATCTGGACCGGAGGGTCGGCGCGATTCTCGAGAGTTTTGATTATGGGCATCCGAACAAGCTGCTTGTGGAGCATATAAACCGAATCACCAGGCGAATGACGGACAATCCAGAGCGGTACCCTACGATTTCTCTTCTGCCGGGTTTCGGCTTTCCGAGTCTGAATGAAAATTGGTATGTTGAGGTTCCATAGCACCTTATGATCGATAAATAGATAAAATGACGCTTCGAGCTTATCTTCTTGACCCAAGGCTGCGTTGTCAGCCCACGGTGTTATCTTGATAGCTATATGCGCGATTTTCCTCGTACAAGATACTAGTCGGCAATTTCAGCTCATGAACTCGGAACAGCGGAAAGTTTGGATCGAAAGCGCCCTTCAGGAGGTTTTGCACGCGATGATCAAAGCAGAAAAGATCCGGGATGCGCTGATTTTCAAAGGAGCCCGTATCCTGAATCTTCACCTTGGTGGGAATCGTGAAAGCCTCGATATTGATTCCAATTTAGCCCCTGAACTGGTCGCCTTGGAGCCCGAAGGGAATCAGCAGAAGGCCTTTTTTGAGAAGAATCTTCCTCCCGCGTTGTTCCGTTATTTCGAGCAGCAGCAGCCGGTTAGGTTTTCCTTGGAGAGCGTACGGGTGGATAAGAAGCCGGCTAGGGGGCATCCTCGTGGCTGGATGGCGTTGCAAATTTCAATTCGCATCAAAGATCATCATTATCCTGCTGATCGTAGCCTGCCTGCGATCGAGATTGATGTGGCTGCCCCGGAGTCCCTCGGCGCCTCCGCAGTGGAATTGATGCCCATCCACGGAATCGAGACCCGCGTTTATTCTTTGCAGCGGATCGCAGGGGAAAAGCTGCGCGCCTATCTTACCTCACTGTCCGCTTATCGGCGGAAAATGAAATCAACGACCAGAGCCTTCAGGGTAAAAGATTTGTACGATATCGCACGCATTCTGCGAGCTCGATCTATTCGCAATAAAGAATTTTGGCACATCGCTGCCGGTGAGTTTCAATTGGCGTGCGAATCGAGACTGGTGGATTGCGAAGGACTCGACACGTTTATGCAAGATTGGAATTTGGCGCGGGAGCGCTACCTGGCGGACGAGAGTCTGCGGGATATCGATTTTTCCGAAGCGGAGGAGACTTTGAAGCAGGTTGTAGAATGCTTTTCTGAATACGGGATATTCCCGCTCAGATATCCTGTCTAGCCCAGGCCGAGATGAGGCTGGGACAGCGCTCCGTAGATTTGGCGCACGATTGAAACCGTGTCTGCATGAGCGTCGAGTCCAAGTTTGGTTACACCGGATTTTTGCGGTTCGTCAACGATGTTTCTACAATGAGTGTTGGGCAGTTTTCTTTCTCACTGGGTAAGATACGTCAGCTTGCTCGCCTGCCCAATACGCATATCATCCATCTTGCGCGCATTGGTCTCTCAAAACCGCCTCCATTTTTGCCAGAAAACATTCTGCAGAAAATTGCTCCGCATGCGCGCGGATGCTTGCGGAGTTCCATGACGCAGTTTCCAGGCGCTCCGTGGCGGCGAGAAGGCAATCCTCGGTCGGCTCCGCGAAGAAGACGCCGGTGGTGGCTTCGATCACCGTCTCCAGCGCGCCGCCTTTGCCCAGCGCGATAATAGGCTTTCCGCACGCCATCGCTTCCACCGGGGTGATGCCGAAATCTTCGTGACCCGGGAAGACAAACGCCCGGCACCGTTCGTAATGCGACAGCGTCTCCTCATCCGAAAGACGCCCGGCGATGCGCACCGTCGGGCCTGCCAACCGTTCCAGTGCGGCACGCTGCGGGCCGTCGCCGATCACGATCAGCTTTCGCCCGGTCGCCGAAAAGGCACGCACGGCGAGATCGACATTCTTGTAACCGACCAGTCGCGAGACGATGAGGTAGAAGCCATCGTCCTGTCGAGAGAGTTGGAAGCGGTTCGTCTGGACGGGCGGATGAATCACCGTCGATTCCCGTCCATAAAACCGGCGGATCCGCTCCTGCACGTTGCTGGAGTTTGCAACGATGACATCCATCCGTTGCGCGGCCTCGCGGTCGTAGTGGCGAAGCGTCGGCAGCACGGCACGCACCGCACAGTTGAGCAATGGGTTGCCGACTTCATGATCGACATAGTCATCGGTCTGCCAAAGAAACCGCGTCGGGTTATGCATATAGCAAACGGTGCGCGTGCCGGGGGCGAACCGGAGGAACTTGGCAAACGTGCTGGTGCTGATCCACGCGGTCTCCGCCTCGATTGGCCCGAAGGAGCGGAACGCGGCGGGGTAGAACGGGAAATACTTTTTGAAATGCGTGTGGCTTTCGATGAACGGAGCGTGCTGCAACCAGGAGGTGCGGATGTCCGCGTCTTCGAAATCGCTCCAAAGCGTCCTGCGGCAAACCGCGCTGGTATAGATCGGCGCTTGCGGGAAACGCCGGTGCATCGTGGCGACCACGCGTTCCGCGCCGCCCATCTGGATCAGGTAGTCATGAGCAAGCACCAGCTTCATCGGGAGATTTTTCTTTTTTGCAGAACCGAGTCGATGACCCTGGCGGTTTGATCCAGGATCAATGGGAGCGAATAGAGCCGCTCGGCTCGCGCCCGGCCTTCGCGGCCCATGGTCTCGCAAAGCTCCGGGGAGTCGATAAGCTTTCGGATGGCCGAAACGAGCGCGACGGGGGCGGCGGGCGGAATCAGGAATCCGGTTTTCCCGTGATCAACAATCTCCATCGGGCCGCCTGCTCGCGAGGCGATGAGCGGCTTCCCCGCCAGCATCGCTTCCACCAGTACTCTGCCGAACGGTTCCGGAGCCACCGAACAATGCGCCACCACATCGGCGGCTTTCATCAAGGCGGTGACGTCGCTGCGGAAACCGAGGAACCGGACGCGCCCGCCAAGGCCCTCGGCCATTGCCTGCACTTCTTTTGCATAGGCATGGTCGTCCCCGGTAAATAGTGCGTCGCCGATGATCCAGATCGTGACTTCGGGGAGGCATTCCGCGGCGTGAAGCAGGACATCCTGCCCTTTCCATCGGGATAGCCGTCCGAAGATGGCGATGACGGGCCGGCCCTCCGGGTTGAACTCGCGCCGCAGCGTCTCCACCTCTCCGGCAGTGACGGCATCGGCCAGAGCGGGGTCGAAGCCGTTGGGGATCACATGAACCGGCGCGCGTCCTCCCTTGGCGATAAAGGCGTCCGCCGTGGCCTGGGAATTGGCGATCACCGCGTCGGTGCGATTGGCCGCCCCGACAAGCAGCCGGATGTTGAGCGGGGTGAAATGCGTTTCATCCAGCAGATCGTGAAGATGAAAAACACTAGGCTTTCCAAGAAGGGTATTGGCAGCGGTGCCGTAAAGAAGCGCCTTGGCGGTGTTGAAATAGACCAGGCTTGCCGCCCGGAGTTTTTTGCGCAGGCCGAGTCCGTAACCAGCCAGCGCGGGAAGCGTGCGCGCCAGCGTGGCAACAGAAGCGCCTTTGGTCACGCGGGCGAGCGAGGCGGGGAGGGGATGAAGATCGACCGTGACTCCACGTTCCCGCAAGGTTTCGGCGAACGGACCGTCGGAGAGGAGGAGAACCTGCCCGGTCTCGCGATAACGATGCGCCACGTCGGCAAGGCACAGCTCCGCGCCTCCCAACTGGCCGCTTTGGTCGATGAATAGGATCATCGGGCAGCCTCCCTGGCTTTTTTATAAACCTCCAACACGCGCCGGGCGACGGCAGGCCAGCCGAAGTTCGCCTCCGCGTATTCCCGGCATTGGGCGGGAGTGGGGAGGGAGCCCGCGAAGCCGCGCCGCAGTCCGCCTGCCAAGGCTTCCGGCGTGCTTGCAGGCATGACTAGTGAGGGGTCGAGCCCCCTAATCGTCTCCGGAAGGCCACCCACCGGTGTAACCAGCACTGGTGTTCCGCTGGCTAGTGATTCGAGGGTGATGAGGCCGAATCCCTCCAATGCCACTGACGGGACAATGGTGAAGTCCGCCGCCGCATAGGCCAGCGGCAGATCCGCATCGGGGATGAACCCCGCAAACTTTATCCGCTCCGAAAGCCCGAGGGTATGAACGCGGGTTTGCAATTCGTCGGCAAGCGGGCCTCTGCCGCCCAGCACCAATAACGCTTCGGGATGCGTGGCGCTCACCGCTGCAAACGCGTCGATCAGGTTCTCCAACCCCATGCGGCGCACCAGTCGCCGAATGCAAAAGACAATCGGGCGTTCCGTCGGCCAACCCAGGCGCTGCCGCGCCTCCGCGCGGGGGCAGACGGGGCGGAACCGGTCGAGGTCGACGCCGCCCGGGACGATGGAGATCTTTTCGCTAGTGACGCCATAGTGTTGAACAAGAATGTCCCGGAACGCGCCTGAAAGGGTGATGAGCCGGTCTGCCGAAGCATAGACACGCCGCTCGAGGAGCCGTTTTGCGGCGACCACCCAGCGTGACTCGCCTTCGCCGGCGGATTCTTCGGCCCAAGGGCCATGAAAATGGACGACGTGCGTTTTTCTGTTTTTCTTCAGCGCGCCGAGGAGGGGGTATGCATAGAGCGCGAAATGCGTGGCGAGGAGGTCGTGGGAATCAAGGACGCCCCCGGTCAGCCCGCGAACCGCGCCGTACCGCTTCAAGAGTCCCAAAGGGCCCACGCCGAGCGAAAGGTGCGCTGCGTCGCCGCCCGTCTCGCCGAAAGCGGCGGCGGTGAACTGTGCGTTGTTTTGGGCCAACCCTTGCAGTAGTCCCGCGAAGTAGCGATCCGCGCCGCCACCAGCCGGGTCGAAATGCATCCCGAGTTCCAGAATTTTCATGGGTTGATGAGGGTGGATGATTGAGTTCTACCCAAAAAGAAGGGAGCCAAGCGTGAAAGCTGTGGAAAACCACAGCACTCCAAGACGCTGCCGCGAGGCTCCATGTGCCTGTGCCGCGCGCCAGCGCCTTGGAGTGCGGCGGTCTCCGCCGCCTTCGTGCGCAGGGAGTGCCTTCGAATTCCAGTGCAAACTCCATTCGGATTGACGATGAGGAAGCCCGTTTGTGGGTTCATGTCCAAGCCTCCGCCTTTGCCGGAGGTTTCTGACTCTTGCCTGGTCATGAAATCAGCAGGTCATTGACGAACGCGCCGACTCTCGCGATCTGCGAGTCGCGATCGAAGAGGGTTCGGAGGTTGGGGATGCATTGCCGTTTGGCTTCGAGGCTTTCCGCGGTTAGCGATTCGAGCAGGCTTACCAGTTCGGCGAGATACCGCTCGTCCCAAGGCGCGCTGCCGGGGAGTCGCCACATCCACCCTTCGCCAAGGTCGTAGGCCATCGGCACCTGGTTGGTGATGACGGGGAGGCGTGCCCCGGCGTATTCGGGGAGTTTCGTGGTATAACGGTACGAGCCGACGCCGTCCACGCTCTGCGGCAGGCTGGCGGCATCCATCGCAGAGAGCGCGGGCATCACGCGTTCCAGCGGGACGGAGCCCGGGATGAAAATCGTCTTGCCAAGGGCATCGCCCGCCTCGGCGCGCAGCCGCTCCAGCCCGGAGCCGCCCCCGACGATCAACGCGCAGAGATCGTTGCGCCGGAGCCGCTTCATCGCCTTGACCAGATCAAGCCCGTAGCAGTAGTTCCGGTGCGGGTTCCACTCCAGGGCCCCGACAATGCCGACCACCAGTTTGTCCTGCGGGATTCCCCATTCTTGACGCATTGCCGTACGGCAATCGGGAGGGAGGTCCGCATTGCCGCCGATCACCCACCCTTCGGCGGTCACGGCGCGCGGAGCCCCGAAGGCCATTGCCCGCCCGCAGAGGTAAGGGGTCCACCCGATGAAACCGGCGGAGGCCCGGCAGAGGACGCGTTCGTACAGTTCGAAAAGCAACCCGGCAATCGGGTGATGAGCGCGGATGAACGGCCCCACGGCATCGCCGCTGCTGACCAAATAGGGAATTCCGAGAAACAATCGCGCGGCGATGCAAACCAGCCCGCCGCCGATGCCGGTCCCTTCCATCACGATGAGGCGCGGCTTTTTCTCCTGCACCTGACTCCAAAGGCCGAGGAAACTCTGGAGCTTTGCGCCTTTGTTGAAGGGGAGTTCCTCCGTCGTCTCCTGCGCGCGGCTCAATAGTGTCTGGATGCGCGCGGCTTCATTGGTGCCGCTTCCTTTGGTGGCAAACCAGGCGATCATGTTGCTTGCGGCTTTTGGGCGCTGAGGTGGTCGATGTACGCCTCCTCCGTGAGGGTCGTGATGCGGTCCCACGTGTAATTCTCCTCCACCAGTTGCCGCGCTTTCACGCCCATGGCTCGCCGGGTTTCCGCGTTGGCGAGGAGCGGCTCCAGCGTGGCGGCGATGTGCGCCGGGTCGTGCTCGACGAATTCTCCCGTGATCCCCGGCTGGATGAAATCCTCGGTGCCGTTGATCCTCGGCGCGATGATCGGCAGGCCGCAGGCGGCGGCCTCGATACTCGCGAGGCTGAACGCCTCGTAGTGGCTGGGGAAAAGGAAGAGATCGCTCGCCGCCATGGCCGTCGCGATGTCGCTGCGGAAGCCGCCGAAAATCACGCGATCTCCCGCGCCGGAGGCAACGGCGAGCGCCTTGAAGCGCTCCCGGTCCGGGTCGTCGCCCGCCACGAAGAGTTTCACCTCGGCGCGCTTGATTTTCCCGATGGCTTCGATGGCAAGGTCGAGCCCTTTGCGGCCCCATTCCCCGCCGGAAAAAATGGAGACGATATCGTCGTCCTTGAGCCCCTGCGCGGCTCGCCAGCAGCGGCGTTCCTCCGGGGTGATCGGGCGGAAAAGCGTCGTGTCCGCCGCGTTGGGGATGATCCGCACCGGCGCGTCGCCGATCCGGTAATACTTATGGAGTTCCGCCGAGACACCCCGCGAGACCGGCAGGAACATCGGGGAGCGATGTCCGGCGCGCGCCGTATAAAGCTTGCGCTCGGCGTTTGAGGTGGTCCGCAGGTAAAGCCAGCGGGTGAACCGGCGCGCCGGGGAGATTTTTTCGCGTTCCGCCTGCCATTTCAGGATCTCCATCTTCGCGGGCTGGATGTTCTGGATCGTGACCACGTTGGCCGCCAGCGTGTTGCAGCCGATGGAGTGAACGATGTCGAAATCATGCCGCTTGAGCCACTGGTTGGTCAGGATGTGGTAGCTCCCGAAGTCGGCCACTTCCGGCCAGGTGAGCCCAGGGACGCGGTGCCACCGGATCTCGCTCAGGTCCAGGTCCTCCGCCTTGCGCGCGAAAAGGTGGACGGAGTGGCCCCGTTTCGCCAGCCGTTCGGCGACTTCGTTGACCGCGCGGGCGCTGCCGTCCCGGCGGTTGCAGTTGATCATGGCAAAGGCGATTTTCAAAGGTGTCACAGGAAATACAGGAATTACACCGGGGGCTGGGTGATGGGAAGGTTTGGGGGAAGGTTTGGCACAGTTTTTTTGGTCTGCCGCTGTTCCAACAGGGCCTGCCGACGGCGGAATTGATGGAAGCCCCATGGGCAGAGGGCCGCGCCGAAGACGATCCAGAGCAGCGAGAACCCATTGAGGAAGTTGCCGACCATGGTGGCGGGGATGAGCACGATCATGAACGTGCGCGCGAGCATTACCGGGCCGGTGCGGTATCCCGCGCGGTAGCGGCGCGAAAGTTCCTTCCAGATGCCCCAGATGGCATGGAAGTAAAACGCGCCGCCAATCAGGCCGAAGGTGGAAAGAATGTCGAAATACCCGGCGTCGACGATGGTGGCCTGTCCTTCGAGGGAGTTGGTATTGACACGTCCGGCGATCCCCGTCGCGCCGAGGCCGTAGCCGAGGGGGTTGGAGATAATCTGGTTGAGCCCGACCTTGCGGAGTTCCGCCCGGCCTTTGTAGGAGCCGTCCTCCTGCATGTTGCCGAGCGTTTCAAATCGCTTGGTGACCCGCTCCGCACCGGGCATTCTTCCCATTCCGAAGCTGAGCGCTCCCATCAGCACCGCCATCCCGAGGATGACATGAAGCCCGCCCGACCCTCGGTTGATAAGGAGATGAACGAACACGGACAATACGGCGATGATGACGCCCGAGCGGGCGAGAGTCAGCAGCAGAACGGAAAAGACGAGGATCACTCCCAGCCAGCTCAACGAGGTTCTCCATTTGGGGGAGATGATCATTGCGGCTACTGCAAACGCGAGATACGCCGCGAGAGGGCCGCGCTCCGCCATGGTTGAAAAGACGGTCATCTCCGTCGGCCGAAGCTGCCCGAGGTAGCCGACGAAACCGACCGCCTTTACCCAGAAGGCGTCCCAGGGAGGGATCGTCAGGTATTGAAACCAGCCATAGGCGCTGGCGAGAATCGCGCACCAGGCCGCCGTGCGAATCCATCGGTCGCGCACTTGCGGATGGGCTGATGCCGTAAGAATGAAGCCGAAAGCGCCAACGGGAGCGATTGCCTCGGCAAGGGCGTAGACGGCTCCAAACTGGATCCGGAAAAAGCCGATCACAAAGGCGTACCCCAGGGCTGCGGAAAGGGAAACAAAGATGGCCTTGATCGGTTGCGGAAGCTGCCGGTATTGCGGCAGGAAGGGGATGAACATTAGGCAGCCAACGATCAACGGCGTCAGGCTGATGGGCGACAGCCGGTTGAACGCTCCCGCATCCCAGTCGAGGAAACGCCGCAGCCCCCGGTTGAACACAAAGACAACCAGCGCGTAGTCCACAAGCCACGTCGAACGCTTCAGGGCCAGGGCGGCCCCAAATCCGACGATGAACAGCGTAATAATCCAGGACAGCACGGCCCCCATTTCCTAATCGCCAGAGGGAAGGTGGATCAAGGGAAAACCGGAAAGAAGGCGTTGCCGCGCCAGAAGGCCAGGCAGACCCCGGTCTCGCCGAAAGCGCGGGTGTCCTCACCTCTTCGATGGGAAAAAACGATTTTTTGAGTCAAAAACCGCGCGAAGAATGGTAATCTGGAATCATGCCTCAAAATCCCGACATCCGTTGGCGGCAACGTTTACAGAGCTTCCGTAGAGCTCACCGGCAACTGTCCGACGCCGTCGTTTTGGCCGGGAAGCGGAAGCTCTCCGAATTGGAGCAGCAGGGGCTGATCCAAGCCTTCGAATTCACCCACGAGCTTGCATGGAATATGATGAAGGATTTTTTGGAGTCGCACGGAGCAATCGATCTCTACGGTTCCAAGGATGCCACCCGGCAGGCATTCGCCAAGGGGTTGATTGAGAATGGTGAAGTTTGGATGCAGATGATCAAAAGTCGAAATCAAACGACTCACACTTACAATCAAAGCACGGCTAACATGATCGGCAAGGCAATCGTTTCCAGTTACCTGGCTGAGTTTGATCAGTTTCTCCGGCGGTTTACCGAGTTGGAGGTGAACGAGCCATGAGCTTGAAATATGGATTATCGGAGACAACCGTCGTGCAGATCACCGGCGCACTGACGCGTTTCCCCGAGGTGGAGCAAGCGGTGTTATTTGGATCGAGAGCCAAGGGCACCTATCGGCGGGGATCGGACATCGACCTTGCGCTCGTGGGGGAAGCCCTCGACTGGCGGAAGGTGGGGCAGATCGACGATGCGCTGGATGACCTGTTGCTTCCGTATGAGTTCAGCCTCATCGAGTTTTCCAAAGACACCGATCCCGAGGTGGCGGCCCATATTAGGCGGGTGGGGATTGTGTTTTATGAGAAGCCGCCTGTTGGTGGTGTATAAATCGCCTTTCTGGTCTGCAATTCCCTTTTCATGCAGTCGATTTCCAAAAGCAGCCTGTGGCTGATTGCCGCATTGGTCGGGGTGATTCTCATCCCGATCGTCCTGCGCCCCGCCAGGACGGATACCGCGAGTCTTGGGACGGCGGACGATGTGCTGGTGATCGTCACACCGCATAACGAGGCCACGCGGTTTGAGTTCACCCGCGCGTTTGCGGCCCGGCACAAGGCGCGCACGGGGCGGACGGTGGCCATCGACTGGCGCACCCCGGGCGGGGCTAGCGATATCGCCCGGTATATCGCCTCGGAGTATCTGGGGGCATTCCGGCTCCATTGGGAAAGGGACCTGCGCCAGCCATGGAGTAACGAGGTGGAGGCGGCGTTTGCCAACCCGCGCGTGGAGCCGGGGACGGAGACGCTCGCGGCTCGGGCGCGCAAGGCGTTCCTCGAGTCGAACGTCGGGTGCGGGGTCGATCTCTATTTTGGCGGCGGGAGTTACGATCTTATCCAGCAGGCGAACGCAGGGCGACTCGTCGATTGTGGGGTGGTGGCCGCGCATCCTGACCTTTTTGGACCGGGCGGCTCTATTCCACCGGTTTTTCGCGGCGAGCCGTTGTTCGACACGAAGGGACGGTGGATCGGGGCGGCGCTGGCGGCATTTGGCATCTGTTATAATACGGACGCGTTGACGCGGCTGGGGATCGAGCGGCCTCCGTCGGAATGGCGCGATCTGGCCGATCCCCGGCTTCTCGGGGAGACCGCGCTTTCCGATCCGACCCAGAGCGGGTCCGCCGCCAAGGCGTTCGAGATGCTTATCCAGCAACAGATCGCGGAGACGGCGAAGGAGGGGGGCGAGGTGGATGTCGCCGAAGGATGGGCGCGGGGAATGCGGTTGATCCGGCGGATCGCGGGGAATGCCCGCTATTTCACCGACGCGGCCTCCAAGGTGCCGTGGGACGTGGAATCCGGGGACGCGGCGGCGGGAATGGCCATCGATTTTTACGGGCGTTACCAGAGCGAAGCGGTGCGGCGGCCCGACGGAGCCTCGCGCATGGGTTACGTGACCCCCGCCAACGGCTCTTCTTTCGGGGCGGACCCCATCGGGATGCTTCGCGGCGCGCCCTCTGCGGCGTTGGCCAGCGAGTTCGTGGAGTTCGTCATTTCGCCCGAGGGGCAAAAGCTCTGGAACTGGAAGCTCGGCACACCGGGCGGGCCGGTGAAGTACGCGTTGCGGCGGCTCCCAATCCTGCCGGAGCTCTACGCGCCAAAGTACGAACCGTACCGCTCCGACCCCGGCGTCAATCCGTACACGGAGGGTGGGTTTGTGTATCACCCCGAGTGGACGGCGGGACTCTTCCGCGTGATCGGCTTTGTCATCCAGGTGAGCTGCATCGACACGCACGAGGAACTGCGCGAGGCGTGGAGCGCGGCGATCGAGGCCGGGTTTCCTCCCGCGGCGATGGAATCCTTTGACTCCATGGAGGGGATCGACTACAAGACCGCCCTTGAGGTAATCAAACCGGCTCTCGCTTCCGCCCAGAAAATCGACCAGGTGCGGCTTGCGAAAACACTGGGGGACCGTTTTCGCCGACAATATCGTGAGGCGACAAGGCTCTCCCGGGGAGAGCCGACACTTAAAAGGTGAGAAATTGCGAGAAACCCCTTGTCAACCCTCGGGGGGTGTGGCAGCTTTCACGCCTTTCTTTTCGAGACGTTTATGGCTTACGCAATTATTAAAACGGGCGGCAAACAGTACAAAGTCGCGGCAGGCGACGTGATTCTGGTTGAAAAACTTGAAGTGCAGCCCGGGACTGAAACCAGCTTTTCCGATGTTCTTTTCTTCGCTGAAGGGGACTCGATCAAGTCTGACGCCAGCGCTCTCGAAGGAGCCAGCGTGAAGGGCGAAGTGCTCGAGCAGACCAAGGGCGACAAGGTCATCGCGTTCAAATATCGCCGCCGCAAGGGGTATCACCGCACGGTGGGGCACCGCCAGAAGTTGACGAAAGTCAAAATCACCGCGATCAACGCCTAATCGGATTTTTTTAACTACAGCAACTTTTTATGGCTCATAAAAAAGGTCAGGGCAGCGTCAAGAACGGCCGCGACAGCGTAAGCAAGCGTCTCGGCGTTAAGAAATACGGCAGCCAGTCGGTCGTCGCCGGGAACATCATCATCCGCCAGCGTGGCACCAAGTTCCGCCCCGGTCGTAACGTCGGGCTCGGACGGGATTACACCATCTTCGCCCTCGTGGACGGCACCGTCCGTTTCGACCGCGAAGGCCGCCGCGTGAACGTCGACCCCGTCGCCGTCACCGCATAAGGTTCCGCACAACGGTTTATTTTCAGAAACGCCCCGGGTTTTCCCAGGGCGTTTTTTTATGGCAGGTAGACCGCTCGCGCCGCCGAGTTTTGATAAGGAAGGGCATTTGGCGTCATCCCCGCCGGACGGGTTGCTCTTGCTGGATGTCCGGGTAAAGAATATGCGGGAGCCGATACCCGCGCTCTCGGCGAGAGCGGACTACCTTGTATGTCCTCGCCAAAACAATGCCGTGGCGGCTCCGGCAAGAATCGCTCCCCCGAGGGTGCGGCGCACGCCGGGGTGGAGTTGCAGCCAGGTGTAGGCGCTGGTGGCGTGCGATTCTTTGTCAAAATCGCCATGGATGCGGGTGTCCGCCGTGCCGGGCTGGAAGATATTTTCCTGTCGTGTCTCTCTGGGGCGTCCGCTTTTCCGGCTCCGGTAGGCAAGCCAGGTGATGACGGCATCTGTCAGTTTGGGCATGAGCCGTTTGGCGAGAATGGCCAAGCCCCCCGACGCGCCGATGACCACTTCTTCAATCGGGTGCTGCGCCGCGTGGATGACGGCGCGAACGACCGTCTCGGGTTGGTAAATGGCGGAGGTGGGTCGAGGCCGCATGCCGGTTTTGGACCGGGCGTGATTGAAAAACGGGGTGTTGATGCCGCTCGGCATGATGTTGGTAACGCTCACGGGAATGCGCTCATGCTTGATCTCCATTCTCAGCACGTCCATGAACCCCCGCATTCCATGTTTGGAGGCTGAGTAGGCGCTCTGGTTCGGGAGGCCCACCTCGGCTTCGACGGAGGAGATTTCGATCAGCGCGCCTCCATGCTGGCTCAGGGCTGGCAGGACCGCCATCGCGGCGAAGGCGGCACCCAGAAGGTTCACGTCGATGACGCGCTGGAACTCCTCAGGCGTGGTCTCGCGGAAGGGGGCGTAAACGGAGGTAGCGGCGAAATGCGCCCAGGTGTCGATGCGCCCGAAGCGTTCGAGCGCGCGGCGGACGACATTTTTGACCTGCGAATAGTCGCTGACATCGGTTGCCACCGCGACGGCGGTGCCGCCCGCCGATTCGATCTGCGAGACCAAAGAGTCGAGCCCCTCCTGGCTGCGCGAGGCGACCACCACCTTTGCGCCCCGCCGGGCAAACTCCAGCGCCGTCTGGCGGCCCATCCCGCTCGACGCGCCACAGACGACCACAACTTGCTCATGCACCGGTTTTAGCTTCATGCGTCCTCCAAAGGAGAACGGGCATGGGCGATGCAGCGGTTCTACCTGCCGGGTAACGGTTCTTGAGGGCTCTCGGGGACGATGAGGAGATGTTCGAGGGCAATTTTCCGGGCTTTCGGGGAGACCCTGATGGTGACTTCACACGTGTCGGCTCCCTCGGGAACTTGCAGGCGATGGAAGTCGATCCCGCTGCGACGGTGGAAATAGGGCCGTAACTCCATCGTTTGGAGAAACTTGGAGTCCCGGAAAAATTTGAGCTGGACCCGGATCGCCTGGACGAAATTAGCCGAGCCGTTCAGTTCCAGGCTGATCGGCTTGTTGCGCAGAACTTCGGGAATTTTTACTCTTTTGACGACCGTTTCTCCGCCATCGCCCTCCCATAGAAACGGCATCGCGGGGGCTTCGGCAAACAGGGTCTGCGCCTCGATCGGCTCAGGGGCGGATGCCGCCGCGTCCCGCTTTTGGTAGAAGATGAATTCCGGGACTTCCCCGATATTGATGACCCGGGTTAGGGACCAGTTGAGCTGTGGCTTGGTGAAAAAGGAGCCCAGTTCATTCTGCTCTTCGATCTTTTCTCTTTGGATGTCCTGTCGATCCGTCAGCCAGGTGAGCTTGCGGCAGAACCAGAATTGCTCCGAGGCGGCTGCCATCTCTTCCAGTTTGTCATTTTTGTGAAAGATCTTGGAACGGGTATTCCACTGAAGAGTGGAGGCCTTCCTGGCGTCGGAGAGGTAGGCGGCGCTCCGCATCGCGTCGTGGGTGAAGATGGAGGTCCCAGCGGGCACGGTCTGGAGATAGGCCCGGAATTGCGGGACGTAACCGAGGTTGAAATAGGATCGCCGGGTGGCGGCGCAAAAGAAGATCACCGCGAGGCAGGCCGCCGGGACGGGGTTTCGCCGGATCCAGCCCGCGCCGATCCGCCAGAACGACAGAAGAAATCCAGCTCCTGCAACCGAGAGGATGGAGAGGGGGATCGACAGGGAACAGAGAAAGCGGTCGGCATCGCGAAGCAGCGGCCGAGGCGGCGAAACGCTTTGCAGGGAGCAGCTATAAGCGAGGTAAAGGGCGACGGCCCAGGCGGTGATGACACGGCCCCACATTCCGCTCCTGCCCTCCCGCCGACAGAGGTGAACCGCGCCGATAACGGCCAATATACAGAGGGTGGGACCGAGAAGACCCTTTGCCCAAACGACACGCAGGAACCGGAAGGGGAGTGTCCAGACAGGGACCGATTCCGTCCCCTTTCGGCCTTTGGCTCCCATATTGGTGTGCAGGCTGTGAAGGAAATCGCCGGTGATCCGCTGGTAAATGAGCGATTCGACGCAAACAAGGGCGAGCCAGACAACCCCGATGACAGCCAGCCAGGTGAGGGCCTGGATCGGTTTGAAGCGTGGGTTGCGCCAGCAGGTGACGAGCGCGACGGCGGCGAGGACGCCGAAGACGAAAACCCCGGTGATCCGGTTGGCAAAGAGAATTGCCGAAACCAGGCCGGCCCCGAGGGCAAAAAGAACGCGGGCGCGCCGGGTCTCATTTTCCACGATTCCCAACCAGCAGAGAACGGCCACTCCGATGAGAACCCCCTCCGTAAGGTCGGGCATGGGGCGAAAGATCACCGTATCGAGAAGGGGATGAAAGAGAAACGTGAGGGCGCAAGCCCACCCTGCCGCGCGAGAATCGAAAACGCGGTTCCCAAGGATGAAGATCACGAGGCTGCCCAGAGAGAGATAAGAGAAGGGCACCCCATAAAACGACACGAGTCCGGGACCGAAAATCCCCTGTAAAACCCAGCAAAATCCCCAGATCGGCCAGCGTAAATCGTGGAACTTGGTAGGGCTCCATCCATCGATCCCATTTTCGTGAACGGCCCAGGCGGTTCTCCAGTACGTGAAATCGTCGCCCAGCCCCGGTTCTTTCAGGAAAAGAATGCCGACGGCAAAGGCGGTCAGGATAAGAAGGATCAGATCGCTGGCGAGCAGCTTGCGTGGGGTATTCATCCGTCTTTTAAGGCGCCGGGGACGCTAACAACACCTTGCATGGGGAACAAGAGGATTTAATTCTTTACAATTCTTATAGGGAATTATGATATTCCCTCTCGGAGGCTCTAACCGAGGTCTCGTGTCTTTATTAAGTTATGACCGAAATCACACCCAACTTCGCCGCCGTTAAACAGGGGCTGATTCCTCTCACGCCGCAGGAACAGTATAAGCAGGACAAGGATGCATTGGATGTCATTCACGACATCTACCGGTACGCAAAATCCGGGTTTGCCTCCATTCCCGACCCCGATTTCGAGCGCATGAAATGGTATGGCGTTTACCGCCAGAAGCCAAAAGAGAGCGGCTTTTTCATGATGCGGACAAAGATCCCCGGCGGCCAGTTAACCGGGGCGCAAGCCAAGGTGCTTTCCAGCATCGCCGACCGTTTCGGCCACGGTTTCTGCGACATCACTACCCGCCAGTGCATTCAGTTTCATTGGCTGAAGATCAAGGATGTCCCGCAGATTTTTGCCGACCTTGCCGGTGTCGGGATGACCACGAGCGGTGCATGCGGCGACGACACCCGTAACGTGGTCGGCTGCCCTGTATCGGGGATCGATCCCGACGAGATCATCGACGCCACGGACGAAATGTGGGAGGTGAGCAGGGCGCTGACCGACAATCGGGAGTTCTCCAACATGCCCCGAAAGTACAAGATTTCCGTCTCCGGGTGCTGTATCCGCTGCGCCCAGCCCGACATCAACTGCACCGCCGTTTTCGGCCTCAAGCGCACGGTCAACGGCGTGGAAGAAACCGGTTACGGCATCATGCTCGGAGGCGGTCTCTCTGCCGCCCCGCACATGGCGAAGATTCTCCCGTTCTTTATCAGACCAGGTCAGGTTTGGGCGGTCGTGAAGGCGGCGAGCGAGTTTTTCCGCGACGAAGGGTATCGCCTCAAGCGCAACCGCGCCCGGTTCAAGTTCCTGGTGGCGGACTGGGGTGTCGAGCGCGTGGCCGCCGCCGTGCAGGAGCGCCTTTCGTTCCAGCTTGAAGCGCATACGGACTTCCCGGAACTCAAGGATCAGGAGAGCGATCACCTTGGCATTCATCCGCAGAAACAGGCGGGCCTGTTCTGGGTGGGCGTCAACTTCGCGGGTGGCCGGGTTCGCAACGGGCTTCTCGGGCGGATCGGCGAGCTTGCCCAAAAATATTGCGCCGAAGGGAAGGACGCCATCCGTCTTACCAACAAGCAGAACCTGCTTATCATCAACGTGCCGGAGGCGAACCTTCCCGCGTTGAAGGCGGAACTCGACCACCTTGGGCTCGTCTACGATCCCTCGAACTTCCGCAAAGGGTGCGTCTCATGCACCGGCATTGAGTTCTGCAACCTTGCCGTTACCGAGACCAAGAACCGGATGATCGATCTGGTTGAACAGCTTGAGACCCAGAGCGGCTGGTACAAGGACAAGATCCGCATCCACTTCTCGGGCTGCCCGTCGAGTTGCGGTCAGCACCAAATTGCCGATATCGGCTTCCGGGGCGCGCGCACGAAGATCGACGGCGTGATGCACGACGCCTACGATTGCTTCATCGGCGGCCGCCTCGGCGAGAACCGCCGCTTCAACGAGTTGTTGAAGGGGAAGGTGCTCGCCAAGGACGTCCACCACTTCATCGACAAGCTCCTGCGCATCTATGATTGCGGGAAGGTGAACGGCGAAACCTTCGCGGAGTTCTGCGATCGCGTCCCAAAGACCGAGATCCTGGCGGGGCTCGGGTAATGCGTATCCTTCAGCAGCGGTTTTTTTGGGTCGCGCGGGATTCGAGGCTTTTCTGCTTCAAGCACTTCTGCAATAAACCCGCCTTTATCCCATGAACCAACCGAGCGTCGAACAAGCCACTCTGGAGGATCTGCCGCAGTTGACCGACCTGCTGGTCGAATTGTTTTCCCATGAGTCGGACTTCAAACCGGACCGCATCAAACAGATGCGCGGCATCCGACTGGTTTTGGAAAACCCGGCGCGGGGGCGGATCTTCGTTCTTCGCAGTCACGGGCGGATCATCGGGATGATCAACCTGCTTTTCACGATCAGTACCGCCGAGGGCGGGTTCGTGATGTTGCTGGAGGACCTGGTGATTCATAAAGACCACCGTGGCCATGGCTACGGCACCATTTTGCTTGAGCATGCGATCGAGTACGCGAAGGCCAAGGATTTTCAGCGAATCACGCTCCTGAGCGATCTTGACGAGGTTGAGTCCCAGAAATTGTTCCGTCATCACGGGTTCGTCGATTCCCACATGATCCCGATGCGGCTGGTCCTTTCCACGGCGAAATAGTCCATGGCTGACGATTCCAAATTCGTCGATATCGGCGTCGCCCGGGTGGATGTGGACCGGCACGACCGGTGCGGCTTCCCGGAAGTCATCTTTGCCCAAGGCAAGACGGCGGAAGATGTCGTGGCGATCGCCCGCACGTTAGCGGAGCGGCACGGCGTCCTGCTGATCACCCGTGCCAGCGAAGAACAGGCGGCGGCAGTCACGGGGGCCTTCCCCGAGGCGCGCTTTCATTCGCGTTCCCGCTGCATCACTATCGAGATCAAGCCGCTCCCGAAGCTCGACGGCGCGGTGGCAGTGGTCTGCGCGGGCACCTCGGATCTTCCCGTCGCGGAGGAGGCGGTGGTGACGCTGGAGATTTTCGGCAATCGCGTGGCGAAGTTTTACGACGTTGGCGTGGCCGGGATTCACCGGTTGCTTGCCGTCCGCGACCAGATTGAATCCTGTAACGCCGTTGTGGTGGTGGCGGGGATGGAAGGAGCGTTGCCGAGCGCGATTGCGGGGCTGATCAGCAAGCCGGTCATCGCGGTGCCGACCAGTGTGGGTTACGGAGCGAGCTTTGGAGGGTTGGCCGCACTGCTGGGAATGCTCAATAGCTGCGGCAGCGGTGTCACGGTGGTGAACATCGACAACGGCTTCGGCGCGGCCTATGCGGCGGCGGCAATCAACAAGCAGTTGCACGCCAAAGGGGGTTGAGAAGAAATAGAGGGCCTTTGGCCATGGGCGGCGTCGTGGAACTCCGCCCTCCCTCTACCGCGCGGCAGCGCGCGCAGGGCGAAAGATTCCAGTGTGAAATACCCTCCAACGGAGGGCGGAGCTCCGCGACGCCGTAATCCTTGCAGCCGAAGGCTCGCTAATCCACCAGATTCGTCGGCGTACCGGCGATAAAATTCCGCAGATTCTCCAGCGTGGTGTCATTGATCCGCTGGACGGCTTCCACGCTGTTGAACGCGACGTGCGGAGTGAAGACGACGTTGGGCCTCCCGATAAGATCGGTATTGCGGATCAGTCGTTGAAGTTCGTCGATGCGGTCGGACTCTGAGGCCCGCAGTTCCTCCGGGTCCATCCCCGACTGAAGGCGGTTGACGATCTGTTCGCCGATAAGGTTCATCGCCTCCCGTTGGAGGACGTGCTCTTCCTCAAGCACATCGAGCCCCGCGCCTCCGACAACGCCGCTGTCGAGCGCTTCGATCAACGCGTCGGTGTCGATCAGCCCGCCGCGAGCGGTGTTGATGACGATCACCCCCTCTTTACACTTGGCGAACGCGGCGCGGTCGAGCAGGTGGACGGTGGCCGGCAGGAGGGGGATGTGAAGCGAAATGATGTCCGAGCGGGCCAGGAGAACGTCGAGGGGGACGTATTCGAAGCCAAGGAGATCCCCCATGAAAGGCCGTGGGCTGAGATCGTAGGCGATCACATTCATGTTGAACGCCTTGGCGATGCGGATGGCGTGCAGGCCAATGCGGCCCGACCCGATAATGCCGATGGTTTTCTGATTGAGATCGAACCCTCGGACCGCTTCGTAGCTGAACTGATCGCCTTTGTTGGCGTTCATTGACTCCCGCATGCGCCGGGAAATCGCAAGGATGAGCGCGAACGTGTGTTCGGCCACGGTGTTGTCGCCATAGGTAGGAACCGTGGAAATCTCGACGCCGCGAGCCTTGCAGGCCGCCAGATCGATATGATCGTACCCCGTGGAGCGCGTGGCGATGAAACGGAGATTCGGATGGGTCTCCAGGAATTCGGGAGTGATCCGGGAGTAGATAAACGGCGAAATCGCTTCTACATCGGGCTCCACTTCGTCCAAAGACGCGGCAAACCGGACGTCGTGGCCTTTGAGGTTCTCTGCAAAAAAAGATTCCTCGCTGGGTTCCGTCTCAAGAAAGCAGATGATCATAAGCCCGTGTTGCAATTTAGCCTCAACTTCAACACGGGCGCGAGAGGAATTGCACAACGAGGAGGATCAGCCAGGTAGCCCGCTCTCGCCGAGAGCGCGGGGATTGAGCGGGACGCGCGTTTGACGTAATCCCGGCAAGACCTACTGCCGATTCCTGGGATTGCGTTGCAGGCTCAAGCCAGCACGTCCACCGGGCTGTAATTCCCTTTCAGCACCTTGGCGCTATCCGTTTTGAGCCATTTCTCAAGCACGGCGGCGTAGACTTGCCGGAAGTCGGTCTGGTGGCGCAGGTCGCCGTCGAGCAGGTTTTTTAAATCGGGCGGTCCGCCGTGGATTCCCCCTTTTACGGAGTCGCCGAAAAGGAACATCGGGGCGGCCGCGCCGTGATCGGTGCCTCCGCTCCCGTTTTCCGCCACGCGGCGGCCGAATTCGCTGAAAGCCAGGACGAGGACACGCTGCGAGGCCTTGTGGGATCGAAGGTCGGCCATGAAGGCGGCGAGGCTTCGCGACATATCGTCAAGAAGGCGGGCGTGGGAGCCGACCTGTCCCGCGTGGGTGTCGAAGCCACCCTGGCTGGCGTAATAAACGCGCGTGGGAAAGTCCCCTGCGATCAGCTTCGAGATCATGGAAAGCTCCCGTCCGAGGCGTGAGTAGGGGTATTCCGCCCGATTCTTTCCCTTGCCAAGAAGCGCGCGGATGCGATCGCCTGCCGCAATGGCGTTCATGGCCGTGTGACGAAGGAAATCGGCGGTTTCCGGGCTGCCTCCGTTGATGCCGCCGAGCGTCCCCATGGTTTTGGACTCGATGGCAAGCGGCGTCATGGGCGCGGTCATGCCGGGCTTGTTGAGTTTCTCGAAGATCGCTTCCTGCGCCTTCGCGAGCGCCACGGTTTCGCCGCTGGCGTTCCATTGAAAGGTCTCCGGGTCGTCGAGCGAGAGGGCGACGTTGGAGCGATTGCGGAAGGATTGCGGCATGACCTTCCCCAGCGACACGCCGATCTCCCCCTGCTGTCCGCGAGGATCGGCGCCGGAGCATTGGGCGTCAAAATAACGCCCCAGCCAGCCGTTGGTTTCCAACTGGTCGTTCACCCCAGTGTGCCAGATTTCCATGGCGCGGAAGTGGGAACGGTTCGGGTTGGGGTATCCGGTATTCTGGATGATGGCAAAACGCCCCTGGTCGAACTCGTTTTTGAGCGGCTTGAGCGCGGCGTTGAGCGCGATCTGGTCGTTGATCTTCAGCAGGCCGTTGCCGTTGAGCGCGATGGTCGGGCGGGCTTTGAAATAGAGGTCGTCCGTGAAGGGGACGACGGTGTTCAGCCCGTCGTTGCCGCCGCTCAGTTGCAGCACGACGAGCACGGTGGCGTCCTTATCCGCCCCGGCGGCTGCGGCGGTGCGGGCAAGAAACGCCGGGACAAACGCGCTGGCGGCAAGAAGCCCGGCTCCCTTGAGGCTGGAGGCGAGGAATTCGCGTCGGGTCTGGAAGTATTGCATAGGCTAGCAGAGTTGATAATCCGGGCTGCTCATGATGAGGTGCACGAGGCCGCGGATCCGTTCGTCGAAGGTATTGTCGTCGAAGCTGAAGCTTTTCCGTCCCCCGGCTGCATCGGTTTCCAGGAGAGCGACCAACTGGCGGCGGAACTCCGGGGAGATGGGGCGTTGCAGAAAGTCGCGCACGTAGAAATCGACCGCCTCGCCCGGGCTGTTGAGTTTTCGTTCCAACCCAAGCGCCTTGATCTGGGCTTTGGGGCTCCAGTTCACGCTTCGTTGTTTCTCGATGAAAGTGCGCCGGGTCTGCTTCTGGGCCGGTTGTTTGGAATCGTACATCTGGAAATCATCCGGGCTGACGCCGTTGATGAGGAAGTTTCCGAAATTGTAGCGGATCAGGAGAACGTTGGAGTTGATCCAGGCCATGCCGCCCGGCCATCCGTTGACGTCGGGCGGAAAAAAGAGGTCCTGCCCCATCAGCCGGAGCGCGTCGATCATGGTGGAACTCTCCGGGATCGGGACGCGCATCGATTTCAGAGCCCCGAGCGTCAGGACCACCGGGCTCTTGACGGTCGCGGCGAGGGCGCGCGGGGAGTAAAACTCCCGGCTGGCGAAGAGGTGGCGGAGAAAGGGAGCCAGCGCGAGGTCGACCTCCCGGTAGATCCGGGCGGCTTCTTCCACCAACGGCGTTTCGGGGTTGGGCCAGAGAAAGAACTCCAGAAACTTGCGCGTCATGAAACGCGAGGCGGCGGGATGCTCCGAGATGATCTGCACGATGTCGTCGCCCGTCCAGTCGCCGGTATTGCCAAGAAATACCTTCTCACCCGGGTCGTGGGCGTCCTTGTGAAAAGCGAACTTCCAGGTATCGCGATCGACGCCAAAGCCGGTGAGGGCGCGGGCCGATTCCTTCACATCGGTTTCGCTATAGTGGCCGACGCCCAGTGAGAAGAGTTCCATCAGTTCGCGGGCAAAATTCTCATTGGGTCGCCCGCTTCGCGACTGGGCGTTGTCGAGCCAGACCAGCATCGCGGGATCGCGGATCAGCGCCTTGAGTTGATCGGGAAACTTCCCGAACGCGAACCGGCGGAACCGCTCGTTCTGCCGCCACATCGGGTAGGCGTGCTCGATTTTTTCGGCGAAGGAACTGGCGAAATGGGAGTGCCAGAAGAGAGTCAGTTTTTCTTCCAGCGGCCGGCGTGTGGTGAGCATCCGCTCCAGCCACCAGCGTTTGAGCGCCTCGATCTTGTTGTTCTCTTCGCGTCGCCGTTCATTGGCGAGTTTCTGTCGCACCCCGTCGGGAAGCGAGCGGAGGCGGGCGCGGAAGGCGGCTTCATCCTCCTCGGGAAGCTTGGCACACTCGGGCGGTGAAAGCGGCCCCGGTTTTTCCACCGCGGGTGCCAGGAGCCATTCGATGGCACCGTCAAGCCCGCGCCCCGCGAGTTCCTCGGCGTCGGCCCAGGTGCCGCCAAAGCCGGCGCGCCAAAGAAGGTGGGCGGCCTTCGGCGTGTCGAACTCTTGGGCGGGGAGGGGGGAGAACGCCATTAACCGAGTTTAACTCATTTCGATTAAGGAAGTTGCAAAAAATCACTCAAAATACGTGTCTTCGTGCGCGTAGGGCGGGGCGCAGCAGCAGAGGAAACGGAGTTCCGACTCCGCCCGGATAGTGTGCCATGCGCCCGCCGGGATCAGGATGGCGTCTCCCGGGCCAACCGCGCGGGTATCGCTGCCGACGGTCATTTCGCCGGTGCCTTCCAGAATGAAGTAAAATTCCTCGCTCAGGCGGTGGTAGTGCCGCTCCGTGGTAGCCCCCTTCGGCAATCGCGCTTCGGCCAGGCTCTGGTTTTCCACGGGCGCATTGCTCCTGTCGAGGATGGAGCGAATCGTCGAGGAGTCTTTCGTGGTAAATGGAGTCGCAGAGTCGATGTTTTGGACGATCATGAGGTTAGAGCATTTTCGGCTTATTCTGTCGCATGCTTTAATCATTGCGACATTCTAAACCGAAAAAGCTCTAGCCGTTCTATTTTCCTGACTTCCTGCCGTCGAGCGTATATACCTGAGGGATGCGATTCCTCGATCAGTGTTCGGCGTTGATTACCGGAGCCTCTTCCGGTCTTGGAGCCGAGTTTGCCCGTCAACTTGCCCCCCGTGCGACGACCTTGGTTTTGGTGGCGCGCCGGTTGGAGAACCTGGAGGCGCTGCGAAACGAGATAGCGAGGCCCGGGCTTGAGATTCACCTGCACAAGGCGGATCTCTCCTGTGCTGCCGATGTGGACGGTTTGCTTTGCTCGCTTCAGGAGGGCGGGTTGCAGATTAATTTTTTGATCAATAATGCCGGGTTGGGGGATCATGGCAAATTTGAGAATAGCGATTGGGAACGCGTTCGCCAAATGGTTGAGGTGAATGTCAACGCGTTGACGCGGCTGAGCTTCGCCCTGCTGCCTATGCTTAAGAAGCAGCCCAAGGCGGCCATTCTTAATGTTTCCTCCGTTGCGAGTTTTCTCCCGATGCCCAAGATGGCGGTCTACGCCGCGACGAAGGCGTATGTGACCAGCTTCTCAGAGGCATTGCGGGCGGAGTTGCGCTCCAGTGGCCTCCGGGTGACGAACCTATGCCCAGGGCCGGTCTCCACGGAGTTTGGGGCGGTGGCCGAGCGGAAGACAAACGCCGAGCCATTGCCGGCCCCCGAGATCATGAAGGTGCCGGCTCCCAAAGTGGTATCGGATGCTCTTCGGGCGGTGGAGCGCGACCAGCCTCGCAATATTCCCGGTTGGTTTGTCGCCATGGTGATGTTGCTGACCGCCGCGATGCCGATGTCCATTCTTCGCCTGGCCATGAAAAAGCAGGCTCGATAGCCGGGGGCATTGAGATTGCACCTTGGTGATATAGTAATGTCTCAATCTATAACGTTTATTAATAATGAGAATGGAGCGTTATAAAGTGATGGATAGGGGAAACCCTTAGTGATTTCTTCATAGGAATCCCGAGTCTGTTTTCGCTTCCCAATTGATGGATTTCATTTACCCTGCGGTCTCGTCAGCAGTGTTGAGGCAGGGGAGTTTGCAATTGAATCAATCAGTGGCCGACTTGAGACCGATGACCGGAACCGTCACGGCAGTGCTAGGCAGTTATCAGTATGTCAAATAACAAACTTTACGTTGGGAACCTTCCCTTTAACGTAACGGAACCCGATCTGCAGGACCTCTTCGGTCAGGCAGGAACCGTCAGCGATGTGCTGTTGGTTCAGGACAAATTCACGGGCAAAAGCCGTGGGTTTGCTTTCGTCACGATGAGCTCGGACAATGAAGCTCTGAGCGCCATCGAACAGTTCCACGGCAAGGCGTTGGAAGGCCGTCCGTTGACCGTCAATATCGCCCGTCCTCGTGAAGAGCGCAGCGGCGGCGGTGGTGGCGGTGGTGGTCGTTCCTTCGAGCGTCGCGGTGGCGGCGGCGGTGGATACGGCGGCGGCGGTGACCGTCGTGGTGGTGGCGGTGGTGGCCGCGATCGTGGTGGCCGCTATTAGGCTTCCCCTCAGTACCCTAAGTTTTTTAACCGGGTTTTCTACGTCGGTGTTGCAGTTTGAAATGCTGTAACACCGACGTTTTGTTTCGTCTCTTATTGGATAAATCCTGCGCAGACAGGAGTTTCACTTTTTTCGTGGAGAGCGCAAGGTAGCCCGCTCTCGCCGAGAGCGCGGGATGGGTTGACGAATCGCGTTTGATATCCATCCCTGCAGGACGGACTACCGGTATTGGGATGCAGCCCTCATGAAGCCACGGGGCTGATACCCGCGCTCGACGGCGCGAGCGGGCTACCAGTGCTGCCGCACTCGTTTAGTACAAATGGTCCGCTTTCGCTATCCAAACAGCGCCATGGAGACGGTATAGCCATGGACAAAGCTTCGGCCTTTGATGGGGCCGATCTCGCCATTGCAGAAAAGGCCTGCGCTGGGAAATTTGCCAATGGCCTTGGCGAGCGCATGGGCGTCGTGATTGGCGGAACCGAAAAGATCGCGGCCCCGGCCATTGCACGAAAAGAGAAGGGCGGCGAAGGGCGGGAGCGGGCGGCTGCCTTCGACGGCGAGGCGATACCGCAGGTCGGCCTCGGCGCTTTGCCGGTCGCGCAGTTGCCATTGGAGGGTCTGTCCGACTCTCGGGTAGGCTCCCACCGCGACCGCGCCGGTTCCGGCGTCGGCTCCCAAAATGGTGCGAATGAGGAAGTCGCCTCGTTTGAAGTCCTCGACGTATTCCGAACTGGCCAACCCGGCGAAGAGATTCCCCTGGGCGCGGGTCTTTTCTTCGTCGCTAAGCGATTCGAACGCTTCAGCCAGGGCTGAATAGGCGGGCTTGCCGCCCAGCGCCAGCACGAGGTTGCCATCGGTGCCGGTCACGGTCAGCGGTTCGCCAATGGGTCTGCAGCCTTGCGCAAGGAGCGGATGCACGGTGACTCCTCCCTTGAACCCGACAAGCATGGCTGTTCCGGGATCGAGGACTTCACGGTTGTGGATCACAAAGACTTCCTCGTTCTGGGTTCCGCCGAGGTTGCTCGAACAGAGGCCGCCGATGGTGTCGATCCCCGGGTAGGCCTCGCTCCAGGCGGCGAGCCACGGTTCCACGGGAAAACCAAAGGGATCGACGAGGCTGATCCAGGTATCCACGTCGCCGGGGCTCACCCCGGTGATGCGGTGCCAGTCTTCGGCGGATTGCGCCTCCTCCACATGATGCTCCTGAAGGGTGGCGGTGTGGATCTTCGTTTCAGGCAGGTGCAGGAGCAGCAACGAGAAACCGCTGGTTTGCTCTGCCTCCTCATCGGTGCCGATGAGCCCCGTGCCGCTGCAACCGACGAGAAGCGGGACGTGCCCGTGAAGCTGGATGAGCTCCAGAAAATCCTCAAGATGATCCCTGTAGTCCGCCGAGGCAAAGACGAACCCGATGGAAACACGCCCGCCCACTTCCGCCAGGGCACTTCGCGCGGCCTCCTTGACGGCTTCCTCGGTATAAGGCTGAAGGACGAGTCGGGAAGCGGCTGTATTCGACATGGTTGTGGGGCTGGACACTAGCGGCTTTCTACGAAGCACAAAATGCACCATGATTCCATCTCCCCAAAGACCGAATCGGGAACGGGGAAGGGAAAGGGGGCTTTCTACTTTTCCGAAACGATGGGCCAATCATCGGTACGGAACGATGAGGCGGGCAACCCTTCCTTGTTGACGAGGTTGATCTCCGGGCTATTGGCCCAGGCGTACCGAACTGCCACGGGCTGAGTTGCTTGTGGAGAGGTGATGATGACGGTCGAAGAGGCTTTGTCGATTTTCGCTTCGGCGGCGACGAAGTTCTTGTCCGCTCCGGCGACGGTGAATCCCTTCACGGCGGCGCCATCGTGCGTGGTCAGTCCGTCGGCGGTGCCCGGCTTGAAGCGGACGGTTACCTGGTTGCCGTCGAATTTCGCGTCATCGAAGAACGGCCCGGAGGAGACGACTGCCTTGCCATAGGTGGAGGCTTCGGCGATCAGGGCGAGCCTGCGGCCGACCTCCTGTTTGTTCTTGGGATGGATGTCGGAGGGGTTTCCGATGTCGAGGGCGACGGCGAGGCCGGTGTGGGGGACTTCAAGCGTGGTCAGGCGTTGAGCGTCCCGCAGTTCGGCCCATTTGGAGGCTACGGGTTCCTTTCCGCCTGGCAGATAGTTGGCAAGCTGGACGATCAGGAACGGAAGGTCGTTGTTCTTCCACGCGGCGCGCCAGGAGGCGATCAGCGTGCTCAGCAGCGGTTTGTAGGTATCCGCTTTGCCGGCGTTGGATTCTCCCTGGTACCAGATGACACCCTTGATCGTGTAAGGAGTCGCGCCGTGGATCATGCAATTATAGAGAACGGCGGGCGCGTGCTGGCTGTCGGGGCCAAGGGGGGCCATCGGCTTTTTCGGTTCAGGCTGGCCTGCCGCTTTGGCCGCTTCGGCCTGGGTGGCCCATGCGACCATCTTCTCGTCATGCGCGGCCTTGAGGGCGGGGTAATCGGCCATCCGCTTCTGCCACTCCTGGTGGTATTCCTTTTCAAGCAACGGGTTAGCCATGATGGCATCGCCGGGAGTCCACGCTTCCGCCCGGGTGCCACCCCATGAGGTGTGGATGATCCCGATGGGGCTCTTGAGGTTTTGATGCAGTTGGCGGGCGAAGTAGTACCCTACCGCAGACCAGTTGGGGACGTTTTGCGGCGAACAGACCTGCCACTTGCCGGCCACTTCCTCGAGAGGGGTCGGGCTGACCTTTCTGGGGACGTTGAACATCCGGATCTCCGGAAAACTGGCGGCGGCAATTTCCTGCTCGGGGTTTTGGGAGTGCGAGACCTGCCATTGCATGTTCGATTGACCCGACCCGACCCAGACCTCGCCGACGGCGACGTTCTGAACAGTCAGCTTGTTTTTCCCTTCGACGGTGAGAGCGCCTGCGTTCCCGGGGGTGAGGCCGTCGAGTTCCACGCGCCATTTGCCGTCGTCGCCTGCGGTTGCGGTTGCGGAGGTTTTACCCAGCGAGACGGTCACTTTTTCCCCTGGGTCAGCTTTGCCCCAGACGGCCGCCTTGGGGGCTTGAAGCAGCATGTTATCAGAGATGAGCGGCGGCAGGGTGACATCGCTCCAGGCGGAAGCCATGGGGATGAGAGTGAGGGCAAAGGGGAACAGCTTTCTCATTTGCCTAGATTTCCGTTGAGAAATATTCTTTGCAACTTTTAATTCCCGCCAGGTTTATTTAGCGTCGACCTCCTCCCATGAAGCATCCCCATTATTCGTCCGTTTCGCGTCCGTCCGGTTTCACCCTTCTCGAGATCATGCTCGTTTTGGGGATCATCGCCATTCTTGTCAGCTCGGGTATTTATCTGCTTTCGGGAAATATCGACGTGGCCAAGGAGACCCGTGTGGAGAGCGATATCAAAACGATCAGCACGCAGATCAAGACTTACGAGATGAGCAACTACGCGCCTCCGACTACGGAGCAGGGATTGTTGGCGCTGGTTGAGCCTCCCACGGCGGCTCCCGAGCCGCGCCGCTGGAAAAAGCTGCTGGAGGAGTTGCCCAAGGACCCGTGGAATCGCGACTATGTTTATCGTTTCCCCGGTATCAAGAATCCGGCGGGGTTCGATCTTTTTTCACTGGGGGCCGATGGCGTTGAGAGCACCGACGATATCGGCAACTGGAAGCAGCCGTGAGCCGACCGCGCCGTCATGGATGGCAGCGGGGGTTTACGCTTCTTGAGATCGTCGTTGTCCTTGCCATTGTGGCGGTGCTGGCTGCTTTCGGAGTGCCATTTATTTCCGGAATGATCCGGGAGGCGGCCATGCGGGCGCCTGTGGAGGAGTTGCAGGATCTTGCGAAGATCGTGCGTCTGCGGGCCATAAAAGAGGGCCGCCCTTACGAGATCGTATTCAATGAAGACGGTTTTTCAGGGCGTCTCTATAGTCTCTATTCCAGGCCGGACGGCGACGAGGAAGAGCTTGAGGAGGTCGATTCCCGGAATGGCGATGCGGAAAAGACCGATGGGTCCGATAACGAGACACCCCGCAGAACAGAAGACGAAACAGAAGACAAAGCCGATGAGAACGGGGAGGAGAAAAAGCCGCTGCCGCCCGAGCCGCTGGTCGAATACCAGTACGCTCCGGGGATGGCCTGTCGTTTGCTTTTTTGGGGCAAAAGCCAGTGGCTTGAGCCCGGGCTGGAGACAAGAAGCCGCCGGGACTCGTCGCGCGACCGCTGGGTCTTCCAACCTTCGGGGCTTTGCAATCCCGTGCGGGTCCAATTTCGCAAAGGCGACGCCTGGATCGAAGTCGCCTTTAACCCCCTGACGGCGGACGCCCAGGACGAGCGCTACTACTTCCCGGAGTAAACCCCGTGCCCCATTCGCGTCAACATGCCGATCGCTCGGGGTTTACCCTTTTGGAGATCATGCTCGCGGTGACGGTCTTCGCCATCGCGGTGCTTGGCTTGCTCTCGGCGTTGCACACCACTGTGGATGCCGCGACAGGCTTTAACCGGGAGGCGCAGGTGGCGCTTTCGCTCCAGAACCAGCTTGCGGAGGCTCGCGAGGAACCATGGACCGGCCCGGGAAGCGAGACGAACGGCCCCGACGAACTCGGCGTGATGTACACCAAGGAGATCGAGCCGCTGGAATTGCAGAACCGGGACGGGCACGCGCTCGACCGGATGTACCGGCTCAAGATCACGGCAACCTGGGGAGCGGGCGATACGGAGGAAACCCAAACGGCGGAGGTATATGTCCATAAGCCGTAATCGCCGCAACCTCTTCCGCGCGCCCGGCTTCACGTTGCTGGAGCTGGTGATCGCGATGGCGGTATTCTCGATCATCGCGGTGGCGTTGTTTCGTGTGCTCGACGCCTGCCTACGGACGACGAACGAATTGCACGATGCCCAGCGGGTCACCCGGCAACTGGCGACCTTCGCGGAGTTGTGCCGAAAAACGTTTGCCACCCTCCCTCCCACCGCCAGTTTCCGGGTTCCGGCCAGCCTTGAGGCCGACGGCCAGGAAATTGAGTTCAAGGATGCTCCCGCCATTTTTGCCTTCGGCGATAGTCCGCTCAACTATGGCACGACGACACTTGCCGTTCGCCCCCGGGAGGACGGGCTCTTTGAGCTTTCCATCTCTCGCAGTGATTTTGCTCCGCCCAAGGACGAGAGCACGATAATCGGGGTGGAGGCTTCAGCCCCCTCCCTGGAGCCGGACGAAAAGGGGCGGTATTGGTTGCTGCTGGCTGGTGATCTTGAATGGGCGCGCTGGCGTTTTTACGATCCTCGCGCCCACGATTGGGTGGAGTCCTGGACACGGAACACCCGGCCGCCGCTGGTGGAGCTTTCGCTCCTCCTGACGGGAGACACCGTTCCATTCCGCGCCGTATTCCCCGTCGCCTTTGCCGAAGAATCCACACAGCAACCCGAGCAGGGTCGCCGCTCAAACAGGAGGAGGCGATGAGGTTGTTTTTTCGTGCAAAACACGCTCATGGCTCCGCGCTTTTGCTCGTCATGTGGGCTCTGGTCGTGATGTCGCTGGCGGTTTTTGGCGTCATCAAGTTTGTTGGCTACGGTTTCGATGATACGGTGGCGCTCCAGAAGGATTTTCGCGCCCGTCAACTCGCGGAGTCGGGGCTGGCAATCGGGCTGCATCCCCAGGTGAAGCCGGGCGATCCGGTTTTGCGGCAGAAACTTTCGGCCGAGGAGAGAATTGAAGTCCGGATCCGGCCCGAGGACGGGAGATTGCCCATCAACGTCATCATCGAGTTCGGCTTTTCCGACGTGCTCCGCGTGCTTTTTGAACAGTGGGGACTGGAGCCGGAGGACGCCTTCATTCTGGCGGATTCCCTGGCCGACTGGGTGGACCGCAATGGTCGCGTCCGGCTTCACGGCGCGGAGCGGGAATATTATGAGGAGCAGGGATATCCCGAATACCCGAGAAATCGGCCTTTTGAATCCGTGGAGGAGATGCTATCCGTGCGGGGAATGGACAAGCTAGTGGCAATGAAACCCGATTGGCGGGATTACTTTACCGTTCACGGCTCCGGGAAACTCAACGTCAACGGGGCATCGGCGGACGCCATTTCCATTTACACCAAAGTCCCGCTGGAGCACGCCGAAGCGTTGGTAAAGCAACGCAACGGGCTTGACGGTCTTCCTGATACCGAAGACGATCTACAATTCTCTTCGTTGGAGCAATTTCGCGACGCGTTGGGCATGAACCCCGGTGACTTCGATGCGGTTTCGGGCCTGCTGACCGTGGAGACAACGCTACTGCGCGTGGAGAGCAAAGGCCGCGTCGGAAATCGCGTGGTCACACTTTCAATGATCGCCAAGCTCGAACAGGGGAAACGCCCCGCCATCCTTGCAACCATGGAGAACTAACCCCCGATGAGCAAACATCTTCTATTCTCTCCCTCGGCGGGGCTTGACTGGGAAATCTGGTCGCTCCACGGCGGCTCGCGCACGCCGACGCTGGAGGGGAAGACCACCGAGCCCGCCGATGCTGCCGCCGCCGCCAGCCGGGTGGTGATGGCGTTGCCCGTGAGCCAATGTCTGACGCTGCCGCTCTGGTTGACCAATGCGGAGCCCGGGTTGTACGAGCCGATGATTCTCTCCCAACTGGAGAAACGGGGGATGGCCCCGCGCAACGGAACGCCGCCGATCTTCGACTACGGCGTCGTCGCCGTATCGGAGAATCGCACGCTGCTCCGCGTGACACTACTGCCTGGGAATTTCCCCGAGGCGCTCTGCTTTGCAAAGGCTCGCTGCTATGCCGGCTGGGCGGATTTTCTCCCGCTGCCGGAGAGCCAGATCGTATTGTGGCAGGAGCGGCAGAATCTCGTGCTGGCGGTGGCGCGGGGCGGCGAGGTGGTTTATACCCAGGTGCTCTCGCGATCGCTTCAAATCACCGCGGAGACGGCTCTTGAAGTTCGGGCGATCCGGCTTGCCCTGGAGGCGGAGCAGGTCGTTGAATCCATCACCGGAGTGACGGTCTGGGGAAGCTTCCCCGAAGGCGTTGACTGTCTGCAGCTTCTCAAACTTCCGGTGGATGAAGGGGAGCGCCCGGCTCCGTCCGCGGCGCGGGTGGCGACTGTCTCGACCCGCTCGCGAATGGTGCCTCTCCCGCTGCAAAAGACGCGCATCCTGCGCTTGCGGCGCGACCGGAACCTCCGGTTCGCGGGGATCGCCGCGCTTGGGTATGTCGCGCTCGTTTTGTTGATGGCGGTCTATCTTCGGTCCCTGCAGGCCAAAGCCTCCGCGTTGGTGGAGAGCGTCAAGCGCGACAAGCCCGCGGCCACCGAGTTGGAGCGCACGTCAGCGGCGTGGCGGGTCGTGGAGTCCGCCGTGGACCCGAACTATTACGCCATCGAACAATTTTACCTGTGCGCCGAGGCGCTTCCGCCCGTCGGGATCCGCTTCTCCTCCTTCGAGATCAAGGGGCGCGGCGTGCAGATCAAGGGGATGGCGCGGAGTGTGGCGGAACTCTACAAATATGTGGATGTTCTGAAGCAGTCGCCCGTAATCTCCCGCAATAGCTGGAGGGTTGGGCAGCCGAGGGTGTTCCAGGACGACACGGTGGAGTTCAAGATCGAAGGGAACATGCAATAATGGCCAAGCTATCCAAAAAGGAGACACGCCTGCTGGTGATCTTTCTCTCCGTCATTTTCTTTGCGGGGAATGTGATCGCGCTTAAGACGTTTATGGGAGGGGTGACTCTCGCAAAAACGCAGATCCGCACGCTTACCGAGCAGAAGCAGGGGATTGACGCCCTTCTTGGTGATCGCGCTTATTGGGAGGAGCGCCAGAAGTGGATGGAGGATCACCAGCCGGTCATCGGGGACATGGGCGAAGCCCAAGGCGAGTTGATCGAGACCTTACAGAAGCTGGCGCGCGCCCGCGGAATCACGATTCTGGAGCAACGCATCATGGAGCCCAACCCCAAGCTGCAATACAAGAGGATTTCCGTCATGCTCAAGGTGATCGCGCCGATGAGCGACTTGGTCGACTGGCTGGCTGAGATCCAGTCGCCGGAAGCCTTTCACATTGTCGAGCAGTTGACGCTGGCGCTCGACCTCAAGAGCAAGGAGGAGGAACTGCCTGTGATTTGCACCCTTCAGGTGGGGCGTCTTTACCAATCCCACGGCGCAGGAGGATTTGCCCGATGAACACCGCTTTGTCATCTTTCTCATTCACTCTTCTGATCGCGTCCGCCTCAATCCTCCCTGCGGTGGAGGCTGGCGGCGAGGCGATCTCCGCCCCGGCACCTGGGCCGGAGCGGTATCGCAATCTCTGGAGCAACTCGCCGTTCCTGCGGCCACTTAACGCGGCGGAAAGCTATGTTCTTACCGGCGTGGCCCGCTTCGACGGAAAGCCGATGGTGACGATGCTTAACACCGCCACCGGCGAGCGGATCACGCTCACGACCGAAAGCAATTCGCTGGGTTGGCGGCTGATCGATCTGAACAACGACCCGAACCCCCGCAACATCATGGCGCGCGTCACCATCAATGGTGAGGAGGTGGCTATCCGTTTCAACGAACGGCAAATTAGCCCTGACGCCTTGCTCAAAGCCTCCGACGGCTCCGGGCGTACGTTGCCGTTTTCCACTCCGAGAGCGCCCGGAAGCATTCTCAAGGATCGGCTTCCGAAAACGAGCGAGATCAAGCCCAAGCCACGCGATCCCGAGAAGAACAAGCGCCAAAGAAGACCGCAAGCCTCCCAATAATGAAATCAACGAAGTTTGTCCTCCCATTTCTCTTCGCGCTTGTCAGCGCCCCGGTGCATGGAGCGCCGGATGTTTCCGGATCGCGGCCTGCCCTGGGCGGTTCCGTGGAGCCCCTGCCCGGCGATGCCAGCAAGGTAACGATCCAGTTTCCCAACACGCCCGTCTCCGATATTCTCGACATCTATGAACGGCTGATCGGCAAGCCGCTGGTGCGCGATTCCCAGATCTACCGGGGGCCGAGCATTACCCTCATGCCGCCGGAACCCGTGGGAAAGGAGGAGGCGTGCCGGTTGATCGAATCGGTCCTGTTGCTCAACGGCTATCTGCTTCTGCCCGGGCCGGAGGGAAGCCTCAAGGTGGTGCTCAATGACCCCAAGGTGAAACAGAACCCGTTGCGCGACGGGATCACGATTTATACCGACGCGACCCAACTCCCCGGGGGCGACGCCATCGCGGCGTTTTTTCTGCCGCTGGAGTTCCTGACTCCCGACGACGCCAAGGCGCTCTTCGAAACGCATGTCCAGCTCAACTCCTACGGGAAGGTTACCCCGATCTATGCGCCGCCCGCGTTGCTGATTACTGAGAATGTCTCGCTCATCAAACAGATCGTCGCGCTCAAACCGCTGGTGGACGTCGATCCTGCCTTGAGCCAGGCCCCCGTGAAGACGGAACTGGTGGAGATCAAGTACGCCGACGCGGTGGCGGTAGCGGAGATGATCCAGGCGCTGGTCGATAATCGCGCGCCGGGCGCACCCGGGCAGCCGCAACGCCCGGGACAGAGGCCGCAGGCGCACAGGCCACAGCAGGGGCAAGGGCAGGGGAGGCCGAGGCAGGTGCTCAACCAAAGTCAGCTTCTGAGCATCAACGCGCAGTTGATTCCTGACGCACGCTTGAATCGCATCCTCGTCGTCACCGAGCCCGCCAACTTTGCCTATATCAACGCGTTGATTAGCGAACTGGATCAACCCCTGGAGTTGAAAGCGCCGCTGGAGCGCCGGTTGAAGTATGTCTCCGCGGAGGACATTCTTCCCGTGCTAGTCAATATCCTTTCCGATAACGGCGAGGCACCGCCTGCCGGTCAGGCGGCACGGCCCGGCAACCCGCTGGGGAGCCGTTTGGGCGCGGGTTCGATGGGGCGTTCCCGTTCCAGCAATGGGCGTGGCGGCAGTTTCACCAACGCGGGCGGGGTCGATTCGTTGCCGGATCAACTGACCGAGCCGGTGGACGACAACGCACCCCTCTCCGTGCAAATCGGCAAGACCCGTCTCATCGCGGACCGGCAGGCCAATTCGATTTTCGTGGTCGGGCCGCCCGAGAGCTATGACAAGGTGGCGACCATCATCGATCGGCTCGACCGCAAGCCGCCGCAGGTTTATCTGGCGACGATCATCGGGCAACTGACGCTTGATGAGAGCTCGCAGTTGGGCGTTGATTATCTGGTTCACTTCAACAAAAAACAGTTCTCTGGCGGTCTGCTTTCGGCGGGCGGGATGGCGAAATCGGTGAACGATATTCGCGACGGCATCGCCAGCGCCGTGACTCCGGCGGCCGGTGGGCTGACGGTTTTCGGCGCGGTGACCAACAACCTCGACGTGCTGGTGCGCGCGTTGGAGAGCACGAACCGGTTCAAGGTTCTCTCCCGCCCCACGGTTTACGCCGCCAATAACAAAAAGGCGGTGATCACCTCGGGTCAGCAGATCCCCGTGCCGACGAACATCCTACAAAGCCTCGATTCGAATAGCAGCCGCTTCCAGACCAACATCGATTACCGCGACGTGGTGCTGAAGCTGGAGGTTGTCCCGCTCATCAACAGCAGGAAGGAAGTGACGCTCAAGATCGCGCAGGTCAACGACACGGTGGTCGGCGAGCAAACCGTGAGCAGCAACACTGTGCCGATCATCGGAACGGAACGGCTGAATACAACCGTGACAATTCCCAATGCGAACACGGTCGTTCTTGGCGGGTTGATTACCGAGCAGCTTGAAAAGAAGGCGACCGGTGTGCCGTTGCTCAAGGAGATTCCCGTATTGGGCAACGCATTCAAGAGCCGGTCGCAGAGCAAGGTGCGTCGGGAGTTGATCATCTTCATCCAGCCGATCGTGGTGGATGATGAAGAGTCCGCATTGCTGGCTAGCGAGAAGGAGGATGCGCGTACGGTGATCGGTCTCGACGCGTCGAATGTTTTCCCTTCCGCCGACGCGATCAATCTAATACCGCGGCCGGTCACTCTCGAAGTTGAGGAGCCTGCCAAGCCGGTTCAGTCCCTTAAGCCTGTCCCGTCTGTTACGCCCGCCAAGCGCTACCACAAATAGCGGGGCGACTGCCATGGGAATGCTGCGCAAGGTAGCCTTGGGTCTCGCTTTTCTGCTGTTGGCAGGGGGTATTCCCGTGGCGGCGGCGGAGCGCGTGGAGATTCCCTTCGAATGGGAAAACGGACTGATTTGGGTGAAGGTCTCGGCGAAGGGGAAGCGGTTGAACTTCGTCGTCGATTCGGGCGCGGGCGCGACGGTTTTGCATTTCGATACCGTGCAACGGCTTCGGTTGAAAGTGGGCGATCCGTGCCCGCTTTACGGCGCGGGGGTCAATGGTGTGGCCTATCGGATCAGCGATTTCGAAGGAAGCCTTCATGGCATTCCGCTTGAGCGGGAGGTCTTTGCCGTGCCGCTGCGGCGTTTGAAGGGCCGCGGGTGGAAGTTTCGGAAGATGGACGGCTTGATCGGGCAGGATTTTTTCCGGAACCGGATCATCGAGATCGACTATAAAAATCGGCGGCTCGTCATTCTGGAAAAAGCGGGGAATCGGCGAGGGGTCAGGCTGCCGCTCCGCTACGAGAAGGATGCGATGTGTGTCCCCGTAAAGGTGAATGGCTCCGAGCCGCGATGGACACGGCTCGATACCGGTTGCGTTTCGGCGCTGGAATGGGTGGAGGGGAGAGAGGCGAAGAGGACCGAAGTGGAGGCCGAGGTGCATCTCGGCGCGAATCGCTGTTCCGGGGTGCAAGTGGGGCTGCATGGCAAGCCGCTCTTTCCCGGCGAGGCGGGGCTGTTGGGGAATGGATTGCTCTCGATTTACCGGGTCACCATCGACGCGCGGGCAATGCAGGTTTGGCTGGAGAAGCCGTGATAAGGCCGTGGCCGGGCTGCATTCCGAAAACGGGGTGTGGCATTCAGGATGAATCAACACGGGGGATGGATCATGCTCAGCAATTTTCGAAAACACGCCCTGGCGGCAGCCATGCTGACCGGTCTGGCGTTTTGGCTGGTCGTCTCGGCTCCGCAAACGGTGGCGCAGGGCGTTTCCGCCATCAAACTGGGGTGGACCTACGACATCGGTCTTCCCGAGAGCCTGCAAGATCAGGAAACCCCCACGCTCGGGCTGGCCGCAGGGGTGAATACCTACCGGGTCGTCGGCTACGGCGGGGATACCTGGTATCGGTTGCAGCGGGTGTACAGGCATCCCAAAGGAGGCTGGTATTCGCCGCAGGGAGCCAAGCAGGTTTGGGTGAATATAGCGTACGCTTACATGATCAACGAGGTGCTTCGTTAGTTTAAACCCGAACTCCGAAACTGATCGCGGCGGGTTGGTGCGGTAGCACCGGTAGACCGCTCGCGCCGTCGAGCGCGGATATCGACCTCTTGGCTTCATAAGAGGACCATCGCAAGACCAGCAGCCCGTCCTGCGGGGATGGCGTCAAACGCGACTCTTTACCCATCCCGCGCTCGCGGCGCGAGTGCGGGCTACCTTGCTCATCAACAGCGGCGCTCTTCCAATAAGGCGCAGAGTTCGGCGAAGGCCGTGGAGAGCGGATCGTGATCCCGGCTGTCGCCCCTTGGCGTCTCCTGTTCAAGACGGCGTTGGAAGACTGCTTTCGGATTGGAAAGAAGCGCGTCGGCTTCCTCGTCGGCGGAGTCGTCATCGAGCCCCAATGGCGCGATAGGGGTGGTGCGTTCCGCCAGCACCCGGATGACCTGGAAGGGCCGGTTTGCGGTGGCTTCCCTTACCGCTTCGCAGAGATCCTCGCTCCCATTGGCCTCTGTTATGGTGATCTCCACCCATGGCATAAGATCGCCCGCAGGCGGTTCGAATTGCCGTAGACGCGTCTTCAACTCCGCATGCGGAATTTTGAGTCTCACGAAGGGGCGCGGCTGGGGGACCGGCAGCGATTGATTGGCGACGAGTCGGTTGCCTGAAAAATCGAGCAGGCGCACTTCCTTGCGGTCCGCCGCTTCGCTGAAGCTCAGCATGAGGGGTGAGCCGCTATAGCGAACGGTCTCCCGGTTGCCGACGGTCTGGGGACGGTGCAGGTGGCCGAGCGCGACGTAAGCAAAAGCCGTGGGGAACGCTTCTGCGCCGACGGAACCGAGGCCTCCGACGTGGATTTCCCGTTCGCTTTCGGAGACCGCGCTCCCTAATGCGGTGAGATGGCCGGTGGCAATGACGGGTATCGCGCGCTCCAGCCACGGTTTGGCGGCCTCGGCGGCTTCCGCGTAGCGTTTGGTAAGCCCCTCCTGAAGCTCCCGCCGGATGACGTCGGCGCTTTGGCCGAATTCCCCGGTGCGGAGGTCGCGCTCGCGCAGAAACGGCAGCGCGGCGACGACGAGGCGCGGAGCTTCGGGCGAGGGGAGCGGGATGAGGATGGCGGAGGCGTCAAGGGCGCCGTCTTCGCTCTTGGGGAGCGTGGCGGAAACGTGAACGTTGATGACGCGTAGGAGATCGCGCGCCGCGTCGAGGTGGGCGGGGGAATCGTGATTGCCCGCCGTGATGACGACCTGGCAGCCGCACTTCGCGTGCAGCGAGGCCAGGAAGTCGAAATACATCCGGACCGCCGACTGGGGAGGGGTGGCGGAATCGAAGACGTCGCCCGCGATGACGAGGGCGTCGGCTTGAACCGCCACAAGAGTGGCCTCCAGCCAGTCGAGAAAGCGTTGGTGCTCTTCGGTGCGGTCGAGGCTGCCGAGCATTTTGCCGAGGTGCCAATCCGCGCTATGGATGACGCGGTAGACCCCCTCCGGTTTCGGCAGGTCGGTTTGCATGGCTAGTATTTAACTAGTCTACTGCTGCGGGTTATTCTTCTTCGTTGCCATCGCCTTTCATGGCGTTGCTCAGGATTTCCACCTGATCGCGGGGGATGGCCAGTGAAGCGTCGCCGGGGTTGATGACGGCTCCTGCGCAGTTCTCAAGGTTGAGAACGTATTCCCACGCTTCCGAGGAGTCGATCGCGATGGCGGAGGTCGTTTCTTCGGCCCAGTTCTTGAGAGCGCCGACGTCGGTGAAGAGCGGCAGGAACTCTACGCCATCATCGTCGGTGCAGACGATGAGTTGCAGGCTCTCGTCGTCTTCCTCCTCGGAGGGTTCTCCCGAAACCGGAAGCAGGAAGACGGCATCGAAGAGTTGCGCGGTCAGCGCTTCCTGGGCCTCGGCGGAGTCGTCCTCTTGCAGGGCCTCCATGGCGGCGACCAGTTCGGGGTTTTCGATGGCTCCTCCGCCATCTTCCTCAACGGAGTCGTCGTCACCGCTATCGACGGGGTTCACATCCATTCCGTCATATGAGTCGAGCCCGTATTCTGCGGCGAAGGCTTCCAGTTCCTGATTGCGGGCGTGCAGCGATTCCGGGGTGTGGGCTTCCACGCGCTCCACCTGGAGGACATGCATGTCCTCATCTCCCTCTTCTTCGTCGTTTTCGAAGACACCGACGATTTCGTACCCGCGTTCGGCGAGCGCGCCGCCGGCGGCCATCAGTTTATCGGGGTCGGGAGAGAGGAAAAAATACCCCCAGAGCATTTCGCCATCGACGTCCCAGGTGGTTTCGGCGCGAAGATCCGAGAAGAGTGTTTGAAGTTGTTGCAGCGTGATCGTTTCCATTTTCTTGGGCTGAAAGCCTCGCAGCCCGAGCGGGGAATGACAATCCGCAAAGAGCGAATCTGTTTGATCTACCACCAAGGGTGGGTGTATGCCACCCGGGACACTTTTTATGCCCGGCGCACGCGATCCCAACAAAGCTCTTGCCTCCTTCTGGATGCACAAGGACATCTATACGGCGTTGGGAATTGTCGCCAAGGTCAGCGACAGCACGATGACGCGCTGCATTCTTGAAGCGCTGGCGGAGAAAATGGGCTTCTCGCTCGACGAAGCGGGAAACCCGGTGGGGCTCGATCTCGATACGCTCGCGAGACAAGCTTTCGAAAAGCGAAAACGACCTTCCAAAAAGCGGGTCAAGTAAGGGGTCAGCCAAGTTTAAGTGCTTGGTATTGTCCGGTTTATAAGTTAAACTTAGCGGTCCTTCGGGACGCTGGAGCGGTCTCCGGTGTCGGCTCGTCTTCCATGTCCTGTCTGCTGAGCCTCCCGATGAAATTACTCTACCCGAATGACAGGTGAACCCTACTGCTTATAAGAATCCCGGTATCATGACCCAGGAACTCTTCGAGATCCTCCGGCCACGCATCAATGCACGGGTGTTGGAGATTATTCATAAACACTTGAGCGACGAGCAGATCGGCTTGTTGCTGGTCAAACTTATCAATCCCTACGCGGTGCTTTCGCAACAGGAAGAGGCGAAGCTACGCGGTGTCGATCGGAAGACGTTGCGGGGCATGAAGGCGCGGGGTGAGCTCCCTGAGCAGCGGGGGGCCGTCAATGCTCAGGATGCCCCAAGTTTCCCCAATCGGGGACGGGGTTTCCCCAATGCGCCTCAAAGAGAAACACGGGGGGCAAAGCGGGTGTAAACTCCTAGTCGTTGCTCGGGAAGGAACCTGAGCCGTTTGATAAATTCACATCCCAACACGGAAGTAAATCGATGAAAGAAGAAGCGCCCCCAACGGCGCGTTCAGCGCCGGGGCACGGTATTGGCTCCCGGGCGCGGGAGCGTTGTGCCCTTTCGGCTTCACGGCAGAGACGGTCGTTCGATGAGATCGGCGGTCCAATGAACGATGACGGGAAACGACTTTTGGCGATCGCCAAAGAAAATCCTTGGTGGACCTTCACCATTGAAGAGCTCTCTGCAATCACCGGTTATTCGCGTGATGTCGTTTCGGCAGCCAAGGAACATGGGGCGCGTTTTCCTTTTGGAAAATCGCGACCCGAGTGGCTGATGGAATGGATGTCGGCGCACCCTCGTGCGTCGCTTAAAAATCCGGAAGGCGTGTGATCGTTGTCATGCTAGTTTCCCGATTTCCCGAGCGTTTTGAGGGCTCGGTCCGTCGTCAGCCAGATGAGGCCCACTTGACGGGCGGCCTGCTGGACCAAATTCAGCCGGTCCGTCTTCGTCGGGTATTCGATCAGGAGGACTGGCTTGGAGGCCGCCAGCGCGAGCGTTGCAAAGTCGAGAATGTAATTCGTAAATTCCAGCGGTTGTAAGGTATTGCCGTTGGTGAAGAGATCTTCAATGCCCACCGCAGAGATGGTCGAAAGAAAGTCCGCGTGCTCAAGCAGTTGAACGCCGTTTTGCGGAATGATCAATGCATCGCTCTTGCCCGCGCGGGCGCGAATCGCAATCTTCTTAACCAAATCCACCATGTCCCGCCGATAGGTTTGAGCAGTTTCCGGGTTGACGCGATCGTCGATCCAGTTTTTCCCATCAAACTCGAAAGATTCGAAGCCGTCGACAATATCGAGATAGATCCCGTCAAATCCGCGCCCCATGAGCTTATCGACCATGGGCAGAATGATGTTCTGCCAGCCGGGTTGCCAGTACTTCACCACATAGTTTCCCTTCCACTGAGGGCTTTCCTTCACCAGGAATGAGGGGGCGCTGGCGGTCAGTTTTCCTTTCTTCGTCCACGCCGCGTTCCAGTAGGGACGGTAGCTTTCCGCCTCGCCAATGGAGAGATAGGCGAGGACTTTTCGCCCAGGCTGCCCTTGGCGGATGGCAATGATGTCGGCGGGGGTGAAGTCCGATTTGGCGTTGAACGAGGGATCGATGATCACCCAGTCGCGCTTGCTGGCGGCGATTTTTTTGACGGCATCCGCGCTTTTCTTTGCGAGCGCATCCGGCTGGAGGACGTAGGCAAAAGATTTCGGAGGAGTAATGATCCCGGTCACTGAGTTTGAACCGCCCAAAGTCAATGTGCCGCCTCCCAGGGTTAACGTTCCGCCTCCCACTGTGATGGTGCTCGTGCCACTTCCCGGAGACGTTCCGGTTTGTATGACCCCAGTGCCGCCGGTGTATGAACCGCCTCCGTTCAACACCAAAGAGCCCCCGAAGCTGAAGCCGGAATAGGCGAAGGAAAATAGCGCAATGGCAAACGTCCTGAAATCCATGGTATTGGATAGTGCTGTTTATACAAAATGATTGGAAGTGTAAAATATGCGTATTCGATAGTGGGCGATATCGGATCGAAGGGATCTGAGTGAAAACCCAAGAAACGTGGCGAGCGAATTTTGCTGAAAAAATCCGGCGCAGAAGGTGAGTGATTCGTCGGCGGATGGGCCTGGTTCGGCGCATCATGGGCGGGGAAGGACGCGGCGGCGCGAGGGGCGCTTATAAGAAAGTCCATGGAGAAGACTTACGCGCTCATTATGACCTCAAGGCAAGCAGCTGCACTGGTAAAACTGATTCGAATGCAGGCGGCTGCTTACGCCGAGGCTGGGGAAGGCGAGGCGAGGAACGAGGAGCTTTTTACGGGGGAAGATCTGGAGGCGGTGATGGAACTGCTAGGTTTACCCTTTCCGGGTGGCGCAAAGCCGCTCATGGTGAGGGAATGATGCAATGGGAGAAACTCCTTTCGCCCGCCCGCCTGGGGCGGCGCGAGCTTGAAACGCCGCAGGCACAGCGCTCGCCCTTTCAACGGGATTACGACCGGATGGTCTTTTCCTCGGCGTTCCGCCGGATGCAGGATAAGACGCAGGTGTTCCCGCTGGCGGAGAGCGACTATGTGCGCACCCGGCTCACGCATAGCCTGGAGGCGGCGTGTGTGGGGCGGTCGCTTGGTACGGCAATCGGAGCGGATCTGATCGATTGCCCGCCGGTTTTTCATCCGTCGGACGTTGGGGCGATTGTGGCTGCGGCTTGTCTGGCCCATGACATCGGCAATCCTCCCTTTGGGCATTCGGGCGAGGATGCCATCCGGCACTGGTTTCTTACCTCGCCCCGCGCGTTGGCCCTGTATGGGCAGCTTTCCCCTGAGGAGGCGGCCGATTTTGCGCGGTTTGAGGGCAATGCGCAGGGGTTCCGGATTTTAACGCGACTTCAGATGCCCGATAACAAGGGGGGGCTCCAGTTGACCTGTGCGACACTCGGGGCCTTTGCCAAGTATCCTCTCGCCTCCAGCGTGACACCAGGGGGGCGCAGCGGTGCGAGCACCAAAAAGTTTTCGTTCTTTCACTCGGAGTCCCCCCTTTTTGAGGAGGTTGCCGAGCGGACCGGGCTGCTCCGGCGTGGCGAGGCTGGGGGATGGTGGTGCAGGCATCCGTTGGCCTTTATCGTGGAGGCGGCGGACGATATTTGCTACCGGCTCGTCGATTTCGAGGATGGCGTCCGGCTGGGGCTACTCCGCTACGAGGAGGTGCGCGATGCGTTCCTGGAGGTCATCGGCAAGCCAACGGCGGCGCAGCGGCTCGAGACCATCCAGCGGGAGAAGGAGAGGATCGAGTTTCTGCGGGCCCAGGCGATCGGAAGCGCGGTAGAGCAGGTAGCCGGGGTGTTCCTGGCCAACCAGGAGGCGCTTCTGGCGGGGGAATTCGAGCAACCGCTGATCGACTGCACTCCGATGGCCGGGGCGCTGCAAAAGATCGTGCGCCGTTCCCGCGAGACGATCTACGCGAGCCCTCGCGGGATCGAGATCGAGGCGGCGGGTTTCGAAGTGATCGGCGGGTTGCTCGATCTCTTCGTCGAGGCGGTCGAGGACCTCGCGGGAAATGGGAAGAAATCCTCTCCGCGCTCCCGCACCCTTTTGCGAATGGTTCCCGAGCAGTTCGTTGGCCCTGGGCGGGTTCCCGCCGATGAGGTCTATACCCGGTTGCAAAGAATGACGGATTTTGTCTCCGGCATGACCGATTCTTATGCGGTGAGCCTTTACAAAAAACTGCGGGGGATTTCGCTCCCCGGGCAATAGAGAACCATGGCTATATCTATCGGGAAGACTGAAGAGTTCCTGCACGAAAAGATTCCGCTTTCCGCCGCGATGGGGGTGCGCGTGGTGGAGGCCGGTCATGAACGGCTGGTGTTGGAAGCTCCTCTTGAGCCGAATCAAAATCATCTGGGCACCGCGTTTGGCGGCAGCCTCAACGCGCTGGCCACCCTGGCTGCGTATGCGATGCTTTGGCTGGAACTCGACGATACGGCAGCCCATCTCGTCATTGCGGAGAGTTCCATTATATTTTTGCGCCCGGTAAGCCGCGATCTCCGGGCGGTTTGTGTCCGGCCTGAAGCGCCGGTTCTCGCCGCGTTCAAAGAGCAATTTTCCCGGACGGGAAAGGCGCGAATCAAAGTGGAAGCGACTTTGGAGGATGCGGGAGGGAGCGAAACCAAGGTCCGGTTTCGCGGTACATTTGTCGCGTTACGGTAGAAAAAGGTAGGAAAAATCTTTGGGGAAATTTGAATGTTTGGCGCAAATGGAGCGTCTAACCTTGCGATATGATGAGAATCTCCCGCTCTGTTCCCCTGGCTATTTTGTTGTCGGGCTTGTGTGCCGTCCCGGCGATGGCGCGCGATCGCCATCATCGCCATTACCATCACTCCCGGCCCTCGGTCAGTTTCGGGTTCTATAGCAATCCTTACCCCTACTACGGCGCGCCTTTCTATCCTTATTACCCTGCTCCCACGGTTATCTACTCGCAGCCGAGGCCCGTCTATGTGGAAAGAGATCGAGATCGGGGTTCGGTGGAACTCGACGTGCAGAGCCAACTCGCGCGGAAAGGTTATTACGGCGGCGTGATCGACGGTGATGTCGGCCCCCAGACGCGTGCGGCGATTCGCGCCTATCAGGTGGATCGCGGACTGCCCGTGACGGGACGGATCGACGGCAATCTGCTTCGTTCTTTAAAACTGATTTAACTGATTTACGGCGGTTCTCCGTTCCTTGTCGGGACGGAGGGCCGCCTGAAGTTTCCTGAAAAGATTCGCGGCGGCTTTGCGCCACGATTTCACTCGATCCAGCACCGCAATTCAGATTAAACCGCACTTGCCCATGAAAACAAACCTACTCAGTATTACCATGGTTGCCGTCATCGCTGTCGGCGCGACGGCTCTCCCCGTTCACGCGGATGATTGGCACAAGAGAAAAAACAGCAAATATAAAAAGGATACCAGGGTGACGGTGAACGTCATCAGTGATCGCGGGCATTATCATCGCGGTCCCGCTCCGCGCCCCGTTTACGTCGCACCGCGTCCGGTCTACGTGGCTCCCCGTCCTGTTTATGTTGAGCGCCCTGGTTATGGCCGGTCTGTCGAGATCGACGTCCAGCGCGCGCTGGCCCGACGCGGTTACTATGGCGGGGTGATCGATGGCGACATCGGACCCCGCAGCCGCGCCTCCATCCGCGCTTACCAGGTGGATAAGGGACTGCCTGTCACGGGGCGCATCGACGGCTCTCTTTTGAGGTCGTTGCGACTCCTGTAGTTCAATATTTCTTAATTTGGCCCGGGCGGGGCATTTCCACGCCCGGGCTACTTATCCCGAACTCCGATGTTGATCGCGGTCAAGTCATCGCGACTCAACCTTTTGCGCCAGCTCATCCGCTCCAACATCGGAGTTCGGGCTTATAGCGGCGCGGCATTGATTTGCACAGAACCCCGGGTTCTGACACTCTCGGCGAAGTGCAACCGCCGCCGACATCCAAGCCTCATTCCCGGGAAGAAGCCGGAGGAGACCGCGATTTGTTCGGCGCCATTCTGGCGTCCGTTTCGCGGTCATTTTATCTGACGATCCGGGTGCTCCCTGCTCCGGTGCGGCGTCCGATCGCGCTGGCCTATCTGCTCGCGAGAACGAGCGATACCATCGCCGATAGCGCCGGGATTCCGGCAGCCGAGCGGCTGGAAGTCCTGCGGGAGTTTGGCCGGGCGATTGCGAACGGAACAGGAGCGCAAGTGGTCTCCCGCCTGGATGCTTTTCAAAGCCAGGTTGAAGATCCGGCGGAGCGCACCCTTCTGAGCCATGCGGACACATTGCTGGCTCTGCTCCGGGCTGCGGATCCCGGAGACCGGGCGGAAGTGGTGCGTGTGCTGGAGGTGATCCTGCGTGGGCAGGAGCACGATTTGGAGCGCTTTTCAACGCGCCGGGGGGAAGGGGTTTCGGCGCTCTCCAACGCGCAGGAATTGGATGATTACACTTATCGGGTGGCGGGTTGCGTGGGCGAATTCTGGACGCGGATCTGTTTTCGGCATCTGCCTGGTTATGCCACCCGGGATGAGGAGGAGATGATTCGCCTGGGGATCGGCTTCGGCAAGGGGCTTCAACTGGTCAATATCCTTCGCGATGCCCCCGCGGACCTTGCGTCGGGGCGGTGTTATCTCCCGGCGGATGAGTTGGCAGGCGAGGGAATTTCCCCTGAAATGCTTCTGGCGGAGCCCGACCGCGTCCGGCCGGTGGTGGACCGTTGGCTGGCCCAGGCGCGTGAGCATCTGGCGGAGGGGTTCCGTTACCTGGAGGCCGTGCGTCCATGGCGGCTTCGGCTTGCCTGCTTTTTACCCTGGGCGATCGGCGTGAAAACGGTGGCCCTCATGGCGCGAAAGCCGCCTCTGGAAAGCGCAGAGAGGGTTAAAATTTCGCGGAAAGAGGTCCGGCGGTTGTTAAGCTGGGGATTGCTTGTTGCGATGGGCAATTTTTTCCTGAAATGGTTCAAAAATAGGAATCGTTGAAACCGTGCCTGCCGAAAGGCAAAACGTCCCTTTAGGAACCACTGATTAGAGCGAGCTATGCCGCAAGTTTGTCATTATGGCGTCTTTTCAACCCGATTTGTCTTCGCTTATCTTCAGACAGGCTGCGGAAAATCGGCTTGGAAAGCCATCCAAACTGCCTCCGCTTTCGTCATGCTTCATTTAATCAGCGATTCCTTCACGCAGAAAAATATTCCGCTGACACCATATTTACATTCTTGCAACGGAATTGATTGAACGCTTAATATTCGGGCGCGCTATGGCGAATTTGACCAAAAGGGATTTGGTAGTGAGGATCAGCAATGAAACCGGGATGGTTCAGAGCGAAGTCTTTGAGGTGATTCAAAAGACGCTCGACTACATCACGGAGTCTTTGGCTCAAGGGAGTGACGTGGAGTTAAGAAATTTTGGCGTTTTCGAGGTTCGTTTGACCAAGCCGCGCGTGGGTCGCAATCCCAATGAACCGGGCAGCCGCTACGATATTCCGGAGCGAGCAACCGTGAAATTCAAGCTCGGCAAGGTGATGCGCCAGAAGGTTTCCAAGATGACGCCGGTGCTCAAGCGCAATGGCGATCAGGAGTAGGGTAAGACCGGAAAGAAAAGAGCGCTGCCGCGCCAGTTCCATACACTCGATCGCTCGTTTTTCTCGTTACCAATCTCCAGATTGGTAATGCTCCTGTCTTCGAATCTCTGATTCGCTATCGCCCGACAGTGTGTTGGGAATACTGAGCTTTATTGCGCCTTCAGGGGTGACGAAACTGGAGTTTCGCAGACACAGGCGTTCCCAATCTGGAGATTGGGAACGAGGGGAACGAGGTGAAACGAGGGGAACACCCTCCAACGGAGGGCGGAGTTCCGCGACGCCGCATTCCTTCCAGCCGAAGGCTCATTTTTCTCCATTCGTCAACACCGCCCCGGCCGCTTTCTCTCCGGTTTCCGCTTTCCGGTTTTGATCTGAGTCCTTGCCACCGGGTCAGGTCTGGGCGAATCTGTTCTCTTGCCCGGAAGGTTTGTCTCCCGGGTTTATTTTTCTTCAAAACGTGGGTAAACGAGCCGAACACTCCATCCAGATCCGCGGCGCGCGGCAGAACAATCTTAAAGGAATCGATCTCGATATTCCGATCGGGCAATTGACCGTGGTGTCGGGCCCCAGCGGCAGCGGCAAATCGAGCCTTGCCTTCGACACAATTTACGCGGAGGGGCAGCGGCGTTACGTGGAGACTTTCAGCCCGTACACGCGGCAGTTTCTGGAGAGGATGGACAAGCCGCAGGTGGACGAGATCCTCGGTATCCCTCCGGCCATCGCCATCGAGCAGGCCAATTCGGTCAAGACCACCCGGTCCACGGTAGGGACGATGACGGAGATTAATGACTACCTGAAGCTTCTCTTCCCCCGGGTCGCGCAGGCGTTTTGCCCTTCGTGCAACCGCCCGATCCGGCCCGAGACGGCGCAATCGATTGTCGCCCATGCGTTCCGCGAGGCGGCGGGGGAGACGGTGCTGGTGACCTTCGGGGTGCCTGCGCCGGCGGGGACAAAACCGGCTGACTTTTTTGCGTTCCTTCAGCAGCAGGGATACCTGCGCGTTTGGGTGGACGGGGTGGTTCATCGCACCGACGAGTTGGAGGCCGCGCCGAAGCGGCTCCCTGCGGTGGTCCGGGTCATTCAGGATCGTGTTGCCGTTGAGGAACCGAACCACGCCCGGTTGGCCGAGGCTGTGGAGACGGCGCTTCGTTTCGGGAAGGGGCAGATCTGTTTCGTGCTGCCGGGAGCGGCGCCCAATACGCCCGACAAGGTGCGCTTTTTCCCTCATTCCGCAGGGTGGCATTGCGCCCATTGCGATCTCGACATCACCCCGCCTTCGGTTGGCCTTTTCAGCTTTAACAATCCGCTCGGGGCATGCCCGGCCTGCCGTGGATTCGGGCGTATCATCGCCATCGATCTGGAGCGGGCGATTCCCGACCGGAACCTGAGCATCGCGGATGGCGTGGTGAAACCCTTCCAGACGGAGAACGGGCAGGAATGCCAGCGTGATCTGCTGAAAGGATGCGCGCGCCACGAGATCGATATTCACACGCCGTACCGCGATCTTCCGAAGGCGGATCAGGATTTTGTGCTCTACGGGGAGGATCCCAAGGCGAACCCTGAGGAGCTTTGGACCAACGGGCGGTGGTATGGGGTGCGGGGGTTTTTCACCTGGCTGGAGTCCAAGTCGTACAAGATGCACGTGCGCGTGCTTTTGAGCCGCTACCGGAATTACACGATTTGCCCCGATTGCCATGGCGGGCGGTTCCAGCCTGCGGCGTTGCATTTCCGGTTTGCCGGGAAGACGCTTCCCGAGCTTTCCGCGCTGGCGGTGGCCGAGTTGCACGATCTTTTCGAGCCGCAGGCGGAGGATGATTCCACCACGGCGATGCTGCGCGGCGAGGTCCGCACCCGCTTGCGTTATTTGCGGGAGGTAGGGCTTGGCTACCTGAGCCTCGACCGTCCGACCCGGACGCTGAGCGGTGGCGAGACGGAGCGGGTGACGCTGACGACGTGCCTTGGCGCTTCGCTGGTCAATACGCTCTTTGTCATGGACGAGCCGAGCGTGGGGCTGCACCCGCGCGATGTCGGCAGGCTCATCAACGTGATGCGGGATCTGCGGGATCGCGGCAACACGCTGGTGGTGGTGGAGCACGAAGAAGCGGTGCTCCGCGCGGCGGATCACTTTGTGGAGATCGGGCCGGGCCGCGCCGACGAGGGCGGCAACCTTGTGTTCAGCGGGCCGTTGGACCGGTTGAAGGGAACGTTGACGGGCGACTATCTCTCGGGCCGCAAGGCGATTCCCATTCCCGCCAAACGGCGCAAGCCCAAGGGGTGGCTCCGCGTGGAGGGGGCGAGGCAGAACAACCTGCGAGGCGTCGATGTCGATTTTCCGCTCGGCGTGTTCGGGTGTGTCACCGGGGTTTCCGGTTCGGGCAAGAGCACGCTGGTCCATGAGGTCCTGTATCGGAACCTGGAGGCGTTGCGCGACAACGGCAACCCCGAGGAGGCGGCGGGCGCGTGCCATCGTTTGCAAGGCGCGGAGGCGGTGGGGGGCGTGGTGATGGTCGATCAATCGCCGCTCTCGCGCACCCCGCGTTCCAGCCCCGCGGTTTACCTGGGGGTGTTCGACGCCATTCGCGAGGAGTTCGCGATGCTCCCCGAGGCGCTTGCCGCCGGGTTGAGCGCGAGTTCGTTTTCGTTCAATACCGGCACGGGCCGTTGCGACCGCTGCTCCGGCATGGGGTTCGAGAAGATCGAGATGCAGTTCCTGAGCGATCTGTTTGTCCGCTGCCCGGAATGCAACGGCAAACGCTACCAGGATCACGTCCTGCGGGTGAAACTGCGCGGCCGCTCGATTGCCGAGGTGCTGGAAATGACGGTGACCGGGGCGATTGAATTTTTCACCCCCAAGGAAGAATCTCCGAAGGCTTCGGTGGTTCACCTTCTCTCCGCGCTACGGTTGCTGGACGAGGTTGGGCTTGGTTACCTTAGGCTCGGACAGCCGCTCAACGTTCTGAGCGGCGGTGAATCGCAGCGGCTCAAGCTGGTTAAGCACCTTGCCGAGCAGAGCGAAGGCGAGGCGGCACTATTCATCCTCGACGAGCCGACGACGGGCCTGCATTTCGACGACGTGGCGATGCTGCTGCGCCTCTTCGACCGGTTGGTGGAGCAGGGGAACACTTTGCTGGTGATCGAGCATAACCTGGAGGTGATCAAATCCGCCGATTACGTGATTGATCTCGGGCCGGAGGCGGGCTCCGAAGGTGGGTTGGTGATCGCCACGGGAACGCCGGAGGAAGTGGCGCGCACGGCGGCGGCCACCGGTTCGCACACCGGGGCGTTTCTCGCCGGGGCACTGAAGCCCGCCGCAAGGGCCAAAGCCGCCGGGCATAAGGAACCGGCGCGCAAAAAGAAGATGGCGCTCCCTGCCATCGGCGTGCACGGCGCGCGCGAGCATAACCTTAAAAATTTCACGCTCGATATTCCGCGCGATGAACTGGTGGTCATCACCGGTTTGAGCGGTTCGGGCAAGAGCACGCTGGCGTTCGATATTCTTTTTGCCGAAGGCCAGCGGCGGTTCCTCGACAGCATGTCGCCCTACGCGCGGCAGTTTGTGGAGCAATTGGAGAAGCCGGATGTCGATCTTGTCACAGGGCTGCCGCCGAGTGTCGCCATTGAGCAACGGGTAACGCGGGGAGGAGGCAAATCGACGGTGGCGACGGTGACGGAAGTGTATCACTTTTTGCGACTGCTTTTTGCCAAGCTCGGGACCCAGTTCTGTCCGAAGTGCGACCTGCCGGTTGAGAAGCAGAGCTTTGCCGCGTTGCTCAAAAAGGCGGAGGCGGCGGTGCGCAAACAGGGGGGCGTGCGGGTGCTTGCTCCGCTGGTGAAAGCGCGCAAGGGCTTCCATACGGAGGTCGCCCGCTGGGCGGCGCGCGAGGGATTTGAAGAGTTGTTTGTGGATGGCAAGATCGTCCCTGTCGCCGAGTTCAAAAAGCTGGAGCGTTTCCGAGAGCATACCATCGACGTGGTGGTGGGCGAGCGGCGTTCTCCCGGTCGCCTGGAGCAGATCCTGCGGCGGGCGCTGGAGATCGGGAAGGGGACGGCGCGTCTGCTCGACGGCAAACGGCAACTCACGGTGCTGAGCGCGGAGATGAGCTGCCCGGGCTGCGGCGATTCGTTCGAGGAGCTTGATCCCCGCTTGTTCTCATTCAATTCCCCGCACGGGTGGTGCGAGGTTTGCCATGGGTTTGGCGAAGTCTGGGAAGGCCCGGCGACCGATGCCGAAACGGCCCTGGAGGCGGAGCTGAACGAGGAGCGCCAGCATGAATGGCTGGAGGAGGGCGAGGCGCAGCCGTGCGAAGCGTGCGCCGGAGCGCGGATCAACACCATCGCGCGGCACGTGCGGTTGCAGAAGAACAGCATCGCCGATCTGGTGCGTCTGCCGGTGTGCGACGCGTTGAGAGCGATCGAGAAGTTCCGCTTCAACGGGATGCAGAAGACGATCGCCGCCGACATTCTCCCCGAGATCCGGCAGCGGTTGGAATTCATGGGGCGCGTGGGGCTTGACTATCTATCGCTGGATCGTTCCGCCAAGACATTGAGCGGCGGTGAATCGCAGCGCATCCGACTTGCGGCGCAGCTGGGTTCCAACCTGCGCGGTGTCCTCTATGTGCTCGACGAGCCGACCATCGGCCTGCACCCGCGCGATAACGAGTTCCTGTTGGAGACGCTGGAAGCCTTGCGCGCGAAGGGGAATTCACTAGTCATCGTGGAGCACGATGAAGAGACGATGCGGCGTGCGGATACCATTATCGACCTTGGCCCCGGCGCTGGGAGCAACGGCGGCTCGGTGGTGGCGATGGGGAAACTTGCCGAGATCAAGCGCAACCGGCTTTCCGAAACGGGCCGTTGCCTGCGCGAACCGATGCGGCACCCGAGCCGGGGAAGCCGCCGCCCGCTGGATACGGCGGAGTGGATCGAATTGCGCGGCGCGCGCGCGAATAATTTGAAGGGGGTCGATGTCCGTTTCCCCGTGGGAAGGCTGAGTGTCATCACCGGCATTTCCGGCTCCGGAAAAAGCACGCTCATGCGAGGCGTTTTGAAACCGGCGCTTACCGATCCGAAGAAAAAGGGCGGTACGGTCGGGAACGGATCCTACGATGCGCTCCTCGGCATGGAGCATGTGGAGACGGTTTACGAAGTCGATCAAACGCCGATCGGCAAGACCTCGCGTTCGACTCCGGCGACCTACATCAAAGTCTTCGACGAGATCCGCAAGCAGTTCGCGCAGGTGCCGCTTTCAAGGATGCGAGGTTACACGCCTTCGCGGTTTTCATTCAACGCCGAAGGCGGCCGCTGCGAAACGTGTGCGGGGCAGGGGGTCATCAAGATCGAGATGAACTTTCTCCCGGCCAGCTACATTCCGTGCGGCGACTGCGGCGGCAAGCGTTACAACGCGGCCACGCTGGAGGCGCTCTACAACGGCGGAAGCATTGGCGATGTCATGGAGATGACGCTGGAACAGGCGGCGGAGTTCTTCGCCGCCAGCCCGAAGATCGCAAGGCCGCTCCGGCTGCTTTGCGACACGGGGCTCGGCTATCTGAAGCTCGGCCAGCCCAGCCCCACCTTGAGCGGCGGCGAAGCGCAACGGCTCAAGCTGGTGAGCGAGTTGATCCGTGGTGTCACGCGGGCAAGCAACGATCGCATCCGGCGGCAGCGCCAACCGAAATCAACCGTCTACCTGCTGGAAGAACCGACCATCGGGCTTCACATGGCCGACGTGGAACGGCTGCTCGATGTCCTGCATCGTCTGGTGGACGACGGGCAGACGGTGATCGTCATCGAACACAACCTGAGCCTCATCGCCGACGCCGACTATCTCATCGACATCGGCCCCGAAGCGGGCCCGGAGGGTGGCGAATTGGTCGCCTTCGGAACGCCCGAAGAGGTGGCGAAGAACAAGGTTAGCCGCACCGCGCCATTCCTGCGGGAGATGAAGATGGGGTAGCCTTCGGAGAACCGGCCAGGTAGACCGCTCTCGCCGAGAGCGCGGGATCGGTGAGGAGTCGCATTTGGCGCCGATCCTCGCAGGACGGGCTATTGTTGTTGGGATGCGGCCTTCATGAAGCCAAGGAGTCGAACCCGCGCTCGACGGCGCGAGCGTGCTACCGGCGCTGCCGCGCCTTATTCCTTCGCTCCGTGTTCCTTCAAAAACTCGGCGGTCTTGGTTTTGCCGTCGCGCAGGGCGATCCCGAGAGCGGTAAGGCCTTCCTTGTTGCGGATATTGAGGTCGGCTCCGTATTGCACCAACTGCTTCAGGGGCGTGGTGGGCTGGTGCCATACCGCCCGCATGAGCGGGGTTTCCCCGGATTTATCGAGGCCGACGTTGGGATTGACGCCCGCTTTCAGGAGCGTTTCGCGTAGTTCGTTCACGTCGCCGCCATCCCAGATCACGGTCATGTAGATTGGCGTCGTCTTATATTTCGGGCAGACGTAGTCGATGTCCGCTCCCTGCTCGATCAGGAATTGCGCGGTTTTGATATTGCCCGCCGCGATGGCGGCGATCAGGGGGGAATAGCCGTTTTTGGGGTCCGGAACGTCCACGGGGACGCCTTCATCGAGGAGCTTCAGGACGAGCTCATGGTCGCCTCGTTTTACGGCGTTGTGCAGATTCCAAACCGGGTCGTCGCTCAGTTTGATCGGCTCGTCGATCCCGTTTCGCCGGAGGAGATCCATGATCGGTTGGCGACCTGCTTGGAACGCGATCTGAAACGGAGTGCCGAGTTTGGTCTTTTCCCGTCCGTTGGCGCCGAGCCAGAGCAGCCATTGCGTGCCGTGGTTATTGCCGCGTTCCACGGCCCAGGTCAGCTCGTTGTAGTGGTTCTTCCGAATGGCAAACGGATAAGCGCCCCGGGCGATCAGGAACCGGCGCATCCCGTCAAAGCTGCCCCCGACCCAGCCCATGGTGCTCATCAACGGGGTCACGCCGTTCTTGTCCGCGACGTTCGGGTTGGCACCGGCGGCGATGAGATAGAAGAGGACGTCGTCCTGCGCGGCGGCGATGGCGCGGTGCAGCGCGGTTCGCCCCTGCTCGTCCTGCATGTTGATGTCCGCGCCGCCATCGAGAAACGCTTCCAGCTTTTTCAGATCGCCCACGCGCGCCGCCTCGTGCAGGGAGTTCTTCACGAAAGTGGGGATGTAGCGGGAGGACGAACGCATCGCGGCTTCATGCTTTGAGACGATTTCCCGCACTTCGTCGCTCCCCATGAGGTCGAGCAGCGTTTTCGGCTGCACACTCTCGGGGACTCCGGGGATGCTCGTCTCGGCCCCAAGCCACAGAAGGGTTTCCACCTCTTTCTCCTTGTCTGCTTTGATGGCGAGCGCGAGCGGCGTCATCCCGTCCTTGGCGATGGCGTTGACATTGGCCCTGCAGATCAGCAACAGCCGCTGGAGGAGAGGTTCGCCGCTTTGTACCGCGTAGTGCAGCGGGGTGTAGCCGAGCGAATCGACGGCATTCACGTCGGCTCCGCGCAGGATCATCCGGTGGCAATGGCAGCCGCCGCTATCGGCCACTTCAACTTTGCAAAGAGGAGATTTCGCAGTGAATCGTTGGCCAGCCTCAAAAGGGAGGTCATCGCCCCGGTGCTAGCTTCCATCCCTTTCGCCGCCGTCAGTGCGCTCCGGGTCGCGATGGAGGCGAATTCCGGATTGGCTTCAGCCGCCATCCGGGCGGCATCCGTGAGAAGGGTTCCGGTCAGAAGGCCGACGCCGCGCCGGGTGAGCCGGTTGCGCAGCAGTTCCCTCCCGCGCGTTAGCCGCATCGAGATCGCACTCTGGGTGCATTGATGGCGGCGGGCCAGTTCCCCGATGGAGACGCCTTCCAGATAATGTTCGATGACGGTCTCGCGTAGTTTTGCCGGAAGCGCCTCGATGGCCTCGTCGAGTTTGCCGGCGAGGAAAGGGGGGAATCCATCGCCTTGGAGTACGTCCCGCCGGGCTGACTCGGAATCTCGCATCTGCCGACGTGTGGCGGATCGCCGTACGCTCAACGCAGTCAGCCGCGCCACGCGGTGCAACCAGCCGCCGAGGCCGCGACTTGCGTTGAGGTTCCGAGCCTTGAGGGCCAGCGCGATAAAGGTGGCTTGCCCGGCGTCTTCGGCATCCGTGGTGTTGCCCAACACTCGCCTGCAGACGCCGTGGACCATCGGGCTGTGCCGGGATACGAGGGCTCGAAAGGCGGTTTCGGAGTTCCAACTCGCAAATTTTTCCAACAGTGCCGCATCGGTTTCCAAGGAGGTTTCCATACACACATTCACCGCCGTGAGTGGGTGCGTTTATCACATTTTTCTTGGGATCTGCCGATGAATTTTTGGTGAGGGGTTTGTCCCGTTGGCCTTTCGAGTGCGGCAAGGTAGTCCGCTCGCGCCGCGAGCGTGGGAGTTGATCTGGAAGGTGCGTTTGACGTCCATCCCCGCAGGACCGGCGCTGATGGTGTTGGGATGAGGCCTGAAAGAGAGGAGGGAGCCAAACCCCGCGCTCGGCGGCGCGAGCGGACTACCGGTGCTGCCGCACCCGGGAAGCGCAAGGTTTTGGCGACTTGCTGCGCCTACTCTTCGACCTGGAGCAATGCTCTCTGGCCGTGGCGGGCTGCACCTGCCGAGAGCAGGTTGCGGATGGCAACGATGGTGCGGCCTTGCTTGCCGATCACCTTGCCGATTTCGCTCTTGGGAACCTTGAGTCGAAAAGTGATTTTGCGCGCGGTTTCAGAGTGCGACAAAATCATCTCATCGGGGTTTCCGATGAGATTGCCAATGGTATAACGCAGAAACTCTTCCATGGGATTAACCACGGTCTACCGCTGCGGGTGGCCCGGCATGATTGCCGAAACCGGTCGTAATTGGTCGGAATGAGCCGGTTTTTAACCGGCTTTCCGAAATTTAGGCTGCGGAGACCGCCTTTTTACGGGCGTTCTTGATGATGCTGCGGACGGTGTCCGAAGGCTGTGCGCCGGAAGCGATCCAGTAGTCAACGCGGGAGAGGTCGATCGAGGCGTTGTTCTCGGCCTTCTTCGGGTCGTAGTTGCCGATGTGCTCGATGAACTTGCCGTCACGGGGGCCGCGGGAGTCGGCCACGACGATGCGATAATACGGTGCGTTGATAGCGCCTTCACGGCGGAGTCGGATGGATACTGACATAAATGGTCGTTAAAAAAGGGCCTTTATAAGGGGTCTTGTAAATTGGTCGAACTAAATTTTGGGCGAAAATGAGGTTTGGAGGCGGTTATTTCCCCCGCATCCCCGGGATGCGTGGCATGCCGCCGCCGGAGCGGGCCATCATTTTCTTCAACTTGCCCATGTTCTTCATCATCTTTTGCATCTGACTGAAGCGCATGAGCAGGTCGTTTACTTCCGTCACCGAGGTGCCGCTGCCACGGGCGATGCGCTGCCGGCGTCGGGCATTGAGGATGTCCGGCTTGCGGCGTTCGTCCATTGTCATTGAAAGGACAATGGCTTCGACCCGTTTCATTTGCTTCTCGTCGACGGAGAAGCCTTTCATGTTACCCATTCCGGGCAACATGCCAAGGATATTTTCCAGGGGCCCGAGTTTCCGGATCATGCGGAATTGATCGAGGAAGTCGTTCAGGTCGAAGGTGGCGGTGCGGAGTTTTTCCTCCATCCGCTTTGCCTCGGCTTCGTCGATCGCCTCGGCGGCCTTTTCGACGAGACCCACGATGTCGCCCATCCCGAGGATGCGCCCGGCAAGGCGATCCGGGTGGAACGGCTCAAACTGGTCGATCTTTTCGCCGACGCCCGCGAATTTGATCGGGCGTTGGGTGACCTCCCGCATGGAGAGGGCCGCACCGCCGCGTGCGTCGCCGTCGAGCTTGGTGAGAACGAGGCCGGTGACGCCAAGCGCTTCGTGGAAATGCGTGGCGACGCTCACCGCCTGCTGACCGGTGGCGGAGTCGGCGACGAGCAGGACTTCCCCTGGGTTCAGGCGTTCCTTCACGTTCTTGAGTTCCTGCACCAGCGCTTCGTCAATTTCCTGACGGCCTGCGGTGTCGTAAATCTCGACGTTTCCGTTCTGGGTCGCGGCCCATGCCAGGGCATGTTCCGTCGCGCGGAGGACATCGGTTTCCCCGGGGGCCGGGCGGAAGACGGGGACGCCGATCTGTTTGCCGAGCGTCTCCAATTGGTCGATGGCGGCCGGGCGGTGAAGGTCGAGCGCGAAGAGGAGGGGAGAGCGCCCCTGATTTTTGAGCCACCGGGCAAGCTTGGCCGAGGAGGTCGTCTTGCCTGCGCCGTTCAAGCCGACCATCAGGATCCGGGCCGGTTTGTCGAGCAACAACGGGGCGGAATCCCCACCGAGAAGCGCGGTCAGTTCGTCATGGAAGATTTTGACGATCTGCTGCCCCGGGGTGACGCTGCGGAGCACCTCTTCGCCCAGCGCCTTTTCCTTGACGCGGGCGATGAAATCTTTCGCCACCTGATAGTGGACATCGGCCTCCAGCAGCGCGAGACGGATCTCCCGCAGGGCGTCGGTGACGTTGGTTTCCGAAATCTTCCCCTGGCCCCGCAGGTCCTTGAAGACATCCTGAAGTTTATCGGCGAGTTGACTAAACATGGTGGATTCCTTGCAAGCGACTTATCGCGCCCCGGCGGCGGACGGGTCGAACTGGAAGCTCCAGCGGGTTTCGGCCTTTCTGCCACCGACTTTGGCGCTGATGATGACGGTGTAGTTCCGATCCCTCAGCGGCTGGTTGGCGAGCTGGAAGGAGACCATCTTGGTGGCAGGGTCGTACACGGCAGGCACCAGGCCGAAGCCGCTGATCCGCATTTCGACGCTATCGGGCTCGATGGCTCCCATCGTGGCGAGGTTCGCCTTGATGAGCGGTTTGGGGTCGGAAATCGTTTCGCCTTCCATCGGCTGCGTGGCCATGGAGGCGGCTGCCATTTGGGCGACGGCGGGCGCGACCGAGACAGGGCCGCTGCCGATGGCGTGGAGGGCGGCCTGGAAAATATGCGGCTCCTTGGAGCCGATGGCGTAGCGGCCGATCTGCGTGGCAGAGGGGCTGCTGAACCCGTTCCGCTGGCCGTAGACGGTGAAGGCGGCTTCGTAACCGGTCTTCAGGGCCATGTCCTGGGCTTCCTGGTTAAAAAGTCCGTAGGGGTAGGCGAGCGAGTTGACGCGAATGGCGAGTTGACGCTCAAGCACGTTTTTGGATTCTCCGATTTCCTTTTGCAGCCACGCTTCATAGCCGATGCGCTTGATCTCTTCGACGTTCTTTTTGTTCACGTTGCCCTTCCCGCGAAGGCTCTGGTGCGAGTAGGTGTGCGACTGGATGTCGACGCCTGCGTCGCGCATCTGGGCAAGTTGATCCCAGCTGACCGATTTTCCGCCGACCCCGATGTATTCGATGTAAACGAACATCGTGAAGGGGTACTCAAATTTCTTGAGGATCGGCCAGGCGACGTCGTAGGCGGAGACGTAGCCGTCGTCGATGGTAATGACGGCGCTCTTGGCGGGAATATCTTTTTCCCCACGGCGCCAGGCCAGGAAGTCCTGCATCGGGATCACCGAGATCCCATGGTCCTTGAGCGCCTGCAACTGCTGTTCGAATTCCTGCGGCGTGATGGCGAGGTTGTCGGGTTTGTTTTCAAACCGGTGATAACAGAGGACGATCACCCCTGCGTTCTGGTTGATCACGGGCGCGGCGGGTGCCGGTTCCGGCGTCGGCTCGGGCGCCAGGGCTTGTGGGGCCGCGGCGGCTTCCACCGCCGGCGTCGGGGCTGGAGCGGTCTGCGCCTCGACAGTCTTCGACTTGAAGGGCGAAAGGCTCTTAATCTTATCGCAACCGGAGAATGTAACCGCAGTGGCGGCCAGACAGGTCAGTAGAAGGCGGGTTTTCATTGAAGATGAGGCGGAAGGATAAACCGGAAAGTGGAAACCGGAAACCGGAAAGATGGGGCTTTCCGGTTTCCTATTGAATGGCGATATGGTCTCTTACAGTCCCAGCTTGCGGAAGGTCTCGTCGATGTGGCGGAAGTGGATGTCGAGCGAGCAGAACTCCTCGATCTCCGCAGGGGAGATCAGGGCCATGATTTCGGCCTCGTCGAGGAGGTTTTCCTTCAGCGAGCGGTCGCCCTGCCACGTTTTCATGGCGGCGCGCTGCACGGCCTCGTAGGCGGTTTTGCGTTCGATGCCGCGCTCGGTGAGCTTCAGGAGGATCGACTGGGAGTAGTAAAGCCCCTTGGTGATCTCCATGTTCCGCTTCATGTTCTCCGGGTAGACGATCAGGCGATCGACCAGCTTGGTGGTGAGCTGGAGCATGTAATCGAGGAGGATCGTCGAATCGGGCATGATGATCCGCTCCACGCTGGAGTGCGAAATATCGCGCTCGTGCCACAGGGCGACATTCTCCAGGGCAGCCATCGCGTTGCCGCGCAGGATGCGGGCCAGGCCGCTCAGCTTCTCGCCGGTAATCGGGTTGCGCTTGTGCGGCATCGCGGAGCTGCCCTTCTGGCCGGGGGAGAAATACTCTTCCACTTCCAGCACCTCGGTGCGTTGGAGATGGCGGAACTCCGTGGCCCAGCGGTCGATGCTCGCGCCGATGATCGCGAGGGTCTGCTGGAACTCCGCATGGCGGTCGCGCTGGACGACCTGCGTGCTCAGGGCGGCGGGGATCAGGCCGAGCTTTTTGCAAACGGCCTCCTCCACGCGGGGATCGAGGTGCGCGTGCGTGCCGACGGCCCCGGAAAGCTTGCCCACGCGGATGCGCTCGCGGGTCTGCTTGAGCCGTTCGATGGCGCGGCCAAACTCGTCATACATCAGCGCCATCTTGAGGCCGAAGGTGATCGGCTCCGCGTGAATGCCGTGGGAGCGCCCGATCATCGGGGTGTTCTTGAACTCGTGCGCCTTCTTGGCGATGGCGACGCGCAGGGCTTCGAGATCTTCGAGCAGCAGGCCGCAGGCCTCGTTCATCTGGACGGCGAGGGTCGTGTCGAGCACGTCCGAGGAGGTCATCCCCTGGTGGATCCAGCGCGCGGCTGGCCCGACGTAACTGGCGACGTTCTCCAGAAACGCGATGACGTCGTGGTTGGTGCGGCGCTCGATTTCCTGGATCTCGGGCAGCGAAAAGCGCCCTTTTTCGCGGATGGTTTCGGCGTCGGCCTTGGGGATTACGCCGATCTCGGCTTGCGCCTCGCAGGCGAGGGTTTCAATCTCCAGCCAGATTTCGTACTTGTGCTGCTCTTCCCAGAGCGCAGCCATTTTAGGAAAAGAATAACGGTCGATCACCCGGGGAGGATAGGAAGCCCGCCGCCTCTGAAAAGCTTTTTTGATGAGCGGCTGATGGAAAATTAAGTTTCCGATTTGGAGGATTTCAAGGTAGCCCGTTCTCGCCGAGAGCGCGGGAGTTGATCTGGAAGGCGCGTTTGACCTCCATCCTCTCAGGACCGGCGCTGAGGGTGTTGGGATGCGGCCTTCATGAGGCGCGGGGCCAAACCCCGCGCTCGACGGCGCGAGCGCGCTACCGGTGCTGCCGCACCATTTTTTCTTTTCGTCCCTTGGCGGGCTTTGTGGCCTTGGCGCGAGCTGTTGGGCGCAGGATGTCTGCCGGGGCGGAAATTCGCTCTTGCCGGGAGGGTGGCGAAAATCGCAATTAAAAGAAGGCGATTTGCAATTCGAAGAAAGTTAGGCTTGGTTCGGCCTGTTAGAACAACGGCTTCATCCTGATCGTTCCCATTGTCCAACCGACACCAATTCTAGAAAACGCGGGATTGACCTTACTTTGAGCCATTCGAACCACGAGAAAGCCCTTCTTTTTGAGCGCCCGGTCTGGAACAAGATCGACGGCACCTGGAAACCTTTGTACGGCGGATTTCTGGACCTTGGCGCGAGCATTGAATGGCACGACTTCCGGGTGGATGAGCCGCTCCCCTGGTCCGACAGCTTCCACCAGAACAGCCTGGAGATTTGTCTCAACTACACCGGGACGGCGGAACTGCGCCTCGGGTCGAAGCTGCTGAAGCTCGGCAACGAACAGATCGCCATTTATACCTCCCGGGACGAGCCGCCCACGGCGGTGCGCCACGCCAATTCCGCGCACCGGTTCATGACGCTGGAGTTTTCCATCGACTATCTCCGCTGCCAATTGGAGGGGATGATGGACGGAGTAATTCCGGGTATTCGCCGTTTTCTCGAAAGCCCGGAGCGCACCGACCTCTGGATGGAGGCTCGCCCCCTTCCGAGTACGCTTTTGGCGATCCGCGCCAGCATGCTGGAGCCCCCGGTCGGCTCCGCGGCACTCCCAGCGTGGTATCGGAGCAAGATTCTCGAAGTGCTTGCCCAGACGGTCTTTGTTGCCGACGCCCCGGACGAACTTTTCTGCGAGCGCCATAAGCGCCTTAATCGCGAGCGGGTCGACCGGGTGCGCTACCTGATCCAGCGCGACATCGAGAATCCGCCCAGCCTCGACATGCTGGCCCAGGAGGTCGATTGCAGCCCCTTCTACCTCAGTCGCCTTTTCGCGGAAGAGGCCGGGGTTTCTCTGCCCAAATACCTCCGCCTCAAACGGGTGGAGAAGGCGGCGGAGCTGATCAAGGAAAGCGGGATGAGCGTTACCGACGCCGCCATGGCGGTCGGTTACTCCAGCCTGAGCGCCTTCCATAAGGCGTTTGTGGAGCGGCACGGGGTTTCGCCAAGCCAGTATGGGTTGAAGAAGGGGCGGAAGTAGGGGGATGCTGCAGGTTAGGCCGGTGGTTTAGCCTGTTTGTGCCGCCTTCAGAGGGAGTGATATGAGTGATGATGCAGTGCGGAAAGAACTCCATTGACACTTCAATGGAAATCCAAAAAAACGCTTCCCGTTAATTGATTGGCGGGAAGCGTTGAATATTGAAGGGAAACCGTCAATCAGGCTTGCACTGTGCGCCTCCGGCGAAGGGCAAAGACGCCAGCCGCTCCGCTGGTGAGAAGCAGCGCCCATGTGGAGGGCTCGGGAACGACCGAGTAATTGTAAACGGTGTCCGTCTGATCGAGACGCACTTCATAAACCTGCGCATGCGGCACGGCGGAGAACTGGATCTCGAAGGAGTTGATCGTAGCGTCGACGCTCCACTGGAAATAATAGGTATTTCTGTAAAGATCCTGCTCCGGTTCGCCCGGAGGCGTGAACGTTCCAGTGTAAACCTGACTGATCAGAAAGGTGAAATTAGCGTCCAGTTCAACGGTTGATCCTCCGGAGGTTACAAAGAGGGTTGGTCCGCTAAATAGATCGTATCCAGATGCCTCACCGATATCGATCTGGAAACCGATGGTTCTTACGCCGGAAAGCATGTTCACCGGCCTGATTCCTATGGTGCCCCCGAGGGAGTTTGCCTCCACAGCTCCCGCGCCGAAATAGAGGCTCTCGCCTCCGATGTACGGGCCGCCACCGCTTGCTCCATTGGCTACTTTATAGAGCTGTGCGGCGTGGCCCGCGCTGCCGAGGCTGCTCGGAGCTGAATTATTCCAAGACGTATTCCAGGCATTCGTTCCGGGATATCCGCCGTAGTAGCCCTTATAAACGTTCCAGTTATTGTTGCCGTAGTTAAAATTATCGAGTTGCCAGCCATCCCACGAGGTGTTGCCGGTAAAGGGGACATTGACTATCTGTGCCAGTGCTGCTCCCGAGAGGGCAAGCGAAGATAAGAGCAAGAGACTCAGTTTTCGGATCATTTCCCAATGAGTATCAGCTCTCCATATCGCACAGCTATCTTCGAATTGCGATTTTGTGTCTCTCTTTTGCGACGGTCCTACTGCATCCGGATAGAGGACCGCAAGAATCAGTAAACTGAGTGCAAGTCGAAGGAAGTTCTAAGAAAAGGAACGTGGTAGCTTCATCTTTCTTCGAACTCGTTGCGCAATACATCCGCTGCAGGGTTGACTCCTGACCGGCTGGATTGCCGGGACTCCGAAGGGAACCGAGTATATCACCATTTAATGAAAGATTCGCAATCCTCCAGTTTTCCCCAGAACTGTTTGAAGGTACCTGCCAGAGTCTCCGCATTCACGGTTGTTGAGCTGCTGGTCGTCGTAGCAATTTCGGCCGTCGTTCTTGGAATGGGAGGGGCGGTTTTTAGTTCTGTTCGCAAAAGCGGGATGATGGCGCAGGAGCTTGCGGCAGGCCGGACGTTGATTACGGCTTATCTCTCATACGCGGCTGAAAATAATAATCGGCTGATGCCGGCGTTCGATCAGCGTCCCAACAACGTCTGGTTTGAGCCCGACAAGAAGGAGCTTTCCGGCTCCGGTGCGCTTTCGCAAATGGTTTATCGGTATCCTTACCGGCTCGCACCCTATTTTGGCTACAAAATGGATGGGGTGATCCTTAGCAAAGCGAACTCCAGCAAAGTTCAGGATGTTCGGGCCACGCAGGGGGCTGACATGGCCTACTATGAAACTAGTGCCATGCCGATGTTTGGAATCAACGAGACCTTTGTGGGTGGGAAAATCGTAAAATTGCCCACGCGAATGCAGCCGGGGGAATTTGGAGAGTATGGATACGATCCCCTGTCAGCCACTGAAACGATCGGTAATACTCTGGGCGGCAGGAGGATAATTGTGTTTGCCTCGGCCGGGTCGGGAACCGGATCCAACGCAATGGGCGGGTATTTCAGGGTTGATAGTCCGACTACGGCTTCCCAAACTTGGTTGAACAGCCATTGGGCGGCCAATAGCGACCCCGCCACCTTCGGACGTGTGGATGCCCGCTTCGAAGGCCGGGCGCTGTGTGTTTTTCTCGATGGAAGTGTCGAGTCGTTAACCATTGATCAACTCAAAGATATGCGGTTCTGGTCGAAAAACGCAGCCGAGCAGGATAATCCCAATTATGCGCCGTAAACGCAGCTAATGCGCCCGCAGGGAGGTGGCTTTTTGAATCTGAAAAAGCAACGCCACCATTCTTAAACTTTGCATTTTTTCCGTGTCTACGTTTCACTGCGTCCCCTCCCCCCGGGGTTTGACACTGGGGCGAAGGGATTAGCCTCCTAGCTGCGACTTTTTTCAACCTATGAAAACCAACCATTCCGAACTCAGTGAACAGTGGCGCGAATTGATTGCCAAAGAACCCAATCTCCGCATTCGCGATGCGGCGACCCGTCTTGGGGTTAGCGAAGCTGAGCTTCTTGCCACCCGCGTCGGGGCCGGTGTGACCCGCCTTGCGGCTGCCAACTGGTTCGAACTCGTCCAGGAATTGCCGAAGCTTGGCCGCGTGATGTGCCTCACCCGCAATGAACACGCCGTTCATGAGCGTTACGGAGTGTTCCGCGAAATCGCTTTCATGGGTCACGGTGTGGCTCAGGTGGTTGGTCATGATATTGACCTTCGTTTGTTCATGGGCCACTGGCACATCGGGTTTGCCGTAACGGATGAAACCAAGGATGGCCCTCGCAACAGCCTCCAGTTCTTCGACGCCGACGGCACCGCGATCCACAAGGTCTATCTCCAGGCGGAGAGCGATCAGGCTGCTTACGCAGAGCTGGTGAAGAAGTACCTCTCCGATGATCAGGCGCAGACTCAGTGCGTTACGCCGCTGGCTCCCGGACGTCCTGAGCGCCCCGATGAACAGGTTGACGTCGCCGGTTTCCAGAAGGGCTGGCTCGAACTCAAGGAGTCGCACGCGTTCTTCATGCTGATGCATAAGTTCGGCGTCGCCCGCGAGCAGGCGCTTCGCCTCGCTCCTGAAGGGTTTGCGTGGCAGGTGGACAAAAACTCCGCCCAGATCATGCTGGAGAAGGCCGCTGCGGACCAGACTCCGATCATGGTCTTTATCGGCAGCGAAGGGTGCATCCAGATTCACACCGGCGAAGTCACGAACATCAAGCGCTTTGGCGGGGAATGGATCAACGTTCTCGACGACGAGTTCAACATGCACCTCCGCGACAGCGCCGTGGCTCGCGCCTGGATCGTCCGTAAGCCGACCTACGAAGGGGGCGTTGTGACGTCGCTTGAGCTTTACGACGAGAAGGGGAACAATCTCGTTCTCTTTTTCGGTAAGCGCAAACCCGGCCAGTTGGAAGACCCGGTTTGGGCCGCCCTCGCCGAGTCGCTGCCCAAGGAGCAGGTGGCATGACGCGACTCTTCAAGAGCGCAATTTTGGGAGTGTTGTTGGCGGCCGCCGGAAACGGGGCCGCCTTCGGCCATGATGGTTCTCATGACCATTCTCATGGTCAGGAAGCCTCGACATCCACGATTCCATTGCCCAAGAACCCGCAGAGCATCGTCTCGGTGGGTGGCGGGGTCACGGAAACGATCTTCGCGCTTGGCGCGGAGAAGGCGCTTGTCGCCGTGGATACCAGCAGCGTTTATCCCGAGGCTGCCACGAAACTCCCGCAGTGCGGTTATCAGCGTACCCTTTCCGCAGAGGGGGTCGCCTCCCTGAAGCCGGACCTCATCTTCCTCGCCGGTGCCGCGGGCCCACCCTCGGCCATCGCTCAACTCGAGAAGCTGGGCATCCCCAATGTCCGCCTGAACGAAGCTCACACGCTGGAGGCCGCCAAGGAGAATATCCTCAAAATCGGCGCCACGCTCGAACGCGAGGAGAAGGCGAAGGAACTCGTGGCGCAGATCGACGAAAAGATCGCCGCGCTTCCGAAGCCAACCAGCCGCCCGAAAGTGCTCTTCATCCTCAGCGCGGGCGGGGGGAGAACCCTCGTTTCCGGCAAAGGGACCGCCGCTGACGCGATGATCGAACTCGCGGGAGGCGAAAACGTCGCCGCCGAGTTTACGAGCTTCAAACCGGTCTCCTCGGAGGCGCTGGTTGCCATGGCGCCCGAAGTGATTCTCACCACTTCCCGGACGGTCGGTGAGTTTCGTGACGGCGGGATTGAGAAAGCGCTCCCCGGGATCGCTTTGACCCCCGCGGGCAAGGCCAACCGGATTATCGTGATGGAAGATCTCTACCTGATGGGGTTTGGCCCGAGGGTGGGGGACGCCCTGGTTGATCTTTCGCGGCAGTTTCACCCGGCATCTGGGGCCCCTGGGGCGAACGTCAAGCCGCAGTAATGGCGAGAGCCCTCGTTGCCTCCCTCGGTTGGAGAACGCGGCCCCGTCTTTTGGTGATCGCGCTCGGCCTTGCGTCGATCGCGATCCTTTTCTGGTCTGTCGGCTCCGGCGCGATGGCCATCAGTTGGAACGAGATTCTCGATAGCCTCTGGAACGCTTATGGCCGGGAGGGGCATCGCAATGACGCCCTGATCTGGAATCTCCGTCTCCCGCGGATTCTCATGGGCTTTGCCGCCGGCGGAGCCCTCGGGATTTGCGGCGCGGCATTGCAAGGGCTTTTCCGGAATCCTCTTGCCGACCCGGCTTTGATCGGGGTTTCCGGCGGGGGCGCTCTGGGAGCGGCCTTCGCCATTGTGCTCGGCGTGCCGAAATTCCTGGCAGGCATCCCGCTTCTTTCTCTCTATTCCGTGCCGCTTGCGGCCTTTGCGGGGGCTTTTGCCGCAACCGCGTTGGTCTATAGCGTGGCCACGTGGCAGGGGCAGGTGCAAGTAGCCACTCTTTTGCTGGCGGGCATCGCGATCAATGCCATTGCGGGATCGATCATCGGCTGGTTCACTTTCATGGCGACCGACGCGCAATTGCGCGAGCTGAGCTTCTGGAGTCTCGGCAGCGTGGGCGGCGCGAGTTGGGAGAGCCTGGCCGGGTCTGTCCCCTTTGTGGCGGTGGCCTTGTTCCTCCTCCTGTTTTATGCGCGGCCTTTGAACGCGCTTGCCCTTGGCGAATCCAATGCAAAGCACATGGGAGCGCCTGTTGAGTCGATGAAACGCGGCATCGTTATCGCCACGGCCCTGGCGGTTGGCGCGGTGGTTTCATTTACCGGGACCATCGGTTTCATTGGGCTCGTGGCTCCGCATCTTTTCCGGCTGGTTGGCGGCCCGGATCACCGCTGGGTTCTTCCCGGTTCCTTTCTGATGGGCGGTTGCCTTCTGTGCGTGGCCGACGTGATTGCCCGTGTGGCGGCGATTCCCGCGGAGATTCCTGTCGGGATTGTCGTTTCGACCATCGGGGCTCCTTTTTTCCTTTTCCTGCTCATGAGCGAAAAGAAGCGCAACGGGGGATAAACCGGTTGATTGTCAGACGCTCATGCTGAAAGCAAAAAACATCACCGTGAAACGCGGGGCGAATACGCTCCTCTGCGGTGTCGATGCCGTGGCCAAACCGGGTGAGCTTCTTGTCATTGCCGGGGTGAACGGGGCAGGCAAAACGACGCTGCTGAGGGTTTTGTCGGGTGAAATTGCTCCAAGTCACGGAGAGGTGTTTTGGGATGCCGCTCCTCTGAAATCGTTGAAAAGCCGCGAAATGGCAAAGATGCGTGCGTATCTCAGCCAGCGGACGACTTGCGCGGTGGCTTTCCGCGCCATCGAGATCGTCCGTCTCGGGGTGGAGGCGTCGGAGACTTTCGCGCAGGGCGACACCGATGCGGAAACTCTCGCGATCGCGGCCTTGGAGCTTTGCGGCGTGGGGCATTTGCAGGAGCGGCTTGTCGATACGCTCTCTGGCGGCGAGCAGCAGCGCGTCCACTGGGCGCGCGTCATCGCGCAACTTGGCGGGCAGTCGAGCGCTTCCCTCGCCGGGAAATGCCTGTTGCTGGACGAGCCGATTTCCGCTCTCGACCTGGCTCACCAGCACGAGATGATGGCGCTGGCGAGATCGCTGGTGGAGCGCGGCTGCGCCGTGATCGCGGTGCTTCACGACCTCAATCTTTCCGCCGAGTACGGCGATAGAATGCTATTGCTGGGCAACGGCAGCGTCGTGGCGGAAGGCAGTCCGCGCGAAGTATTGACCCCCGCCATCATTCACACCGCGTTCGGCTTGCGGGCAAGGGTTGAGGCAAACCCGGTCTCCGGATCCCCGTGCGTCTTTGTTGAAAGAAACGCCCGAGGTCCAGTTTGACTGAGGAATAGAGCGTTTCTCGAGAGATCCTTCCGGAAGCACTGGGGCGGCATGGCCTCTGGCGCCGCGTTGCCAAGCGTGGGTAGGGCGCTGCGGCCCCAATCACTGCGTTTAGCCTTGTTCCAGAAGCAACGGCGCTCCCATTGCCTTTCGGAAATGATCTTCCGAGAAACGCTATGGAATCATCTCCGAACGCGGTAAGGCGGCACGGCTCCCTTTCGGGAGCCGTTTCGGAGTTTTTTTTCGCGAACCGCTTTACGGTTTCTTTTTCCTGCCCGGAGCGGGCTTGGCCTTGGGGGCCTTGACCTTGGCTTTTGGGGGCGGTTTTGTTCCCTTTTTTACCGGAGCAATGGGTTTGCTCCGGGGGCGTGGGACATCCTCACGGGTGACTCCGCCCTCCCCATCGCGTTGAATCAGCCACGCGATGTAAGCCGAAAAAGATTGCCCAAAACCGCGTTTTGCGGCGATTTCGAGACCCGTTTCGTATATACGGTCGTCTAAGGTGATGCTGGTGCGTTTGATAGGTAGCTCCTGCTAGTTTGAGGTTTGGACTGATTGCCAAGCGGCCGTGTCCTGAAACCCTCGAACGGCTTTCTCACTCCACCAAGGGACCTGTAGAAGGCATGCATCAAAGGGTTGGTTCCTGCGACTTCGAGCCGCGACTCATCAGAGGGCGTCGAGGATATTACGACGTATCACACTCGTCCAGTGATAAAAGGAATTGTTTTTTTGGGACAAGAAACGCTTGCCTGATGCTCTTTTGGATATTACTCAATCATATATCATGGGTGGTGTCACACAGCGTACTTCGATCTCCCTGCCGAAGCATCTTTTCGAAAAGGGGCAGCAAATCGCAAAGAAACGTCGTCGGAATTTCTCGAACTACGTCGCTGACCTTATTGCATCGGATTGCATCACCCGCCCGGTTGGGTCGGATTCCGTCCCGGATGAGGAAAATAAGCGCGGGAAATCGGGCGATTGATCGGTCTTCTGGATTCCTTCCTTGCCCTGATTGCAGGATGCCAGGCCTTTGGGATAGCTTCCCTTTGTGAAGTCTCCTGCCCGCCACGACTTTTCAGGACAGCTCAAATGGCTTCTTCTGGGAGGAATCCCTCTCGCCGTCGCGGTGGGATTATGGGCCATGGGGCCCATCGCCCAATCTGTGGCGTATCATCACTTTGCCGATCGGCGTCCCTTCCTGGGAATGCCCAATGGATGGGATGTCCTCAGTAACCTCCCGTTTCTGCTGGTCGGTCTCCTTGGTCTGTTTTCATTGTGCCGGGGCCGGGCTCCCGGGTGCCTTTCGGCGCTCCGACCTGCCTACATATGCTTTTTTGCCGGGACGGCTCTGGTGGGCCTCGGTTCGGCGTACTACCACCTCGCGCCGACCAACGAGACACTGGTTTGGGATCGCCTGCCGATGACCGTCGCGTTTATGGCTTTCTTTTCCATCGTTGTCGGGGAACACCTTGGGGCAAACAAAGGGGCACGGTTGCTGGTTCCGCTTCTCATTGTCGGGGGGCTCTCCGTGGTCTACTGGGCTCTTACGGAGAGGGCCGGTCACGGCGATTTGCGGCCCTACATCTTCGTGCAGTTTGTTCCGCTGCTTCTTGTGCCGGTGATCCTCCTTCTGTTTCCATCCGCGCTTTCAGGGAGCGGCTATTTTTGGGGAGTGCTGGCCGCTTACGGGGTGGCAAAGGCCTTGGAGCATTGGGATGTGCCCATCTTCCATGCTTTAGGAGGATTGAGCGGACACACGCTTAAACACCTTGCGGCTGCTCTTGGCACTTTTTTTGTATGGCTGGCCGTGACCCGGCGAAGACCCGTTGCCTAACCCTGGAGCTAACCGATCCGTTCGGGAACGTGATCGACCGCCTTCAGGTCGGAGATCAGGTAGGCGTGCAGCATGACCCAGACCCAGTAAAATGGCAGAACCAGGAACTGGAACCCCATGCTCACCATCCAGACAACGCCAATGAAGAAGAGGGCAAGGAAGGTTCCCGCCAGATACGCAATTCCCATCTTTACGTGTCCTTTGAAGATATGCCCTGCACCGGGAATGATGCTTATCGCGGCGGCGATAATGTCGCGTGAAGTCCCGGCGGTTACGGGCAGGCGGTGCCGATACCCTTTTACCCAATCGCACTTCGTGCATTCGGTGGCTCTGGCGGGAAGCATTTCCCCGCAGAGAGGGCAGGGGAATGGCGAGTTTCGAGCGGAAGCGTTTACTTCGTGCGCAGGCATCGTTAGGCTCCTCAGAGGGTTGAATTGATTGATGTTAAGTAAAGCTTATGGCTAAATCTTCCTCTAGTAAAACTGTTAATTCGATTCCCTTGCGGGATGTGGTGGTCTATCTGGAGAAGCTTCTCGACCATCAGAAGATTGCGGACTGGAGTCAGGCGCTCAATGGGCTTCATGTGGAGAACAACGGCCGTGTGAGCCGGATCGGGGCCGCCGTGGATGCCTGCGAGACGACGCTGGAGATGGCCGCAAGCCGGGGCATCGATTTGCTGCTGGTGCACCACGGTCTTTTCTGGAGCGGAGCCCAACGGGTGGAGGGGCCAAACTACCGCAAGCTCAAACGGGCGTTCGACGCCAATATCGCCGTTTTCAGCTCTCACCTGCCGCTGGATCTTCACCCGAAGTTCGGAAACAACGCCTTGCTGGCGCGCGCGTTGGGATTCCGCAAGATGGAACCATTTTTCCCGGAGAAGGGGGCGCTCATAGGCCTAAAGGTCGAGACGAAGCTCGACAGGGAGGCTTTGAGGAAGCGTCTGGAAAAGGCGGTGGGAGGACCGGTCAAGCTCATCCCCGGCGGTCCGAGGGAAACGAAGGCGATCGGCATTGTCACCGGTGGCGCGGGCGGGGAGGTTTTCAAAGCGGCGGCGGAAGGTGTCGATACTTTCATCACCGGGGAGGGGCCGCACTGGAGTTACACGGCGGCTGAGGAACTGGGGCTCAACGTTTATCACGCTGGCCATTACGCGACCGAGACCTTCGGGGTCAAAGCCCTCGCGGAGCATCTGTCGAAGAAGTACCGCCTCCCGTGGGAGTTCCTTGATCACCCAACGGGACTATAATGAACCCGAGGCGACTATCGGCAAAACGTCTTACCCGTGGTGGAATTTTCGGGTTGATCCTATTCTCTGCTGCATTCGTTGTCTTCCTGCCGCTTATTGTTCCTGCGAGCATAATCCTAAGCCTGCTCCACGGAAATAAGCTTCGCAGAATCGCTCGATCCACAAAGTGCCAGAAGTGTGGCAACATACTCGGGCTTGAAGCCCTGGCTATTGCAGATGCAGAATGGGCTGCCCACGTAGCGGAGCTACGCAAGGCCTATCCAGATTGTCGATTGCGGCTCGTGCGGGAAGTTGACGCTGTATGTCCGCATTGCGACACGCAATATGCTTTTTTTGAGAAAGAAAATGAACTTAGAGTTCATCCCGCTAGGGAGTCATAATCTCGTTTGAATGCGAAAATTGCTGGCCGCGGGCGCACAGTTCGTCAATGAAGTGCTTTGGCGCTGGAACGGTCATGCTCCCGCTCTCCCTCTGCCGCTTTCCTGCCTTCATACAAAAAAAAACCGCCGCGCTCCGGGAATCGGAGCGCGGCGGCTTACTGAAGTCAGTTACCTCTTACTTCGAGGCGAGAATCTCCCGCAGCACGTACGGCAGAATGCCACCGTGGCGGTAGTAATCGATCTCGATCGGTGTGTCGATCCGGACAATGACGGGAACCGTCTGGCTGGAGCCGTCCGTGCGGTGAATGACGAGGTTGGCCGTCTGGCGCGGCTGGAGGTCTTCACCGATTCCGGTGATGTCAAACACTTCCGAACCGTCGAGCCCCAGGGTCTGCGCGGTGGTGCCTTCCTGGAACTGGAGCGGAAGAACCCCCATGCCGACGAGGTTGGAACGGTGGATGCGCTCGTAGCTGGCGGCGACCACCGCCTTCACGCCGAGGAGGCGCGTGCCCTTCGCGGCCCAGTCGCGGCTGGAGCCGGTGCCATACTCCTGCCCGGAGATGATGACAAGCGGGGTGCCTGCGGCCTGATACTTCACTGAGGCGTCATAGATGGAGAGTTGTTCGCCATCCGGGTAATGCTTGGTGACGCCACCTTCCACACCGGGAACCATCAGGTTCTTGATGCGGACGTTGGCGAAGGTGCCGCGGGTCATGACGCGGTCGTTGCCGCGGCGGCTGCCGTAGGAGTTGAAGTCGACCGGCTCAACCCCGCGCGAAACGAGGTATTTCCCGGCGGGTGAACTCGGCTTGATCGCCCCGGCAGGGGAGATGTGGTCGGTCGTCACGGAATCGCCGAAGATGCCGAGCGGGCGCGCTCCGATGATCGGGGTGATCGTTCCGGCGTCCATCCCGAAGCCCTCGAAGAAAGGCGGCTCCTGGATGTAGTCGCTCTGCTTGTCCCATTCGTAGACGTCGCCCGTGCTCGACGGGATTTCGTTCCACTTCGGGTTCTGCTCGGCGAAGTCGGTGTAGAGTTTGCGGAAGATCTCGGGCGCGAGGGCGGAAGCCATCGTGCTGCGGATCTCTTCGAGGCTCGGCCAGACATCGCGGAGGAAGACCGGCTGCCCGGCCTTGTCCGTGCCGATCGGCTCGTTGGCCATGTCGATGTCGACGCGGCCCGCGAGGGCGAAAGCGACGACGAGCGGCGGCGACATCAGGAAGTTCGCGCGGATATTCTGGTGCACGCGGGCTTCGAAGTTCCGGTTGCCGGAGAGCACCGACGCGGTCACGAGATCGTGCTGGAGGATGGCCTCTTCGATCTTCGGATGGAGCGGGCCGGAGTTGCCGATACAGGTGGTGCAACCGAAGCCGACGATCTGGAAGCCGAGCTGGTCGAGGTACGGCTGGAGGGCGGTGCGCTCGAGGTAGTCGCTCACCACGCGGGAGCCGGGGGCCAGGGAAGTCTTGACGGAAGGATCGACGTGCAGACCGCGTTCCACGGCTTTCTTCGCCAGGAGCCCGGCGGCGATCATGACGCTCGGGTTGCTGGTGTTGGTGCAGCTCGTGATCGCGGCGATGAGGACGCTGCCGTTGCCGACCTGCGTGTCGCCGGTGCCGAACGGATTGACCGGGAAGTCTTCCACGGGGTCCGACGTGGGCCGGTTGGTAACCATCTCGGCCTTGTTCTGATCTTCGCCTTCCTGCGGGTGGTTGACCTTGTTGTCGGTCGATTCGAGGCCGGTGGTCTGCTCCGGAGCCGTGCCGTTCATGTGAACGGGAACGCGGAAGCTGTGGTCGTTGACCGGCTTGCCGTAGCCGCCTTCAGGCACCGGCTTGCTGAGGATCCCCGCGAAGGTTTCCTTCAGTTCAGCAAGGTTGATGCGGTCCTGCGGGCGTTTCGGCCCGGCGACGCCCGGCTGAACATCGGCGAGGTTGAGTTCGAGGTCGACCGAGTAGTCGATCTCGCCCTTGCGGGGCATGCCGAACATCTGCTGGGCCTTGAAGTAGTTCTCGAACGCGGTGCACTGGTCGTCGGTGCGGCCGGTGGCGCGGAGGTAGTTGACCGACTCGGAGTCGACCGGGAAGAAGCCCATCGTGGCGCCGTATTCCGGGGCCATGTTGGCGACCGTGGCGCGGTCGGGCAGCGGGAGCGATTCCGCGCCTTCGCCGTAGAACTCGACGAACTTGCCGACGACTTTCTGCGCCCGGAGCATCTGGGTGATATGCAGGGCGAGGTCGGTGGCGGTCACGCCTTCGCGGAGGCGTCCGGTGATATGGACGCCGACGACTTCAGGCGTCAGGAAGTAGACCGGCTGGCCGAGCATGCCCGCTTCGGCTTCGATGCCGCCCACGCCCCAGCCGACAATGCCGAGGCCGTTGATCATCGTGGTGTGGGAGTCGGTGCCGACGAGCGTGTCGGGGTAGAAAACGTCGCCCTGGTTCAGGACGCCCTTGGCGAGGTATTCCAGGTTGACCTGGTGCACGATGCCGATGCCGGGAGGTACGACGCCGAAGGTCTTGAACGCCTGCTGGCCCCACTTGAGGAACTGGTAACGCTCGCGGTTCCGCTTGAACTCCATGTCGAGGTTCAATTGGAGCGCCTGGGCGGACCCGGCAAAATCGACCTGCACGGAGTGGTCGACCACGAGGTCAACCGGCACGAGCGGTTCGATCATTTTCGGGTCGCGGTTGAGGCTGCTGACGGCGGCGCGCATGGCGGCCAGATCGACCAGCAGCGGCACGCCCGTGAAGTCTTGGAGCACAATGCGCGCGACGACGAAGGGGATTTCCTCCGGCGCGGGCTTTTTGGCGTTCCAGTTGGCAAGCTGGCGGACGTTCTCTTCGCTCACCTTTTTGCCGTCGCAATTGCGGAGCACGGATTCCAGGACGATCCGGATGCTGACAGGGAGGCGGGAGATGTTGGCAATGCCGGCCTCCTGAAGGGCGGGCAGGGAGAAGTAATGACCGGAGCGTCCGGCTCCGAGATCAAAAGTGCGCAGGGCTTTAAAGGCGTCGCTCATTGTGAATAAGTGTTTTGGGATGGAAACAGAAAAGCCGACATGGGCTTTCCCGGCAAGGAATGTCTTCTGTTTTTAAGAAGGCGAGGTGTCCGGGATTGTGGAGGGGACGCTCCGCATTGCGAGGCGTCCCCTGAGAGCTGGAATCTGCTGGAAAGCGGCTTTTTAGGCGAGTTCCGCCAGCTTTGCTTTGATCGCCTCAAAATTCGGCAGATCTTTCGGCGTTGGCGTCTGCTCGGAGTATTGGATGACGCCGTTCTTATCGATGACAAACGCGGCGCGGGCGGCGGTGGCTCCGAAGCCGAGAAGATCGGCCAGCAGAACGCCGTAGTCGGCGGACGTGGTTTTGTTCAGGTCGCTTGCCAGCGTCAGCGAGATCTTTTCTTTCTGCGCCCAGGCGTCCTGAGCGAAGGGGCTGTCCACGCTGATGGCGATGACCTTGGCATTGAGCGTCTCAAAAGCGCCCAGCCCGGCGGTGACGTCGCACATCTCCTGGGTGCAAACGCCCGTGAAGGCGAGGGGGAAGAAAAGGAGAACGGTGTTGCTGCTGCCGAAGTTGCTGCTCAGCGTAACATCGGAGACGGCGTCGCCTTTTTTGGACTTGAGGGTGAAGTCAGGAGCTTTGTTGCCGACGGGAAGTGCCATAAATAAGAGAATTAAATGTTGAGAGTCTTTTGGCTTTTCTTAAGTTGCCGAGCGGAGAACTGCAATCTTCAAAATGGACATCCTCTGGTGGAGCTTGACCGTAGTGCTCATGTTGACGGGGCTGGTGGGAACGGTGGTGCCGTTCATCCCCGGCGCCTTGCTCATTTTCGCGGGGGCGGTATTGCACCGGGTCACCCTTGGGCCGAATGAGAGCGTGGGCTGGGCAACCCTTGCCGTGCTATTGGTTCTGATGCTGTTCTCCTACGTGATCGAATTCCTGAGCGGCAGCCTGGGCGCGCGATATTTCGGGGCGACCCGGTGGGGGATCATCGGCGGAATTGCCGGGGGCGTCGTGGGGATTTTTTTCGGGATCCCCGGCTTGATCATCGGGCCCTTGCTTGGGGTTCTGTTGGGAGAACTGGCGGCGGGGCAAAAATTGCTCCCTGCCACCAAATCGACCTGGGGGACTCTGATCGGGACCGCGGCGGGAATGGTCGCCAAGCTGGGGATTGCTCTCGTAATGATCGGCTGGTTTGCCGTGGCGCTGATGATTCGTTAGGTTGCTCGGGGCGGTCGGTTCCTCGTTGTTTCCTCGTTCCCAAACTCTGAGACTGTGTGAAAACACACCTACGTCATTGAAAGCCTGAGAGAGGGAGATCAGGATGAAGGGCGATGAGATTCATTGCCGGAGTAGACCGCTCGCAACGCCAGCTTCTGCCGGAGAGCCTTG
>JBBCKI010000014.1:0-26418 GCA_037190965.1 Chthoniobacteraceae bacterium
GCAAGGGACAAGCGGACCTCTGGTTGATCTTTATGCTCGATTCCGAGCGTCCTATAGCTCTTAGTTGGCATTCCGTTATACACAGGGGGCATGTTGGCGGGATTTCCCGCCTCATGTCCCCATTCTTTGATGGAGAGCCCTCTTTGTTAAGGCGTTGAGAGCGCCATTCCTGCTTGAGCTTTCAGTGATTGTATTTGAAGGAATTGAAAATCTGATATCGTATTACTTATTGCAGATTGGCGAATCGCTAATCATCGCGATATTGGGCCTATTTGTTTTCTGGGTCGTAGCGATGAATTCTCGCAATGTTAAGTGAATTAACAAAACGGCAAGTTCTAGACGGCGTCAATAGTTTGAGGGCGACTCTTGATTCTCAATCGTGTTTAGGCATTCCTTTTTTACACTCTCGGTCAAAGGACAATGCGGAGAAGTAAAGCCTAACCCGTAAACACTGTCACGCGCGGGATTCCGCTTGCTTGAAATGGGGCAAACGCCTAGTTAGCTCAACGAACGGAACGCAATGATGAAATCTCGAATCTTACTGAAGACGATCATGTTGTTAGCGCTCTCATGTTCCGGTGGCGTGGCTCAGGTCACTGACGTCATCTCGATCGAGACCGCCCAGGGAAATATCAAGGTGGAGTTGCACGGAAAGGATTGCCCCCAGAATGTCGCTGCCTTTAAGGCATTCGTCCGGAAACAGGTTTATACGGGCTCGGCGTTTCACACGCGGGGGCCGGATTACATCTTCGGCGGGAAGCCGGGGCCTCACGCGGTGAAAGCCATGGGGGAGAGCGGAAATTTTTCAGCGCAGAAAGCCCCTCCAGGCGAGTTCACCCTGGAGCACCGGAGGGGCGCGCTGATTGTCGCAAGGACGGCGGGGAGTTGTAATCCTGACAAACGGACGAACTCGACCCAGTTCACGATCTCGCTGGAGGATTCTCCCACAACCAGCAGGGAATACACGGCGATCGGGTATGTTGTGGAGGGAATGGAAGCCGTTGATAAGATCGCCGCCATCCTGAATGATTCCAAAGCGAAGGCCGCGGATACCCGCATTAAAAGAATCAAGGTATTGAGTAAGTAGGGAAAGAGCTGGGCGTCCACTCTTCCCGCGCTGTTTTCGGTCGGAATATGAAAAATATTATAGCATGGCCGGTGACGGCCTTGATTTAACGCCATTCAGATCGGTCTTGATATTTTTATAATATTCCAAAACCCACCCCGCGCCTTATCCTACCCGCTGCACCACCACGCGCGAGCCCTCTATGAAGACGATGCGGATTGGCGTACCGGGTTCGATGAAATCACCCCGGCTGATGACGTCTCGGGATTCGCCCCCGAAGGTCCCTTTTCCGCTCGGGCGCAGGATCGTGGCGGCGACGCCCTCGGCGCCCACGGCAAGCCCTGCAAATTCGCTATGCTCCGTCGGGAACGCCGGGCCTACAGGAGTTTGCGTGGCCAGCACCAACCGGCGATAGACGGAGGTTCTTGGCAGATACCGGGCGAGCAAAGCGATCGAGACGGTCGCCAGCACGGCGGTAATTCCCAGATTCAATAAGGGACGCTCCAGCGCCTGGGATTCCGGGATCAGCGACTGGCCGGGGAAACGATCGACCATCGCCCAGAAGATCGAAGCCAACATCAAGAACACCCCCGCGAGGCCGGGAAGAATCGTGCCGGGGTGAATTACCAGTTCACTGATGACCAGCGCCAGCCCGATGGCAAAAATCACCGGAGCCTCCCAACCGGCCAGCCCCGCGATAAAATGCCCGGTAAAGAAGAGCGCAAAGCAAACCGCCGAGAGAATTCCCGGCAGGCCGAACCCGGGGGTTTTGATTTCAATCCACGCCCCCAGAATCCCGCCCAACAGGAAAAGCGGCGCAAGCGTGGTGATCCAGAATGCCACCTCTTCGAACTTCGTCGGCTGTACCTCTTGCACCCGCCCGGCGATTCCCGCCTGCTTGAGCAAATCGGGGATCGACTCCGCGATGCCCGCCGCAAGCAACGGCTTTCCGTCCACCTGCTTCGCCGCCTGCTGCGCCCCCAATGTCAGCAGCGATCCCTTCTCATGAATGGTTTGCCCCCCGACAATCACCGGGTGATTCTTGTCGATGAAGGCTTTGACGATGTCAGGGTTATAGCCGTTCTTCTCCGCGACGCTTCCGAAGTAGTCCGAAAGGTAAGAAACCTGCTTGGCGTTGAGAGTCTCCGGCAGATTCTCCCCGGTCGCGGCAACCGGTGCAGCCGCGCCGATGGCACTGATTGGGGCCATGTAAATGTGCTGCGTGGAAACGGCAATCAACGCCCCTGCGGAAGCGGCGTTGGGGTTGACATAGGTAAATGTCGGCACCTTGACCTTCACCAAGGCCTTCTGCATCTCCACCGCCGCGTCGGCGTCCCCGCCATAAGTGTCCATGTCGAGGACCACCGCCTTCGCGTTCTCGCTCGCCGCCTCTTTCAAGGCCCGGCGCAGAAAGAAGAACTTCGCCTTGGAGATCTCCCCCTTGATCGGGATAACCACCACATCCTCGGCAAAAACGGCAGCGGAACCGATCGCCAAAACTGCCCAGACAAAAATCAGTGTGCGGAGCAATCCTTTCATTCTCCTAATTTCTGCCGCCGTTCCTCTTCTCTCAAGCTGAAAAGAAAGATTCGGCATCCCCCGGCTTTTCTCCTTCGCGAAAAAAAATTGTTTTACTTGAACCCGCAACTCAACCCCACTAAGGACATACTCAGTATGTGGATATGGAAGCCCTCTGTTTTACTCGCCTCGTGCCTGGGGTTTCTAGCTTGGCGGGAAATGTCAAAACCGCCTCCTGCCGCCTATCTACAGTCCTGGCAAATTCCCCGAACGATCACGACCACCAACGGCCAGGTTTTTCAGAATGTGACCATTCGTTCCCTGACACGGGATGGGGGTGTGATCATCAATCACGGGGCCAACGCGGTGAAACTCCCGAGCGGGGCGATCAATGCGGAAGTCATGGCCATCATTGTTAAAACCGCCCCAGCCTCCGGAGTCGCCGAGACTCGTCAGTCGCCGTACACCATCAATCCAAATACGCTTCACCCCCCTCGCCCGGCCCGCGGCAGCCATCAACCTCCAACCCTGCCCAGCCACTCCGCCGCCCCCTAGGATCTTGGCGAAAGATAAGGTCGGCGCCCTATTGAAAGGGTTTGGAGAGCCCTGAAACGGAGTGGCCCCTGCCGTGCGACTGGACATTGGCCCATCTTAAGCTCAAATATCTGGGCTTATGCGCGTGCTTGCCATTGACCCCTCCCTTCGCTGCACCGGCTTCGCCGTGCTCGAACGCGGCACGGACGGCAAAACGCGAGCCCTGGAGTACGGGACGATCAAAAACCCGGACAGACTCCCTTCCTCCTCCTGTCTGGTGGCGATCCACGACCGGCTTGCGGAGTTGATCCACCGGCACGAGCCCGATCACGCGGCGGTGGAATCGGTGATCTACGTGCAAAGCTACAAAACGGCGATTGTCCTGGGTGCGGCACGCGGCGCGGCCATTCTGGCGGTGGCACAGCGGGGGATCGAGATTTTTGAATACCCGCCCTCGCGCGTGAAGCAGGCCGTCGTCGGCCGGGGGGGCGCATCGAAGGATCAAGTCGCCTTCATGGTCCGGGCGTTGCTTGGGCTGACCGAGACCCCCGTTCCCGATGCCGCCGACGCGCTGGCGGTCGGGCTCACCCATTTCCAAAACCACAACTCCGCCGGACTCGGCGTCACCACACTGCAACGACTATGAAACTCGAAATCCGCTGGCTGGGCCGCGTCAAGTTTCAGGAAGCCTATGCGCTTCAAGAAGAGCTTGTCGCCGAACGACATGCACACCCCGAGCGACACGGTGTCCTCCTGCTGCTGGAGCATGAGCCGGTCTACACCATTGGCCGGACGCAGGATCAATCAAGCCTGCGAAATGCCAAACAACTCCCCCACCCGGTCGTGCAGATCAACCGGGGCGGGCAGGCCACCTACCATGGCCCGGGCCAGCTCATCGGTTACCCGATCCTTAACCTCCGCGAACGCGGGCAGGACCTTCACCGATATCTGCGCGACCTGGAGGAAGCGCTCATCGCGGCCCTGGAGGGGTTCTGCATCCGCGCTGCAATCAAGGAGGGGCTTACCGGCGTCTGGGTGGATGGGCGCAAGATCGCCTCCATCGGCGTCGGCGTTCGCCGCTGGATTTCCATGCACGGCTTTGCGCTCAATGTCTGCGGCGACATGACCCCGTTCTCGCAGATCACCCCGTGCGGCATCGCCGGAGTGGAGATGACCGCCATCGAGCGGGAATCGGGAAAACCGGTCACCGTGCAGGAGACGGCCGAGCATGTCAGCGCGGTCTTTTCCCAACGCTTCTCTTGAATCGGACCTCCTCCCAGGCTGCGGTTTCCCCAAGCACCTCCACGGCTCCCTCGAGCCTGCGGAACCCCAATGGCCTTCCGGGCTCCCTCCCATTCTGGACGGTTTTGGTGGCGCTCACGGCCATGGCGCTCTACCTCCCGTCACTCGGCTACCCGTTCCTTTACGACTCCTCCTCGCAAATCCTCCTCGACACTTTCATTCACCAACCCCGGCATCTGGGCGACATTCTCACGTTGCGGGTGCTCGGCATGGATGTTCTCGACTTCAATCGCCCCGCGATTCTCCTGAGCCTGATGGGCGATTCACTCCTCTGGGGCGTCAACCCGGCGGGCTATCGCCTGACCAACCTGCTCCTGCATGGGGCGAGCGCGGCGCTCCTCTTCCGCCTTATCAATCACCTCTCGGGGCGCTTCAGCCCGGCGTTATTCGCAAGCCTCTTCTTTGCCCTCCACCCGCTGCATTCCGAAACGGTGGTGGAAATCGGCTACCGCGAAGACCTCCTCGCCACGTTCTTTCTCCTGGCGGGGCTTTGCGCCGCTTGCCGGTTTGACCCGGAGGCTCGCAACTGGAGCAAAACCTGGCTTCCCGCGTTTGGCGTCGTCGGCTGCTTCTTTCTTGGGGTTGCCGCCAAGGAATCCGGCGTCGCTGGCCCGGCGTCGCTGGCCGTTTTCTGGTGGCTGTTTCGCCGCAGGCGTTCCGCTGCCGCTTCCTGCTCGCGGCGAGGCTGGATCCTGCTTCTTGCCGCCACCGGGGCCGCCTGCGGCGCGTTCCTCATCGCGCGCTTCACCATGGAACCGGCGCAATCGGTCATCTTCACCGAACGCCCGCAGCCCATTGCGCCGAACTGGGCGGAGTTAACGTTGATCCAAACGCGTATCTGGGCGGCAGAATTGCTCCGAATCGTCTGGCCCGCCGGACTTTGCGCCGACTACACAGGCTACTCGATTCGCGGGGTCACCTTGCTCCCTGCCATCTTCGGAGTCGCCGCCTTTGTGGGACTTCAGGCGATGTTTGGCCTGCGCAATCGGATGATTGCGCTGGGCGCCGCGGTTTTTTGGTTTTCATTGCTGCCGGTTTCCAATTTCATTCCGATCTACCGCCCCATGGCCGACCGCTTTCTTTACATGCCGCTGATTGGAGCCGCGCTGATGCTCGCCGCCGCGATGACGGGGCTCGGCGCGCTCATGAACCGGCGTCTTGGTCGTCTTGACCTTGGGCAGGGTGCGCTCTCCACGCTGGCCGCGCTGACTTTTTTGGCGGTTCTCTCTCCGCTGGCTCTGGCCACGCTGCGGGAGGAAGCAGTCTGGCGCGACGGACTCACGCTCTGGGAAGAAACCACGAGGCGCAACCCGACTTCCGTTGCAGCCTGGTCCAACCTCGGCTGGGCACAACTGAATAAAAGCACCCCTTTGACCGACGCCGAAGCCGCCAAAATTTCAGAATCGTTTAGCCGCGCCCTGAACCTGACCAACGGAAAGCACGCCCCTGCCTTCGCCGGTCTCGCCATAATGGCCGCCAGCGTCGGCAACCACAGCGAGGCAGCCCGCTTCCTCCAATCCGCCGTGGCGCTCGACGCACGCTTTGCGCAGCCCGACAAATTCGAAGCGGCCCTGATCCACACCCCTCTCGAGATTCTCCAGTTCAAACTCATCGCCCTGCGGTCCCGGAATTTATGATCGGCTTGTTTACTCCCCGTTACGTCAAGGAAGGCCAGGAAATGCTCAAGGCCGCGCGCAAGATGCTCCATTACAAGCGCGATCTGCTCCGTCCCGCGGACCTGGATGCGCTCGAAACGGAATACCGCGCCCTGACGGCTGCTGTCAAAGAGCGCAATAAGGAGAAAATCGAACAATCCGGCCAGAAACTCGACGAACTTTTCGCCGGCCATTTCCCACGGCCTACCCACGCGGCGCTCCGGGAGAACTGCGAGGTGTTTCTCGTGGCAATCGTCATTGCCGTCGGCGTTCGCTCCTATTTCCTCCAGCCTTTCACGATCCCAACCGGCTCCATGCAGCCGACACTCAACGGCGTCCTGGCCACCGTCACCGAAGAACCGCCCCCCAACCCGCTCGTTCGCGTGCTCCATTTCGGGCTCTATGGACGCACCTACGTCAATCTGGTCTCCAAAACGGAGGACACCATTGAGTCGCTCAGACCGGTGAAACGCTTCGTGTTTCTCAACTTCACGGAGGTGCGGTGCAGGCAGCAGACCTTTGTGGCGCATATTCCCCCCGATAAACTGGAACAGGATTTCAGGGTTCGTCGCGGACGGCCTCTCGCTGCGGGCGAAGTGATTGCGCGAGGCTACGTGAACACCGGCGACCACGTGTTCGTCGATAAAACGCGCTACCATTTCGTGCGGCCGGAACGCGGCGACGTTTTCGTTTTCAATACGCTGGGCGTTCCCACCGGGGAGAACGTGCGCAACCCGGGCGGCCCCTCGCAATTTTACATCAAACGGCTTGCTGGCCTGCCGGGCGATAAGCTTCGAATTGATCCGCCTCAACTTTTCATCAACGGCGCGGTCGCGCAGAACCCCAGCTTCCAGCGGGTGATGTCGATGAAGGACGGCTACCACGGTTATTCGAACACCTCCGCAGGCGGCCAGCGCTTCCGTTATCTCGGCACGCCCGAAGACGTGTTCGCCCTTCCGCCGGAGAGTTATTTCGCCCTCGGCGATAACTCCTACAATAGCTCGGACAGCCGCGACTGGGGTACCGTGCCGGAAAAAAATCTCGTGGGGCGGGGTCTTTTTGTATACTGGCCCTTTACCTCCCATTGGGGTTTTATCAAATGAACGACCTTTTTCCGATAAGCAGCGAGTTAATCAACCTGGCCCACCAGATCGGCGCCCACCCGGCGCGGCTGGCGCTCTGGACCGAAGGAGCCGTCGCGGCCCGCCTCCCTTCCGGCAAGCTCGCGGTTAGCGCGACAGGCACCAGCCTCGCACGCATGGACGCCAACGACATCGTGGAACTCGACCTCGCCAAGACCCAATCTTTTCTGGCCCAGGAGGAAGTCTCCGACGAGGACCTTGCCGATGCCGGAGTCAATCCCGAAGGACCGCGCCCGTGCGCCGACGTTTTCGCCTTTGCCGATCTGTTCGCCTTTGAAGGGGTTCAGTTCGCCGCGCATACTCAGCCGGTCACGATCAACCAGATCACCTGCTCCCCCCGCGCCCGGCAGTTCGCGGACCGGCGCAGTCTTCCTTACGAGATCATCGCCTGCGGGCAGGCCAGCGTGCTGGTGCCGTTCGCGCCGCCGGGGCTTCCGCTGGCAAAGGAGATCAAACGCAAAATCATGCTCTGGCAGGATCGCTACCGCTCGGTGCCCAAAGTGATCCTTTTGCAAAATCACGGCATGATCACGCTGGGCGCAACCGTCGAGGAGGTGCTGATGCTGACCGAAATGACCATCAAGTTTGGCGAAATCTTCCTGGGTGCCGCCATGCTGGGCGGCCCGGACTTTTTGAAACCGGTCCATGTCTCGCACATTGAGGCGACACAGCATATTTAGCGCGCGCGCCGCTCATGACGGTCCCGGAATCTTCCTCCCTCGCCGCTCTGGATGTCAGTTGCTCCCGCGCTGACGGAGCGGCGATGTCGCAGGTGCTGGAGGCGACCGCCGCGTTTGAGCGAGCGACACTCAACCTCATCTTCGGCAACAAGGGGAGCGGCAAAAATCTGCTGTTACGCCTGCTGGGGCTGATGGAAAAGCCCGACCGGGGCGAGATTGTCTTGCTGGGCAAATCGACCCGGGACTGGCCTGACACGGAACGAACGGAAGTCCGCAGCCGCCATTTCGGGTTCGTCTTCGAGTCGCCGTTTCTCCTCCCCTCCTTCAACGTGGTGGAGAACATCGCCATGCCGCTCTTCAAACTCACCGGGGCCACCCCGGAAACGGCTCGGGAGCACACGACCAGGGTGCTGGAGTTCGCCGGGCTGCAACATTGCTCCGAGGCCTCCGTGGAGGCGCTCCCGCTCTGGGCGCAGCTCCGGGTTTCCTTGGCGCGCGCCCTCATTACGGAACCGATGGCGCTGTTCGTCGAGAATCTCGACACCGCCTTGCGCGATGACGAGTTGATCAACTTCCTGGAATTGCTCGCCGCCGCGCGACGCGTTTTTGGCTGCTGCATCGTCGTCACCGCCGCCTGCCGCGATCTGGCCGCCTTCGGCAACCGGGCGCTGGAGATCGAGGAGGGCCGGATTGTTCGCGACTGGACTCCCGGAGGGCTTCTCTCGTGAGCGAAAACGCCCCCAGCGCCGAGGCGATCACCCGCGCGAGCAAAAGTAATCTCGCGCTTGCGTTCATCGCGCTCTCGCCAGAGCGGCGCCGGGCGATCACCACGTTTTATGCGTTCTGCCGGGTGATCGACGACATCGCCGATGAACCGGCCCTCCCTCCTCTCGAAAAGGAACGACAACTTAACGCCTGGAAGCGAGCGATCTTCGAATCCTTCGAGGGCGAGCCGCCGCTCTCCCCGGAAGTCCGCCAACTCATCGCCGACTACCGGCTGCGCGAAAACTGGCTTCTGGAGATCATTCACGGCTGCGAGATGGATTTGCAGCCGGTCCGCTACGCGACCTTTGAGGATCTGCGTCTATACTGCTACCGGGTCGCCAGCGTCGTGGGGCTGGTGAGCATCGAGATCTTCGGCTACCGCAATCCCGGCACCCGGCGTTACGCGGTCGAGCTCGGATACGCCCTCCAATTGACCAACATCATTCGCGACGTGGCCAAGGACCTCGCCAACGACGGGCGCATTTATCTGCCGCAGGAAGATCTGATCCGCTTCGGAGTGACCCCGGAGGACCTCACGGAACGCAAGGGCGGGCCGCGATTCGAAGAACTCATGGCGTTCCAGGCCGCGCGCGCGGAGGAGTTTTATGCCCGGGCGGTGGCGGAATTGCCGCCCGAGGATCGCCGTTCCATGGCCGCCGCCGAGATCATGCGGCGCGTCTATCACAAGCTCCTCAAGCGGATCGAGCGCGACCGGTTCCGCGTCTTCGACCGCTTCCATCGCCTCAGCAAGCTGGAGAAGATGACTATTGTGGCCCGGGTACTGCTTTTTGGATAATGTATAGCGTTTCTCGAAAATAATTTCCGGAAGGCAATGGGAGCGCCGTGGCTTCTGGAGCAAGGAGCAAAGCGCAGTGGTTGGGGCCGCAGTGCCCTACCCAAGCTTGGCGACGCCGCGCCAGAGGCCGCGCCGCCCCAGTGCCGCCGGAAAGGATTTTTGAGAGACGCTCTAGAAGAGACACGCTCAACCCCACACCAAAACCCGTTACTATTGATGGTTCACTTGACAAATGGCCCATCGATTGGAACGTCAATACACCCATTCCCAATGAACAAGATCCCCACCCTCGCAATGGCCGGCCTCGCGCTGGTTTCGATGACATTTACAGGCTGCGAAACGCCCGGACAGGGCGCAAAGCATGGAGCCATTGCCGGAGCGGTGGTCGGAGCGATCGCAGGCGGCGACGTCCGCAGCGCGGCCATCGGCGCTGGAGCCGGCGCGGCCACGGGCGCCCTTGTCGGCAAAGCCCGGCAGGAGGAACGCCGCCGTAGCTACCCGGGCTATGAGGAAGACCGCGCCTACGGCGCTGGTTACGCCCCGGAATACCCGGTGGCCCGCCGCTCGGAGCCGGGCTACGTCATCAGCCCCTACAAACCTTATGCGATTATCGATGTGCGGGGAATCCGCCACGGCTCTCGCGTGGTAGATCCCGTGACCAATCGCGTCTTCATCAATCCCTAGTTATTCGGGAACTCCCGAAAAGGATTCACTTTATCAGACCGCCGTTCCCGAAAGGGAACGGCGGTTCTGTTTTCCAAGGCTGCTCACTGACTAGTCACAGCTTCCACCCGAAAATCGCCCGGCCCGATCTGAGCCAGAGCGCCACTGCGAAGATCATCCCAAAGAACACCAGCAGCAGGTTCCGGTAGGTGATAAACACCGGGTTGGGCGTGATGGAAAAGAACACCGGTGGGGAGGGCTTGGAAACCCGCCCGTCAGGCAAAAGCGAAATCACCTGCATCGTCGCAGCCCCTCCGGCGGGAATTCCTGTAATGAGAGCCGTCACCCGTTCGGCCGTCTTGGTGAGCTTGACCGACGGTACCGGAACCCAATCCGCTTTCAAAAAGCCGTCCGCACCGAGACTCAGCCTGCGGCCTTCGATTCGGTAGTCGATTCCAGAATCAGCAATCGACGCCCACTCCAGTTCGACGGAACTGCGGGTCATCCTGCCTACTTTCACCTTTTCCACTGCGGGAACTTCCGGATCTCCAGCTTGGCCGCTCTGGCTCTTGGACATTTTCTGTTGAGGGTCCTGAACCGGAGCCGCAGGATTCTTGGCCGCCGCCGGAAGAGATGCGGCCGCCTGAGCGCGGCGCGAAACGACCTCCGCACTGAGGGGAACTTCGATCACGCTGCCCGCCGTCTGAATTCTGGCCGGCCCGGAGAGTGTGCCCGGCCAGGCGGCGCTGACGGTAACAGCCAGTTCAACGCTCTGGCCCGGATCGAGAGTGAACCGGTCCGGGGAGACCTGGAACGCTGGCGGAACCGACGCGACGACGTTGGCCGTCGTGCCTCCCCGGTTTTCAACCTTCAGGGGCAATTCCTGGACGCGTCCGGTTTCCACTTTCCCGAATGAAACCTTTTCCACGGCAGCCAGGCGCGCGGGGGCCCCCGGGGCGCTCACACGGACTTTCCGGACCACTTGCCCATCATGAAACTCGACGTGCGTTTTGATTCCCGCCAGGTCGTCTTCGCCCAGGCTAATCTCCAACGCGACGCTTTCCCCCGCCGGAACCAGCACCTCGGCAGGCAACTTGAGCCGTGAATCGGCCTTGATGCTCAGGGTCTGCTCCTTGGCGGTCCGGTTGGTGACTTTGAAGGCCCCCGCACGAACGAAGTTCTCCTTGTTGCCGACGAGATCGAGTTCAAACGGATCAATCCGGAACGGATCTACCGCCATTGCTTCCAACACGATGCCCATTGCCGGGCGTGGCTCGGGAAGAATCAGTCGCCCACGGTACTCCTGCTGCGAGTCCGGGCTGAAAGTGACCTTGAACTCTGCCTCTTCTCCCCGGCCCAACCGGTAGCGGGAAGGCTCGATTTTCCAGGGAGCATCGATCTCGAACTCCCCGCCTACCACTCCCCCGCCCCGATTGGCGATGATGATCTTGCGGCTCAGGGTGGACCCGACGACGACATCGCCAAAAGAGATCCGTTCGGGAGCCGCGATCGCAGGAGGAGGCTCCACGATTTTAATCGTGACCTCCGCGGCGGCCGAGGTGCCGTTATCATCCTGCGCGGCATATGAAAACTGATCGAGGAGATCTCCCTCCATTGAGGCCGTCAAAGGCGCGGTGTGCCGATAGACGACGGTGGAAACGGCGTTCTCCCCCCCTTTGATTTCGGAAACTTCGCCCTGCTTTGGCTTGCTGCGGAGAAGATAGCGCACGTGGCGCCCACGCCATCCATAAACCCGCAGTGGAATCTGAACGGTGCCGCCGGGAGCGACCTCCACCGTCAGGGCAACCGCCTGAGGCGGAAGCGCGCCGACGTCCTTGCGCTTCTTCTTCGGCAATTCGGGGATATTCAATTCTCCGTGCGCCATAGGGGCGGTCGGAACCAAAAAAAAGAGCAAAGCGATCCCTGCGACAGCGCGCCAAGGCCGCCGGCGTACACAAGATGAAAAGATATTTCGATTGATCGTCAGAAGGGGTGTTATTAAGAAACACAGAGTCCGCCACTGCAATGAGATTCCCCTTTTTCAGAATATTCCCGTGCAGTGGCGCTATGTTGGCTGTTGGATGGATCATCGCCGGAGCATGGCTCGCAGGAGGATCCGCTTCCTTGCTCGCGCAAACCCCGCAGGCTCCCATGAAGAAAGCGAGCGAATCGATCCGCAAGCAGGAGCCCGCTAAAATCACGCACCCGGTGCTCGAACGGCTAACGCCGGAGAACGCCAGCATCCTGGTCGTCCTGAGTCTCCAGCGGGCTTATTTGATGATCGGAGACGAAATTGCCATCGACACCCCGGTCTCCACCGGCAAACGGGCAGGAATGACCCCCACCGGCAAATTCGCCGTGCAGGAAAAAGACGCCGATCACCGCTCCAATCTCTATGGCGACTTCGTGGACAGCCGGGGGCGCGTCGTGCGGGCCGGGGTCAGCTCGCGAATCGACTCCGCCCCCAGCGGCACCCGTTTTGAAGGTGCGCCGATGAAGTGGTTCCTGCGGGTCAACGGAGCCGTCGGGATGCATGTCGGGATCCTCCCGGGCTACCCCGCCTCCCATGGTTGTATCCGGATGCCCTCCGACATTGCCCCGCTCTTTTACAAAAAGGTTAAGCTCGGGACCCCCGTGGAAATCGTCCCTTAAGCCCCTCCCAGCCCCCATCTTTTCCGGTCTCCGGTTTTCGATTTCTCTTGTTTGACACCCTTGGGACCGGGTGATATTTTCGCCCATCTTCGACGGGAACACTTCACTCCTAGACCGCCAGGTGTTGGTGCTGAATCGACTGTGGCAAGCAGTCAATGTCACCACCGTTCGCAGGGCTTTTGTCCTTCTCTTTCAAGGGCACGCGCAGATTGTCTCCGCGAATGGAGGCAATAATTACGCCACGCACGACTTCGATAGCTGGCGCGATTTTTCCAGCCGCGAGCCGGAGTCCGAGATGGTGCACACGATCTCCTTCAGGGTCCGCATCCCCCGCATCATTGTGCTCCTGATGTTCGATCGCCTGCCGAAAAAGGAGATCAAGTTCACCCGGCACAACATTTTTGAGCGGGACAAAAACACCTGCCAGTATTGCGCCCGCGTCTTTGACCGCAAGGAGTTGAACCTCGATCATGTCCTGCCTCGCGACAAGGGAGGCAAGACCACCTGGGAAAACATTGTCTGCTCCTGCATTCGCTGCAATACCCGGAAGGCCAACCGTCTGCCTCATGAGGCGGGGATGCGCCTCATCAAAATCCCGGAACGCCCCAAATGGAGGCCCTTCCTCCAGTTTACGTTCCATGGCCATCGCAACGGGCACGGCCACACGCATGGCCATGGGGACTGGAAACATTTTCTCGACGTGGCTTACTGGAACGTGGAGCTTGGCGACGACTCATGAAAAAACTCCTTATGCTTCTGACGCTTCTTTCGTGGTTCGGACTTCGCGCGGGCAATGCCCTGGAGGTTGGCGAAGCGGTTCCCGATGTGACGGGAACCAATCAGCAAGCAAAGCCGGTTGTCCTAAAGGAAGTAGCAGCCACCGGTTACACGCTGGTCTATTTTTACCCGAAAGCGGACACCGGTGGCTGCACCGCCCAGGCATGCAGCCTGCGGGACGCCTACGAAGAACTCAAAAGCGCGGGAGTGCGCGTCTTCGGAGTGAGCACCGACACCACGGAGAGCCAGCTCAAATTCCAGGAGAAATACAACCTCCCCTTCGAACTCCTCGCCGATCCAGACGGCAAAGTGGTCGATGCCTTCGGCGTTCCCCGCCTGAAAGGCTACGCCGCCCGGCAGGCTTATCTTTTCAAGGACGGCAAACTCGTCTGGCGCGACCTCAAAGCATCCACCGCCAAACAGGCCGAGGATGTCTTGAAGGTGATCAACGCTTCTCCCGAGGCGAAGTAGAGGGGGCCGTTGTACCCTTTCGGCAACTACTCCCGCAAAGCCCGAGCTGAAACTGAGACGCCAACAAGAAGAACGGCGATCAGCAGGAAGGCGATCGAGAGGCTGGTGAGATCGGCGACGAAACCGATGGCGGCGGGTCCCATGAGCATCCCCAGGTAACCGAGAGTGGTGATGGCGGGGACGGCGGTGCTTTCGGGCATTTCGCTGTGACGCCCGACAAGGCTGAACATGATTGGGGCAAGGTTCGAGCAGCCAATCCCGAAGATGGCCCAGCCGATGAGGCTTGTTTGCCAATGCGGGATGGAAATGGAGAGAAGAATTCCCAACACCGCGATGATTCCACCCGCGGCGGTGGTGCGAATCTCACCGAATCGTTTGACGATTCGCCCGCCAAGAAGACGGCAGGTGGTCATCGTAATGGCAAAGGTGACATAGGCGATCCCGGCTTGGCTTGGAGCAACATCCCGTGTGGAAACGAGAAAAACGGCGCTCCAATCGAGCACAAACCCTTCTGCCATAAAAGCGATGAGGCACATGATTCCAAGAAAAAGGACATAACCTCTTGGCATCGCGAAGGCGGGGCCGCTGCTCCTGCTCCCGCTTCCCCCGCTTCCGTAAGGAAGAAGACGCGAAAAGGCGGCTGCGAGGGCTGCGACAATGAGCGCGGCAAGAAAGAGAGTGATCCCCGCCGGGGGAAATCCGAGACTCAGCAGCCCGGCAACGAGAAGCGCGCCCAGAATGCCCCCGAGGCTAAAGAGACCGTGAAAGGTGGACATCATCGGACGTCCATTCGCCTTTTCCAGAATGATGCCTTGAACGTTCATGCTGACATCGAGCGAGCCGATACCCGCCCCAAAGAGGAGGAGAGCGACGACGAGGAGCGGAAAGCTGGAGAGGAAAGCAAGAAGCGGAAGAGTGACCGCCACAAGGAGAATGGAGGCTGCGATCACCGAGCGGCATCCCCATCGACTGCAAAGAGCCCCCGCAAGCGTCATCGTGAGAAGCGAACCTGCGCCAAGACAAAGCAGAAGCAGCCCCAAGGTCGCTTCCGAAAGAGCGGCCCTCTCCTTTGCAAACGGAACCAGCGGTGCCCACGAAGCCAGTCCCAAACCACCGATGAGAAACACAATAGAGGTGGCAAGTTGCTCCGGTTTTCCCGGGAGGCGCTGAGTTACCAAGTTTGCTTCCAAAGAAGGCTGAATCATATCTGTGGGTGCCAAGAAATCTCCTTCGTGGGCTACGTCAACTTTTTTACCAGAGGTGAGTGACTGAAAAGCGCAGGTAGCCCGCTCTCGCCGAGAGCGCGGGATGGGTTTACGAGGCGATGTTTGGCATCCATCCCCGCAGGACGGATTGATGGGATGCGGCCCTCATCAAGCCATGGGAGCCGATACCCGCGCTCGACGGCGCGAGCGTGCCTACCGGTGTTGCCGCACCGACTGGTTTTGGTGGCCCTCCAAGCCATTCCAATGAAAACAGCAAAGAAACCCCATAAATAGACCTACCAGGCAGCAAAAGAAATTGTCGCTCCACCGTTTCTCGCGGAGAATCGCTACCTTTCCATGAACCGCTGGATTTCTCCCGACCTTTTGTCTGCCTTTGAAGGGCAGCAGACCACCGCACATCGCCTCTACACTTCGGAGGAGGCCTGGGTGGAGCGGCTTGGAGGGGACATCCTCATTTCGCACAAGACCGACATCGCCCGCGATCAGGCGCAGGAAGAAGTTCGCGAATGGGCGGAACGCACAGGGTTCGAGATCGGGCGAATCTTTGCCCGCTTCCTTCCCCGGCAAAATGCGGAGCGGGTCTCCCCCATCCTGCTGGAAGGTGATCCCGAAGCCTCCCTGATTTCCACCGTTACCGAAAACGGCGTCCGCTACGGCGTTGATTTTGGAGCGGGATACTCGGCGGGGCTCTTTATCGATCAACGCGCCAACCGGGCGCATATTCGGCGACTCGCGCCCAAGCGGCTCCTCAATACCTTCGCCTACACCTGCTCTTTCTCCGTCGTCTCCGCGCTGGCGGGCGGGGAGACACTCAGCGTGGACCTCTCCAAGAAATCGCTCGACCGGGGGCGGGAGAACTTTGCCCTCAACGCCATTCCGGAAACCGGCCACCGCTTCATCGCCGACGACGTCCTCGATGTTCTGCCCCGGCTGGAACGGCGAGGAGAGAAGTTCGACGCGATCATCCTCGATCCTCCCACCTTCTCACGGGGCAACCGGGGCCGCCGCTGGCAGGTGGAGCGCGATCTGGAAGACCTCGTCCTCGCCGCCTTCGCACTCGCCGCTCCGGGCGCGTCGATCCTCGTCTCCACCAATTGCACGAAAATCGACCGTCGCACTCTGGAGGCCATCGCTCGATTCGCACTCAAAACGAACCGAATGGGGGGCGATCTTCATCAGGAACCGGGATTACCCGATTTTCCGCACGGTCATGGCGCGCAAACGCTTTGGATTCGCCTGAAATAAACCACAGCCATACGCGACGGGCTGCTTAAAAAATCCGGTCCCGTAGCGGCTCACCGTCCAGAAAGCGACGGAAGTTTTCGAGGAAATGCCGGATGAGGCTTTCGGATTCATTCTGATGCCCGCCCGCGATATGCGGGGTGATGTAACAATTCTCCAAACCAACCAGCGGATGGCCGGACGGCAACGGCTCCGGGTCGGTCACATCAAGCCACGCAGCACCCAGATGGCCCGAGCGAAGGGACTCCGCGAGAGCATCCTGATCCACCGTCGTCCCGCGGCCTATATTATAGAAAGCCGCTCCCGCTTTCATCTGCCCAAAACGCTCGCCGGTGAAGAAACCCCGCGAATCCGCATTATCCGGCAGGATGTTCACCACATGATCGGCTGAAGCCAATGCCTCCGGCAACTCGGCGAACGTGATGATCGGAACCTCCTCGTTCCCTTCCGGCTTGCGACGCAGAGCGGTGATTCGCGGGCCGAGGGGCGCGAGCATCCGCACGAGGCACCTCGCGATGGCGCCGTAACCGAGAATCAAGACCGATTGATTCCGCAGAAGCAGGGACCCGTGGCGGAGTTCCTTCCATTCCGGCGAACGGTTGTCGCAGCGGACCTTCAGGCTGCGGGGCAATTGGCGCGTCTCGGCCAGCATGAACGCCAGCACCTGCGCCGCGCACGGCTCATCGTAGACGCTGGAGCTGTTGGTGAAAATCACCCCGCGCGCCTGCGTCTCCGCTCGGAACTCCGGCGTGTCGTACCGGGTAAACCCCGCGGAACTGAGCTGCACCCAGCGGAGCGATTCCGAAACCAACACCCTCGCCGGGTCAGGCTGACCCAGAACGATATCAATGCCCTCCACTGAATAAGAAGCGGTGGCGAGAACGGAAGCCACCCCCACCTGGGGAAGAATCAATTCATGCGGCGCAATGCCTCGCCGCAACAACTCCAGGGAGGCTTCATCAAAAGGCGTGTCCGAAAGGACCCGAAATTTACGGTTCATAAAAGGTTAAAGAAACGTGCCATGAAGCCCTCCCCCGTTCCAGAAATTCAAGATCCGTCGCCGTCGAAACAAAAATCGGCCCGGCTTTTCCCATCAAAGCTGCCGAGTTAGCGTTTCTCGAAAATAATTTCCGAAAGGCAATGGGAGCGCCGTGGCTTCTGGAGCAAGGAGCAGAGCGCAGTGGCTGGGGCCGCAGTGCCCCTGCCCAAGCTCAGCGACGCCGCGCCAGAGGCCGCGCCGCCCCAGTGCCGCCGGAAAGGATTTTTGAGAGACGCTCTAGAGAAAACTCTTGCCATTTTTAGCGCTCCCCCTATTTTTCCCACCCCATGCCAAAGTCCATCGCACGTCGCAAGACCAAGAAGGCCGCGGCCAAGCGGTTCAAGATCACGGGAACGGGCAAAATCCTCCGTTCGCACGCGGGCAAACGGCACTTGCTGCAAAGCAAGAGCGCCAAGCGCAAGCGTCAGGCGGCGAAAGCCGGCCTCGTGGACAAAACCGACATGGCTCGGATTAAAGAAACCCTGCCGTTCGCGTAAGCTTGGAGGTCACCCTCCAAGCCTAAACGAGCCTAACGGGCGCATCTGTCCTCCCTGACCCCATCACGGGATCTCATCAGCGAGCGAGGCAGGACAGAATGCTTAACACTACCAACAGCACGCTGAAAGAAAGGATAAAACATGCCAAGAGCAACTAACGCACCCGCCAGCCGCGAACGCCGCAAGCGGATGCTCGACAAAGCCAAGGGCTTCCGGGGCCGCAGGTCCAAACTGTTCCGCTACGCGAAAAACGCGATCATGAAGGCGGAATACTGGTCGTACCGCGACCGGAAGAACCGCAAACGGATGTTCCGCCGCCTGTGGGTGACGCGTCTCAACGCCGCTGCCCGCGCCAACGGACTCACCTACAGCCGATTTATGGAAGGACTCCGCGCCAGCGGCAGCCAGCTCGACCGGAAGGTTCTGGCCGACCTCGCCGTCACCGACGAGACCGCCTTCCAGGCCATCGTCAAGAAGGCCATCGCCGCTCTCGAGCGCAAAAAGGCCGCTTAATCACAGCTTTAAGAGCTTTAGACTCTCATCCGGCCAGCGGCTGCCCAGCAGTCGCTGGCCGTTTTTTGTGACGCTCCAAAATGGTGCGGAAGCACCGGTAGCCCGCTCGCGCCGCCGAGCGCGGGTATCGGCTCCCGCGGCTTCAAAAGGTAATAGCCCGTCCGGCGGGGATGGATGCCCAACGCGACTCTTCACCGCTCCCGCGCTCTCGGCGAGAGCGGGCTACCTTGGCTGATTTCCCAAAGGGGCGAGTCCTCCGCGTCCGCCACGATTGCCTTCGAACCTTTCCCGTTATAAAGATAACCCTTTTCTCCTTTCTTCATCATGGATCAGCAACTTGAACATTCCCGCACCGAGGCGCTCGCGGCCATTGCCGCCGCCGGTGACGAAGCGGGGCTCGAAGCCGTGCGCGTCAAATACCTGGGCCGCTCGGGCACCATCTCTCTTGCCAGCGAGGGGATGAAATCGCTCCCCAAAGAGGACAAGCCGCGCATCGGCAAGCTCCTCAACGAAGTCCGCACCGCCGTCACCTCCGCTCTCGACGAGCGGAAAGCGGCGCTGGAGGCCGAACGCGACTCCAAGGCGCTCGGCAGCGTCGATATTTCCCTTCCCGGTTCGGTGCTCCCTGCCGGGTCGATCCACCCGATCACGCAGCTTCTCGACCGCGCCATCCAGATTTTCCGCCAGATGGGCTTCGCCCTGGCTGACGGCCCGGACATCGAGACCGAGTGGCATTGTTTCGACGCGCTTAACACCCCGGCGGATCACCCCGCCCGCAACGAGCAGGACACCTTCTACCTTCCCGACGGCCGCCTCCTGAGGACGCAGACCTCCACGGTTCAGATCCGCACGATGGAGCAGACGCCGCCCCCCGTGCGCATCATCGCCCCGGGCGGGGTCTACCGCCGCGACGAAGTGGACGCCACGCACCTCGCGCAATTCACGCAGATCGAAGGGCTCTACGTCGACAAGGGCGTGACGCTCGGCGACCTCAAGGGGACCATCGAATTCTTCTTCCGCGAACTGCTCGGCAATGACGTGCAGGTACGGATGCGCCCGCACTTCTTCCCGTTCACGGAGCCGAGCTTCGAGATCGACATCAAGGCCGCCGCGCTTGGCCGGGGCGACCGCTGGCTGGAACTGGCCGGATGCGGCATGGTGGACCCCGCCGTATTCGAAGAGATCAACTGCAAACGGGGCGACCGCGCCTACGATCCCGGCGAATACACCGGGTTCGCGTTCGGCTTCGGGCTGGACCGGCTCGCCATGATCCTGAGCGGAGTGCCCGACATCCGGCACTTCACGGAAAGCGACGTCCGCTTCCTCTCCCAGTACTAATTTCCACGGCATCGAAGTATGAAAGTTTCTCTCAACTGGCTCAAAGAACTGGTCGAACTCCCGGCTGACACGGCTGCTCTCTGCGATCTGCTCACCAAGGCAGGCGTGGAGGTGGAGGGCGTGGAAGAGCGCGGCGTGGCCATCGATAAGGTCGTCGTGGCGCAGATCCTCGAATCGACCCAGCACCCCAACGCCGATCGCCTGAGCGTCTGCCAGGTGGACGACGGCTCCGGCCAACCGCGCCAGATCGTCTGCGGCGCAAAGAACTACAAAGTCGGCGACAAGGTTCCCCTCGCCCTCCCCGGCGCGGCGCTTCCCGGCGATTTCAAGATCAAGGCAGGCAAACTGCGCGGCGTGCTGAGCGAAGGGATGATGTGCAGCGGCAAGGAACTCGGGATCGCCGACGACGCCGACGGCCTTCTCATCCTCCCGCCCGCCGCCAACCCCGGCACTCTGGTCGGCGAACTCTTCCCGGCAGACACCATCCTTGACCTGGAGGTGACCCCGAACCGCCCCGACCTGCTCAGCCACGTCGGCATGGCACGGGAGATCGCCACGCTGGTCAACAAGCCGCTCACGCTCCCCGCCGGCGTCATTGCCGCTGCAACCTCCGCGACGGCACCCGCCACCGACATCACCCTGGAAGCCCCCGCCGCAGGCCCATTCTATACGGCCCGCCGCGTCCGTGGCGTGAAGGTCGGCCCCAGCCCGGAATGGCTCCGCTCCAAGCTGGAAGCCGCCGGACTGCGCGCGATCAACAACATCGTCGACGTGACCAACTACGTCATGCTCGAGCTCGGGCAGCCGCTCCACGCCTTTGACCTCGCGAAGCTCGACGGCGGCATCCGCGTCCGTACCGCACAGGAGGGCGAAACCTTCCTCGCGCTCGACGGCAAGAGCTACCCGCTCGCGGCCAATCACCTCGTCATCGCCGACGCCAGCCGCGCCCTCGCGATCGCGGGCATCATGGGCGGCGAAGAGAGCGGCGTGACCGAGGCCACCACCGACATTCTTCTGGAGAGCGCCTACTTCACCCCTTCGGGCATTCGCCGCGCGTCACGGGAGCTCGGCCTTTCCAGCGATTCCAGCTACCGCTTCGAACGGGGGGTGGACCCGGAGGGCGTTCTGCGAGCCTCGGCCCGCGCCATCGGCCTCATTCTCGAAGTCGCAGGCGGCACCGCCGAACCCGCGACCTCCGTTGCCGGAAATGCGCCCACCTTCGGGCAGACGGTTCCGTTCAGCCTCGACCGCTGCAACGCCATCCTCGGCTCCAGCGTGTCGCAGGCACAGGCGGACCAGATCCTCTCCGGCTTCGGCCTGGAGAAGAGTGGCGACGGCTGGAAGGTCCCTTCGTTCCGGCAGGACCTCACCCGCGAGATCGATCTCATTGAAGAAATCGCCCGCGTCATCGGCATCGAAGCTGTCCCCGCCCGCGAACAGGCCCGGTTCTCCGGCCTCTCCGAAGCCGATCGCCGCCATGACCAGGCCATGCGCGTCCGCATGCTTCTTGCCGCACGCGGTTATCGCGAAGCCCGCACGTTGACGCTGATCTCCGAACGTGGCCTGGCCCTTTTCCCGGTGGAAGAAATCCTGCGGGTTCGCAACCCGTTGAGCGAGGACCAGGTCATTCTGCGCCCATCCCTTCTCCCCGGCTTGCTGCAAGCCGTGGCACACAACGTCCGTGGCGGCACCCGCGATCTCCGGCTCTTCGAGCTGGGTCGCGTCTTCCGCGCCGGTTCGCGCGAGGAACGCACCGCCGTCGGTCTCGTATTGAGCGGAGCAGCGGTTCCCGCTTCATGGCGCGACCCGAAGCCCCGGCAGGCTGACTTCTTCGACCTCAAGGGTGACCTCGTGAGCGTCCTGCAATCGCTCAAACTCGTCGGCGCCGAAGGGCTGACCTTCGAGCCCGCCTCCCACCCCGCGCTCGCGCTGGCTGTGGAGATTCGCCTCGGTAGCAAGCCGATCGGCCTCGCGGGACAACTCTTCCCCGCCCGCGCCCGCGACCTCGATACCACGGCTCCCGTCCTTGTGGCGGAGATCGACCTCGACCTGCTGGCCAGCGTCCCGGCCCGGAGCCGATTCCAGGAATTGCCGAAGTTCCCGGCGGTCACCCGCGACATCGCAATGCTCGCCCCGCTCGGCGTTCCGCATGGAACCATCGAGAAAGTGTTGCTCTCCTCGGGAGAAGCCTTGCTGACAAAGGTCGAACTTTTCGACGTTTTCACCGATCCGACCGGGGAGAAAATCCCTTCGGACAAAAAATCAGTCGCCTATGCGTTGACATATCGCTCCGGTGAGCGGACACTAACCACAGAAGAAGTCGCCGAAGCCCACACCCGGCTGAAAGAGCGGCTCAAGGCGGAACTGGAAGTCAGCTTCCGCGAGTGATCTTTTCCAATTTGAAAGAGTTCCCATGAACCAGCTAAGGAATCGCTGATTAAATGGAGCATGACGAAAGCGCAGGCAGTTTGGATGGATTTCCAAGCCGATTTTCCGCAGCCTGTCTCAAGACAGGTGAGGAAAAATCGGGTTGGAAAGACGCCAAAATGACCAGCTTGCGGCATAGCTCGCTTTAATCTGCGGTTCCCTAATGGGGCTCTGAAGATTTACCCTGCGTTGTTCGAGATTCAGGCGGCATACTCCCGGACCGATATTTCGTCCAATAGGAGGCCAAATTCGCGCGGCAATGACATGCCTTCACTGGAAGTCAGCGCCACGTGTGAGGTCATCCACCGTTTCCTTAGGGGAACGGGAAATGCTCCTTAACGGCATCTGCGGGGTAAAATTTCTCGAAGCCTCGTTAACCCTGGGGCTTCGAGACCCTTTTTTCTTTTCTCCCTATAAGGCGCCTTCGATGGTGATCGTTGAGGATCATTCATCGGAGGCGCCGCTTTTTTTCGGGCTCATTCGGTAGGGACAGAGACATGGGCCTTCACGGCGTCGTGGAACTCCGCCCTCCGGTGGAAGACGCTACCGCGCCTGTCCTGCGCGCGCTTGCCGCGCGGTCGTCGGAGGGCGAAGCTCCGCGACGCCGCCAAGCCGCAGGCTCACTTTCTTGCAGCCCAAGGCCAAAACCGCCCTCCAACTCCCTCTCTCCCAAGGTTTTTACGAAATCCGACGCAGGCTCTTGCCATCAGAGAACTGAATGGTTACACATATCAGAACCGCTCATACTATCGGACTTTTCCACCCTCATCCGATCGACGCGGGCATTTCATCGAACCATGAACATCCACGAATATCAGGCACGGGAGCTTTTTGAAAAATTTGGCGTCGCCACTCCCGGCGGCAAAGTGGCCAGCACCCCTGCAGAGGCGGAGGCCATCGCCCTGAAACTCGGCACCGACAAAATTGTCGTCAAGGCCCAGATCCATGCAGGCGGACGCGGCAAAGGTACCTTCACCAACGGCTTTCAGGGTGGCGTTCACCTTGTCAAGACCCCACAGGAAGCGTGCGCGGTTGCCGAAAAAATGCTCGGGCAGACGCTGGTGACCCACCAGACGGGCCCGGAAGGCCGCCTCGTGCAGAAGATTTTCGTGGCGGAAGCCGCCGAGATTGCCAAGGAACTTTACATCGCCATCCTCCTCGACCGCGCCACCTCGGCCCCGATCGTCATCGCCAGCACCGAAGGCGGCATGGACATCGAGGCAGTGGCAGAGCACACGCCGGAGAAGATTTTCCAGGAACTGGTTCACCCGCTCCTCGGCCTCCAACCTTATCAGGCCCGCAAGATTGCCGCCGCGCTCGGCCTCAAAGGAAAGCAGGCCGCCCAGGGCGCCAAGCTCATCCTCGCGCTCTACAAGTGTTTCATCGAGAGCGATTGCTCAATGGTCGAAGTCAACCCGCTCGTCGTCACCACCGCCGGAGAAGTCCAGGCGCTCGACGCGAAGTTCAACTTCGACGACAACGCCCTCTACCGTCACCCGGAAATCGTTGCCCTGCGCGACACCACGGAAGAAGACCCCCGTGAAGTCGAGGCCTCCAAGTTCGGCCTCAACTACATCGGGCTCGACGGCAACATCGCCTGCCTCGTCAACGGCGCGGGCCTCGCGATGGCCACGATGGACATCATCCAGCACTACGGCGGCTCCCCGGCCAACTTCCTCGACGTAGGGGGTGGCGCGACCAAGGAGCAGGTCACGGCGGCCTTCAAGATCATCCTCGGCGACGCGAAAGTCGAAGGTATTCTGGTCAACATCTTCGGGGGCATCATGCGCTGCGACATCATCGCGGAAGGCATTCTGGCCGCCGTGCAGGAAACCAACCTCACCCTTCCGCTGGTCGTCCGGCTGGAAGGCTCCAACGTGGACCTCGGCAAGAAGATCATCCGCGAAAGCGGTCTCGCCGTCATCAGCGCGGATTCACTCGACGACGGCGCCCAGAAGGTCGTCGCCGCGGTCAAAGCCTCTTCCAAGTAACGCAAAGCTCTCTGAACCATGTCCATTCTCGTCACTCCACAAACCCGAGTCCTCGTACAGGGCATCACCGGCAGCTTCGGAGCGCGCCACACGCAACTCTCCCTCGCCTACGGCACGCAGATCGTTGCGGGCGTCACGCCCGGCAAAGGCGGACAGAAATTTGAAGAGGTCGTTCCGATCTTCGACACCGTCGGCGAAGCCGCCCGGGAAACCGGCGCAACCGCCTCCGCCATCTTCGTCCCGCCGCCCTTCGCGGCTGACGCCATTCTGGAAGGCCTCGATGCCGGTCTCGACCTGATCGTCTGCATCACCGAAGGCATCCCCGTCAACGACATGGTGAAGGTCAAGGCCGCCATGAAAGGCAGCAAGACCCGCCTCATCGGGCCAAACTGCCCCGGCCTTGTCACTCCCGGCGAAGGCCCGGACTCGCACGGCGGCTGCCGCATCGGCATCGCCCCCGGTTACATCCACAAGAAGGGGAACGTCGGCGTCGTCTCCCGCTCCGGCACGTTGACCTACGAAGCCGTCTGGCAGCTCACCACCCGTGGCTACGGGCAGAGCACCTGCGTCGGCATCGGTGGCGACCCGGTCAATGGCACCTCGCACCTCGATGTCCTCAAGATGTTCAACGAAGACCCCGAAACCGAAGCGATCATCATGATCGGCGAGATCGGCGGCACGGCGGAAGAAGAAGCCGCCGCCTGGGCCAAGGAAAACTGCAAGAAGCCGATTGCCGGTTTCATCGCCGGGGCCACCGCGCCTCCCGGACGCCGCATGGGCCACGCCGGAGCCATTGTCTCCGGGGGCAAAGGCACCGCCGCCGCGAAGATCGAGGCACTCCGCGACGCCGGAATCGCCATTGCCGAGACGCCTTCCGTCATGGCCGACACGCTCATTAAACACATTCAGTCCCGCAAAGGATAACCCCCAGAAAGGAACCGTACCCCATGCCAGTTACCGCCAAAGGTCTCGAAGGAATTGTCGCCAATAGCACGAGCTTAAGTGATGTGCAGGGCCAGGAAGGTCGCTTAATCTATGAAGGCTACGACATCAGCGAACTCGCTGGAAAAGCCACCTTCGAAGAGGTTGTCCACCTGCTTTGGCATGGGCATCTTCCCAACGCAAAGGAGCTCGCGGATCTGACGCACAACCTGCGCAGCCGTCGCGAACTCCCCCAGGGGGTCATCGACTTCCTCCTTCATGCCCCAAAATCGGCAGGCCCGATGGATGTGATCCGCACTGCGGTTTCCATGCTCGGCCTTTATGACTCGGAGCTCGAGGAAGACATCCACACCGACAAGAACCGCATCCGCGCCTACCACATCACGGCGAAGGTCGGCGTCATCGCCGCTTACTTCCACCGCGCGCGGCAAGGCAAGTCGCTCCCGCCGATCCGCATGGATCTCGGCGAGGCCGCGCACTTCCTCTACCTCATCAACGATGAGGAACCGACGGCGGAAGCGGCCCAGACCCTCGACGTCGCCTACGTTCTCCATGCCGACCATGGCATGAACGCCTCCACCTTCAGCGCGCGCGTCACCATCGCCACGCTGAGCGACATGTACTCCGCCATCACCTCCGCCATCGGCACCCTCAAAGGGCCGCTGCACGGCGGCGCCAACGAAGGCGTGATCCACATGCTCCAGGAGATCGGCGACGAAGACAAGGTGGACGCCTGGCTGGCCGACCAGCTCGCGCAGAAGAAGAAGATCATGGGCATCGGACACCGCGTTTACAAGGTGCTCGACCCACGCGCTCCCTTCCTCCGTGAAATGGCCATCAAGCTTTCCAACCAGCTTGGGGAGCCGAAGTGGATTCGCATGAGCGAGCGGATTGCCGAAACGATGCGCAAGGAGAAGAACCTCAACGCCAACGTCGATTTCTACTCGGCCACGGTGTACTACTCGCTCGGCATCCCGACCGACCTCTTCACCCCGATCTTCGCAATCTCGCGGACGGCCGGGTGGACAGCCCACGTGCTCGAACAGCTCGCCGATAACCGCCTCTATCGCCCGCTGACCGAATACGTCGGCCCGGCTCCCGGAAAGAAGTTCGTGCCGATCGAGAAACGGTAAGCATTCAGAAAACCGGAGACCGGAAAGCTGAAACCGGAAAGAAGGGGCG
>JBBCKI010000015.1:0-90263 GCA_037190965.1 Chthoniobacteraceae bacterium
CACCAAGGGCAACGGGACCGCTTCGGTGAAGCTCAATGGCGGTACGCTAAAAGCGACCAAGGATAACAATAACTATTTTTCCAACTTCGCCTCTGGCGATGTGACGTTGGCTTCCGGCGGAGTCACGTTTGATACCAACGGCTATAACATCGGCGTCTCCACAGCACTTTCAGGCTCGGGCGGGCTCACCAAGTCAGGCCTCGGCACGTTCACGCTCTCCGGCTCCAACAGCTACAGTGGTGGGACCACGGTTCGTAGCGGAACGCTCGCGGTGTACGGCTCCATCTCCCACAACACGAAGGATACGGTGGTCGGCAGCATCAATGGCGACAACGGAACGCTAGACATCAAGAACGGCGGGGTGGTGAGCGCCTCTGGAGTTTCCATGGGCGTGAACGGCGGCAGTGCTGGCAGCTTGGCTTTGAACAGCGGGGGGACGCTGATCACCGGCATGCTTACCAAGGGGGCTGGGACAGCGTCAGTGAAGTTCGATGGCGGCACGCTTCGGGCGAGCCAGAATAACAATGACTATTTTTCCAACCTTGCTTCGAGCGATGTCACGGTGGCTTCAGGCGGAGTCACGTTTGAGACCAACGGCTACAACATCGGCGTCTCCATCGCACTTTCAGGCTTGGGCGGGCTCACCAAGTCGGGCCTCGGCACGTTTACGCTTTCCGGAAGCAACAGCTACAGTGGCGGGACCACGGTTCGTAGCGGAACGCTCGCGGTAAACGGCTCCATCTCCCACGGCACGGCGGATACGGTGGTTGGCAGCGTCGATGGCGACAACGGAACGCTAGTGATCAACGCCGGGGCGGCTGTCTCCAACAATGGTGGAATTTTGGGCTCCGGCAGCAAGTCAACCGGATCGGCGATTGTCAGTGGCACTTGGGTGAATAGCGGTGGCTTGGATATCGGTCGCTTCGGCACGGGCACGCTAAATATCGAGCAAGGGGGGTATGTCTCCAATGTGTATGGTCTTCTGGGGGTTAATGCTGATTCCAACGGCAGCGCGACAGCGAAGGGCACCTGGGAGAACGTGGTTTTGTTTGTTGGCCTCTCCGGCACGGGCACGCTAAATATCGAGAAAGGGGGCTACGTCTCCAACTACTATGGCTATTTGGGATCTAATGCCGGTTCCAATGGCAGCGCGACAGTGAGTGGCACTTGGGCGAATACCTTTGACTTGTATGTGGGTCACTCCGGCACCGGCGCGCTAAATATCGAGAAAGGGGGGTATGTCTCCGATGCGGGGGCTGTTTTGGGGAATGATGCCGGTTCCAACGGCACCGCGACGGTGCGCGGCGTTTGGGCTCACACCGCTGGACTGCATGTGGGCTCCTCCGGCACAGGCACGCTCAACATTGAGCAGGGAGGGTATGTCTTCAATACCTTGGGTTATTTGGGGGTTGATTTCGGCTCCAACGGTAGCGCAACAGTGAGTGGCACTTGGGCGAATTCCGATCGCTTGTATGTCGGTGAATACGGCACCGGTATGCTCAACGTCGAAGCCGGTGGGGTGGTGAGCACTCCTCGGGTTTCCATGGCCGTTAAGAACGGCAGTGTCGGTACATTGAATTTAAAAAGCGGAGGTATCCTGGTCACCGAAGGGTTTGAGAAAGGCTCCGGGACCGCATCGGTGAACCTCGATGGTGGCACACTAAGGGCGACCAGGGATAACAATAACTATCTTTCCAACTTTGCCCCGGGCGATGTCACATTGGCTTCCGGCGGAGTCATCTTTGATACCAACGGCTATGACATCGGCGTTGCCGCAGCGCTCTCAGGGTCGGGCCGCTTGACGAAGTCAGGCTCCGGCAATCTCACGCTCTCCGGCTCCAATGCCCATACAGGCGAAGTCTCGATTGATGCCGGCTTGTTGAAGGTCAACGGAAGCATGGACTCCTCCATGGTCACGGTGAATGGAGAAGGGACGCTTGGCGGAAACGGGAAGGTCAATGAGGTCACGCTCAACCAATACGGACTCATCTCGCCCGGCAACAGCGCCGGCACCTTGCATACCGGCAGCCAGATCTGGAACGACGGTTCCGGCTACCTATGGGAGATCGACAGCCTGACGGATTCCACGCGCTGGGATCTGTTGGAGATTGATGGAACCCTGACGCTCAACCCGGGCGACAGTGGCATCTCCATTCTGATCTCCTCGCTGAATCTCGACACCGAATCAGGGTTGCCGTTCGGCTACGAGGAAAACACCACCTACCGCTTCACCATCGCGACCACGACAGGCGGGATCGTCGGCTTCGACGCGAATACCTTCGTCATTGATACCTACTCTTTCGGCAGTAACCTTGGAGATCTCGGGCATTTCACCGTTACCATGAGCCTTGACGGCCTGGGGCTCGACCTTGCCTACACGACCATTCCCGAACCGGGAACGTGGAGCTTCGCAATGGGTGGCGGCTTGCTCGCCTTCGTTCTGTCCCGCCGCAAGCGAATGTCCTGATCTTGTGCTATTTGAACCTTGGTAAGCCCTTTCTCTTCCGTCAGACGTTTCTGCCATTCGGATAACGTGCAAATCGGATGCCGCAGAGCCCCACCTTTTATCCGTTTTCAGGCTCTGAGGCTCCTTTGCGGGGGATGCCTGATTTCCAAGTAAATTTGAACGGCGAGGCAACGAACGGGCTTGTATTGAGGCAAAGGCATCCCAAAAATGAGCCGAATCCCGAAGGGGGTTCGCAATTCACTCTCGCCCGCACCGCCACCAGGCTGAGCCTGGACCCCGTTCGCGCTGCCGCGCGGGGGCTCTTCCCCAAAGAATGGGGACATACGCGGGTTTAACTGGTTGGTTTCCAGTAGGTTAAGGCTGTTTAAGTTTCCAGCGCAGTGAGCGACGACTTGGAGCCTGTTGTCGAAATTCCTAAAGCCATAGGCTCTTCTTTGGGTCGCTAACGGGCCCAAGGTTCGCATTTCACGCGAGCCCGCACCGCCACTTGCTCCTGCCGCCCTCCACTCCAGCGCCGTCGTCCGGAGAATTCCCACAAAAAACCACCCGAAAATCACGCTCACTCGCTTCGTAGGCCGTATTCTGGCCGCCTCCGGCGAGCAGCATCGCGTGTTCCAGCCTCAGCGGCTCCGACATCCTTGATGCCTCCTACTGCCAACGAGAGATGTGTGACTCATGGTAGGTCCGATGTTGGTTGTTTATGGACGGATTTCTGGGAAGCCGTCGCCTTGATCATGACCAGTTCTCCAAGGCAGGCCGTCAGGGTGAGGTCAACCGGCGGCTCTCCGAATGCAGCGACTTTGGCGAGTTCAAGATTCATGAAGCTCATCTCGGTGGGGCGTCCAGCCCTCACATCCTGAAGGGTCGAAATCAACTGCGAGGAACTGCGGCTGATCATCTGGATGTCGTCCAGGATCTCCCGACTGTCCAGCTCCACGCCCCGGGCTTGCGCGAGGCCGACGCATTCCCGCACCACACCCTCCGCAAGGCCCATCGCCGTCGGACTTTCCGCAAACAGCCGGTTGTTCCGTTCCGTGACGGTGCAGATCGAATTGAACACCGCGTTGATGATCGTCTTCCTCCACACCCATCGCCCGATCTCCGCCTCTCCCACAAATGGTATTTCCGGAACGTGAAGTATCTCCAATGCCCGGGCGAGGAGATCGGGCGGACCGGCCACGAGCCCCAAGGGCGACGGACGTGGCGCGCGCAGGGTGAAATCACGGTCTGCGTTTCGCTGGCTGGTGATATACAACACACCGCGAATCAGTTGCCGAAATCCTGCTTCAACGAAAGGCCGTTCAACTCCAATTCCGTTTTGCAACAGCACGATCGGCCCCGTGAATGACCTGCTCGCAAGCTCGTTCGCAATGGCCGCATTGGCATGCGCTTTGGCTGCGACCACCACCCACCCCTCCGGTTTCCCGCTTTCCGCGAATGCCCGCTCCTCAATAACCACCGCCAGAGAGCTGGAATCACCGCGCACCACGAACGTTTCATGACGCGAACCGCTCCCGTCACCGTTCGACCGGAGCAACACCACCGATCTTCCCGCTTTCGTCAGAAACGCAGCTAACGGTGCGCCGACGGCACCACCGCCTAGGATATTGATGGCACCTTGCTTCATGGAAGCTTGCTGGGTTTCCGGAACGCATGGCCCCCTACGATGGAATTTTGCCTGATTCATCACTTTCCTCCAGCCATGTCGATCAGTGCACCAGTCACGTAGGAAGCCTCTTCCGAAAGCAACCACCCGATGGCCGCAGCCACTTCTTCAGGGTTTCCTCCTCGTCCCATAGGTATGATGGCCTTCAGGCGGTTGATTCGATCAGGTTCACCTCCGAGTGCGTGAATTCGGGTATGAATGAACGCCGGTCTAACGCCGTTGACGCGGATTCCTTCTGCGGCGACCTCCGCGGCCAAACCAATGGTCAAGGTGTCCATTGCCCCTTTTGAAGCGGCATAATCGACATATTCTCCTGCGGCTCCCATTCTGGACGCAGCGGATGAAACGTTCACTATGGATCCGCCCTGCCCCCCGCGTTTTAGTGACATCCGCAATACCGCTTCCCTGCAGCAAAGAAACGGGCCGATCACGTTGGTGGAAAGGACGCGGAGAAGGCGGGCAGAAGTAATGTCCTCCACCCTGCATTGTTTCTCCAAAATTCCGGCATTGTTAACCAATCCGTCGAGTCTCCCCCATTGCCGATCGATCTCTTCGAAAAGCCCGGTCACGTCCGCTTCCAATGAAATGTCTCCCCGAACGATCAGGATCTCGCCCCCGGCACCATGAATCTCTTCTGCGAGCTCCGCAGCCTCGTCCCGGCTGCTTCGATAGTTGATGCAGACAGCCCATCCTGCCCGGGAAGCAAGTCGGGCAGTCTCCGCCCCGATTCCCGTAGCTCCACCCGTAACCAGTAGAACGCGTTTTTTCATCCCTCGCATTCAATCAGATTCCGCCCTGTGCATCCCATCGTTCTATTGGATAGTCTCGTTCAGAAAATGCGATTGGGAAAAATGGCTGCTCTCCGATATTCTCCCGATACCGCTTCGCAACTTAATGCCACCTCCCATGGAACTCTATCAGCTCAGAACATTCCTCGCCGTCGCCGAAGAAGGCAACCTGACCCGGGCTTCCGAAAAGCTATTCACAAGCCAACCGGCTGTGAGCGCCCAGGTAAAGCTTTTGGAGGACGAACTCGGAGTGAAACTGTTCGAACGCAGTTCCCGAGGCATGGCGCTAACCCGGGAGGGCAAGCTTCTACAGGATAAGGCGAAACGGATCGTCGACGCGGCACGCGATTTCAAGCACAGCGCGGAAAACCTGCGGGACGCGGTCGCGGGCGAACTAGTGATCGGCCTGAATAACCGGCCCGAAGTCGTGCGTATCGTCGAGGTGCTTGGTGGATTGACGGCAAGTTATCCCGATCTCAGCTACGATCTGATCAATGGCAGCAGTGGCGCGATTCTCCAAGGCATTAACGATGGCACGCTTTCCATCGGTTTCTTCGAGGGCTCCTGTGAGCATCCTCGGATCAAGTGGCACGTGCTTGAGCCAGTGGAACTGTGCATCGCCGCCCCCGCCGCATGGGCTGCGGAGATGATGACTCCGGATTGGAAGATCTTGGAATCCAAGCCCTGGGTTTTCGTATCGAAGGCCTGCTCTTATTTCCGGGCTATCGAAACCATTTGCGCCGAGCAGAGCCTCACGCTCAATCGTCGCTATCGGGTCAACGAAGACCTGACGGTTCTCCACCTGGTGGCCGAAGGCATGGGGCTTACCCTGACCGCCCGGGAGCACATTGAGTCGCTCAATTTCGGCGGAAAAATCGTCGTGCTTCCCCATTTCCGAACCTCTCTGAACCTTTGCTTCGGCTACCTGGAAGAGAACGAAAGCAATCCGGCGATTGCAGCTGTCCGCGACGTCATTTTGAGTGTGTGGGCCAAAGGCAAGCGGAACGTAGCCAACCTGTCGACAAGCTCGAGAAGGTCCTTGTCTCGGACACGCAGATGAACGGGAGCCAAGGCACGAAGGATCGCCACCTGCGGATAATACCCGTTCCGCCCGAAGTGTGCATTGGCGATCCGGGTGTCATCTCGCTGGACCGTCGTTGCGTGAAATCTCTCGATCTGCTTCCGGGCGAATGCTGCCGCCTCGTCGCCCGCACCGGCATCGGGTGGGTTACTATGGCGGGCGACCCTATTGATCATGTGCTGGTTCCGTCTGCCATTCTCCAGTTCATCGGCCCCGGACGGATGGTGATCGAAGCCGCAGGTGAAGATAATCTTCAGTTCGAGATCGAAATCGGTGCAGCGCAATGACTTATCTCATGAACGCGTTTGAGATGAATCCCCAATCATCCTTACTGATAAAAAACAAGAGTTTAGGGATTCGCGGATTTTGTCGCCTCACGTTCTTCAGAGCCGAATAAACAAGCCGCAAAGATAATCCTTCGAATTTGCATAAAGTCTTCGTCACCAGACTGAACCTGAACCCGGGTTCGCGCTAACGCGCGGGTCGCCGCGTGAGTCCCTTCGCATTTCGCGCTCACTCGCCCCGCCACTTGCTCCCGAATGGGAGCATTTCCAGTTCGACACGACGTACTTCTTCGCAGCGTCGATCGTCCTGGCGGAAGGGTTCCGATCGCCATTCAATCCGGCCTCACTCCCGTCGGCGGCGGCCACCCCGCGGGTTGGCTGTATTTTACTACCCCTCGGAAGGGCAAACATTCTTAACGAAGCCGTGACACTGGCTGGAGTCCACTGGCCGGGGTCCAAGTCACACGGAACAAGAGAAAATACGATTGATCTTAAAGTGAAAGACAACATACTTCCTTCCACGCAATTTATGATGGGCCGGATATGAGCAGAAGATTATTGGCACCATTGGGCACGTTCTTCTTTCTTTGCCTCCCTATTGTAACGCAGGCCCAATCATCTTCGCGCGTGGAGGGTGCTTCGCGTGTAAAGGGAGCTTCACGCGTTGAGGGGTCTTCGGGGCTGAGGAGCAGTTCCCGGACTGCCTGGACCGTGGAGAGAACTGTAACGACGTCGCGTTATGGAAGAGGATATCGCACATCAAACAGTGTGCTCGGGAATCCGACTTCGGCTGGAGCAGAACACTCGTCAGGAAAGGTGGTGAGAACATCTCAGACTCCGGTTGGAGGTTATCGAACATCGAACGAGGCGTCCTTATCGCAAAGTTCGAGCAGGGGGGATAGCTCCTCGAATGACGCGATACTGACGATTCTGTTTTTGCGCGAAGGCTCCCGCTCATCGACCGGTGAAACCTTTACCCCGACTTACGGCGGCGGATATCGCTCGTCGAGCGGTGAAATCTTTACCCCGACCTATGGCGGCGGATATCGCTCATCGACCGGTGAAATCTTTACCCCGACTTATGGCGGCGGATATCGTTCCTCGACCGGTGAAATCTTTACCCCAACCTATGGCGGCGGATATCGCTCGTCGACCGGTGCAATCTTCACGCCAACTTATGGCGGCGGATATCGCTCGTCGACCGGTGAAATCCTTACGCCGACTTATGGCGGCGGGTATCGCTCGTCGGGAAGCATGACAACGACTCCGAAGTCCAATACGGGGAATTAATGGACGTGCCCTCGATGAGGGCGATCCACCGGTGCTGTCGCACCTTTCAGCAAAGATGCGCTTCTTTCCTGTCTCCGCTGTCCGGGTTTCTTCCTTTGAATTTGAATGACAGGCCAGGGCAGTTCTCTGTATTCTGGAGACGATGCCGTCCGCTGCTTTATCATCGGGCTGCCGCTCATTTTTTAACCGGCAAAGGATTTTGCCAGGGTTCGTCCTGGGGTTCGTCGGGGCGGCGGGAATTGCTTTCCTTGGAGGAATGGCGATCCGGAGCGCTGTGTCTCTCGCGGCCGTTCTCCTGATCCTTGCTGCCGTGGTGGCTTCCATGGCTGCCCTCGTCTGGTTGCTCCTTCACGCCCGCCGCAGCCGGGCAGCCCGGGAGATGGCGGAAAAAGCCGCTGCCCAAGAGCGAAATCTTCTCTGGAACCTGATCGAAGCCATTCCTGATCAGATCAGCGTCAAAGACCTGGAGGGGCGATTTGTCATCAACAATCAAGCATCACGAAAATTCCTTGAGGTGAGCAAATCGACAGGAATGGAAGGCAAAACCGTCTATGACTTTTTCAATCCTGAGATGGCCAACCGCTTTTACGAAGAGGACCGCCAAGTTTTGGAGTCGCAGGAGCCGATTCTCGCCCAAGAGGAACCAGCTCTGACATCCGAGGGAAAACTGGCCTGGTTTTCCACCACCAAGCTCCCCTTGAAGAACCTCGATGGCGAGCTTTGTGGGCTGATTTGTATTCACACGGACATTACGGCGCGGAAAGCCGCCGAGGAGAAGCTGAGGGTATTCGGCACTCAACTGGAACAAAGCAACATGGAGCTCCGCGACTTTGCAGGCGTCGCCTCCCACGATCTTCAGGAACCGCTAAGAAAAATCCAGGCGTTCGCGGACCGCCTCCGCGTCAAACACGGTCAGGCGCTGGGACCGGAGGGACTTGACCCTCTGGAGCGGATCCAGAACGCAGCCAACCGGATGCAGACACTCATTCAGGACCTCCTGGTGCTTTCACGAATCTCCAGTAAGGAGGTTCATTTCCAGCCGGTGGATCTCGCGCAGATCATCGGGGAGGTGCAGTCGGACCTCGAATTCCGCATCAGCCAGACCGGGGCGAAGATCGAGGTCGGAGCTCTCCCGACCATCAACGCCGACCCGTTTCAAATGCGACAGATGTTTCAGAACCTTCTGAGCAACGCGCTCAAATTCCAGAAGCCAGGCCAACGTCCTGAAGTGATCATTCAGGGCAAATTGCTGCGCGTGCAGGATTATCAACTCCCCGGGGCCGGCCCCGGGGACGAGGTGGCCCGGATCATGGTCACAGACAACGGAATCGGCTTCCCCGAACAATATGTGGAGCAGATTTTCACCCTTTTTGCCCGTTTACACAGTCGGGAGGAGTTCGAAGGCACCGGGATGGGGTTGGCGGTCTGCCGAAAAATTGCACAACGTCACGGCGGCAGTATTGTAGCAAAAAGCACTCACGGAGAGGGAGCGACTTTTATCATCATGCTGCCGGTAAAACAGAAGATTCACTCCATCGACGAAGGCGGGGGCTAACCGAGACCATGACAATGACTACGAACAAGAAGGGCAAGCCGATCACCATTTTGATGGCCGACGACGACGGAGACGACCGCAGGCTGACCCGCGAAGCGCTGCTCGAAGGCAAAGTGGCCAACGACCTCCGCTTCGTCGAGAACGGCGAGGAACTGCTCGAGTACCTGCGACACCAAGGGAAGTACGCCCCGCCCACCGAAGCCCCCAGACCGGGGCTGATCCTGCTCGACCTCAACATGCCCCGCAAGGATGGGCGCACGGTGCTCAAGGAGATCAAAAGCGACCCCGAGTTGCGGCAAATCCCCGTGGTTGTCCTAACGACCTCCAAGGCCGACGAGGATGTCTTCAAGTCATACGATCTGGGGGTAAACTCCTACATCGTCAAACCGGTCACCTTCGAAGCGCTGGTGGATATCCTCCAGACGCTCGAAAAATACTGGTTCGAAATCGTCGAACTGCCACCGGAGCACCGATAGAGCAACCGGGCTCAGTTCCGTTGTTCCGGGCTGTTCCGGTAGCCGTAGCGGAAGGGATCGGGCGAAAGGGCCAGCATCACGCGTTCCGCCGCGTTGCGGAAGTCGAAGGGCACGCTACTGCTCATCCCCGGCGCGTTGATGCTCCCGAACGGACGTGGTGAGCAAATCCCCCCTTTGAGGTCGAATTCATAAACCACGGCGCCTGAACCGGTCCGCACGACGGTGTACTCCGAAACGCCCTCCTTGGAAGCCACAACCGGCACTTCGCAGCCGCTGACGTCAGTGATGCGGACATGGATTTTGGCGCTCGATTCAGACCAGGCATCGAGCCTCTCGATCCGGCCTTCGACCAGCCATCCCTCGGTCGGCACCTCGTTGTCAGCCAGCACCATGGCGGGAGCCAGCTTCGCGAGTTCCTCCTGCAGAATATTGGCGAAGGCGGTGGGAGCCAGCGACTTTCGCACCGCCCCGTTGGGGTTCCCGCGGTCCCGGTATTGCGCGTAGTCCACGCTGAAAGGGCGAATGTAGATCGCGGTTGGATTTACCGCACCCGTGGCAACTTCCGTCCGGCTGACCCGAACCCCGGCGCAAGCGGAAAGAAGCACGACCGAACAGAGACCCATTAAAAATATTTTCATATCCGTTTCCGGTAGAATGCATTTTCCGTGCCCGAAAGCGAGCGACGAATTTCGGGGTGCGTAGAGAGTCTCTGATCACCCGCCGCCACCGTGAAACATGAGACTGGAGGCGAGCCTGTCGATACTCAGGGTTTCGCTCTACCCTCCGGATGCCAGAAGGAACGTGCGATGGATATTTTCCTGAGCAAGACGCCTTCCGCTCTTCAATAGCGGCAGGATGGGCTCGGCCAGTTTGCCAAGCCAGAGCAGATCGGCTTCGGTTGGCAAGTCCCTCCCCTCCTCGTCGGCCATTGCGGGAGTTCCATAATCAAGCAGCCAGCGGTAACTTCGCAGCTCGGGCCAAATGGGGCCCATGCCGAGCTGACGGGTATAATCGTCGGCACGACGGGCGATGCGGATCCCCGGGGCATCGATGTCGCCGAAATAGAAGACCGGGCGCGCGCCACCGATTTCGGCAAAGATATCGGCAAGGCGGGAGACCGATTCCGGAAAGCGGTTGCCGCCCCCGTAAGCAATCGCGCTAAACCTGCAAACACGCTCGTTCCAGACGCAATAGCTATCGAAAGTGGAGGCATTCTCGATGACCAGCATCGGAGAGCCGCAGGAGCCCGATGGGCCACGCCGCCAGCCGAGCGGTTCGGCGACGACAAAGGCGCAGAGGTGCCTCTCCAGATTCAAGCGACCTTCGCGAAACAGCGCGGTGGCTCGCAATGCATCGAGCCGCTTTTCGTCGCCGAAGATCTGCAACGACCGCTCTTTCACAGGCATCGGTTGATCCCTGTGGCCGCCCCGCAGGAAAAACTCGTTCAGTTTTAGAAGATCTTCGACGGCGACACCCAGCCGGGCTTCGAGGACAAACGCCAACTCGGGAGCCCATTCGATCGTGGCGAGATCGCGCTTCTCTTGAACCGACCATTCGCCGGCAAACCACTCGCGCAGGCGCGCTTCGGCAGCCGGGAGAACGGCGATGCGCTCGATCTGGTAAGGGCGGGCGCGGGGCCGGGTCAACTTCGCAAGCCCGGCGGCCTCCAACACCTCGGCGTCGCGCAAGGCTTCGCTCCGTTCCTCCGCGCTGGCGATTCCCGCATCGATGAGAAGCCGCTCCCAATCCCGCGAGAAAGCGCGGCGCGAGATTTCCTGTAAGGCGGCACGATTGACGCGCCATTGTTCGAGCAGTTCGCGGAAAACCGGCATCCGGCGAAGATCGCCGGGGCCAAGCGCCCCTCCCCGCCCGAACTCCGTCACGAAACCGCCTCCAGCGCCTGTTCCGAGGTCAGCAGGATCGGGACGTTCTCCACGCGGGTCTTGTACCCCTGGGCATCGTGCTCCTCCTCCTTGCGGCAAAGGATGGTGGTCTCCGCAAACCGCGCCATGACCCCAAGGCGGTCAATCGGGAACGCCATGAGAAGCTGGAGATTGAACTTCGCGGCCAACGCCAGACAGTCCTCGACGCCGTCGCCGGAGAGCTTGGAGAACGCCTCGTCCATCACGACGAGCCCGATGTGCTGGGCACGGCCCCCGCCGAGATCGTACACGCGCCGGTAGGCGGCGAGCATCGAGATGAAGAACGGAGCCTGATTCTCACCGCCGGAGAGATTCTTGCCGCTGCGCCCGAGCGAAATGGAGGGGGCGTCGGCGCGTCCCGCATGAGCGGCCTGAATGGCTTCGAGGTCGTAACGATGATACTGCCGGTAATCGAGCAGACGCTGAAGCCGCCCTTCAGCCTTGTTACCAAGCTCCACGGCCTGCATCAACTCATCGAGCGCGCTTTGAGTCTCCTCATTGCGGCTGGCGGCGAGAAGCTCATCGGTCGGCTCGAACCCGGAGTCGAGCAGCTTCCAAAGCGTCACGAAGGCGGGATCCCGCCGTTGGGTGACGCGGTAAAGATAGCGGCCCACCGGTTGATCGAGGTAGGTGCGAAGGAGCCGGACGGTTCGTTCGGCCTGCTGGAGGTGTTCGTTAAGCCGGTTGAGCACCTGGTCCTTGAGCCGCCGCTCCCAATCCTGACGCCGCTCGCCCGCAAGCTTGCGATAGGTCGGGATCTCCGTGCCGCCCAGAAGTTCATAGCGGCTCTGCCACCGGTCGTTCCCCTCTTCACCGGGATCTTCAAAGCGCCAGTGAGGGAACTTGGGCCTGCCCTCTTCGTCGGTGGCGTTCTGGAGCGCGAGGCGGGCGTTGTTCCGCTCATTCCATGCGTTGTTGCAGGCGTTCCCGGCGGCGCTGGCGGCATTGGCCACCGCCCTCTCCCGCTCGGGCCAGTTCTTGTAGGAAGCAATGAAGGCGTCGAGGCGCGAAGCGATCTCGGCGGTCGTGATGCCGATGGGAAGCGCGCCGTGGCTCTGCTGCGCGGCGATCTGGGCGCGGTTCAACGACTCTTTATCCTCGCAGAGTGTTTCCTCCCTTTGGCTTCGCGAAATCTGGTATTGATCCTGCGCCGTCCTCAGCGCCCCGATCTGCTGGTTGGCCGCCGCGAGATCGCGCTGCATCTGCTGGCGGGATTCCAGCCGTTGCGCTCGCTCCGGCGTTTCGAGATATTCGATCTCCCGGAGGACTTCCGAGAGTTCGGCTTCGAGTTCCGGCAATTGGGAGATTTCACCGATGCGGCTGGGCAGAACGACGCGATCCAACTCGCCCTGTTTGCCTTCGTCGATCCACGCGCGCACCTGGTTGCGCTGTTCTTCCAACCCGGCGCGGGTGGCCATCCGCTCCCGCTGCTCGCGGATCAGCATTTCAGCAAGACGTTTGAGCCCTTCTTGCCCCAGCGTGTATTCAAACCCGGGCATCTGCCGCAAACGGCGGCGCGTGGGGCTTTGCTTGAGGAGGCCGTCGCGGGTGATCCCCTGCTCGCATTTCTCCAGATCGTCCATGCGCTCCACGGCGGCGACCGGCCCGAGCAGATGACGCACGAACCCCTCCGCGATAGCGGTCATTTCGGGAGAAGCGGCGCGCACTTCGATCTTCCCTGCCAGGGAATCCTTTCGCACCGTCGTCGCCAGTTCCTGCGCTTCGCGCGGGTGGATGACGGCTTCCTCCATGCCGCGCGGGCCGGAGGGCTGTTTCCTGAGAAGATCAAGCGCGGCCTGGTAGGTCTCGCTGGAAGGGGTGACAATGGCGAAGCGGTGCCGGCCAAGGAACATTTCCAGCGCCGAGCGCCACTCTTCGGCCTCGGGTTTGACTTCGACCATCCGGCAAAGCTGTTCCACGGCGGACTTATCCCCCTTTGCCTTGATGGCTTGAAGCAGCGGGAACGTCCCCGGGGTTTCGTCGAGTTGCAGCTTTTCGAGATCGCGCGCGAGCGTTTGCAGGCGGTCGGTCTGCACCTTGATCTCGGCCTCCACCGGCAGCAGCAGTTCGCGGGCGCGGTTGACGATGGTGTTGTAGGAATTGGCGAGCTTCGGCAACGCGTCGATCCCTTCGCGCTCGTCGGAGGCGAGCAGGGCATCGATCAGAGCATCGTCATCATTGAGGGTGTCGGCAAGCCCTTCGAGCGGCACTTCCCTGCCTCGCTGCAACCACCGCTGCCAGCGGCGGCCAAGATCGGCGAGCCGTTCGCGCACGGTGCGCTGCGCGTCGGATAACGCCTCGACCTTCGCGCCGAGCGTCTTCTGTTTTTCCTGCGCGGCGAGGAGATCGCTGTCATCGCGGTCGAGCGTGAAGCGGTTGAGATCGCCCTCAAGCTGTTTCTGCCGTTCGAGCGCTTCGTCAAACTTCGCCTTGTCTTCCGCGTGGCGGGCGTCGAGCGCTTCCAATGCCAGTGTCCCGTTGCGGACGGCTTCCTCCCATTTCGTCTGGTCGAGCGCAAGGCCGAGATGCCGCAGGAAGGCTTCCTCTTTCCGGGCATGGCGCAGCTTTCCGTCGTGGGTGCAGATCGTGTCGAGCAACCCGCACTCCGCCTCCTGAAGCTCCAGCACGCGCTGGGTCTCGCGATAGGCGGCGACAGATCGCTTCACCTCGGTGACGTCGACGGGGCTCTCCTCCAGCACGAAGTCGCGGATGAACGCCTCGACGTCGGCCTCGGGCTCGAATGCGATCGACTTCCAAAGCGTTTTGTTGAGCTGGTCGCGATCAAAATAGAGATGTTTCGGCGTCGCCATCTCCTCAAGATAGGTGCGGTGCGTCGGCAGAAGGACATCGTGCCCGTACTCACGCCGGAAAAAGGTGCGGAACTCGTCTTCGGAGCGGAGCTTCCCGCCCGGGGCGATCATCTCCCAGGTAATGCGGTCGGGAATGCCGAAGTAGGTGCGCTTGGGCTCGGCATCGGGGCTGGAAAACTCCACCCGCATCCCCCAGGTCTCGCGGCGCGGCTCCTTCCCCGGCTCGGCAGGCCACGTGAACTCAAGCCCAATGACGCTCGCGCCGCTGCGGCGGAGATAGTGCGGCTCCCCTTCGCGGGTCGTATTGGTATCGCAAAGGCAATAGCTGACCAGCGAACGCCCGCGCGCGTTCCCCGCGGCGGCGCGGTTGGGCCGCCAGTGCTCGCCCAGCAGGACGTATTGCAGAAGATCGAGCAGCACCGACTTCCCCGTGCCGTAAGCGCCGGAGATGAGGATGTTGTTGTTCACGTCGATCATCTGACGGAACCCATACCAGTTGACCGCGATGATGCGGCTGAGCGAAACGCGATGGGAAATCATTCTGCGGCCTCCAGTTCGGCGTTATCGCCACTGCCTTTGCCCTCGACGTTAGGCTCGGTGGGCTGATCGGCGACTTGATAAAGGGCAACCTGTTCTTCCCACTCCGTCCCTTCAAACGGAATGGCGCGCGCCAACGTCGGCAGGATCTCGATGCCCGATTCGCCTGGGCGGTCGTCGTTGGACTGATAGCGAATGAGCCGCTTGCGCCGCAGCTTGGAAAGGATGCGCTCCAGGTGCGCGGGCGTCGGCGGGACGATCTTTTCGAAGTAGAGGCGCAACCGCGCATCGAGATCGTTGGCGGTCAGCATGGCGGTGTCGCTGGTCTGCATCATGCGATGGTCGTCGTAAATCCTCCAGAGCGTCAGGACGACGAGCGTTTCATCTTTGCTGAAGCGGGTGGTCAGTGGGCATTCCCCCGGGATGGGGCGCGCCTGAAAGAGAGGCCGGTCGGGGTCCTGGAACAGCTCAATGCCCAGCGGGGCGAGGTATTCCGCCAGCTCCGCGCGGTAGAGGCGCGCGAGCTCGAAGAGTTGCCTGTCGCGCCCCGCGTCGCCGAAGATCACGCCGGTGCCGAGAAGATCGCCGAGGATTTCGGAGACGGCGGCACGATCCGCCTGCGGGATGTGCGCCCAAAAAGAAGGCCAGGAAGGAGTCATTCTATGCGTTCGAGGGTGATGCGTTCCACCCGATGCCCACCTTGTTCATCGGATAGAAGAGCTTCAGGCGTAAGGCCAAGCTCCGTGCGTTGCGTGAGAACCCGCCACTTGACGGGCCGGGAGGAGGTCACCCCGTTCCCCTGCTCGAAGGCGAGCGCGGCGAGGAGATCAAGGAAATCGTCGGAGTTGAGATGAAAATCAGCCGTGGAGAGCTTTTCCCCGCGCTCGGGAAGCAGGCTCTCGATCAACCGCACCGCGCGCTGCGGAGTAATGGCGTCGCGGGTACGACGGCGGATGATGCTTTGCGCGTCGATCAGATCGCCAGACGCGGGCGGCTCGGCCAGTGAAAGATCGACCGGCGGTCGGGCGCGGCGCGGGCGCGAAAGGGCATCGCGGCCAAAGCAAAGTTCCACCTCCGGCGAGAGGAGAGTAAACCCCGGTTCCGCGGCAAAATCGGCAAAGGTCCGCCCCTCGCTGGCCTTATTGACCGCCTGCATAAGCTTGCGCACCTGCTCGGGCCTGCGGCCACGGAGTTCCGTCTGGTAACGATACCGCGCGGCGGAAAGACGGCTGAAGTCGGCAATGCGGCCATCGACGATCCGCTGCTTGGCGAGAATCGCGGCAAGCCCGCCCTCCAGCGTCGAGAGCATCCGCTCTGCCACGGTGTAGGAGCCGATTTCGTCCATGCCGTGATGCGCCGCAAGCCCTTCGGCCAGCCGTTGTTTGGTCAGGGAGTCGGCAAGAGCGTCCTGCACGACCAGGCGCGCCTGCTTGAGCTTCGGGAGCAAACCGGCCTTCTCGAGCGCATCGTAGCAGACCATGTGTTCGCCTTCGTGGAACTCCACGAGAAAACGCTGGAGCGTCTCCCCGGCGGACGCGCTTGCCCGCTGGCGCTCCTCCTCCCGGAAGATAAGCGTTTCCACCGCGTGCATCTGATCACCGGCACGGGCCAGCCGCGCGAGAAGCTCCTTGGTGACCTGCCGAAGCTCGTCGGGCTCCCGCCGCGAAGGAGACAGAGCCCCATCGCTCAGCAGCGTCTCGCAGATCGATCGCACGGTAGCCGAAAAATCCTTCAACTCGGCGAGGTCGCTCTGGCTCAGCTCCCTGAGGAGCCGTAGCAGCGGACGCAGGTGTGGCGAAAGCAGCACCCATCGTTCGTCGAGGTTCACGGGCCGATAGATGAGCCACCCGGCTTCCAGCATCCGGTTGTAAAACTGCCCGGCGCGGAGGCGGAGATCTGCCAATCCCGCGCCTTCGTCCTGGTCCAGCTCCACGGAGGGGTGCGCGCCAAGGACGTCGCGGATGAGCGCCAAAGCGTCATCCGGAGCGAGTTGCCCCCCTTCATCCGCGCTGGCCGCCAGACGATCCGCGCAGTCGATATAAACCGGCGCGGAAGGGCGGCTCAAGGGCCGGAAGAACCCCTTGCCGAGCAACGGCATCAGCAAGCTGCTGAGGAGGCCTGAGGGAGCGCTTGAGGATGTTTCGCGAGGGGCAGCCATGAACGGCGAGAAGAATACGATTCCCCGCCGGGCTGGCAATTTTATTGTCGCGGGTTCTGCCAGGGGCGGGCGCATGGGTAGTAGCCTGCAAGATGGGGCTTGCCTCCGCGCCTGTTGAATCATTAGTTAAATGTCTTCCGCATGGAGACCAGCAAACCACGGCCGGCACTCAGGGAGAGACCCCTGATTTTTTGGGATGATTCAATATGTCCCTGAAGGTCGAGCTTTATTTCTGGAGTCGGAACTACCGGTTGTTGTTCCTGCTGGCAGCCCTGATTCTGGCGGTCGGTTTTGGCATTGCATCGCGCAAGAGCGGAGAACGAGTTGCCCCTGAAACCGAAACCTGGGTTCCCGCTAAGATCCGGGAACTGACCGACCCGTGGCAGGCGCTCAAAGATGCACTTAGTGCGGCAGACCCCGCCCTGAGCGAGACGGATCGAGCCGACAGGATCGTCTTCCTTCTCATCGCCTTCAATGCCCGCGCGGACAAAAAAGCGACCTCGGACTACGGGGCCCGGGTGAAAGAGCTGATCGCGGGTTCAACTCTTTCGCCGGCGCGAAAGCAGCTTTTCGGTGCGTTCTGGAAAAGCCTTGGTTCCATTTCCGGGGAACCCGATGCCGTGTTGCTGACCCTCGCCTACCGGCAGCAACTCACCACGGCCAACTATCTCACCGCATGGCTATACATGCGCCAGAAAAATACCGACCGGGCTCTCTTCTTCCTGAATCGGGAGGGAACCTTCCCCAAAAGCGCGGATGCGAGGCGGATCGAAATTTCGATTCTCCTCCAGACAAAGAACTTCGACGCGCTGGAGAAGATTTCCAAAGACCCGCACTATGCGAAAGAATGGAACCTGCATGCGGATACGGAAGTCGCCGTGCATCGCCACGAATGGGGCCGGGCCGCATGGAATCTCCTGCGGCTCCAGTTGACGGGAATGCAGACGCCGGTGGCGGGTTTGGTCCTGATTTCCGGGGCGGTCTGGTTTGCCATCTGGCTTCAGGCGATCCAGATGCTGGAGGCTCCGCTTTTCCGCGCCTCATGCTGCCTCGTCGCCTTCGTGCTGGGGGTCTTCAGCGTTACACCCACGCTTCTCCTGGTCTATTGGTCCGAGCGCCATCTCGGCCTTGTCGAGGGAAAGGGATTGCTCGGGGATATTCTATTTTTCTGCGCCGGGGTGGGACCCCGCGAAGAACTTTGCAAGCTGCTGGCCTTCCTGCCGCTGGTGCCTTGGCTGCTGCAAAGGGGGAACCGGCTTGAAATGCTGATCGTCGCCGGGTTTGCCGGGCTTGGCTTCGCCGTTGCGGAGAACATCCAATATTTCGACCGGCACATCGACGCTGCGTATGCCCGGTTTCTGACTGCCAACTTCCTGCACGTCGCCGCCACCGGGCTTGTCGGGTTGAGCTTGTGCGAAACGCTGCTGAATCCCCTCCGGAAATGGTGGGTCTTCCCCGTCTGCTTTCTGTGGATTTCCGTCCTCCATGGAGCCTACGACGTTTTCCTTTCCTCCCCGCTGCTGACCAGTGTGCAGGGGCTAAGCGGCGCCTGCTTTATCTGGCTGGCCCTGGTCTTTTTCAAACGCCTGCGGCAGGCCCGCAGCCTTGAGACCAACTACTTTTGGATGCCCGGCAGCATCACCCTGGGGCTGGCCGTGGTGACTGCGGCAACGTTGGTCTACACAGCCGAAGCGATGGGATTGACTGAAGCCGTCACGACGCTTGCTTTCCAAGCCATCTCATTTGCCATGTTGATCTATCTATTTGTCTGGCAAACGGGCAATCTCCGCTACGACGCAGACCTTTGATCCCGACAATCCCACGAGTCATGGAATGCTTCACCTCCCTCCCGACCCTTGCCTGGATTGCCTTAACGATCGGTTCAGCATGGGTCACGACTGCATCGTTAATCCTCATCTACCGCGCGTTCAGGGAATCCCTCGCATGGGGGCTCGCCTGTATCTTCTTTCCGCTGGCGGTCTTCATGTTCACTCTTCGCTTCTGGCGCGACGTGAAGGGTGTTTTCTACGGATATGTGTCCGGAATCGGCTGCATGATGATCGCTTTCGGCCTTTTCCTCACCGAACCGGGCACACGCGCTTTCGTCGTGGAGCTATTTAACGAACATGTGCTGTTTCGGGAGATTGAAGAAGGCGATGAACCCGAAGGTCAACCGAAGCGGCGGCGCGGCAAACCGAAGGGGATAACCAACCTCCAGGCGGAGTTTGAAGCGCAGGATAAAGCCGCCGCCATTCAGGAAGAACGGAGGCAAAGGGCCGCCGAACTTTACTCCATGGTGCAGGCGTGGCATGGCGAGCTTGCCAAGAAACAACCCGGCCCGGGGGCCAAGCCGGAGGAACTGAGCGCCTTCAACAAGGAATACGGCAATTATCAGGGGTTGCTGAGTGAATACAAGACCGCCGTGGAGGAATTCAAAAAATCGCAGCCGATGGCACAACCCGGCCCCAAACCGCCCCCAAAAGGAAAATGATGGATTCCCGACCAATCATTGCCATCGTGCAGGGGGTGCCGGAACGGAGTTTGGAAACGAGGAAAAATCAACGGGCTACATCCTTGCCTAAAACGCCCAAGTCTAATAATCAGGCTCATCCCTAACCCGGCGTTCGGAATACTTGCGGGACTGGCTTTGCTGATCGCGGCGGGTGCGGCGGTCGACGGTCATCTGGCGTTTCTGGCGGTTTTGCCGGAGGATCGCGATTTCCTTGTCCAATTTCACTAACCCGTCCAGGCGCTTGGCATCCAGCTCTCCCGCCGAGATGGCGGCTTGAATGGCGCAGCCCGCGTTTGCCGCGCCGTGCCGGCAATCGGCGAACTTGCATTGCTCCGCCAGCTTATCGAGATCTGCAAATCGCTCCCGCAGGGTCGTCTCGTCAGTCCACATATGGACTTCGCGAATGCCTGGGTTATCGATGATGATCCCGCCCGAGCGCAGCACCATCAACTCACGCGCCGTGGTGGTATGGCGTCCCTTGCCGGTGGCGGAGTTGACTTCGTCGGTCCACTGGTATTCGTCGCCAAGGAGATAATTGATCACCGAGGACTTCCCCACCCCGCTCGAACCGGCAAAGGTGAGAGAAACACCCCGTTTCAGGTAAGCCTTGAGCACCTTCAGGCTGCTTTTCTTGACCACGCTGGTGAGGTGAACATCCGCCTCGGGATTCAACGCCCGAATCGCTTCCACGGCCTCCTGGTTCTGCTTGGCGGAAAACAGATCGGCCTTGTTGACCAGGACCACCGCCTTGGCCCGGCTGCGGCCAATGATGGCAAAATAGCGCTCCATGCGCCGAAGATTGAAATCGGGACCGGCATCGGTGACGACCACCGCGATATCGATATTCGCGGCAATCACCTGCTCCTCGGTGCTGCGGCCCGACATTTTACGGGAAAGACAAGACTGCCGGGCCAGCCGGGCGCGGATCATGTGTTCAGTATCCTCGTCCCCGACTTCCAGCGCGACCCAGTCCCCCACGGAGGGCAATTCCGCGTCCGTCTCGGCGTCGTGATAGACTTTGCCGCTCATCACGACCTCAAGCTCCTCCCCGTCCCCGGTCAGTGCCCCATAGGTAATTTTGTTGTCGCGGATCAACCGTGCGGGCACCCAGCCTGTCTCTGCGTAGGCCTCCCACTGTTTCGCAAACTCCTCATTCCAGCCCAGATCCTCCAGCGTCATGCCATAGCCTCCCCTCGCCCCTCGAGAATGCCCGAGATCAGCTTCAGGATTTCCGCGCGTCCGTGGCTCAGCTTTGCAGAGCTGGCGAGATGGGGGCACGGCTCGTCGCTGATCTCCTGAAGCCGAGCCAAAAATGCGTCGATGTTGGCCTGGGTTGCCGTTCGCGAGCGTCTGTCGGTTTTGGTGAAAATGAGGCTAAATGGCTTTTCGCAATCCGCCATCCAACTGAGAAAATCGAGATCGATCTGCTGCGGAGGGATGGCCGAATCGATCAATACAAAAGTCATCAGCAAATTCGGCCGATTCTGAAGATAATCGGAAATGGAGGAGTAGAAACGGACGCGTTCCTCCTGGCTTACCTTGGCGTGGCCGTAACCGGGAAGATCCACCAGGGTCCAGCTCTTGTTGATGGCGAAAAAATTGATCAACCGTGTTTTTCCCGGCGTGGCAGAAACTTTAGCAAGGTCCCCCACCCTTGTGAGCATGTTGACGAGAGAGGACTTCCCGACGTTCGAGCGCCCGATCAAGGCGAACTCCGGGAGATCCGAGGGCTTGCACGACGCCAGATCAGGCGAGCTGCCCAGAAAGGTGGCGCTACGGATGATCATGCCGCATCAACCCCCTCCGTGTTCGCAGGACCGGCTTTTTGCGGTCTGAATTCCGGGACCGCGAGGATCTCCACATAGACCTCCGGATGCTCCGCCAAGGCCACCGCCTCGACGCCCGCGGGAATCTCGGCAAGCTGGCAAGGCAGCGCCACGTCGCGATCCGCCCCCACCCGGCACTGGAAGCCCCAGTGATTCGCCCCTTCCGGAAAGGCTTTCCGACGCTCCCTCTTCACATACTTGTTGAGAGTCACCTGGATGGCAGAAATCACCCTCGAATTCGTCTTACCGGGAGAGTGAAGTGGAAACGCTTTTTTCATTGATAAGGGCAGGATAACACGACCTTCCAGCCCCGGTGCAATGAAAAGGCTGAAATGAGCTCCTTAACGATTTTTTTATCATTGCCGCCCTTCGTTTAACTCACGGGATTGTCCAATCCGATTCATGCTTTAAGGATGAACGAGAGAGATTTCGTGCAGGTTGCGCTGTTTGTAGGCGTGCTGTCGGCGGCGACCCCCTTGCTGGGCCGCTATATGGCCCGGGTTTTCGCAGGAGAAAGAACAGAGAGAACGATCTTTTCCCGATGGCTCGGCAAGGTTGAGAAAGGCATCTACCGGCTCTGCGGCATCGACCCTCATCGAGAGATGACCTGGACGAGTTACCTTTGGGCGCTGCTGGCATTCAACGCCTTGGGGATCGCAACGGTGGTCGCCATCCTGATGGCGCAGGCGTGGATGCCCCTTAATCCGCAAAACCTGCCTGGTCTCTCATTTCCCCTGGCTTTCAATACGGCGGTCAGCTTCGTCACCAACACCAACTGGCAGGCCTATTCGGGGGAATCGACGATGAGCTACGGCTCGCAGATGATCGCGCTCTGTGTTCACAATTTCCTGAGCGCGGCGACCGGGATGGCGGTGGCGGTGGCGCTGATCCGGGGGTTGACGCGCCGCTCGGCGGAAACGCTCGGCAATTTCTGGGCTGATTCCACCCGCGCCACGCTCTACATCCTCCTGCCGCTTTCATTCATCCTGACGCTCCTTTTGATCCAGCAAGGGGTAGTGCAAAGCATCGCTCCCTACGCGGAAATTGCCACCGTCGAGGGCGCAAAGCAGACGATTCCGCTCGGGCCTGCGGCCTCGCAGATCGCCATCAAACACCTCGGCACCAATGGCGGCGGCTTCTTCGGGGTGAATAGTGCGCATCCGTTCGAGAACCCGACGCCATTCACCAACTTCCTCCAGATGCTCGCGATCTTTGTAATCCCCGCGGGGCTGACTTACACCTTCGGCCAGATGACCGGGAACCGGCGGCAGGGGTGGGTAATTTTCGGCGCGATGATGGCCCTCTTTCTCGCGGGTTTCTTCATTGCCTGGCGCGCCGAGCTGGGACACAACCCCGCCACGGGCCTCACCGCCTCGATGGAAGGAAAGGAGGCGCGCTTCGGAATCATGAACTCCGCTCTCTTTGCGACCGTCACGACGGACGCCTCGTGTGGCGCGATCAGCAGCATGCATGACAGTCTTTCGCCGCTCGCCGGTCTTGTCACCCTGGCCAATATGATGCTCGGCGAGGTCATCTTCGGCGGCGTCGGCGCAGGGCTTTACGGGATGCTCCTTTTCGCGATCCTGACCGTTTTTATCGCCGGTTTGATGGTGGGGCGAACGCCGGAATACCTGGGCAAAAAAATCGAAGCCCACGAGATTACGTGGGCGGTCGTCGCCGTGCTCGCCCCTGCCGTCACCATCCTCCTCGGCACCGCCATCGGGTGTGTTGCCAAGGCGGGCGTTGCCTCCATCGCCAACCCCGGCCCGCACGGCTTCAGTGAAATTCTCTATGCATTCACCTCTTCCGTGGCGAACAATGGCAGCGCCTTCGCGGGCCTCAACGCCAATACCCCCTTCTACAACTACGGGACAGCGATCGCCATGCTGATCGGGCGGTTTGCGATCATCCTTCCCGTGCTCGCGATCGCGGGGAGCCTCGCCCGCAAGAAAATCGCGCCCGCTTCGCTTGGGACGTTCCCGACCACCGGCGTCACCTTCGCCGCCTTACTCGTTGGAGTCATCCTGATTGTCGGTGGCCTCACCTTTTTTCCCGCCCTTTCCCTTGGCCCGATCGTCGAACATCTCCTCGCCAAGGCCGGGAGCGTTTTTTGACCCCGACCATGAAACCAAAGACTTCAATCCTCGATCCCGCCTTGCTTCGCGGCGCGGCGTTCGACTCCCTCCGCAAGCTCAACCCTCGTCACCAGTGGCAAAACCCGGTGATGTTTGTCGTCTATATAGGCGCCATCCTCTCGACCCTCTTCACCGTCGTCCACTTCAACGCGTTTCACCTGCAAATCACGCTCTGGCTCTGGTTTACGCTTCTCTTTGCAAACTTCGCGGAAGCGATGGCGGAAGGACGGGGCAAAGCGCAGGCCGCGACGTTGCGCGGCATGCGAACCAAGACGGAGGCGCGCAAGCTGGCGAACGGCCGCGAGCAACTGGTTCCTGCCGGGGACCTTCGCGGCGGCGACCTTGCGATCTGCCAAGCGGGCGACACCATCCCCGCCGACGGCGACGTGATCGAAGGGATCGCCAGCGTCGATGAATCAGCCATCACCGGCGAGTCCGCCCCAGTCATTCGCGAAAGCGGCGGTGACCGGTGCGCCGTGACGGGCGGCACCCGCGTCATTAGCGACCGCATCGTCATCCGCGTCACCAGCGAACCGGGAAGCTCTTTCCTCGACAAGATGATCGCGATGGTGGAAGGAGCGCGCCGTCAGAAGACCCCCAACGAGATCGCGCTCGGCATTCTGCTGGTCAGCCTCACGGTGCTCTTTCTCTTCGCGGTGTTCACACTACCAGCCTTCGCTAGCTATGCCGTCAAGGCCCAGACCGGGTCGGTCAACCTCTCCCTGCCGGTGCTGATTGCGCTTCTGGTCTGCCTGATCCCAACCACCATTGGCGGGCTCCTGAGCGCCATCGGCATCAGCGGGATCGACCGTCTGATTCGCAGCAACGTCCTTGCCACCAGCGGGCGCGCCGTGGAAGCGGCGGGCGACGTCGACGTGCTGCTCCTCGACAAAACCGGAACCATCACGCTCGGCAACCGGATGGCGGCGGCCTTCCATCCCGTCGGGGGCGTCACCGAGGAACGCCTCGCCGACGCCGCGCAACTCGCCTCGCTAGCTGATGAAACGCCCGAGGGGAGGAGCATTGTCATTCTCGCCAAGGAACGGTTCGGCCTGCGGGGACGCGAAGTCGCGGAGCCGCACGCGAGCTTTGTGCCTTTCACCGCGCAGACCCGAATGAGCGGTGTCGATTTTCCCGACCTCGGCCCCGAGCATCCCGCCCGCTCCATCCGCAAGGGAGCGACCGATTCGATCCGCAGCTACGTGGAATGCGCCGGCGGCAAATGCCCGGAGGGTGCGGAACAAATCATCGAGGAGATCTCCCGGCGCGGTGGCACACCGCTGGCCGTCGCGGAGGGAAGCGAAATCCTCGGCGTCATCGAGTTGAAAGATGTCGTCAAAGGCGGCATCCGGGAGAGGTTCCTTCATCTCCGAAAGATGGGCATCCGCACCGTCATGATCACGGGCGACAATCCCCTCACCGCCGCCGCGATTGCCGCCGAAGCCGGGGTGGACGATTTCATGGCACAGGCGACGCCGGAGGATAAGCTCCGCCGTATTCGCGAAGAGCAGGCCGCCGGACGCCTTGTCGCCATGACGGGTGACGGCACCAACGATGCCCCCGCCCTCGCCCAGGCCGACGTGGGCGTGGCGATGAACACCGGGACGCAGGCGGCGCGCGAGGCAGGGAACATGGTCGATCTCGATAGTAACCCGACCAAGTTAATCGAGATCGTCGAGATCGGAAAACAACTTCTCATGACGCGCGGCGCGCTCACGACGTTCTCCATCGCCAACGACGTGGCAAAGTACTTTGCGATCCTCCCGGCCATGTTCAGCGGGCTCTATCTCACCGAGGGTGCCACCACGGGACCGCTTGCGGCATTGAACATCATGCGCCTCCATTCTCCGCAGAGTGCTATCCTGAGCGCGGTGATCTTCAATGCGCTCATCATCGTCGCGCTCATCCCGCTTGCCCTTCGCGGTATCGCCTATCGCCCCACCGGTGCGTCGGGGGTTCTACGGCGCAACGTCCTTCTCTACGGCGTCGGCGGTGTCGTCGCGCCGTTCATTGGCATCAAACTCCTCGATCTGCTGCTGGTTGCTCTGCACCTGGTGTAATTTTATGAAAACACTCCTCCAGGCATTCCGCCTCCTTTTCTTCCTGAGTCTGCTGACCGGCGTTGTCTATCCGCTAGTCATGCTATTGCTTGGGCAGACGCTCTTTCCCCGGCAAGCCAATGGGAGCCTCATCCCAAGCGATGGCAAACCGGAGGGCTCGGAACTTCTCGCGCAAAGGTTTGAGAGCCCGCGCTATTTCTGGCCCCGTCCATCGGCCGCCAACTACGCAACCGTACCGAGCGGTGCCAGCAACCTTGGGCCGACCAGCAAAACGCTTCGGGAAGCCGTGGCTCAACGCCGTGCCCGATATACCGGACTCACGCCTTCCATTCCAGACCCGGCGAACGATCTGCTTACCACCTCGGGGAGCGGGCTCGACCCCCACATCTCCCCGCTTGCCGCCTCCCAGCAGATTGATCGCGTGGCGGCTGCCCGGGCGATTCCCGCCGACCGCGTGCGGGAACTGGTGGCGAAGCATACCGAAGGGCCTCAGTTCGGGATGTTCGGGGAATTCCGGATCAATGTTTTAGTTCTGAATCTGGCGCTTGATCGTTTACATTAGGTGGTATGCGCCGCGTTTTTGGCCAAAAAGCGCCTTTTAGCCGCTCCTCGGCAAATTCGTGGACACAACCTCAGTCATGACTGAAGAACAGCGCCCAGATCCCGATGCGCTCCTGGCCTCCATCCGCGAGGAGGAGACCGGGCCTCGCCGTGGCAGGCTGAAGATTTTTTTCGGCATGTGCCCCGGCGTGGGGAAAACCTACGCAATGCTGGAGGCGGCGCGCCAGCAGCAGGCCAAGGGGGTGGAGGTGGTGGCGGGAATCGTGGAAACCCACGGCCGCCCGGAAACCGCCCGGCTGCTCGAAGGAATTCCCATCGTGCCGCGCGCGCAGATCTCTTACCGGGGGATCACCCTGGAAGAGATGGATCTCGACGCGCTGCTCGTCTGGCATCCCGATCTGGTGCTCGTCGATGAGCTCGCCCATACCAACGTCCCCGGCAGCCGCCATCTCAAACGATTCCAGGATGTTCTGGAACTGCTCGACGCCGGGATCGACGTCTACACGACGCTCAATGTCCAGCATATCGAAAGCCGCAAGGACACCGTGCGGCAGATCACCGGCGTCGAAGTGCGCGAGACGGTGCCTGACTCGATGCTCGACCTGGCAGATGAAATCACCCTCATCGATCTCTCCCCGGATCAACTCCGTACGCGCCTCTCCGAAGGGAAGGTCTATTTCCAGGATCGGGCCGCCACTGCCGCCGACAACTTCTTCCGCGCGAGCAACCTCGTGGCGCTGCGCGAGATGTCGCTGCGACTCACCGCCGAGCATGTCGACCGCGACCTGCGCCAGATCAAGGGAGCCACGGGCGAGCCGTGGAAAGCCGGGGACCGGTTGATGGTGGCGATCAGCGGCAGCCCCACTTCGGAGAAACTGATCCGCTGGACTCGCCGCGCCGCAGCCTCGATGGAAGCGAGCTGGATCGCCGTACACGTGGAAACCCCGGAGTTGTCGTCCTCGCCTCTCAACGAAGTGCGCCTCGGGCTGAATCTCGCCCTGGCGCGGCAGCTTGGCGCGGAAGTCGTGATGGTGGACGGAAGCAACATTGCCGCCACGCTGTTGCGTGTCGCCAGGCAGCATAATGTCTCTCAGATCATCGTCGGCAAACCGGGGCCGCGTACATTCGGCACGCTTTTCAGAAGATCGCCGGTGGACTGGTTGGTTCGCCATAGCGGGGAGATCGACATCCAGCTCGTCAAAGGAGAAGAGGAGCCCTCGGGACGTCCTCCCGCCACCTCGCTGGCATCGCCGATCCCCAGCAAGCCGCTTTGGCATGACTATGCAATCAGCCTTGCCGTGGTTGCCGGGGTCACGCTTCTTGGGACGCTTATGGAACCGGTCACCGGTTACTGGGCGATCGCGTTGATTTACCTGCTCGCCGTGATCGCCTGTTCGCTGCGGTTGCGGCGGTGGCCCACGCTTCTTCTTGCCGCGCTGAGCGCCATCCTTTGGGACCTCCTGTTCATCCCGCCCCGACTGACGCTCAACATTAGCGAAGTGCACGACTTCATGATGTTCGGCATGTACTTCGCGGTGGCCCTCATTGTCGGTCATCTGACTTCCCGCCTCCGGGAACGTGAAGAGGCCGAACGCCGGGGCGAAGCGCGCGCCACCGCGCTCTACCGGCTCTCGCGCGCGTTGGCCGCCAGCCGTGAGGCTGCCGAGACCGCCGCCATCGCCGTTCGGCAGATTCGCGAAACCTTCGGCGCGGAAAGCGCCCTGCTGGTGCGCGACGAAACCGGTTATTTTTCCGGCGCGGCGCACCCGGCAAGCTCGTTTCTTCCCACTGCCAAGGAGGAAAGCGTGGCAGCCTGGGTCTTTCAGCATCGACAGGCTGCCGGACAGTTTACCAATACGCTGCCCGACTCCGAAGCGTTCCACCTGCCGCTCATCACGGGGGGCGGCACGGAAGGCGTGCTGGCCATCAAATTCCCCTCCAAAACGCCGCTCTCCATGCGCCGCAGAGAGTTGCTGGAAGCGTTTGCGGCGCAGATTGCCGTCACCCTCGAAAAGGACCGGCTTGCTTCAGCCAGCCGAAAAGCCCAGGTGGCGGCGCAATCCGAAAAGCTCCAGCGCACGCTTTTTGACACCGTCTCTCACGAGTTGAAAACCCCGCTCGCCGCGATTGTTGCCGGGTTGGAACAAGCCGATGAGACGGGTAAACCCGTGCCGGTTGAAACCAGGCAAGCCGTGACGCGCCTGACGCAAGTCGTCAATCATTTGCTCGACATGACGCGCCTCGAGTCCGGCTTGCTAAAGCCGCACATGGAATGGGTCGACCCGGGCGAACTTGTCAATGAAGCCTTGGAGGGGATGAGGGCGCAGACGCAGTCACACCGACTGACCGTCAAGATCGACTCGGAACTCCCCCCCATCCGGGTGGACCCTGGCCTCATTGAACAAGCGCTGGCGATTCTCGTCTCCAACGCCACCATTTATTCCGCGGCAGAGAGCGAGATAGAGATTTCTGTCACGCTTCGCGAAGCCTCGCTGCAACTGGCCGTGGCGGATCGTGGGCCAGGGCTGAAACCGGGCGACGAAGAGAAGGTTTTCCAACGATTTTACCGGAGCGACGGGAGCCGCGCCGGGGGAATCGGGCTTGGACTCTCCATCGCGCAGCGTCTTGTGGAGGCGCACAATGGGCGCATCAGCGCGGCCAACCGCCCCGGCGGTGGCGCACTATTCCTTATCGAACTCCCTGCGACGGAACCGCTGCGCCTGCCCGAAGAACCGTCAAACCTATCATGAAACCAACCGCCTTGATCGTGGATGACGAAGTGGCGATCCGCCGCCTATTGCGAATTGCGCTCGAAGCCAACGACTACGCCGTGCATGAAGCGTGCTTTGGCCAGCAAGGGCTTGCCGAAGCGGCCTGCCGCCGTCCCGATGTGATCCTGCTCGATCTTGGTCTTCCCGATCTCGACGGGGCGGAAGTGCTCAGGCGATTGCGCGAATGGAGCGAAATTCCCGTTTTGATCCTCTCCGTGCGCGACGCCGAAGAGCAGAAGATCGCCGCGCTCGACGCGGGAGCGGACGACTATGTCACCAAGCCTTTCAGCACGGCGGAACTGCTCGCTCGCCTGCGTGTGGCACAGCGACGCGCGAAACCGGCCGAAAGCGGAGCGATCTTTGCAAGCAACGGCTTGCAGATCGACTTCGTCAGAAGGATCGTCACCGTGGAAGGTCACGAAGTCAGACTCACCGCCACTGAGTACGCTCTACTGCGCCTCTTCGCCCGGCACGCCGGGCGCGTTCTGACCCATCGGCAAATCTTGCGCGAAGTCTGGGGGCCAAACGCCGAGGAGCACCGTCAGTACCTTCGCGTTTACGTGACCCACCTCCGCCGCAAGATCGAACGCAACCCGACAAAGCCCGTTCATATCAAAACCGAATCGGGCATCGGGTATCGATTGATGATGTGATATCGACGGATTTCGGGTTAATTCATTGGGAAACGCCCCGCAGTCACGAGTTTCCCTCGTTCCCAAACTCTGTTTGGGAACGCCCGTGTCTTCGAAACTCCAGTTTCGCAACCCTTGTCCATTCCGCCACCCTGCACGAGATGACAAAGCTTTCGAATCAGAGATTCGGGGACAATGGCATTGCCAATCTGGAGATTGGTAACGAGGAAACACTAGCCAAATACTCACGATGGCCGATCAGATCGACGACCTCTAACTATCATCGAAAGCATCAGTGGACTCTTCCATCTCAAACTCTTCCGGTTTCTCCTTCGGCTTGCTTCCCGGTCGGACTGAGCGGTCGAACCAATTCTTCCCGTCGGACAAAAGAGCGGCCCTGAGTTCTTCGGGAATTCGTTCCACGAAGCCGTCATACCGTTTCTTGGCCTCCTTGCGGACCTTGACGGGCAGATAGATCACCCGGCCATCATCCTCCGGCAGGCGGTCGGCGCTGATCGCGCATTCGCGTGCCAGGACAAAGAAGAAGACGTCCTCCGCCAGTGCGGCTTCGCCGATGGTCTCCTTTGGGTTTCGGCGCGCAATCCGCCCCACGGTGGAGTTCTCCAAGAGCCAATGGGCCAGCTTGACGGCCTTTTGGTTCATCCGGCGGTCGGTGATTTTGGCGAGCAGTGAAGGATAGCCTTCCTTCGCGCAAATCAACAGCAGATCCCGGGCGGTAGGGCCGTAGCCACCGCTCCCGGCAATGAAGTCGCTCTCCGGAAGGGCTGCGCACTCTTTGACAAGATCGATCGCCAGCTTGCTGATCGCCTTGATTCCAGCCGTGCGCAATTGCGCCAGCCACGCCTCGGGGTCCACGGCTCCGGCCGTGGAATGATGCAAACCAAGGCTCAAAATGCCGATGGTGGTGTTGAGCCCCTTGCGGACGGTTTCCGTGGTGAGCGAACCGTAAAACTTTCGCGAGACCTCGACGACCATCCTGGTCATCTCCTCCTCCCATTGCGGCAGGCGGGGGTCGCCCTCCCGCTTGGCGAGAGAAAGGGCGACGCTCAAGGCGGGCCGTTTGTCGATGACTTGAATTTCCACTGTGCTGTTTTCTTAAACTAGATATCGATGAACTCCTCCGTGGCGGTCTCTTCCGGCGTCTGGTGGCTGGCGGCTTCATCGTGAAGGGCACTCAAGACGGAGAAAGCAAACTCGTGCACCGCCTCCTCGCCGGAACCGTAGACATCCAGCGCCATGGCGGCGATCTCATGAAATTTCTCGGGACGGTTTTCGTAGGTCAGCGCCAGCAACTCCTGGTGCGTTCCGGTCGAGAAAGGATAGCCATGCGGGCGTTCGAGAAGAGCAAGGGTTTCCTTATGGTTGAGCGCCATGAAGAAGAGAACGTCGGCTCCCAGCTCATGATCGAGCAAGACCGAGAGCATCTCGATGCGTCGCGCCGGTTCTTCCGAGGTGAGAATCATCGGGCAGAGGAAATCCTCCACGTCTCGCTGGAACGAAACGAAATCCATGGTCGGGGAAGGCTGCACCTCTCCCCACCGCGCACCAAGGCGGCTGAAGGCAGCGATGAACTGCTCCGGAGAGATAAAGGCGTGGGCCAGCGACGGCTTGGTCATATCGGCATCGCTGACCATGACGGCGATCTCGGCGGGTTTGAACTCCGCCACGACCTCCGCCAGCTGGTTATCTCCAGCGTTCCCGGCAATCCGGGCGAGTTGGTTTTCGGCGGCCCCGGCCCCGGATTGCAGCGCTTCGCGAACGGAAAGGGTATTATTCGTTGTCATCGGAAAGGTCGTCTTCTTCGTCGTAACCGTCGTAGTCTTCGTCCTCGTCGTCATCCTGTACAGGAGCCGAGGCACGCTTCGGTGCGTGTGAGTTGAGCTGGATCGCGCCCCAGAGGGCGCTTTGATCGTTTTGGAGCAGGAAATCCCACCCTGCCTTTGCGGAGGCGGCAATCTTGAGCGCCTTCTTTTCGCGAACCTTGGCAATCGCCTCTTCGGCGGGAGTCCGGTTGGATGCGAGCTGGTCAATCAGCTTGCGGTCGCCGACCTGCATCTTGCCATAAAACGCCATGGCGCCGTAGGCCGGATACTCTGCGAGCAGAGGGAGCATCTGCGGAAGCTGTTCCAGCATTTCGTTGCAATGCTTGATGAGTTGTTTTTCGCCTTCGGCCTTGGACTTCGCCCGATCAAAAAACAAGCTAATCTGTTCGTCGAATTCGGCCTGAATGTTGGGTGTTATTTGCATCTAAAAGAGATCAGCATTGCTGGAAATACTCGGCGACAGCCTGCCGCGCGACTTCGGGCAACGATTCCACGGGTTGATTACGAAGGGCTTCGTCGTAGGCCCGGCGCTTCGCTGGGTCACCGAGCACCTCGGCAGCCTCCTGGGCGGCTTTGAACAGCATCGGGTCTCCACCCGCGTCAGGGTGATGAAGCCGGGCAAGCCTCCGGTGCGCCGCCTTGATCTCGGCAGCATCGGCATTCGGGGCAACCCCGAGTGTCTGGTAGTGGTTCATTCGGGCCGAGCATATACGCACGTTTCCCGTCCGAGAAAGCTCTGTTTTGATATTCCCCGATAGCTCCGTAATCATCCTCACGCGAGGCTTCATCCAGCGCACCGGAAGGAGCCGATGATCCGACCTCGCACATCAAAATGGCGCCTAGTGGCCGTGAAGAGCTGGAACGCCGTCAGCCCTCTTTGATGACTGCCCTTTGGCGATGCTCTCAAGCCATGCCATGCATTGCGGGTATTCGAGTTCATTCTTCGAATACTTTGCAAAAACACCAAGAGGCTCAGCTGCTTCCTCATGTCTGCCAAGATGATAAAGGGCTGCTCCTTTGTACCAGTAGAGTTGATACAACGTGGGAAATCTGGGAATTGCTTCAGTTGTGGCCTGAAGAAGCCGATTCCAGTCTTCGTGCAAGGCCGCATCGCTAACACGGAGAGAGTCCCGAACCCGCTGCCCCCCAAGTCGAGACGTGACATTCTCAAACCAGGCTTTTGGGACGACCGATGCATCAGACATCGCCAATGGGAGATCGTAAGCATCTTGGCATTCCTTGGGGTCCAATGTTGCCCAAGCCTTCAAGATTGCATGATAGCTTGCCTTTGTAGCCGCGCGTCTCGCCAGCGCGAACTCCTCACTCATTCCCGCAAGCTCGAAGGCTCGAAGGGATAACGCGAGGAGCCTTTCCGATAGAAGATCACTGGCCTCATACGCGTCGATCGCTTTGCGAATAAGAGAAGCATCCTTTCTCTGAAGATAAAAACTCAACCTGAAATAGTTTGCAACATTGTCTGAATTTGGCCCGCGCAGTGTAGACAAAGAGCGCTCCAGCTCCATCATCTCTCCTTTGCGCCATTTGGATTGCACTTCAAACATCCGGATCATCTGGGATGAAGCCGGAAACTGCTCCGCATCACGAAACGGTTTAACCAAAGAAACCATCGCTTCGTTCACCTTGGGATCATCCAGATCCATGAGAAAACAAAAACTCATGATAATCATCGCCTTCTCAGCATCCCCGGGGAGGCGCTGAAGGGCGGCCGAAGCGAGGTCCAGAGTCAACCTCGATCTGGCTTCCGTGGGATCCCAGTCTCTTATGAACTCTTTCCAAAACTCGATATTCGTCAGATCGACCTGTCTGGTTGCGATCTGGTAAAGGCGCGCTTTGGTGGCGGCTGCCTCACTGAGAAAACCGAGGCGTAGCGGATCACTCAGGGTTCCATAAAATTCCGGCTCCGCCGTTTGCGATTCCGGAAAATGGTGAAGAACAATATCTCGCATCGCATTGACCGCCGGCCGCCATAGCTTGAAATGGTTCAGCGATTTAAGGCATCCCATCTGAAGGGAAATCAGGCTTGAATCGTTGGGCATCGTCGCACTGACCTCTGTCAGTTTTTTATACACCTGATCAGCAAGATCGATCTGGTCCATTTCCAGCAATCGCAAGAAACACCGCTTCAACTCTTCGTGCTTGAGAGGAGTAAGCTCACCCTCAAGGAGATTGATACAAAAGCTATTGATCGCTTTGCCGGATGACCGGTCAACAGCCAGAGCCTCGCGGCGAAAGTCTGCGATGGCCCGACCGTTTTCACTGAACTTCGCGTTCAGCGGATGCTTCCGGAGTTTATCAAAATGGACGGCGTCTTCCTCCTTGGAAGCGTTCATCAAAGCAATCCAAAGCAGTCCGATTCTTGTTTGTTCCGGGAGATCCTGATTATCAATCTCCGGTTCAATCAGGCTCCTTGCCTCCTCTTTTGTATGGGCATAGCTCGATAGTCTCTTCAAAGCTTCTACGAATGCCACGTCCCATCGCCCGAAGGGCTGCTCGGGATCGCACGCAACAAGGAGGGTCAATTTGATGATCTCCGGATCGGCAAAATTTCCACCGGTCTCGAAAACCTGATCCAGGTTTGAGAGGCGGGGATCGCCGAGGGATTTCGGCTCGGCAAAGTCAAACCAGGCCGGTTTGTTCTTCGCCAGCCAGCGCTCCACGGCCTTCACCCTCCGTTTCGAATCGATCACGGCGTCAGTAAGCTGCGAATAGCGCTCTGTCAGCGTTTTCAGATCGGCTGCAGCGGCTTTGATCTCGGGATGATCCAATTCTTGCTTAAGGAGTTCTTCCTCATCGGCAGCCCGTCCCGATTCCCTGTAAAGATCCGCGAGGAACGTGACGCTCAATGCTCGATATTCCAGCTTTTTCGGATGTTTGAGCATCGCTTCCAAGGCGGCAATGGCGGGAGGCATCTCACTTTTCACACGGCGTGCCATCATCGCCCAAAGGCGGGACATCACTTCCGAACAGCGATCCTCTGGTTTGGCCTTCCGATGATAGGCGTGAATCAACTCCAAGGCTCGATCATTGAGGTTGCTATCGATGCATCCAATCGTCGCATGCATCTGAATTTCCGGCGCAATCTTGAGATCATCAGATTCGAAATTCTCATAAATTGCCAGGGTCAATTGCCGCATTTCATTGGCGGCGTCGCCAGCCAGGGTCGGCCCTTGGTAGGCCAGGAAGCGAGTTAATACAGGGAGCAGGGAAGATTGCCACCGCGCCCCATGGGCAAGAAATCGCAGTTTTGTAAACAGTTCAACTGAGTCTTTTCTGCTCAAGGCGGACTCCATCTCCTGGCAAAAACCGCTGAGATTGGCGAATATCGGAATGACTTTTTCATCGCCAAGCGGGGCCAATCCCAGTTTCTGCTCCAACTTTAGCCAATCGGCCCACCATTTTTCGCTTCCACTCCAATACTTTTCCGCAGAAGTCTCATCTCCAGTTAAGGCAATCATCTGCTCAATCTGCCATGCTGTTTTCGCTTCGCGAATGTTGGCAATATTCTCGGAACGGAGAAGAGAAAGTATCCGCAGCGATTCGCTTCTATTCCCCAGTTCAAGGTTTAAGAGCGCCGCACGAAGGAGATCGTCTTTGACGCTGATATACACCAGTTGGGTTTCAATCTTGCGGTAGATCTCCAAAGCCTTTGCGTAAAGATGCAAGGCTTCGAAATTCCCGGCAAGCCGTCGGAGCGCGGTGACACGAAAGGCCGCCGGCAAGGAGGGTTCCTCTAGAATATTCTCATGGAGCTTCTTTGCCCCCTCAATATCTCCCCTTCGATCCGCGACTTTGGCTCGAAGGAAGCGTCCCTCGAGGTAACTTTCATTTTCATGAGGCAGGAGATCGCACAGATCGAGCAAAAGAGGCAACAACGGCTCAGGTTCATTGCAGTGGCGCTCTTTCCAGTCTGCCATGTTGGCTGCTCTCCACAATGCGGCGGGAAACTCCGCCTCGGGCTCGAAACGGAGCAGATATTCAAGACTACAAGCAAAGGCGAGGTTGGAGCTTCTCTCCCCCTCAGCTTGAGCGATAGCGCTCGCAAAGTCGGCTTTATTCTCCAATTTGGTGCCATCGAGGACCGGGCTGGACCGTGGGTTTTCTTTGAGGAAACCGGCCAGTCTGGCCTTGATCTCTCGGGATGCCGTTACTGCGCGGATGAGGTTCCGCGAAGATTTCAGAGCTTCCCTAAAGCCTTCTCCTGGATCCACGGATTTTTCCGTCTCGATCAATTGCAATATCAGCTCCTCTCTCGTTTCGGCGCGGGAATCCGGCAGAAGGGTTCCAACGGACTCCGCGAGTTGCATGAGCAAAGCGTCACGGGATTCAGGTTGCCTTCCCATTACCTTTTGGATCTCTGATCGGACCTCCGCCATTTGCCCTTCGAGAGCGAGAAGCTTGACGAGAAGCGTAAATACGTGAGGGCTCGCCTCAGTATCAAGAGGAAGTATATTACGCAGGACCTTGATTGCCTCCATTCCTGATCTCGATTCGAGGAGAACCGCGAGATCATAACCAGCCCAGGACCGTCTATAATCCGAGAGTTGTTTGTCTTCGCTCAATCGCTTAAGGATGCGCTCGGCTTCCGGGGGCTCAGAATCGGTAATCAACTGAGCCAAAAGGTACTCTCCCCATGCGAAGTACTCGGCAGAAACATTCTCACGATACGTCGCCAGAAGATGGCGAATCTCAGAAATGCTCTCCTTGCCATCATTTTCGCCCCGTTTCATCCAGGCAAGCTTGGTTCCCGCCAAAAACAGAGTCGTTTTATCAAACGGGAAATACTGAATGGTTTTCAGCAGGGCCTCCCGGCGGAGAATGGGATCTCCCTTGCCCGGAAAGCGCTTATCGACGAGTTCCAACTGCCCCTCTCCCGTGGCCAACATAGGAAAGTCATCCAACGTCAAGGGGCTTTCAGACAAAACTGCCAGTGGGAGCGGAGAGCCCCAGGGAACGATCGAGCCATGCATGCAAAGAGAGGTGGGAATTGAAGAGAGCCTGGAACTTGTCCGGCGATATAAAAGACTCCTTCACACGTAACTCGAGCCTGGCGATACATTGATGATCAAGGAATTCCCAGCTGGCTGTAATATCGAACACTTCGGACCGTATCTGAAGAAGACGAGGGAGCTCGATTGGCTGTAAACCCTCGGGAAGGCTGATTCGCGCAATGACCTTTACGGTATCAGGCCAGAGGTGGAATGATGTCTGGCGACGCTTGTCGGAACCTAGATCATTGAACAGAAGGCTGGCTTGTGGAAACGAAACGCGATGCTCCCGTCGGGAGTGATCATTGGCGGACGGAACAATAAAATAAGTTTTCAACTGATGCCTGCCATCCCAATTCTCAAGAGAACTTTTAGTGACGTCGATGATCTCTGCACCTTTGAAGAATGCCTGTATCAAATCGTTCGCCCTTGATCGGAGCCCATCGTTGTCAAGACGAGCGAAGACATGAGCGTTGACGGCACCGTAGTATCCGCCGCTGTTCTTGGTCATCCACCCTGAAAGTTCGCCGCTGGATGAAAGCTTCATGTCGAACTCGTAAGAAAACTCCCCTGCGCTTTGCGCGGGGGTTCGAACCCATTCCGCTCCTTTGCTGCCAATAAGCAAGCCATCACGATCAGCATCTCCCGGAGAGATCAGCCCAGCTTTGGCATAGGCGATCGTTGGATCGCAAAAAATGGGGCGGCCGGGTTCGAGATACACGGCAAGAATGGCGTGATCGAACTGACGATAATCGGGACTCCTCCGTTCGATTCGCCCCACGTTCTCCGTGTTCAACAGGACGAGGGAAGCGTCGATTCCTTTATGCCGCAACATCGCACGAAGCAGGGTCGCTTTATCCTTGCAATCGCCGTACTGATTCGCCCAGACCGCACTGCAATCATAAGGTTGTATATCGGCCGTTCCGAATGCGAGACTGAGATAACGGACCTCCCTCGCTACCTTGGTGGTGAGGATATCCAACACCTCGGCCCGGTTCTTTGCATCCTTTGTCCATTCATCGACCTCTCGGGCAAGAGTCTCTGAAATCATGGACCGCTCTTCCACGAGCGGATAATACCATTTCACAAAGGCATCCCAGTCGGGAAGAGTCGTCAGGTAGAGCACTGGGCCAACCTGATCTGTGGGCGGGGAAGAAATTTCATTGGGACGCGCTGGGATGTCTTTTCCACTCCAGATCAATCGAACGCGATCTCCGGCCAGATTTTTCTTCTGCGGCTCTGGGATATTCCCGCCCACTGGGGTGATCTTGAGGCGATCAGCCATCGGAGCGGGCATCTCGATCACGTACCGAAGAGTTTGGATGGGCCACCCCCAGGCAAACCACTTCCCCGCAGTGAACTCCCCGGGAATCCGGAATTCGCTCTCACTGATAACGACGATCGATTCCGTTATGGAGCCCGGTTTGACGTTGGGAAAAACCAACCGAAGCTCACCGGATCCGCTGTAGACTGAGTTATCAGCTTGACGCTGAGGACTTTGAAGAATGGAGGCGTTTGGAGCAACCGGTAATCTTTTCCCGTCAGGAAGAATTGTCTGAGCTTGAACCAGGCAGATCTTCTGATTCGCTTTGCGGTATCCCCACGTATCCTCCGCGATTGCCTTGGCACCGGCGTCAGTCAAAGCTTTGCTGACATAATGATGGACCGTATAGCGATTTCCCTTCGCATCAAAAAATTGAACTTCTTCGTTCAGAAGAACGATGCAGTCGGAAGCCGAGCCCACCGTCACCTGTGAAGGCGATTTCAAAACCTCGTCAACAGGGGTAAGCAGCGGCAAGACGGCTTCCGTGAAAATCGACGGTGCCTGCCGCGAAACTTCCTCCCCAACAGCCGTGCAAAAAGGAATCGGAATAACGATCGCAGCAACGATCCTTGTGATACGCCACAGTAACATACACCCGTTCTGCCGATTCCTGGTGAAATCCGCAAGGAGTAAGACAGATGCAACAGCGCTACAACCGTTCCTTTAACAGAGCTTGAAGTATGACTCAGTCGTCATGAGGCGGGGCTTTCTTTCTTCACGAAAAGTTGATTAAATCAATGATATGATCGCTCAGACAAAATCGTTCGAGATTGCCACCTCCGGGAAGGGGACTTACGATATCACCTCTCAGGTTGCGGAGATTGTTCGCGCGAGTCAGGTCACAACCGGAATAGTAACGGTCTTCATCCAGCATACGAGCGCCAGCCTCATTGTCTTCGAAAACGCGGACCGCTCGGCTCGGGTCGATCTCGAGGCCTACTTCGAACGTCTCGTTCCTGAAGACAGCGACTACTTCATCCATACTGCCGAAGGAGCTGATGATTCGACTTCGCACATCCGGATGGTCCTCAGCCGCAGCAGCGAGAGCGTCCCCGTGGCAAATGGGCGGATGCAGCTCGGCACTTGGCAGGGCATCTTTGTCTTCGAACACCGCCGGGCGGCACATCGGCGCAGACTTTCGGTTTCAGTGTTGGGTGTCTGATTTTTGGTTAGTTCCTTCCATAATCTTGAAAGGGGACAGGATGAACGGATGTGAGAAAGGGGACGGTTGTCATAAAGATCGAACTCAACGAGACTGAAGAGGACTTTCTTCGGCTCTGACGTTCCGGAACTACATAGCACCCATATTCTGTAGCACGAGGAATGAAAGCTAAACCGCCCACCTCCCTTGCCGTATCGATAAAATGGAGCAATTCAGAATGCCGGTTCCTGGGAAGCCAGGCCGCGCAGTAGCGATACTTGGGCGGGGGATGAATGAAACGCCTGCGGTCGCTGTCTGACGAAATTGTGCAGGAAGAATAGTGACGCCCAGACCTGCGGCCACATAGTTCAGGACAGTCACCGTCTGCCCGGCCTCTTGAACGGCGCGCGGCTGGAAACCGGCCTGATGGCAAAGCACCAACAGCCACGGGTTGTAGAGGGGCGCTCCCTTCCTTTCCGCCAACAGGAAATTCGCATTCGCCAAAGCCGACAGCGGCAGGCTCTTCACTTTCCGCCGATCCTGCACCGTCAAGGGGTGTCCCTGCGGGAGGACCGCATGAGTTGTTCTTCGGCAACCGTCGCCAACTGCAAATCGGAGGTCTCCGCCGTCAGGCCGAACCCGATCACGCCGAGGTCGATCGGGCGGGCATTGAGTGCTTCTCGATCAAACGAAGCTCCACCTCGGAAAAGCGTCTGCGTAGGCCCGCAAAATTCTGGGAAGGAGGTTGTGGCCCAACGAGGCAGGAAACCCAACAGCTCCTGCTCGAGAGCGCGGACCAGGGCACTCAGGGACGGCTGGGTCAGGTGAAGCCGCTCGGCAGCGCGGCAGCGCGGCGAAAATTCAACTCTTCGGCGACGGCGACAAAGTAACGAAGGTGGCGCAACTCCATAAAGACGAATGCGATGATAGGTTTAGCCTATCACAGTGAAAAAATCAAAGTCATTCTCTTCGGGGCATTCGTCGATGAAACTACCGTCATGTCGAATCTCTCACCCGGCGCACGGTTGCGCGAAGCCCAAGCCACTGCAGCCGAGCGCCCCCTTCAGATTGCGGGAGCCGTCAACGCATTCACCGCCATGCTGGCGGAAAGGGCCGGGTTTCGAGCCCTCTACCTTTCGGGCGCAGGCGTGGCCAACGCTTCCTTCGGACTTGCCGATCTGGGGATCACCACGCTCAACGATGTTTGCGAAGATATTCGCCGCATCACGGGCGCGAGTCCCCTCCCCCTTCTTGCGGATGCCGACACGGGCTGGGGTGGCGCGTTGATGATCGCCCGCACCATCAAGGAAATGTCCCGCGCGGGAGCCGCCGGGTGCCATCTGGAAGACCAGGTACAGGCAAAGCGATGCGGGCATCGGCCCGGCAAGGAACTGGTGAGCACGTCGGAGATGTGCGACCGGATCAAGGCCGCCACCGACGCGCGCTTCGATGAGAGCTTCGTCATCATGGCGCGCACCGACTCCCATGCCAACGAAGGACTTGCCGCCGCCATACAGCGGGCGCAGGCTTACGCCGCCGCCGGCGCGGACATGATCTTTGCGGAGGCGCTGGAAACCCTCGACGAATACCGGGCCTTCACCAGTGCCCTCGGCCCTGTGCCGGTGCTCGCCAATTGCACCGAATTTGGCAAGACCCCTCTCTTCACCGTTTCCGAACTGGGCGCGGCAGGCGTGCGGCTCGTCCTTTATCCCTTAAGCGCCTTCCGCGCGATGAGTCAGGCTGCCCTTGCCGTCTACGAAACGATCAGGCGTGAGGGAACCCAAAAGGGCATCCTGCACCAAATGCAAACCCGCGAGGAACTCTACGACGTCCTCGGCTATCACGCCCACGAAGAGAAACTCAACGCCCTTTTCGCGAAGGATAAGCCAAAGCAGTAACCAGCCATGAGTGACACCACTACTCCCCTCCCCTTCAAACCGAAAAAGTCGGTCGCTCTCTCCGGCATCCCGGCGGGAAATACCGCGCTCTGCTCCGTCGGCCGGAGCGGCAACGATCTTCACTACCTCGGCTACGATATTCTCGACCTCGCCGCACACTGCGAGTTCGAGGAGATCGCGCATCTTCTGGTGCATGGCAAGCTCCCGAATATTACGGAACTTGCCGCCTATAAACAGAAACTCCGCGGGCTTCGGGGGCTCCCGGTCGCGCTCCGGCGGATCCTGGAGTCACTCCCGGCTGCGGCGCACCCGATGGATGTGCTTCGCACCGGCGTCTCCGCTCTGGGATGCCTCCTTCCGGAGCAGGAAAGCCACGACTCGGCGGGAGCCCGCGAGATTACGGACCGTCTCCTGGCTTCCCTCAACTCGATGCTTCTCTACTGGTATCATTTCGCATTCAACGGGCGGCGGATCGAGGTCGAGACCGACGATGATTCCATCGGCGGCCACTTTCTGCGCCTGCTGCACGGCACGCCGCCTCCCCCTTCCTGGGTCGCGGCAATGCACACTTCGCTGATCCTGTACGCAGAACACGAGTTCAACGCCTCCACCTTCACCACCCGGGTGATCGCCGGGACCGGCTCGGATATCTATTCTTCGATCACCGGCGGCATCGGCGCTCTGCGCGGCCCGAAACACGGCGGAGCGAACGAGTTCGCCTTCGAAGTCCAAAAACGCTATGCATCTCCCGATGAGGCGGAAGCGGACATCGTCCGCCGCGTGGCCGCGCGGGAGGTGATCATCGGCTTTGGACATCCGGTTTATACCATCTCCGATCCCCGCAACGAGGTCATCAAGAGGACCGCCCGCACTCTTTCGGAAGAAGCGAGCGACCTGCGGATGTACGCCATTGCAGAGAGGATCGAAAGCGTCATGGCGCGGGAGAAGAAGATGTTCCCGAACCTCGACTGGTTCAGCGCCGTTTCGTACCACCAGATGCGCGTGCCGACCTCCATGTTCACGCCGCTCTTCGTCATCGCGCGCACCTCCGGCTGGGGTGCCCATATTATCGAACAACGGATCGACAACAAGATCATCCGCCCTAGCGCGAACTACACAGGGCCGGAAAACCGTCCCTTCATCCCGCTGCGCGACCGCCCCTGAAAATCGCCAAAGATCGCCTACAGAACCCCACTCCTCATGTCACATCACGATCTCACCAACGCCGCCCGGCCCGAGCCGGACGCCCTCCTTCAGGCGATTGCCGACTACGTCCTGGCCCCGGAGAAAGTCACCAGCGCGGAGGCAATCGACACCGCCCGTCTCTGCCTCATGGACACGCTGGGCTGCGGGTTGCTCGCGCTCAACTACCCGGCCTGCACGAAGTTGCTCGGACCAGTGGTTCCCGGTGCGGTGCTGCCGTTGCGCGGCGCGCGCGTCCCCGGCACCTCGTATGAACTCGAGCCGGTGCAGGCCGCCTTCAACATCGGCGCGATGGTCCGCTGGCTCGACTTCAATGATACCTGGCTCGCGGCGGAATGGGGTCACCCCTCCGACAATCTGGGCGGCATCCTCGCCGTGGCAGACTATTTGTCCCGACAGGCCGTGGCTCAAGGCGAGCCTTCATTGACCCTCCACGACGTGCTCATCGCCATGATCCAGGCGCACGAGATCCAGGGTGTTCTGGCGCTGGAGAATGGATTCAACCGGGTCGGGCTCGACCACGTGCTACTGGTCCGCATCGCCTCCACGGCCGTTGTCACGCGCCTCCTTGGCGGCAATCGCGAAGACATCATCAACGCGCTCTCCAATGCCTTCATCGACGGCGGCGCTCTCCGCACCTACCGCCACGCGCCGAACACCGGTTCCCGCAAAAGCTGGGCGGCGGGCGACGCGACGAGCCGTGCCGTCAGGCACGCCCTGTTTGCGCTCAAAGGAGAGATGGGTTACCCCAGCGCATTGACCGCGAAGGGGTGGGGCTTTCAGGATGTCCTCTTCAAGGGGCAACCCGTCAGGCTTCCTGCGCAGGGCTTCGGAAGTTATGTGATGGAGAACGTTCTCTTCAAGATCTCCTTCCCGGCGGAGTTCCACGCGCAAACGGCGGTCGAAGCCGCCATCACCCTCCACCCGCAGGTGGCGGAACGACTGGATGAAATCGATAAAATCGTCATCGAAACCCAGGAGAGCGGTAAACGGATCATCGACAAAACCGGCCCGCTCGACAACCCGGCGGATCGCGATCATTGCATTCAATACATGGTCGCCATCCCGTTCCTCAAAGGCTCGCTCACGGCGGAGGATTACGAAGACAGCGTTGCCTCCGACGAAAGGATCGACGCCCTCCGCGCGAAAATGGAGGTGGTGGAAAATGCCGCCTTCACCCGAGACTATCTCGACCCCTCGAAGCGCTCCATCGGCAATGCCGTCCAAGTCTTCTTCCGCGATGGAAGCAGCACGGAACGTATCGCCGTGGAATACCCGATCGGCCACAGGAGACGACGGGCGGAAGGGATTCCCGTGCTTCTCGAAAAATTCGAAAAGGCGTTGCGTGGACGAATTCCGGCCCGGCAAGCCGACGCGATCCTGGCGTTGAGCGCCGATCCTGCAAAGCTGGCTACAGCACCCGTCGATCGGTGGATGAGTCTTTTCGTGGTTTAAGAATGGTGCGGCAGCACCGATGGCACGCTCGCGCCGTCGAGCGCGGTATCGGCCCTCGTCGCTTCATGAGGGCTGCATCCCAATACGAGCAGCCCATCCTGCGGGATGTACGTCAAACGTGGCTCTTCATCGATGCCCGCGTTCGACGGCGCGAACGGACTATCTTGCCGCTCTTCCCGTCACTACCGCACAACCCCTCTTCGGCGAAGCCGCTGGCGGACCCTTAGCGCAAACCAGAGACCAGCCCCGCCTCCCAACCACGCGGCAGCCATCGGCTCCGGAGTCGCAGCAAGGGTCACACTGGAAGAAACAGCAGGCGGGACGATGTCCAACGGGAGTATTGGCAACACCATCCCGGGTGCCGCTCCCTTGGCTGCGTAGAAGAGGAGCGTGCTCCCGGCTAAAGATTTCACAGGCTCCGCCGTTTCAACCCAGTCGCGAGGGTCGATCGGCATCTCTGCGAGCGCAGAGCCTGCCTCCACAAAAAAGGAGGCGGAGATGCAAAATAAAAACAAGGAAAGCCGGACAAAGGTTCGCTGTAAAATCACTTAAATCAGTTTTGCAACGGGGAGAGAGACCTGCGCACGTCCTTCTTTACGAAACGGGCAGGAAATTTGACAGATCAGGCACCGGGGCACAAACGCGGCTTTGCGTGCGCCGGGGGAAAGCTTAAGAATGCGGCATGAGTGCGGCAGCATCCCCCGCGCCGGAGCTGAATCCGGCCCGCGACAGAACCGACGGAGACGCGATCTCCGCCGGTCTGTCGGACCGGGCCCTGATACCGGACTTAAAGAAAACCGACAACAGTTGCCCTCGTTGGCGGAAGCGCCTTTTCTGGAAGTTGCAAACTGCCGGTTGGGGATGCGCGTCGCTGATGGCGATGTTCTTTTCCATCCTCGAGTATTTCCCCGTGTATGAGACGGTACTCCTGGGCACCTTCCGCATCGGGTTCGGTTTTGCGGTAACCTGCGGGTTGCGATACCCCTACCGGCGCATGCAGCCAAGGCCGGGAAATCTCTGGAGGCCGGCAATTATCGTCTTCATGATCTCCGGCGCTGCGGGGCTTGCCGATGGAATCGGGACCGCGATTCTCGCGCAGGCAATCGGAATGAATCTGGCGGATCCGTCGCTCGGCCAGTTCCTGGTCACCAGCGTTTTCATGCGATGGATGCTCTTCTGGCTTTGGAGCCTCCTCTATTTTGGAATCAGATACTGGCTCGACACCGAGCAGGCTCGGCTGCGGTTGGCGCAGGCGGAGGCAGCCGCCCGTTCCAGCGAATTGCAACTGCTGCGGGCCCAGGTCAACCCACATTTTCTTTTCAACGCGTTGAACTCCATTCTTGCCGAGTCGGATAACCCGCCCTCCGTGCGCGCGCTCACGCTGGCTCTTTCCGAATATTTGCGCTTCTCCCTTCAGCAACCGGGCGATCTCCAGCCTCTTGGGGTCGAGCTTGACGCCATGGAGAACTACCTACGGGTGGAGAAAGTCCGCTTTGAGGAAAAGCTGGAATACCGCATCGACGCCGATGCAACGGCCCGGCAGATTTTCTCTCCCGTCGCGCTGGTTCAGCCATTGGTCGACAATGCCATCAAATATGGCCAACGCTCCTCCATTCGCCCGCTGACGGTTACTGTTTCCGCAGTCGTGCATGGCCAGTTTCTTTCCATCGCCGTGATCAATTCCGGTGATTGGATCATCCCCGGTACGGTCCCCTCCACCGGCACCGGGCTGGCCAATCTGCAACGCCGGTTGCAGCTTCTCTACGAAGATGAAGCATCCCTCACCACAGAGAAAAATCCGGGTCAGGTGCGCGTATCGGTGCGCCTCCCGCTTCGGAAAGAGGTTGAAACACGATGAATCTCCCCCTACGCGCCCTGCTGGCCGACGACGAGCGACTTGCGCGGAAACGATTGAGCCAAATGCTCCTCGCGCACCCGGAGATCCAGGTAATCGGCGAAACCGACGATGTAAACTCCACCATCGCTTTCGCCGAACAGGAAGCGCCCGACGTCATTTTCCTCGATGTACAAATGCCGCCCGGCTGCGGCTTTGACGTATTGCCGTCGCTCAGTCCCCTCCCCAGGATCGTTTTTGTCACGGCTTACGACACTTTTGCCGTCAGGGCCTTCGATGCCCAAGCTTTCGATTACCTCCTCAAGCCAGTCCACCCCGATCGCCTTGAAGAAACTGTGCGACGACTGCGCGCCAACCCGGCAGCCTCGCTTCAACAGAAGAGTGTACCGGTCGAAAAGCTGCAATTGGACGACCTCGTCACCCTGCGCGACAAAGGAACCATTCGCATCCTGCCCGCCGGCACGATTGCGGCGATCGAAGCCGAAGCCGCCTACTCACGCGTCACGCCCTCCGGCCAAAGCGGCATCGTCGTGCTCGGGCCGATTTGCGACTGGGAGGACCGGCTCCCCTCACCCCCGTTTATCCGGCTGGATCGATCATTGATCATCAACCTGAACCTGGTGCGGGAGGTGAATGTCCTGAACCGCGACGAAACGCGGCTCAGCCTCAAGGGTGTGAGCGATCCGCTGATCCTTGGTCGAGCGGCTTCGATCAGACTGCGAAAGCTGTTTTAGCCTGCCTACTTGGCCCTACTTGGCCGTCCCCGGCTTCAGCCAGGCGGCGTCCTCCTCGATCACTCGATGGATCGCATCCCGACATTCATCCGTCAGCGGGTATCCGAGGAAGCCCGCCGTTGAGGAAAACACTCCAAGCTTCACGAGGCTGTATTTAAGGCCGGTCAACCAGCAGGCGATCTTTTCACCCCCGTAAACGGAGAAAAGCATCCGTTTTGTCCGCTCGTCGATCTGCGTCGCCTTCTCCAGATCACCCGCGACCAACGCTGCGTCCATCGCCTTGATGTAAGCCGTGCTCAGGATCGCCCCACCGGTCATCAATCCGTTATACCCGGCGACCAGGTAGTCCAGCCCCGCAAACTCATCCCCATCCAACAAGACAAGCTCGGGGCGTTGCGCCCTCGCGGCCAGCGCCACCTCCCGATGATCCGCCGCCGCCGAACTATCCTTGACGAGGCGAACCGCCGGGTGCGCATAGATCTCGGTCAGGATCTCCGAAGTCAACGGAAAGCCCGGCTTATTGCCACGGTCATAGAAACAGACCGGCTTGGGAGAACGATCAAAAATCTCCGTATAGTATCGGATCACCCGCTCCGGAGTTGCATTCATGAACATGGCGGGTTGAGCCACCACGACGTAATCGCATGCCTCCAGACAAAGCGCTTCGATCTGGCCAAGCACCCGGGAGGAAGAGTTATCGGTCACCTGCACGGCGAGTTGCATCCTGCCCTGATTTGCCTCCACGGCCCGCCGCACCAACTCGCGCGTCTGCTCCTGCGTCATCCACGGCCCTTCGCCGCAGGTCCCCGCCAGGAAGAGGCCGTCCGTACCCAGAGCCGCGTGATGATCGATCATCCGCACGATCGACTCGCGATCCAGAGCCATTGAATCGAGAAATGGCGTCGGAGTGGCTGACCATACCAACGCAGCGCGATTCGGGCGGGCGTTTGCGCCGCCAGGTAGCACCTGTGATCCGGAATTTGTGGAAACAGCCTGGGTCGAACTCATACTTGCCTTGGTTTCTTGAATGGTTGATCTGGATAATCTGACTTTGCGCGATTGAGCACTGATTGCGGCAAACTACCGCAGGCCTTCGGGAAATAACATCGAGACAATCCTGGAAAAACTTTTTCCACCTTTGTAAAAGAAGCCATGGCCGATCCCCTTCGAACCTTCCGGCGCTCATCCGTCATCGAACAGACTGCGGAGGTCCTCACCGAAGCCATCCAGCGCGGAGAGATGACCAACCCGCTCCCGAGCGAATTGCAACTCGCGGAAAAGCTCAAGGTCAGCCGCCCCACGTTGAGGCGGGCTCTTGCAATCCTTGCCAAGCGCAACCTGGTCGCCACCGCCAAGGGCAAACGAACACGGCTTGTCGCCCGAGACGAAACCGAAGAGGCCCCCCGGCCCCAAAATCGCGCGGGTTCGGTCTGCTTCGTAGTCTCCGCGTCGTATCACCCGACTACCTTGTTGATGAATCCCATCTTCACTGAGATGAAGTTCCAACTGACCGCCGAGGGGATCGCATGGGATGCCATCTATGAATCGAAATTGGGAGGAAGAAAGACCACGGCCCGGCTGGCGGAGATTGTTTCCGGTCGCAGGGATACCTGCTATGTCCTCTTCAGCCCGGCAAAGCCCCTGCAACGATGGTTCATGGAATCCGGGTTGCCGGTCCTGATTCTCGGCTCGTGCTACGAGGGGGTAGACCTCCCTTCCATCGACATCGACTATCGCGCCGTCGGCTGGCATGCCGCAGGGCAACTCATCAAGAACGGCCACAAGCGAATCCTTCTGGTCAAACCTTCCTGGGCTCACCCCATGGGAAATACGACCACGGAAAAGGCCCTCAGAGATTATCTCGAACAGACGGAAAACGCTCGACTCCAAGTTCTGCAAGTCGCGCCCGATCCCAACGAGTTCCTTCCCTCCCTGGAGCGCGCCCTCCGCGGCCCCAAGGCACCCACGGCCATCATCGCCTGCCGCGTCGAGATCGCACTGTCTCTTTTGGGATCGGTGCAACTTTTCGGCAAAAGCATCCCCAAAGATGTCTCCCTGATTTCCAGGGATCATTACCCCATCCTCGAAGCCATGACCCCCCAGGTGACCCGTTACGCGTCCAACCTCCCCTCTTTCGCGCGCAAGGCCGTCCGCTTTATCCACGCTCTGCTTCAGGGAAACGTCCCTCGACGCAAAACCGTCCTGATCTCCCCGGAATTCGTCCCCGGCCAGACCCTTCGGCCGATTTGATCGGCTCCCCCCGATTTTCCGATCTTTCTCCTTGCCGTAGCCGAAAAAACAACGATACTCCCCTCCTCTGTCAACAGGAAGGGTGGCTGAGTCCGGTTTAAGGCACTCGACTCGAAATCGAACGTGGCAGAAATGTCACCGCGGGTTCGAATCCCGCCCCTTCCGCCAATGCATCATAAAGGCTGTAAAGACTTTAGATTTCCGCAATGTCGCACAAACCTGGCGTTTCGGTTTGGGAAGACTGTCGGCATGAGCCTTATTTCAATCAGCTTCGCACGGCGGGCGCTTTTGGCGGATGCCATAGCATCATTCAGCTTTTCTGTTTATCTCGGGTTCAAGTTATCAAACAAAGGAGCCCGGCGATGCATCGCCGGGCTATATTCATCTACCCCTTTCCTAAAAGGAATGAAGGGCCGCGGTTCTTGACAAGAAGCCGTTGATTGACCCGTTGGGGTAGCTTGACGTTCACCGCATTGTTCCCTAATAGGAGCTGACGCTGCGCGTTTGCGTGGTAGTGGTCGCATTAACGGGCCGGTGCAATGTGCTTTCCTCCGTCGTCGTGGTCGTACTGTGGTACGATGGATCCTTTTTCTCCACCACAGTAGTACAGGCAGATAATGCCACAAGAGCGGCGGCGACAAGGCATGGGAGAATGATCTTTTTCATAGATGGAATGACTATTTGCATTGCTACTCGTCGACGGTGGTGGTCGTCGTCGTACTGGTTTTCTTTTCCTCAATCACGGCAGGCGGGGGCGCTGTTGCGACCGTCTTTCTTACGATGACTTTTGAAGCCACCATCTTATTCCCTTCCTTGGCGTAGAACACGGTCACGGGAACACCGGACCTCACAACCGCCATCGAGACCGGCGTGCCGGCTTCATCGACGTAAGTCGTTGTTTTTGTGTATGTATAGCGAACCGGTTCGGGCGACGTTTCAGTTTTAATGACAATCGTCTCCGGACTGAACTCGCTAATGATTCCAACAGATGGAACCATCGTTGTTGTTTCAACGGCCGTCTGTGCTTCAAGGGTTGATTGAGCGGTGATCAGCAACACCCCTAGATAGGTGAAGCTGCCAATGTTTCGGATAATTTTTTTCATTGTATACCAGAGACTACGCCATCAATGGCTCGGTCGGTCGTATGAACGCGAGCGCGAGGCCAGCCCAAGGACCGAATCCTTCATGTGCGCCGGTCTGGCGATCGATTCGCGCCAATCAGATAGAGAAGAACAACGCCTCTGCAGAACCATTGTTTTTGTACAGCAGAAGGCAGGCCATGGTTTCTGCAAACGCTATACTCACAGCAACGGCATTCGAATGTTCAACGGCATTAACTTCACCGAGAGGTCAGATTAAACAAAGTTGATTTGTTTCGCGATGTCAGATGCCGACCTTAACATTACCAACGAACTGCGCAGTTGCGAAACGGCAGTTTATTTCCGTCTATTTTGAAGGTTTCCGGCATTAGGGGAACGCTGATTGAATGATTTTGTCACAGAAGCCTACCGTTTTCGGGTCTCCTGTCATAGATGGCCTGGAATCGTCCACTTTCCTTCCGGCACCAGCGTCCGCTTTACCCATGTAGGCCGCCTTCATGATGCAATGGTGAAGACCGGACTCTGTTCACCGGTCTGAACCGGCCAATCTTTTTTACCACCCTCCGGCGTATTGCTTCAGGAAGAAGGAAAGATAGCGTGACCCCATGGTCGAAAAAACCTCATTAGCTGACTACCGCTGTGCGCACCACAATGTTCTCTATCGCAATCCCAAGCCTCATGTGAGGAGCGTTCACGCGTACTTTCCATCGGTGATTGCTTTCGACCGTCAACATTTGGGCGCGACCGTGGTGCTCGGTGAGGCATTTGAAGCGCCAAACCTCCACCTCGCATACTTTGAATCGACGGATGGCGGTGCAAGCTGGAGCCGCAAATCGACGGTCACAGAGCCGACACCCGACCTGAGTTCCTCGACAGTAGGACGCTTGAGCCTTCTACCGGACGGCACTCTGTCGGCCATTGTGGTTCGTCACGAACGATCCGCTGATGACGAAGGAATTACTGAGGGAAGGACTATCGGGATGATGCCGATGCGAATCGAGCAGTATCGCTCCAGCGATCGCGGCGCGAGTTGGTCAGCACCAGAAGTCGTGACGCCACCGCTCGCGGATACTTCTTTTGAAATTTGTTCGAATTTCACCATCCTTGAAGATGGAACGTTTCTTTGGCCCACCTCCACTTGGCCTGTTGCAGGGCAAGAAGTGCGGTCGGACAAATTTAGGACGGGCGCTTTCATTTCGAAGGACCAAGGCAAAAAATGGCCTGCATGGATGACGGTGTTTCCCAACGACCGGTATATCTACTGGGAATCCAAGATCGTCCCGTTGGCCGACGAACGTTTACTGGCAGTTGCCTGGGTTCATGATCTGGAGAGTGGCAAGGACTTACCCAATCACTATGCAGTTGGGTGCAAGGACGGCTCGCGGTGGAGCGCACCGCAATCGATGGGAATTCTTGGCCAGACCCTCAGCAGCACCGTTCTACCGGACGGTAATATTCTCAGTGTTTATCGTCGAGTCGATCAGCCGGGGCTCTGGGGAACGATATCCAGCCTGGAGGGAGAGACCTGGTTCAACCACGGCCATGAACTTCTCTGGGGCGGCCCTAGCGCCTCGTCAAATACCGACAATATTCGCCAACATTTTGCGACATTGAAGTTTGGGGCCCCTTCGATCCTGAGACTGCCGAATGACGATATCTTTATTGCATTCTGGGCAGTGATTGATAGCGTTTCCCAGATCAACACAATTACCCTGTCCAAAGTATGACGCCCGTGCTTTCCAGCCGTGAACGAATTGCCCATCAACTAGCCGGCAACTTCCCTATCAAATGGATCTTTACAGGAGATAGCATTACTCACGGAGCTCATCATACATTTGGTTATCGAGACTACCCCGAGCACTTCGCCGAACGGGTGCGTTGGGAAAAAGGGCGTGGGCGAGATAGCATTATTACAACGGGTGTCAGCGGATGGAGGATCACTCATATCGCCGAAGACCTGGAATGGAACGTGTTGCAGTATTCTCCTCAAACCGTGTCTCTCAACGTCGGCATGAATGACTGTGTGGCAGGAGCGGAAGGTGTTGCCCCTTTTGGCGCTGTTTATCGACAGGTATTGGATCTCATTAGAAAGGAGACTGATGCGGCATTGATTCTCCATACCCCTAACACGATTCTTGATACGCCCCAGCGGCTCCGTGCAAATCTCGCTCTCTATTCCGGAGAGATCCGCAAAATCGCCAAAGAATATGACACCGTTTTAGTTGACCACGAAAGAGTTTGGCTCGACGCGGAAAGGCGACAAGCCTTGATGTATTGGTTATCCGACGAAATCCACCCGAATGAGTATGGCCATCGCGCCATGGCGCATACCCTTCTTCGCGAGTTGGATCTATTCGATCCGGAGAGCTTCGTCTGTCGTCTGCTGGTTCCTTAAGCCTAACCTGACAGGCGGCATGCAGTTAGGAGAGAAGCAGATCCGCTATCTTCAGACGAAAGAGCTGTCCCAATACGCGGTGGAGCGCTAATTTGTTCGCGCCACCGCCAGTCCTCTTTGACCTGATTCCGAGGTTGCGCGCCGCGGTCCTTCACAATTGAGTTTCGCCCAATACTGGGATTCAAGATCAACCACCCGAGCCTGCACAGGGGCCAATCGACTCTCCGGGGTGGAACTGCGGAATCAACCGCCGTGCAATGGGAGTATGGGGAGGAGAGGCGACAAGGCGGGTCAACAGGCGGAGATAGACAGGCTCGCTTACCGAATAAGAGGCAATCCTCGGATAGTGAAAATCGAGGTAAAGAGCCGAGTCGCGCGATAGGATCGAAAGCTGATCGGGAATGCGAATTCCCTCGTTTAAGGCGAACGAAGCGGCGGTAATGGAGAGACAAGCGTGGCAAATGAAAAGTGCCGTGGGCGGATTCTTCGCCAACAAAATCCTTCGAAGATTTCGCGTTACCTCGCGGACTTCGGGCCACGTCCGAATAACCATCGGCGTAGCATTCGATGTCGCGCTGTTATTAAAGCCCTCCAAAAAACCCTTTTCAGTTTCAACATCTCCCGCGCGTACGGGCTCCACCAGGATACAAGCAATCTTCCGATGCCCAAGCCGCAAAAGCTTTCCCACAGCATGCCGCGCCGTCGCCCTGCCGTCGATGTCGACCGATGAGAGATTCACACCGGGATAAACTGAACCGGATACAATCGCCGGGTATGGCTGCCCGCAAAACCAGCGTTGGGTCGATTCAGGAACCGAAACGAGCACCGATACTACTTTCGGCGAGAAGAACCCCATTTTCTTTAAGGAATGCACGGCCAAATGAGATCGAATCTCGACCTCCATCCCCTTTCGTTCCAGCGAGGCAGCTATTGCAGCGGCTAAAGTGTTGGCACCTACGAGAGGATGGTCCCCACCCACTAGAACCAATACTTTTTCCTTTATGCGTAAAGCTTTGCTGGGAAGCACAATCTTTCGGGAACGGTTCGGTTCGCAAACGAGTCTTCCATTCTGCTCCAGATACTTCAACGCATCGCGCAGAACAGGCCGACTCACCCCCATCTCGAGGCTCAACATCCGTTCGCCAGGCAATACCTCGTCCCACTCTCCCTGATCAATTGCTTCAGCGATCCGGGCAGCAACCCGCTGAGCTAGTGATATGCGCGTCATTCGAGGAAGCACGGGTGCAATCGATGACAGAGCCTTATTGATCCGGTCAACTATTTTTACCAATTGGGGCACAATTCCCAATCGACTTCGCGCGAATGTCAGGCTTACCTCATCGGTAAGCGATGGATGGTTTTCCGTCACGCGACAAGACAAAAGGAGACTGCACGCAAGCCATCTCGAGGCACCGTGGCCGGGGAACCGCGCCAACTTTAGGACACAAGGTTCACAAAAACGTTACGCTGGCGTCACGGGGTTGCCATACGGAACGGGTGAATTCCCGGTTCGTATGCGCCACACATTATCGTTCGCACTCTGTTCCGCGGTCCTCCTTGCAGGGCCGGTTTCCACCGCTTCCGCCCAGTTCGTCATCAGCGGCAGTACCAGCTCCGCCCAGACCCTTTCCTCCGGGACGGGCTCGGTGACCTCCACGGGGATTATCAGCATCAACTCCGGCGGCAACGTCGGCGTTACATTGAGCGGCAGCGGGGTCAAGCTGATCAATGACGGGCAGATTCTTCAGAAGGGCTCCGGCCGTGCCGTGCGCATCATGCCGGGCGGCGACGCGATCGAGATCCAGAATAACGGCGTTATCCGCTCCACGGCCGACGATGCGGTCCAGAGCAACCCCGCCAATCCTTCGATCAAGCTGATCAACACGGGGACGATCGAATCAACCGGCGGACAGGCGGTCGATTTCAACAACATTACCACCGGTTCCAATACGGTCATCAACTCGGGCCTGATTCGCGGCAACGCCGATGACGCCGTTCGGCCCGGCGTTAATGGAACCGTCATCAACACCGGCACGATCCAGGCGATCCCCACACTCACCGGCACCAGCTATTCCGGCAGTGACGGCGTGGACGGCCAGACCAATTCGGGCTTCAGCGTCACCAACTCCGGGTATATTACAGGGCGGCACGGGATCACCGGGGGCAACGGTGCCAATTCGTACACCGTCACGGTGACCAACGAAGAAGGAGGCGTCATCGCCGCCGTCAACGGTTCCGCGATCAATATCGATGGCAAAGGCTCCTTTGGGACCATCGTTAACCACGGCACGATGACGGGAACTTACGACGCGGTGAGAGGCCCCGCGAGCGGCGACGGGGATGGGGTGGACGTGGACGGCACTGTCCACCTCACCAACTACGGGATCATCCGGGGGCTGGGGGGTAACGGTATCGGCAGCGACGGCGGGACGAATACGGTGGAAGGCCTCGCCATCGGCGGCGGCACCGTCATCAACCACGCCGGCGCGGAAATTTCCGGCAACAATACGGCGGGGAACACGGCGGTGGCCAATGGTATCCTTGTCGACGACAGCTCCAATGGAGCGGCCCACGCGGCCACGACGATCACCAACGCCGGGCTAATCCGCGGCTACGCGGGGTATGGCATCAAGATTGTCGGTGGGTGGGACAACACGATTACCAACGAGGAAGGCGGCGTGATCCGGGGGACGGAGAACGTGATCACCACCGGCACCGGCAACGATACGCTCGTCAACCGCGGCTCGATCGTGGGCGACAACGGGGCCAAGGCGATCGACCTCGGCGGTGGCAACAACACCCTCCGAATCGAGGGCGGAGCCGCCTCCGTCACCGGAGATATTGATGGCGGCGCGGGTGGCAGCAACACCTTCCACCTCGCCCCCGGCGCGGGGAATGAGTTTGCCTACTCGGGCGTCATCTCCCGCTTTGCGAACGTGATCGTCGAGAGCGGCACGGTCGCCCTCTCCGGTGCCAGCATCTATACAGGGACCACCACCATCGAGGCCGGAGCGGCGCTCGTCGCCTCCAACAGCACGGGTAGCGCCACCGGGAGCGGCGATGTCGACGTGCAGGGCCGCCTCGTCGGCGGGGGACGGATCGGCGGCAATGTCTTCGTGGCGGAAAGCGGCCTCATCGCCCCTGGCGAAGGGAGCGGCGCGCTGGTGATCGACGGGAACCTGACGCTCTCCAACGGAGCGCGCTTTGTCTTCACACTGGGTGAAAGCGCCGCCGCCTCCAGGTCGATCTTCCTGGGCGGTTCGCTCGCCTTTGAGGAAGGCGCCGTCGCCTTGATCGAGCTGGCCGACAATGGCCTCGCGCTGGGCGATTACACGCTGATCACATTCGGTAGCGAGAGCATCCTTTCTCTCGAAAACTTCACCTTGGGCCTGGCCCCCTATGGATTCGGTTCCACCCTGGAGGTGACAGGCGACTCGCTGGTCCTCCACGTCACCACCGTGCCGGAACCGTCCAGCGTCTTGCTCTTCGGCACCGCCGCGCTCTTTGGCAGCGGACTGCTCCGGCGCGTTCGGAGGAAGCAAGCTGCCCGGGCTTGATCAATACGCAAGTTCGAGTCAACGGTATCGAGTACCGGCCAGGCACTTGTCTTCATCCGGCACACCGAGGGGGCCTGATTGTGTGTTTTGAACCATTGATGACCGTCTTGAAATTTCCCTTTGCAAAAAAACGATTAACTGTTCCACTTGCATTCACTATTGTGAAACACCCCATGGAAGATCATCCGTTGTTTTCGAACAACTTACGACTCGGCGGGCAAAATCCCGCCTCTCTCGCCAGTTCTGAGAGACAAACGGAACATTAGTGAAAAGCCGCCTGTTTCTATGAGATTACTCCTTGCTCTCGTTCTTATCGCCGGCGCGGGGGCCTATTTGGATCACCGGTCCCCGCCCAAGCCCACCTCTGGTTCGGTGATTGCATTGGAAGCCCCAACGCCGCCCACGCAAGAGTTTCTCAATCAGCTGGCAGCGAAAGAAGAGGCCAGATTGAGAGCCCGTGGCGGGTGTATGAAGCACGCGAAAATCACAGTGACAGTAGAACCGGTGGAGACCACTCGCCGCACCGGAGTCAGCTCCCGCGGCCCGTGAGATATTATCCTGTCCCTGCCGCTTCGTTCATCGTCTATCTCCCTGCATGATCTCTGACGTCGGCGCGTGCCGTCGTATCGTCGAAGGAACCGGTCCGCAAAGGTCCGCCGGGTCTGTAGGTGCTGATGATGACGCCCGAGGACGCAGCCTTCGTGCTGACGAGCGCGAACTCGCGCGGTGGGACTCCATCCGAAAAGAAGCGTTTGCCTGCACCCAACAGGATCGGATAGACGAGCAGCAAGACCTCATCCGCAAGCCCGTGTTCGAGCAGCACCGGCGTCAGCGTCGAGCTGCCCCAGACGATCAGGTCCGGACCGTCCTTCGCCTTGATACCGCGAAGGCCCTCGACGATGTCCGGTCCAAGATCCTCGACCGGCCCCCATCCAAGACTCTCTGGCCTGTGGGTCGCGACATATTTCGTCGCCGCGTTCAGGCTCTCCGCCATCGGACTCTTGTCGGCTTTCGGCCAATAGGCACTCCAGATATCGTAGGTTCGGCGCCCCAGCAGCAAATCGAAAGCTTCGCCGTGCCCCGCTTTGATGGCTTCTCCAACCTCCGGGTCGGAATGCGGCACTGCCCATCCGCCGTAGGGGTAATCGCCATCTTCCTTCGGCCCGCCGGGGGCCTGAATCACACCGTCCAGCGAGATGTGTTCGATGATCCTGATCTTTCTCATAGCGTCTCCTTTCACGCGGGTCTGCGCTCGCTTGCGGCAGGCGCGATAAACAGCATTTCGATGTAGCAGCGACTATGTCAAGACAGCCGTGAAAGGACTAAATCCCGCTTCTCTCTTTTGAAGGACCGGAACTGTCTCGCACAAAGAGCGAAAGATGAACCCCAGAATACGGCGGAAAACAGAGCTTATCCGATTATAAGCGGTGCAAAACCCTTGTGATTTCCTCCCGAAAGTCCTCCCGTGGCTCCGTTCGGAACCGCGATGGAGCTTCGGCTTCTGGACGTCCCTTTTGCTCATCCTTGTTTTCATCAATCCAGTTCAAGCCAAAGAGATAGAAACGATCGAGACTCAAAACATTTATACCACAAAACTGGAAAGCCCATGGGAATTCAGACTGGCGATTCCAATCTGGCTTGCCGGTGTTTCGGGAGAAGTAGGGGTACACGGGAGAACGTCGGACATTGACGTCGGTGTTGGCACTATCCTCCGAAAGCTCAACTTCACGGCCTCCTTTAGCGTCGAGGCAAGAAAGGGACGCTTCGGCGTTTATGGGGATTTTCTCTATCTCAGTGACCAGACGGGAGTAACCAGGAACAGGCTTATCTCCAGAATTGACCTTCGGGTGGACGAGTATTTGACGGATTTCGACCTGAACTGGAGGTTTTTAAGCAATCCCCGAGGGTGGCTGGATCTCCTCGCCGGTTTCCGTTATATCAATTTATACAACAGACTCGGGCTGGATGCGGGAGAGGGCGCAATCCAGGCCGCGAGCGAAAGACTTGTGAATGTTGCGAGCGATCAAATCAAGCGATTACTCGAAAAGGAGCTTGGCGACGCCCTGCATTTAAGAAACCCACCCCTGCCGGTTGCTCCGCTTGCGGCAGAGCTGGAGCAGAAATTGTTAAAACAGATTCAGAAAGCTCGGAAAGATCCCGAACTCGCGGCAGCCGTTGAATCGGGCGATCAGGCCAGGATCGATCAGGCCAAAAGAAAGGTAGAGCGCAAAATCGCCAAGATTCTGAGCAAAAATCTCAACCGTAGTTTCTCGTTGAGCGAAGATTGGATCGATCCCTACATTGGGCTCCGCGCACGTTATAACCTGGCAGAGGCATTCTATCTTACCGCAAAGGCCGATGTGGGCGGGTTTAGCGTCGGATCGCGATTGAGCAGCCAGGTCTACGGGGCGATTGGTTGTCAGATCACCAGGAATTTCTATTCCGAAGCCGGGTACAGATTTCTTTACGTCGACTATCGAAATGGCGGTTTTACCTATAAGATCTCCACCAGTGGAGCGGAGATCACTCTGGGGCTCTTGTTTTGAGAATCTGCCGTACCAACTGGCTTCACTTCTGGATCGGGGTCTTGATACTTATGGAAAACATCATGGATTGATTGATGCGTTTCCTGATCGCCGATCGAGTTTGTATCGGTCGTTCAATGCGGCAGTTTGTGGAGCGTTCTCAAAAAGCTTGGGCACCACGCCACCATCCACGGAAGAAACCTCCCCCCGGTTCACGGCAGCCGCTCATTTTCGCAGGAAGGCAGCCGTTGGAACCTAGACAAGCGAACTTCTTCCACGATTTTCAGATCGAGGGATGAGAAACATCAGCCGGAAAGCCAGTAGGGAAACGATGAAAAGACCTTTGTTGCGATAACCGATGAAAATCATCCCCAAGTCCCTTGCGGCGCTGATGATCATTCTCGCTGGTCTCACCACCAGCCAAGCCCAGGACCCCCTTCCCTCGTGGAATGACGGCCCGGCGAAACAGGCGATCATTGACTTCGTGAAAGAAACCACGGAGAAGGATGGTCCAAAATTCATTCCTCCTGAAGAACGCATCGCAACATTCGATCAGGATGGAACGTCTATGACGAGGCGAAGAAGAATGACTGGACGGTGATCAGCATGAAAAACGATTGGAAGCGCATTTTCGCCTTCGAGCCTTGATCTTCGAGCAACAGATTGTCCTGCACCACGAACAACCGGCCCTCCCTCAGTTCCACCGCTGCCGGTGCCTATCCTTTGACAGCACCTGCGCTCAGCCCACGAATGAATAACTTCATGGTGAAAAGAAAAATCAAAATGAGGGGAAGGCTTGCGATGACGAAGGCCGCCATGATCCGTCCCCATTGCTTGACATATTCTCCGTCAAGATAGATCAGCCCGACGCCGATGGTGAAAAGCTCCGGGTCGCGGAGAACGATGAGCGGCATCAGGAAATCATTCCACGTGTTCAGGAAGTTGAGAATCGCCAACGTCCCGATGATGGATCCGCTCATCGGGAGAACGACGTTCCGGATCTGCTGGAAGTGGGATGCTCCGTCGATCTCCGCCGCTTCAAACAGATCCTTCGGAATCTCTTCAATGAAATTGCGCAAGACATAGATGGAAAACACAAGGCCTCCCGCAATGCCCAGGACGATCAGTGCCCACAGCGTGTTGAGCAGGTTGAGCTCTTTAAGGATGGAAAAGAGCGGGACAATATTGGCCACGCTTGGCATCAGCATCAGCAGCAGAAACCCCGCCCAGAGCACGCCACCGAAGGGCATCTTGTAACGCGCAAAAAAGTAGGCACCACATACGGACACCGCCAGGCACCCCAACGTCGCGCTGACGGAAACGACGACTGAGTTTGCCACATAGGGGATCACCAGCTTGATGGCGTAGAGAAAATTCTGCCATTGCCAGGTGTCCGGCATTCCCGGAGCCCAGGCGTTCGCGAAGAAAAGATCGTTATCCTTCAGGCTGACCTGGATCATCATGTAGAACGGAAACAGGCTGATCCCGAGCAATAGCAGCAAGACGAGGTGTTTGGGCCAGTCAGAGCCTCGATGGCTGCCAACGGCGTCCAGTTTCGCGGGAGATGATGTGATCGAGTTACTCATTTATCGACACGTACATAACGGTTATTGATCCAGGTCAGCCCCAGGATGAAGGCGAAGAGGAAGATGCCCAGAGAGCAGGCGTAGCCAAACTCTCCTGCAAGGAAGGCCCGGTTGAACATCCAGAGGCCCGGGACCATGCCACGCCCTCCCGCGCCTCCATCCTGCCCGAGGAGAAGCAGTTGAAGCCCAAACCCCTGAAGCGTGGCAATGATCAGCATCACAAGGCTCAGGCGCACCTGCGTCATGATGAGTGGAAACTCGACGTAGCGAAACTTCTGCCATGATCCTGCGCCGTCGAGTTCCGCGGCTTCGTAGACCTCCGAGCCAATCGACTGGAGCCCGGCCAGGTAGATCAGCACGCCGACCGCGCCGATCCACGGGAAGCCCCAGATGATCAGGGAAGGAATGATCAGCCCGGGCTCCGAAAGCCAGGCGATGGGGATGCCTTCGTGAAAGACGCCCCAACCGAAGAGACGATCCATACCGACCAACGCCGACTTCAGCCCCGTTGCATCGAGGAACCCATTGAGCGCACCCTGCGTCGGGTCGAAGAAAAACTTCCAGATAAAGAGGGTTACCAGGCCCGGCACAATCATCGGGAGTACGACCCCGATCCGGTAGAGATATTGCCAGCGGTCGCTCTTAAGCCGGTGAATGAGCACCGCCATTAGGATGGAGGGGATCAGCTTGAAGAGATTGCTGACGACCAGGATTGCCATCACCCAGAACGAACCAATGAACACCGTGTCGCCCATGGCGTCATAGAAGTTCTTAAGCCCGATGAACTCCTTGTTGTCGCCACCGCTCCAGCGGAAGAAGCTATGGTATATGGCACTCAGCGCAGGGAGATAGCAGAAGGTGACGACGAGGACGATAGACGGGACAATGAAAAGGTAGAGCCTCCATTCGAGAAGCGCCTTGCGATTACTGATGGGCGTAGACATGGGCTATTGCGTGGGTTGACCGGCCTTTTCGAGAGTCAACCTCGCGCGGTAATATTGCCTTTGGTTTGCGGAGTCCGCCTGAAGAAAGATATCGAGACGGTGGGCCGCTTCTTTCTTCTCTCGAGCGATCCATCCAAGGGCAGCCAACTGGGTATCTCCGCGCTGGATCAGGTCGACATTGGCGCGCAGGTTTCGCCGCAGATCGCTGATGAGAGTGTCCGGATATCTGTTCTTAACGGTCTGGATAAACGAATCAACGCTGCCCATGGGGTTCACGAGAAGATGTAGCGATGTATTGAAGAGGCGGGTGGTGTCGGGTCCATTCCCGACCGAGGGGTTCAACCCGGCAAGATAGCCGTCGGAAACAGGCAGAAAGGGCTGAACCTCGGAGCTCGGCCGGGTACCGACTATCGCGGGAATCCAGCCGCTGACGTCCGTCCAGATCTGGCTGGCTTGGCGGCTGGCCAGGAACAGTAGAAAATCCCGTGCGACTTCCGCGTTTGGTGCCTTCCGGGTCAACCCAAACGAGACGGCAGCATTGGTGCCCGCCTCGGACAGCGCCCCCAAGGTAAACTTGGCATACTTGGGATTTTCGGCCGATGGATATGGAATTGGTGTGACCCCGACGCGAAACCGAACCTGATGACGGATACTGGTTGCGTCCCAGCTCCCCGTGCAGATAATCACGGCGCGCCTTTGGACGAAGAGAAGCGTCGCGTCGTCCCTCATCATCTGGATGAAGCCGGGCTGCATGTACTGGCCGGTTTCACGCATCAGGGTGAGGCCAGAGCGGACAGCCTCCGTCTCAAAACTCCAGCGCCCCTCCAGCCAATCGGATATCCGACCGATCGGGTCATCGGCGAGCGTTCCGAGATCGCTGAGTTGCTCCGATAGTCTCTGGGTCTGGCTGGAGAACAGCCCTTTCATTAGAAAAGGGGCATTGTAACTCGAGCCGGCGATGGGAACCAGCGGCAGCCTTTCCGCCTTTGCGTACCGGGCGATCTCTTCACACAAGGCGACAAATTCCTCGTAGGTAGCGGGCAACTGACGACTGCCGGTGATCTCTTCGAGCAGGTCGAGGTTGTAGAAGAGCCGCACCGAGGATGCGGACACCGGGACCCAGTAGTATTCCAAAAGCAACGGATGATAGCCTCCTTCCATCCCGTCAAAGAATGTCTGCCGGAGCGGAACCGCCTCCAGGTCCGTCCCCTTGTTGTAAGGATTCGGTTTATCAACGAGTTCGGAAAGCGGAACGAAGAAGCGCGTCAGCGTATTATCCCACGTCCGGACTTGAATAATGTCTGGAGCCGTTTCACCGATGAGCTGCGTCAACGCCCAGTTGGGATAGATTTTTTCCGGAATCGGAAGCGGCTCCACCTTTACGCCGGGATGGAGGTGCATGTACTCCTGCGCGATCTTGTCGAACGCCTCCTTCGGGCCATTCTCCAACTGCCAGTGCGCGATGCGGACTGTCACTTGCCTTTGCCCTTCGTGACTGAAACCAAGTTTCATCACTACAATCCGCCCAAGCGCCACGACGAAGCAGACCGCAAGCAATCCGAATCCGATTCCATTGAGAATCTTCTCCCGCATAATGCGTCAATCTCCCGAACTGAGGGCTTCCAGCCTCTTTTTGATGGTGTAGTGGCGATTGTCGCGCGGGTACTTTGCGAGGAATTTTTTGTAATACTCCGCCGCCAGTTCATTGCGGCCTTCGACCCGAGCGAGTTCGCCGATGGAAACCCAGGTTGCCGCTTCAGTTTGCCAACGAGTAATCCCCTCCTTTTCCGCCGTGAGAAGATGGAAGATCGCCCTCGCGCGGCTCCGTTCCATTTCAGAGAACTGAATATAGGCGTTCCCTAGGTTAAGGTGGTAATCGCGCTTTCCTGAAGGAGATTGAAGTCGAGGAGCCAGGGACTCCAGAGCCGCAAATCGTCTCGCCCGCTCCTCGCTCGAAATGTTTTCGTAGAGATCAATCAAAACCAGCGAGGAGGCGCTTCGATCAGCAATGGGATTACCCGGATATTCTTCGAGCAGCCGATGATAAAGCGTCCGGGCGTCCTTCAGCCTGGGCGGCTGGGCGTGCATCTCATGCAAGCGCGCGAGAAAATAGGTGGCGAATATCGCGATTTCGCCATTGTCCCGGTTGCCGGATAATCTTTCGAGTTTGATCCGGGCCTTTTCGATATTGCCGCGCGTGCGAGGCTGGACGTTAAGCAAAGTAACGGCATCGCCCAATTCCCGTTCGAGTTCGTCGGTTCCCATGAGCCCTTTGGCCGCCACAAAACGCCGATTGGCCTCGCTGACGAGGAAACTCGAGGCTTCGAGCCATGCCGCGTCGAGTTCGGCCCTTTCCGCCTTGTAGCTCTCCCCGGCATGCGCGGCGCCGATCATCAGAACGGTGCATACGATCACGCTGGCAGCCATTTGCCCGGCAATAAATTCAGTCGCACGGCTAATCCTCAATAGCCCCATATGCCTCTCATTTCGTTTCATGGCTATTCTTCGAAATTCGCAGACTAATCAAAAAATACGGAGTAAACCGGATTTCTTCAACGGTCACTGCTTCTTCCCGCTTCTCGGAAAGATCAGTTATAGATGCGGCGTATCCCTCAGCCAGACGCAGCTTGGCGCTGCCGCGGCGACCCATCGTTTCATGAAGGCGCAGAATCCACCCCCGGCCATCTTCGGCAGGTTTCGCCCAGGAAGGGACAAGGGTCTCGCCCCCTTCCAGACCAAGGAAACCCGCCTGTACCGCTTCTCCACGGTAACGCACCGGTTCCGTAAACAGCGTCTCAGCCAAAGCAGCGCCCAGGTGCTCTCGCGAAGCATCGGGGGATTGGAAATAGAGCGCCATCCGAATGGTGTGGTGCCCGAGGTCGGAGTAAACCGAACGCCCTCCCCCATGCCTTAGCGAAGCCGGAAAAATCGAACCGTGCCCCCGGTCCTCACCTGTTACGCGAGGCGAACGGAGCAGCGAGACACCCAGCACCCCATTCCATGCGGAGAAGCCGTATTTCGCTTCCGTCACGACACCCAGCCCTTCCGTCTCGCCGTCGTCTCCGATGACCGCCCAGCGGCTGGCGGGGCCTTCAAACATCGCCTCTTCTCTCGAATTGCCGGGCTGCTGCCCCCGGAGCACGCTCCCAAACGGTGTCCCAAAACGGGCATTGCGCCCGGAATATGCGGTCGGGAAAAGGAGACGCAGGAGCGCTTGCTCATCACGCCAGTCGACCTCAATTTCAACGCGAAGCACGGGGTTGAATGCATCGAGCCGGTAGCGAATGACGGCCTCGCTACGCTCCGATAACCTCCGCCGGAATTCCACCACCCCTTCCTCGCGCGAGCAGACCGCCACGAAGGCCTCCGCTGTGGAATCAACGACACGGCCCAGACTCAAATTCTGACGATCGATATCCCACGCCTCGAATTCGGCGGGAAAATCGGGATAAATTGTCAATGCTCCCAGCGCCCCGGAAAGTGCGACTTCCTTTCCACCAAATGAAAGAGCGGCAATTTGTCCCATCGAGTCAAAAGCGACCCTGACATGATCACTGGCCATCTCGAGAGGTGTGGCCTCCACCGCCCCTGCCTCTCCCGGCACGGGCAAACTATGAATCGGAGCACCCGAGAGCGGAGGCAGCGTAACAGCCCGCCTCCGATGATTCTCGATCGGCACCACCGTCGTGCGAGCGAGAGGGAGCGGGTTAAAAAGGGCATCGTCGCCGCCGATCCCTGCATTACCCAATTCGAGCACTGCCGCCTCCAGCGCCTTCTTTGAAATCGCCGCCAGTTCCGGAAGTCCCTCCTCATAAACCTCCCAGATTGAGGAGCCCGGGATGTAATCGTGGAACTGCGCAAAAACAAGCCGCCTCCACGGTCCATCGTCAAGGACGCCGCCTCCGGTTACAGAACGGACCGCCTCCCATGTCTGAAGCGCCCGTTCACATTCACGAAAACGCGCTTTCAGGTCACCGTGCGTCGTAAACACACCCCGGTGATATTCCAAGTACAGTTCCCCCTGGTACACCGGCAGCTTGGCGCGGACCTGGTTCAGGCGGTCGAAAAAACTCGTCACACTCCCCCACTGCACCTCCGGCATCCCGCCCAGCGAACGATAGCGTCGCGCACGCTCGCATATCTCCTCCGTTACCCCGCCACCGCCATCGCCAAACCCGGTCGGGGCGAGAAACTCATCATGCACGTCAGACTGACGATAGGCCTGTGCGCCCCTCCTGAGTTCTTCAGCAGAGGCCAGCTGATTATAGCCATTCTCCTGCGTCACATGCACAAGCACTTCCGAACCGTCGATTCCACGCCAGACGAAACTGCTGTACGGGAAGAGATGAATATTCGACCACGTCAGCTTTGTGGTGAAGAAATATTCCACTCCCGTCTGATTCATGATCTGCGGCAGGCACCCGGCATAACCGAAAACGTCAGGGATCCAGAGCACGCGGGAAGAACTCCCGGACAGCCGCTCGAATCCCTTCTGCCCCAAAAGGAAGCTACGCGCCAAGGCCTCGCCGCACGCCATTTGTGTATCGGACTCCACCTCCGTCGCCCCGATGGCTTCCCAACGGCCGCTCGCCATTCGCTCTCTGACGGCCTCCATCAACTTCGGGCTTCTTTTCTCCACCGCCGAGTAACTTGCCGGTTGGCTATACCCGAATACCAGTTCCGGATAGCTGTCCATCAACCGGTTCATCGTCGAAAACGTATGCACCGCCTTGTACTCCCCCGTTCTCTCCGGCCAAAGCCAGACGAGGTCGATATGGGCATGGCCTGTCAATACAGCCCTAATCCGTTGATGCTGCCCTGAGAGCCGCGAATAGACTTCCGAAATCACCTCCTTCGCCGCCCCAAGGCCGCCACGGTTGAAGGCATTGAAAATATCGTCGAGGCCGCGCAAAAGCCGCCGATAAAGTACCGGCACGACATTCACCGGCTCCTGATAACCGACGCCCAGGATTTTGAGTGATTTCCCCGACGGGGCCGCCTTGGCCTCCTCGACGGTCAACTGATAGAGCGCCTCCACATCATGATAGACTTCCCAAGCGAGTTCATTCCGCCGGAAGAGCCCCGCCTTCGAAAGAGTGCTCCCAGTTGAATTTAGCCCCTTTGCCTCGGGATGCCAGATCGCGCTCTGCAAGCAAAGCCCCTCGACAAATAACTCACGGGTGCCCTTCGGAATCCTGCAAAAGCGATGAGCCACGTCAAAGCCGTAAAACGGCACGCCATCGCGATACACCGTTCCCTCTCCCTGATCGTGCCAATGGAGGTACAATTCCCCGGAGTGCTCCGGCAAAAGAATACGAAACCACGCCTGCTCAAACAGCTTTCCCCAGAAGAACGGCAGCTCCACCATTTCGAAAGAAAGCCTAGACGCCTCTTCAACTCGCATCGGCTCCACAAAGGAACCGCCGAAAGCAACCTCGACATCGCCAGCAGAGCTCCAGATCAACGCCTGGAGACGTCCAAGCACCGATGCGGCGCGTGGAAGAACAAGCTGAAGAAAAGGATTATCTGGAAGCATATCGAGGCTTAAACAATAAACTTTGGAAGCGCTCTCGATGAGCGGTTCTCAAGACGATGAAAAAATGATGATCCACTGCGAGAAGGACTTTCATCCTCTCCCGCAATTCCGAGCCCTTAATGCCGAATATATTCACCCCTCCAACCGCGAATCGAACGATTTAATTCCTTCACCAATCGATCGGGCAAGACCAACGGCCCCTGGCTAAGCGGCTTATAACTATAGGTGATATGATGATCACCGGCCACAAAGAGAATTGGCAACCGCGTCGATGCATCCAGCCACGCCGCCAGGCTCCCGTTCTTATACATCAGGCACGGCACCCCCTGCCGTGTCTCGCGGCCTTGGAAGGCCTCCCGGCTTACCCAGCCAAGTTCCTCGAAATCGGCCACTTCCTTCGCAGGGCCCGTGTCATCCGAATCCTGACGCATCTCTGGCGTCGAAACCATCACGATTCCCGGATTGGTAGAGTCCTCGAAAAAAGTAACTCGCCCGGAACGCCATACCTCCGCCGTTTTCCCAGTGGAATACCGGCGGTTCTCCTTTCTGATCTCTCCCGATTTCAATACCTCCACCTTAAGCAGGCGGGGCGACATTTGCTCCAAAAACTCCTTGGCAGCCTTTTCCTTGGGCGTTTGGTTGGGATCTTCGGGGGTCGGCTTATAAACAAAGGTTTTCATTAACGCAATACTATGCGGCAGATCACGCATCTGCGGATCCTGCGGAGCCTCCTTCTCTGAGTCCGCCGCCCGGGCGAGAACCAAAGCCCCCATCAAAGGAATCACCAACCCAAAAGCGATAAGTTTCTTGATCATTCTCTCACCAGTTCAAGTTGTTGATCGATAACCTCTCCCGTAAACCGGTCGATTGCGACATGGAACCAATAATGCTTCTCACCTTCCACTGTGAACTTGTTCAAATCTGTTCCCGCGTTCGGTGCATACCGGCCGCTCTGAGCAATCACATCAATGAGCAAATTCCATGTCCGGGTGCTGCTGCTATCCGCCAAAGCCCGCACCAAAGCCTCCCTCTTCCATTTGACACCAGGATACATGTTATTATCCTTCGAAGCATCCTGCGGAAAGAGGCCCGGAATATTGGCGAGGTTCACCAAGGGCGTCGTCCTGATCTTTGTCGCGATATCGGCTGCAATCAACTGACTATCGCTTGCGCTGACCACATTCGCCGTCCCCGCCGTCGTCAGCGTCTGGTCGGCATTTGGCTGATAATCGCGAAGGGCATTGGCGATCAACGCCTTCAAGACCGGGATCGATGCGCCGTTGATGTCGACCTTTCCCGCAACTACCGAAGGAGGAGGCAACGCTCCGTTTCCCGCAGCCCCGACACAAAAGAGATCGAGCAACGCCGAATCGGCGCTATTGGCCGAGATCAGGTTCAAGGTCCTCCACGGGGTATCGCGAAATACGAAACCGAGTTCACCCACGCTACGGAAAGGCCGATTCAACATTACATTTCGATTCGCCAGGCTCCCGGCCGTCAACGGGTTATCCGCCGCAGCCGTATACCAACCCGCAAGGTCCCCCACGCGCGGCACAAAGTCCCGATCGGTATAACGATTTCCTGCGGTATTATTGACGGTGTAGGCAAAATCCGTCACTCCAGTATACCAAGGCCCCACCGTAGGCCCGGAGGGGGACTTCCCGTTGATCGCACTAAGGGCGAGTTTCAGATTGTTAGGGTTGTTTCCCTGCCAGCGCGTCACGTTGAAACGAAGACTCCGGGGATCCAGAATCGCATAGATACAATTATCTTGATCCACAGTCAGCCGGGTGTATTGCGAAGCAACGCTCGAATTCCAAGTCGACGCATTCTGAATCCACCCGGGATCTGCCGGCTCGAAATAGGGATCACCCGCCGTATCCTGACCGTGCACGAACGAGCTGATAATCTGATAGGTCCGCCAGTCGCTCTCACTGTTGGCATTCCCTCCCTCCCGCAGGTATTGCAGCTCAAATGTCGGGGGTGGAGAAAGATCACGTTTCGCCGTGTTAAAATATGGCGCAATTGTATTCCCCAACGGTGCGCTAAGCGGAACCTTTTCCTTACAGTCTACCGCACTGGAGCTGCCCAGGTAGATGCCAGCCCGGCTAAACTTCGAAGGTGTCTCGAATCTTCCATTGGGGTTCGATGTCTCGGAGAACGCATAATTCAAGGCAGTGGGCTCAGAAAAGCCGTTGTAGTCGCCAATGTTAAACCGGATCCAGGAGGGAGTGGACCTCGTAAACTGCTGAATTTTTTGATCCGCTGTCGCCAGATTTTGAAGCCTTGGTGCCACCATCCCGTCCACCGCCGCGATCCGAAAGATGGTCGGCCTTTTTGCCGCCGCAACCTTCGCATTCCGATGGGGATTCCAGAGCGAGAATGTCAACCATTGATGCACCCGGGTTTGCCACTCATCCTGCAACAATGTCCCCCCATCTCCCGTCGTCACCCCGAGCACTGGCCTGAGAACCGTTGTTGCCATCGCGTTGATGTAAGGCAAGTTCTCAACCCCGGTAAATGGCTGACCATTGAGGACGACTTCTGTGGGATAATCGTCTTCATCAAACTGGTCAATGATGCTGGCTCCAATCTGCATCACCTGATATTTTTCTTGAGCGGCGACCACCTTTCCATCCACGTCTGTTCGGACGACATTGCTTCCGTTATTTCCACTCGGCACTCTGAGAGGGCCGCCGGCGCGATAGAATTCTCCCCCTTTCGCAACGTCTCCGCTGAAAGCGGGATCACCGCTTACCAGCCCCATGCTCCCCTTGAGGATTCCCGCCTGAAGCAACTCAAAGAAATCGGGTTCGCGCTTCTGCGCCGCGACCTCCTCCAATGTATTGATCCGGGCTCCGTTGCCCGGTGCTCCATGATTATAAATCCATGCACCGGAGCTTTCCCTCGTGAGGCCAAAGTAATTCATCACATCGGCCGCAGTCACTCCACTAGGCAAGGTGCCATCATAGCGGATCCATGACAGCCGATTAAGGTCAAACCGCTGCTTGACCAATGGCTCACCGACCACGGCCGTTGAACCGTCCACGCGGTCGAAGGAATCCGTGACCCGAACGTTGGCGATGCGCCTGTTAAATGCGTCGGCAGCATCCGCCTTTTTGTAGTAGGCATATTCGTCCGTAATGACAGCACCGCTGGTGATGTTAACCCCGTTGTTCTGCCCCCCTAAATCGCTTGCATTGAGGAGGGGCGACCAACTCGGGGCATTTTTCTCCCGCGAAAATGTCCCTAGATACTGAAGGACGTTCTGGCTGATTCCGGCATCGCGGGAGAATTTAAGGAAAGCCTGGCGGCTCGTGAACACCTGATCCGTCTGGCCGGATGATGGCGATGAAGAAGGCGTGGCAACGGAAAGAAAGCCGTTCGTCGCGCTTACGACGGTGTCAAAATAACGTGCCGCGGCTGGGTCATCGAAAGTATAGCCTCCTTTGAAGGTTCCGCCGGGCTGCGCGCTTGCGTAGTTACGCCAGCCGACAAGACGGTCAACCAGAGTCTGGGAGAGCGTCCCGGACGTGATGGTGGGCAACTGGGTCAGATCGGCGAATGCGACCCCGCCTTTGCGGGCATACCCCCATTCCAGCAAGCTCAGCGGATTCGGAGATGGATGGGGCATGTCCCCGGCGGGAAGTTTGGAGGGATACCCGGCGACATTGACATCGAGGAGAGCGCCTTCGTTATAGATGGCATAGGCATAACGGCCGATGACGGAGTTCGTCGGCGAAGTGATTACCGCGGGCCCGTTAGCCGTCACCATCACCCAGTCCGGCGGCGTGAATCCGCTGGCCCCCGAGATCGGCGTGAAATCGATCGTATCGCTGGTGTCGCTCCGTGGAATCAGGTAATGCGCGTTCCAGCGGGCGAGCTTGATGCTTCGGTTATTGGCGGACGTCCCGGAAGAGGAGAGATTGGAAGCAACCCCGGTTAGGCCGGGAATGCCCGTGGCGTTTACCATGCTGCGCCGCACAAGATTCGGAATCGGGTTCGAGCCCGAAACGATCGGAGGCGCTCCGCTGCGGGTGGGCAGCATGTTCGCTGCACTCTTTGGTTGATAGATTGAAATGCCGTTGACAGTGGCGATATCGGAGCCCAGCACGATTTCCTGTTTGAGATCGCCAACGATGACATCCAGGGCACTGCGGGCAAGGATGTCCGACTTTGTATCGCTCAAGTTGCTGTTGGAAACCTGCCTTTCTGTCACGACACGGACAAAGAAAGCGATGACCAGCCCGCTCAACAGGACCAGGAACGCGAGGACGATCACCAAGGCCACCCCCCGCCTAGGATGACATTGTGAATAAGAAAAGAGCGAAGAAGATTGCATGGGAGGCGCCCTTTATTTGCCGTTCAAATAGAAACAACGCTGATACACCCGCACCGCCGAAGCGGCGGCCTGTGGGATTCTTGCGGTGGCAGCAAAGCCGGGAGAATTAATGGCCGAGACCCATGATGCCATGACCTCCGAACCCTCCGCAGCATCGGGCAAGGCACTAGCCAGCGCCGTATTGGACACATCGACAATCACCTGGCTGGTGGGGTCGAGGATGGCGAGAGTCACGACAATCCCAGCGACGTCCTTAAATCCGTTGATGGAGGTGTGGGGAGCATTCCATGGCGTCAGTGAAAGGCGGCCGTCCGTTGGATTTGCGGGATCGCTCGTGCTTGGTTTGAGCAGGTAGCTGTATTCGATACGGAAGACTTGGTCGCCCACCGTCGTATAGTCAGCGTCGTCGACGAAAAGATTCGGCCAGAGTTCCATCAGCCTCACCGGAAGATAAGCCATGCTGCGCCAGGTGCCCCCCGTGTCCGGATCCCAGCCCAACGCCTTGCTCAAGCGCTGGAGCCCCATCCTTCCGGTGAAGGCATCCCTAAGCACCGCGTACGATACCAAGGAAACCGTCGCCCGGTCATTGCCGGAGAACTTCGACGGATCGCCGGAGTAATAGCCCACCCCCTCCGAATAGAAGGCAAATCGATCATTGCCGGACTGCGGATTGTTAGAGGACTTGAACGTGGAATAATCCACATCGACGCGTTTCACCATGCCGGCAAAATCGAGCGCCATACGGCTAAAAATCATGCGGGCCTGAGAGTCCGCATCCATATGCTTACGGCTGTGGCTCACGGTTGAAGTGGCGCTGTTGGTCAATTGAGCCGTCAGCATGACCAGCAGCGTCAACACCGCAATCGCAACCAACATCTCCACCAATGTGAAGGCGTGAGAGGACTGCTTCCGCATCTGGAGAAAGAATCGATTCATCGCTAGTTTCGATCGAGGCCAACAAACGTAGAAACCAGCCCGGCAGCCTTCGTGGAATCCACGGCGGCGGGCCAGCTTACCGTGATCCCAACTTTCGTCACCGTTCGCCCCCCGCTCGAAGTCGGGGCCACGGTGGTCGAAACGCGATAGCGTGCAGACGCCGGGGCGGGAGTGCGGCCACCGCTTTCATCGAGATAGAAAGTCGAAGTAGCCGTCGAAGGAACGTTCAGGGCGATGCCGAACCTGGGCGATTGGGCATCTCCCGTTCGCAAGTCAGCGGAAATCTCCGTCAGGATATTGGCGATCGCAGTTTGATTGATCGCCGCCTGGTTGCTATTGAGACCAATGGGAAGCAGCCCGAAGATGCCGATCAGCGCAAAGGCCGCCACACCAAGGCTCAAAGCCACTTCGACAAGTGAGAAGGCCAACACCGCTGAATTGTTCTTTTTCATAGTCGGATGATTCCAACACGCCCGGTGATTCCCTCGATCATGACGGCGGCGTTCGCTTTCATGGTTCCCTTGTAAAGGGGGTCGACGGCATTTCCGTGCGTTGGTTGAAGCCCGATCTCGATCCATTTCTGCGGGCCATTGATGATGTTATCGACGATCTTGCTGGCCGATCCCTGTGGGTTGAATTCCACGATTTTTAAGAAGGTGTATTGCGCGGTGTTGCCGCTGAGAGGATATTTGAAGGTGGTCGGATTCGAAACCGGGGCTCCGCCACTGCTTGACATATGTTTGGCAAAAGCAGGATCGCCCACCTGGTAGTCGGCCGCAACCGGGGGACGGGGAGGATTATTGTTGCTGGAGTTCGCCAAGCCGTCGTTCAGACTGCCGAGATGAACATTCTCCAGCTTGATCAGCTTATTGATCTGCACCAGCTTCGTCTGATTCTTTGAAGTGGGCGACAGGTTTGCGCCGAAAGCGGGCGGATCCGATGCGGTTACGGAGCTGTCGCTGTAGCGAGATCCATCCGCCGATGCCACGATGGAAATGATCACCCGCCCCCCCGGATCGCTGGTTCCCGCGACGGGTGTGGACGGCGTGGGCTTTGAGGCGTCCTCTTCGACAAATCCCACCCAGACGTAGGTATTATTGGCCATGGCATAAGCGCGTGCCTGTTCCAGCGCTCCGGCGATTTCGTACGCCGCCTTGGTATTCGAGCTGGCGCCTGAGAGCGCGTTGAAGGCGGGAACCGCCGCCGCCACCATGAGAATCATGATCACCATGACCGCGAGCAATTCCACCAATGTGAACGCGGCACGGGTGAACTTCGGGATTAAAACCGGAAACCGGTTTGATACAAACGGCGAATGAGAAGTACTGTGGGGGGAGCAGTCCATCGAACGGTAAATACGTTGTATTCCAAATTGAAGCAAAGTCAACACAAAAGACCCTGCATTAAAACAGAAAAAAACATTCGAGCCAGACAAGAACAGACATCGTCGCTCGATGCCGCTGCTATCTCCTCCTCTCCATTTCAGCCGCAATCAGATCCGTGGCCTCCACCGGCAGCGTACTCATCAAGACCCACGCACCCTTTTGCCAGAGAGCCAAATTTCCAGGTGACTCCCTTTGCGGGCCAAAGGGAGGCTGCTTTCCCTGCCACCCCGACCCGCTCGTGGATAGCCCTGCGGCCATCGCAATCTTCGGAGCTGCCGAACTGGCATCTTTCTCCGACGGGAACCGCGCCATCCAAAGCGTATTGCCATAGGCCCGTCGGTGAAGCCCTGCAGAATAGTGATCGAACGCTTTCTTTGCCCCCGCGCCATCCCAGACGCCAGGCTGGTGATATTTGACTCGCCAGATTTCCTCGGGAGCAATCCCCGCATCGGCCAGCACCCCCCGGTATTCCTCCTCCGCGGCCTGCGTCACCGCAAGGCGCGTCCATTTCCCCGCCACCGCAGGAACCACCGGTATCGGGCTGTTCCATTGGAGCGGAGACCTCTCCAACAAGGCGCCTTCCCCTCTCCGCCAACCGGAACCGGCGACCACGCCATTGACTAACCCTTTTTCCGTGAAAAACTTTGCGGCCAACCGCACGGAGGCCGGGGTGATACCCGTTACCGTTACCACCGCTGCCTCAAACGGCGTTTGCTTGATGTTACTGGCATGCAGGAAAGGGTTCCGGTCGCTTTCAATGTAGCCGATCTCCCCCAGCAAATGCCCAAACCCGAAAACATACAGTCCGCCGTCTCTGAGCGCCGCCTCATGCTGCCAGACCTGCTTCACCATCGGGTCGTCCGGCATGCCGACGACCACCAGATGGCTATAAGCCCGTTCTTCAAACGGTCCTGCCGCCAATGCCTTCGAGTCGCTCACTTCGACCGGTGCGGTTCCCTCCCCCACCATCGCTCGCAACACTGCCGAGCGCTTCACATTGGCCAGGATCTCATGGGCAGCCTGCCTGACCTCTGCGGGCGCAGAAGAATCGACGACAATCTTCAGCGTCCGCTCAGCCGCATGCGCCCCATTCACAATGAGCGTCCACGCAAAAATGGATAATAGCAACGGCTTCATTTTACTTCCTCCAAACAGATCAACTCCGCATCGCCCGGGCGCAAGGGGATTTCAATCGCCCACTCCCCACCTTCGCGTGACACCTTCAATGGCGCGTGCTCATTGACCGATGCCGCCCGAAGCTCCTTCACTCCCGCCTTTGCTTTCAGGGTGACCGTCACAGTCCGGCCCTCTTCCCGCCAATCTTCCACAACAATGAAGGAGCGCCCGTTGGAACGGAAACCGTAACCTGCCGTTCCCGACGGAAAGCGCAGCGGGAGATCGAGATGCGCCTTCAGAATCGGTGCAAGCTCCTCGCCCTCACGTTCTGTCAATGGCAGGCGCTGGAGCGGAACAAAAAGCATCGTCCCGTTGAGCGTCACGTCCTGCCCCGCGAAGGTTCCCACCTTTCTTCCGGCCACCGGCTTGCCAGCGGCATTCACCCCGAAGACGTTTGCCACTTCCACAGGAAGTCCCTTTGCCACATGGGCGAAAGCCACGATCCTTCCGCCCCTGGCCGCATATACGCGGAGCGCCGTCAGTTCTGCGGCGCTAAAGCGCTCTGCATTGGCCAACACCAGCGGTGCATCCCTGCGCCATTGGGAGAGCATTCCGGCATTTCCGGAGAACGGAAGGGAGATCCCATTTTCATGTAATCGTCGCACAAAGGAGGCGACCATCATGGTTTCTTCATCCGCGCTGTTTCCGCCGGGACCGCCTCCGCTGATCCGCAGCGATTCCATTTTTTCCAGATAAGCCGTGCTGAAGATCAGGCCCGCGCCAAGGGGCGCTTCGGGAGTCAATAGTGACTGTCGCTCCTCCACGCGCTGCCATTCGTTGAAGTCATTTTCATTCAGGGTGAACGCCGCTCCTCCGTTGAAGTTGTAGCCGTAGGTGTTCATCGGACGGTAACTTCCGTCGGGACGAATCACTCCACGGAACGCTCGATTATAAATATGGCGTCGTGACGGCTCAGTCGTCCCGACCGGCCCGCGCCATTGAATGTTGTTCAAGACGCTTTCATCCCACCCCCAGGAACCGAGCGCCGTCATGGCCAGGAAAGGGTTGAACGCCAGGACCCCCATTTGCCGACCGGTGGTGAGCGGAATGCTGCTTTCGGCCATTCCCCAGGTGTTATCGTCATTCATCCCACGCACGATGTCCGAAATCACCTCCGCCTCTTTCAACGGAACCAGGGGCGCGCCTTGTGCCTGGATCACCACCTTTTTCCCTTCGGCTGCAAACTGGGTACGGAAGTTCCGGAGATCGCGCTCATATTCCTGCAATTGCCAGGCGTTGAACTGCCCGCTGTAATTGCTGTTCACCTCCCGAACCAATTCATCCCGCGTCTTCCCTGTAAGACCGGCGCCACCCTTGCTCCTCAAATGCCGATGGAATGCCTCCAGATCCATCCAGGAATAAGCAAGATTGACGGTGGGGCCGGTATCCCAGCGATCGCTGAACCCGAGATGAACTCTCCCGGCATCCTTCCAGCCGCGGTCCTCCTTCGCCCGTTCCACCAAAAGCGGCAGGGCGACGTCCCAGAACCGTTCGCCATTATAAAAAGAACGCCACGGCGTCGAATAATGCCGCATATCGTTATCGGAAACATAAAGGCGATCCGCCCGCATCCGGGTGTTGGCCGCATTCTGCTTCAACCCTCGGGAGTAGGCCCAGACAAGATCGTCAGGTTGTCCCCACCCTTCCAGAATCTCCTGCGTTCCAACGCCAATATTGAAAATATTCCGAAATCCACGGGTCACGATGAATCCCATGCTGACATCCGTGGGTGACGCTACCTCCTCAATCGGGCGGAATGACCGCGCCCCATTCACCGCCAGAACCGGGATCGTGCTTATCGTCCCGCCAAAAGACGCCTCCAGGCGGTAAGGCGTCGCATCGGAGCCCTCCGGCAATACAACCTTGAATGGCCGCACCACCCGCCCGAGCGAAGGAACCTCCTCCACCCGATCCGTCAATGTTCGCACTTCATTGGTCAACGCATTGCGCCATTGCAGCAAAAGGCGATCCTTCACTTCCGGCGCCTCCGTTTCTATGGCCCCTTCAATGCCAATCTCCGCAAGGCGCGGAGGCACTCCCAACTCTCCAAGGCGTACCTTGACTGTCTTCGCCTTCGTCGCGGGAAACTCCAGCCGCAGCACCCCGTTCCCTTGGGGAATCCGCCATTCTGCCCGCTCTTCACGCGCCACCTCCACGCCGTCTGCTTCAATGACTACCCGCTTTGGGTTATGGCGCATGTGATTGCGATAACGATCCGCCGCGCCATAGAGCGTCACCGCAGTCACGGTCGCCTCCTTCGGAAACTCGAACAGAAGCACCTGCTCCCGCCCTCCCTTCCCTTCATAAAATCCCCACGCATCGAGGGCATACCAGTCCGGGCGTGACTCGGCCCGGGATGACTCATCCGTCAGTGCAGCCAGCGATGGATTTTCTGGGTAGGCTTCATCGGTGACTTTCGCAAGCGCGGCGATATTCCTTACCCCATTGGAAATCACCACCGATCCCTCCACCGTCGCTCCTTGCTGATAGGCGTAGGAATGGATCGGCAATCCGGAGCGCGCTTCCTTCCCGATCGCCGGAGCGTGAAACGGGCGTTTCCTTCCCCTCTCTTCCGTGGTCACAACCTGAACCGAAACGGCGGGCCGAAGGTCTGCTACCCAAACCTTCTCCGCCAAAAGCCTCTCCCCGTTGGCGGAAAGCAGGCCGACACGCGCCTTGTATTCATCCCGCGTCGCCAATGCCTGGTAGGAAGTTGCCGAGGCCTTTTCCGGCAAGGGCATCGTGACGGAAACAGTCGCTCCCGCAGGAATCGTCACCTGCTTTTGAACATCCCCCACGATCGCCTCTTCCCATGTCAGCAAGCGGCCCAGGAGCACCCCATCCACGGACGTTCCTCCGTGGTTTGTCAACTTCACCTCGAGTTCCCGCTTCTTCAACGGGACTCCCGGTTCGTAAACGAACTCCATCGCCACCGCAGCATCTCCGGCCATCCCCGGGGCATGCTCGTCTTTCCGCAGCCACGTGACGACCGCGTTCCAGAAAGGAATCTCCCGATCAACATTCTCAAAGTTCGACGCGAATACCGCGACTTTTCCCGCCCCGTAACGCCCGGTGATGAGAAGCGGCGTCTGGGCATAGTCATTGCAGCGTGCCCGCACCGTCCAATCACGATTGATCAACGGCCGCGTCCACCAAAAACTCCCCTTGGGCAGAAGATTCGCCACATCATTGGCGGTGGGGTTTGCCGTCCCAAAATCCTTGTACGGCAACGGCCGAAGATAGCGATCGTAGCGCGCCTGCCCCCTCTCCACGGCATGCCAGGGACGGATTTCGTAGTGAAAGCGAACCGAAAAATCCTTCACCGCATCAGGGTTCGGAAAGAAAGCAGGATCGGGCTCGATCAACCTCGCCTCTCCTCGCCGTTCCTGCGCGTATCTCGAATGCCACGCCATGGTGGGGAGCATGAATCCCAGGCGCTGAATTCCGATCCCGGCCCCTTCGTCAAAACCGACAAGGAGACTTCCCCCCTGTTGCACAAAGCGTCCAAGTCCCTCGGCTATCTCGTCGGTGATGACCCCACGCGCCTGAAGAATCACAAGATCTCCCTCAAAAGTTCCACCCTGAGGATTTCCTTTTAGCGGAGCAAACCCAGAACCATCCAGTGCCGCCTGCACCGCCGCCGGTTCTACGTTGATGCAGATCGCGTTCTGCGCAGAGAGGGGCGCCCCCATGCATAAAATGCCAAACGACAAGAGCGCTCCCACTCCCCACCGATGACGGACATTCACAGTCATTGTCATGGTCCGGTTACTTGGCCGCTCTTTCCGGCTTTTCGAATCCGAACTCCAGTTCGTTTGACCAGTGCGATTGCCAGTCGTTGTGGAACGTGATGCTATTCGCCTTCGAGACACTCCGCGCCGTGGCCAATTCATACGAAGGGCCCCCGTTATCGTTGACCCGGAAGGTGAACTTAATGCGCCCACCGGCATCAAGGCGCTCCTTCACCTTGGGAATTTCGCTCCACGGCAGTGCCGCTTCGACAATTCGCATATTCCCTTCCCGCACCATGACCAGCTTGCCGTTTTTTACGGGGCCATCGAAAACCGACTTCGGCTGGCGCGGATAAAAGTGCTTTCTCGGCATTCCCGGCACCTGCAAACGCCAGATCTCCGTACCGCCGCCATGCTTGGGAGCGACCGCGTTCAGACCGTATTCATAGTCGCTATCCCAATACGACATCCAGCGCGGCGGCGTTCCCGCAGGGCTTTCAATCCACGGCTTTTCATCCGGCGGAAGCACGTTGAAGGCAATTTGCACGTTGTCATGGCTTTGCGGCCCTCCGCCGGGAAGATCGGGCCGCTTCCGATAGGAAAACCGACGCACACCCTCCGGCCACCTCATCTCGATCTTCTTGATTTCATCGGAAAACACCAGCATTGCATCGGATGGGAGCACTTCCATCGTCCCGGCAACAAGGTGACCGTCGGCACCATAAGTGCCTTTCCAGTCGCCCCGTGTCCGCTCATCGATCCCGACAAACTCGACGCTGGCTTTCCCGAGTCTTTTCCCTTCCTTGGCAGGATCAAGGAAGACTCCGCTGGCAACGCCCTTCAACCAGTTGTTGCTGGAAATCCGGATCCGTACCTTGCCTGAAATATTATAGATCGCATACTTTCCATCACCGAACTTGTTGACCACCTGCCGATTCAGAATCTTCCAGGTCTGACGGTCGATCATCTCGATGCTCACGTTGTGGCGCCCCAGTGGATCGCCGCTCAGAAAATAGAGCGCCACCTGCCGCTGCTCGGTCTCGGGCAAATCGAGATCCATTGCAAGAGAGGTGGAAAGACTCTCCCACACTCCCTTGCTCCGCCCGTTCCCTTCCGGGAGTTCCAGAAACTCCTTATCCAACACCGGATTCTCGATCACCTTGTCGAGTTTCACCATCGTCGCCCCTTCGTCATACCGATAGGCGACTTCGGGATAGAAATAGTCATCGTCGTTGCGCGTTTCGAACCGAACCATCCCATCATCCGGCGTGGAATCCGAAATCCGGGCCGCGAAATAGAAATGATCGTCGTCGTAAGCGAGATAGCCCGTCGCCAATCCCTGCGTTACCGAGTCGTCAAACTTGGCAAACGGTAGCCACGCCTTCTCCGTCATATTCGCCCCGATTCCCGCCGCGCCGAGCGTCTGGGGGATCACATCCGTCCAGTCGTCCAGCTTCCCATCGACGGAGATCGAGCGGGGAGAAATCACGTTGGCATGAATCTTCTCCTCGCAAAAAACAACACCATCCCTCCCTGCATCGAACTTCACCTCCAGCGGATAGACGTTATCGGGCGTCGTGACCACTCCGCTGACCTTGACCTCGTGCACTCGCGTCTCGTGCGGCTTCAACGAAACGGTTTCGGTTACCGGCGTCAGATCATGACCGTTCATCCGCACGGAGAGCGTACCCGTCACGGAGCGGTTCAGCACATTCGTCATCTTCAACCGGAGCTTTGGTTCCGAGGCCACGCGCTCCGTCAGATCGTGCGGGATGATCTCCACCGGCTCGTAACCCGCAATTTCTCCCGCGCGCAAGGCGTCAAGAAGCTGCGGGAACGAACCTTTCTCCCCGTTGGTCCGCAAATAATAGCCATTCCCGTCCAGTGGGACCGAAATCTTCCCGCCCTTGGAGGGAACGGGATTTCCGTAAAAATCCATCAGTGCAAATTTCCCTCCGCCGTCGGAGATCGTCATGCTTCCGCCTTCCAGCACCTCGGCTGCTTCCAACTGCGCCTGCAGCGCCTTCCGCTCCGCTTCGAGCGCTCCCGTCGGGAGCATCTCCAGTTTCTTCTGCAGAGCGCGCACCTGCTCCTGGTTCTTCAACCCATGGACCGTCCGGAACAAAAGCAGGTTCCGGGAGTAGGCTCCCCCAAGGTCTCCACACACGACGACCGTTCCGTCATCTTCGCTTTTTCCGGGGCGTCCCTCAAAAACGAAGACCGAAGGCAGGCCATTCTGAAAAAGCAGCTCACGGAATGGACGCTGCCCCACAAATTTGGTGCTCGCCGCCACAGCAGCCGCCGTCGACCATGCCTGCACCACCGTTGTGCGCTTCCCGCCTTCAAGCACGATATTCTGTGGTTCGTAAACGTTCCCGGCGTATATCCCCATCGCCCGTTCCTGCCCCATGGCATGCATCGAGGCCACGACCAAACCGACACGGTCTTCCGAATTCGCAATCCAGCTTTCCGTATCCCAGACCCGCACCGGACCATAAGGGCTCTTTCGACCGAGGAAATCACGCATCAACGCCGGAGTCGCCGCCATGGCCTGGTAATGAATGCTACAGAAATCGAGCCACTTCAAAAACGTGTCGGAGCCGTCGGAAAAAAACTTGTCGACCGTGTTGCTCGAAGACCCCGTCCCGCCCATCAGGACATCGGTACCGTCTTCCTTCCGCGCCTCCTCCACACCTCGTGCCATGGCGCTGTAAATCTCACGATAACGCAGCATGTCGGCCCCCCACCCCGAAATCGAGATTCCCTCCCACGGTTCATTCCAAAGCTCGATGGCGTTGATCGGCCCCTTCGGCCATCCAAATGTTCCGCAGAGTTTCCGCACCCAACTTTGGAAGTCGCCATCGGCCGAGGGCAGCCAAGCGAGATCGCGCTTGGTCTCCTGAAATGTCGCTTCATCATCGAGATGCGGCCGACCCGTTTCGAGCGGAAGCGGAAACGTTCCCGATGCGGTCGTTACCATGAGCGTCACCTCATTCTCCTGCAACGCCCGGCTCCAGTTGACGATGTTGCTCCACTTCTTCTCATAGTCCTTGTCATCGGACGCAAAGACGTTGATCTCCGCCCGCGCTCCCTTCACCCCAAGGCGCTTGAAAAAGCGTGCCGCCTCTTCACTCGTGCCATTCAAATCCAGCGCATAGGCGGGAAAGCGCTCAGCCCCTCCATCGGGCTCGATCACGCGCACTAGCGATGCCGCAAATGCCTTTCCATGGCCCTCCAGTTCGGCCACAAGGACATAACCGCCAAAGGTTGCGGGGACCTTTGGAGTGACTGTAATCTCCGTCTCCCCCTTTGCCTTCAGATCGACGGCGAATGGAATCGAATCGACCACTCCGTTGGAGAAGAAAAGTGGCTCCCAGATGTCCCCCGGCTTTCCTCGGGTCCCGTAATGAATCACCTCAACCCTCCCCGTCGCCTTCAACGGCGCGGAGGTCTGATTGGTGACGCGAAACCTCAGCGTCGCCTGTTCGCCGGGCCAAAGAACGTTGGCGGGCAAGTCGCAGCTCAACTGCTGGATGGTATAGTCCCTCGCCTTGTGATCACGATCAAGCTTCAGAAGTTTCGCCTCTCCGATCACCCTCGTCCCGGGAACCATTTGGGCAAACCCTTTTTCTCCGGCAAAACCAAACAGGGAGAGAGACAAACACGCAAACCATGCCCGAGCAGAAGGAAGTAAACCTGGGGGGATCATGCTTAATACCAAATAGAACCTTAAATACCGTAGTCAAACCTCTTTTCCGCTTCCTCCTCCGGAAGGCGAGCGTCGAGGCGCTTACCCTTTCACACAACTCACTCATTAAGAACATCTTAACGATAGATACCCATCTCTGAAATTTTAGGTTCCGATTCTTTCAAAAAGGAAACCAATTTTCTAAAGATCGAATCTCCAATATTTCTTCCAGCCGAAAAAAAGATACACAAAAAGACCAAACATTCTAAAAAATACGTGACTCATCTCTCATTTGAAGTATGAAAAGAGGTGTCGTAACGAGTTATGAACATTCCCCCCCGCCGAATTTCTCACCGCCTTTTTACCCTTTCAACCCCTTGCGCCCTCGCGCTGAGCGCTTTTTTCCCGGGAAACTGCGTCTACGCCGATGTCCGCCTCCCTGCGATATTCGGCGATCATATGGTTCTTCAACGCGACGGGGTTGTCCCCGTCTGGGGATGGGCTGATCCCGGTGAAAAAGTCACCGTCCAGGCCGGGAACGATAAGGGTGAAACGATGGCCGACGCCGACGGAAAGTGGCAAGTCAAACTAGCCAACTTGGCCGCTTCCAAAGACCCGATTGAGGTCACTGTCATCGGAAAAAACAAAATAACCTTCACCGACGTTCTCGTAGGCGACGTCTGGGTCTGCTCCGGGCAATCCAACATGGAATTTGGGGTAGGAGCCGTAATGCCTCGCGAAGAGATTGCCAAGTCCGACCACCCCGGCATCCGCCTTTTCACGGTTCCAAAATGGGTTTCACCGGCTCCGGCCGATGAGATCGCACCGGCTCCCCAGAATGCGCCGATGCTTGGGAAATGGCACGTCTGCACTCCGGATACTGTCGCCAAGAACGGGGAATGGTCCGGTTTCTCCGCAGTCGCCTTCCTCTTCGGACGCGAGATCCAGCAATTCACAGGAAGTCCCGTTGGCCTGATCTCCACCAACTGGGGAGGCACCCGCATTCACTCCTGGATCAGCCTCAAGACGCTCGAAACGATGCCCCAAAAAGTGAGTGCCGCGCGCAAGGCCGCAGAATTCCGGGATCACTATGCCGACATCAAGTCCAACTGGGAGACCAAAGTCTGGCCTGAATACCAGGCAACCCTTGCGAAATGGAAGGAAGAGAACCAGGATGCGATCGCCGCGCACGCCCAGGCTGAAAAGGAATGGAGAGAACTCTCAAGGCTGGCCACCGCGGAAAAACGTCCCGCTCCTCCCCGCCCGAAGGCTCCCCAGCAACCCCGTGAACCGCGCAACCCGCTGACCGACAACCAGACCTCCTGCGCCCTCTTCAATGGCATGATCAACCCGATAGTCCCTTACGGAATCAAAGGGGCCATCTGGTACCAGGGTGAGTCCAACGCAACCGAACCGCTTGTCTACAAGGCCGAGATGCCAGCCTTGATCAATGACTGGCGCACCCAGTGGGCACAGGGCGATTTCCCGTTCCTCATCGTCCAGTTGCCTAACTTCGGCCAGCGTCAGAAAGAGCCGCAAGAGAGCCCATGGGCCGCCACCCGCGAAGCGCAGGCAGGCACCCTTACCCTTCCTAGTACCGGCTACGCCGTAACGCTCGACATTGGAGACGCCCACGACATCCATCCGCGCGATAAACAGGACGTCGCCATCCGGCTCGGACTGATCGCACGCAAAGTCGCCTACGGCCAGACCGAGGGTGTTTTCTCCGGCCCGACCTTCAAGAGCGCAACCCCGGAGGGAAGCAAGATCCGCGTCTCCTTCGACAGCATCGGCGGCGGTCTCACCATCGGGCGCGCCCCCGACCAATTCTTCATCAGCCAGAAGCAACCGATCCCGACAACCACCGCGACGGAGCTGGAAGGGTTTGCCATCGCCGGAGCGGACCAAAAGTTTGTCTGGGCAAAAGCCACCATTGATGGCGACACCATTGTGGTCGAAAGTGATGCCGTCCCGAACCCGATCGCTGTGCGTTATGGCTGGGCCGACAATCCCGCCTGCAACCTTTACAACAAGGAAGGGCTTCCCGCAGCCCCCTTCCGCACCGACAGTTTTGCATTTGGAAAATAATCCGGCTATTTCACTATGAAGCCCCCCATCAAATCACTTTCCTTCGCTATCCTGGCCATTGCCGCCCTCTCTCCCCTCCCGGCCTGCGCCGCGGAAGAAGAAACGTACATCAAGTTGGAGTTGGACACTGCTGAACCCGGCAGCCCGCCGCCGCTGGCTCCATTCATGGCGGGCTCGGTCGGCCACTCGCTCGACACGCTGACCGCTACCGAGGCCAACCGGGTCGTCGTCGCCAAAGATCTGCCCGATTTTCCAGGAAAATCGCTGCACTTCATCAAGGAATCATCGGAGCCCCGCACGCCTCGCGCCGTCTTTGCAAGCAGTCACGGCCTTGTCACCTCGGGCAAAGTCCGGTTCACATGGGATGCAGCCCTCGAGTCGTTCTCAGCCAGTGAGCTTTTCCCCGGTTTCGAAGCGCTCCTCACCTTTGGGCTGATGGATAACGTGGGAACGCCATTCTTCAACTTTTACTACCTTGTCGGCAAAGAACAGACCTCCGGCGTCTTCGGATGCCTCGGAGAAAAGGTGGGTGAATGGAGGGCTGGCAACAAGCAACACTTCGACCTCCTCCTCGATTTTGACGCCGGCGCTGCCACAATCACTATTGATGGCAAGGAGGCGGGTGTCGTGAAGTTCAAGGCCCCTGAAGCACTCCGGGTCGTCCAATTCAGCGACGGCACGGGTCTCGCTTTCTATGGCAGCCAATATAAGGCCGTTATCAGCAATTTTACGATGACGCGACCTTAAACCCGAAATCCGAAATTGGAGCGAATGGATTCGTTTCCTCATTACCAATCTCCAGATTGGTAATGCCATTGTCCCCGAATCTCTGATTCGAAAGCCTCCTCATCCCGTGCAGGGTGCCGGAACGGTCGGGTTTGCGAAACTGGAGTTGCGAAGACATGGGCGTTCCCAAACAGAGTTTGGGAACGAGGAGAATACTACGAAATTTTTCTGCCTCAGGACACTAGAACAGAGCACTTCATTCATTTTTCGTCCACTGAATCGACGATGCATGCACCGTACGCGGCGCTGCATCGTCTTTCTACAATTCACGACACAATTCTAATGGTTAACCTTCCTCCTCTCCTGCAAATCGGATCGCTCAAAAGCTGGCTCGCCCCGGAATGCGTCGCGATCAATCGCCTTCCGATGCGCTCCACCCTCTACCCGTTCTCGACTGCTGCCTCAGCCCGGTCGCTGAACCGGACCAAGAGCCCGTGGTTCCTCCTCCTGAACGGAGAGTGGGATTTCAAGGCCGTGCCCCGCCCCGAATGCGTCACGGAGGAAGACTATTCAGAAGGTCAGGATCACGCGGAATGGGACAAGGTGGAAGTCCCCGGAAACTGGACATTGCAGGGATACGGCCGCCCCCATTACACGAACGTCCAGATGCCGTTCCCGGACGAACCACCTTTCGTCCCTGACGATAACCTCACCGGCATCTACTCCCGGAAATTCACCCTTCCGGAAGCGTGGGATGAGCGCCGCATCGTTCTCCACTTCGGCGGAGCGGAAAGCGTCCTTTATGTCTATGTCAATGGCCAGCCTGTGGGCATGAGCAAAGACTCGAGGCTTCCCACCGAATTCGACATCACCCCGTATGTCAATCCCAATGGGAAAAACCGCGTCACCGCCATCGTCGTTAAATGGTCGGACGCCACTTTCATTGAGGATCAAGATCAATGGTGGTTGGGAGGGCTCCACCGGGAAGTCTATCTTTACGCCACGCCGAAAGTGCATCTCGCCGATGTTTTTGCCCTCGGCAACCTTTCGGGCGACTATAAAGAGGGCCACCTGAAACTCACCGTCAAACCGGGCTTTCCTCGCCAACCCGAAGAGGGATGGACCATCGAAGCGCAGCTCTTCAGCCCGGATGGAAAGCCGGCCTTCAAGGTGCCGCTGCGGGGAAAGATCATCGCGGGAGAGACCTCCCTTCCCAACCGTCTCGAAACCACCCTTACCGCCATTGTTAAGAAACCGGCCCTCTGGTCGGCAGAGACTCCAAATCTCTACACCGTCGTTGTCACCCTCAAAGGCCCGAAAGGAAAGAGCATCGACCACACTGCCTGCCGCGTCGGGTTTCGCTCCATCGAGATTCGCGACAGGATGCTCCTCGTCAACGGCAAGCGCGTGATGATTCATGGCGTCAACCGGCATGACCACCACGACACAAAGGGCAAGGGCCTTGACCGTGAGACGATGCGCCTCGACGTCGAGACGATGAAGCGCTTCAACTTCAATGCCGTTCGCACCGCTCACTACCCCAACGATCCTTACTTCCTCGATCTCTGCGATGAAATCGGCCTTTACGTCGTGGATGAAGCGAACCTCGAAGCGCATGGCTACTATCACCAGGTCGGGCAGGATCGGCGGTATGCCTCCGCATTTCTGGAACGCGCCATCCGTATGGTCGAGCGCGACAAGAATCATCCCTCGATCATCTTATGGTCGCTCGGGAACGAGACCCGCTACAGCGCAAGCCACGACGCCATGGCCGGATGGATACGCGGCTACGACCCGAGCCGCCCGCTGCACTTTGAACCGGCGATCTGGATCCAGGGATACCTGGCGCACGAGCAGGGGCCAGCAAAACCGTATGACATGGGCTACCGCGCGACGGATGTCGTCTGCCCGATGTACCCGGCCCTCTCGACGATAATCGACTGGGCGACCGACCCCACTCACCCGGACCAAACCCGCCCCATGATTCTCTGCGAATACTCGCACGCCATGGGCAACAGCAACGGCGGCCTCGCAGACTACTACGATGCCTTTGAGAAATACCCGGGGCTACAAGGCGGCTTTATTTGGGAATGGATCGACCACGGCCTCAAGCGCACCACCGAAGACGGCACCGAATACTGGGCTTATGGCGGAGATTTCGGGGATACACCGAACGACCTCAACTTCGTCTGCGATGGCCTCGTCTGGCCCGATCGCAAGCCGCATCCCGGCCTCTTTGAATTCAAGCACCTTGCCCAGCCGGTCAAAGTCCTCGGCTACCATGCAAGGAAAGGCATCGTGGAAATCAAAAACCGTTTTGACTTCGCCTCGCTCGACGGCATTCGCGGGGAATGGGAGCTGAAAGTCAACGGTTCCCGGATCGCCCACGGAACGCTCCCTCCTCTCAAAACTACGCCGCAACAGGTCGAAAGCGTGAAGCTGAAGCTTCCCTCATTCACCATCGAGCACGGGGAAGAAGCCTTCCTGAACTTCCGCTTCTTCCAGACCCGCAAGCTGGCCTGGTGCAACGCCGGGCATGATGTGGCGTGGGATCAACTGCCGCTTTCAGCCAAGGCCCGCGCACCGAAATCAGTCAAGCGCAGCCTTCCGCCGCTCCAGCTGGAATCAGACGAGAACGGAATTATCATCTTCAACGACCGCCTCCGCCTTACCGCAGGAAGAAAGAGCGGGACAATCGATTCCCTCCGGTGGGATGGGCAAGAGCTTCTCCTCTCCGGCCCACGGCTCCAGCTCTGGAGAGGCGCGACCGATAACGATGGCATCAAGGGATGGAGTGGACAGGAAACCAAAATGCTCGGACAGTGGCTGGCAGCCGGGTTCAACAAAATCACCCTTCACCCCTCCGTTCCGAAGGCAAAGAAAAACAAAGACGGCACCGTAATGCTCTCTCTGGAACACCTTGCGAGCTGCCAGGCTTCCGAAAAGGCCGTCCGCCACCGCCATTCCTATACCATCCATCCCGACGGCGCCATCGCGGTTGCAAACCACTTCGCGGCCGACAAGACCCTGCCGCTTCTCCCGCGCCTGGGCGTCATCATGACCCTCCGGCCAGGCATGGAAAAGCTGACTTGGTTCGGACGCGGCCCATTCGAAAACTATGCCGACCGGAAGCGTGCCGCCATCGTCGATCTCTTCGAAAGCACCGTCGCCGATCAGTATGTCCCCTACATCATGCCGCAGGAACATGGCAACCACACCGATGTCCGCTGGCTGACCTTGGAAGACAAGGAATGCAGGCTTCGCGTGGAAGCGGACGGCCCGCTGGAGTTCACAGCGAGCCATTTCATGGCGGATGATCTCTTCGCCGCGTTCCACACGTATGACCTCAAGCCACGGCCGGAAGTCATCCTGAGTCTCGACTATCGCCAGAGCGGCCTCGGAACCAACAGCTGTGGCCCGGGTGTCATGGAGCCTTACCAGATCCATCCCGGCCAATACGACTGGAATTACACCCTTCGCCTCTCAAAGCCATGATCTCGCGCGGTCTCAACAAAGCGCTCCTCTATACACTCGGAAGACCATTTCCGACCCCGACCGACGCTATTGCGGTGAGAGGGGATGCCGTCGTTCCTTTGCTCATGGGGACAACGATGCATATATCGCTTGCCTCCGGCGGGCATTGGTATGGACACGGCTTCAACCATCGACAGCCTTACCCGCTCAACGCCGAGCCGGTCGTCAACCCGCATTTCGCAGTCAACAACATCCAAAGCCCGATCTGGATAGCCTCGGAGGGGTTCGCAATCCTTGCAAACACCGTCGCACCGCTTGATGTGCGGCTAAATAGTGAGGCAAGCGGCTTTCTCTCCATCTCCTGCCCATCGAAGGATGTTACCATTGAGATCTTTGCCGGTCCGACGCTTCCCGAAGCGCATCAGAAGCTCCTGAAACGGCTTCACTGGCCGCCGCCTTCGCCGGAGAAGTCACTTTTCGGCGACTCCATCTTCTGCACCTGGACACAATATCCACGGGCAATCTCGCAAGACCGCATCCTCTCGATGGCCCACGCCATTCGCGAGCATGAATACCCGTGCTCCGTCCTGACGATCGATGATCGCTGGGAATCGGTTTTCGGCGAACTTCGCTTTTCAAGAAACTTCCCTGACCCGGAAATGCTGATCCAGGACCTTCATTCACTTGGCTTCCGCGTTCTCCTCTGGGTAACCCCTTTCGTGAACTGCGAAGCAGCCACCTTCCCGTTCCTCGCGGAGAAAGGATGGCTTGCGCCAAGAAAAGAGGGCGGCGGCCCTTCCCTCTTCCAATGGTGGGGAGGCCGGGCCGGCATTGTCGACCTCTCAAACCCTGAAGCGCGCGATTGGTATCGCGACCAGCTCCTCCGGCTGAAAAACGAAGTCGGCATTGATGGCTTCAAGATCGACGGAGGGGATGCCAAATACCAGCCGTTGCCGGAAGAGACGGCATGGAACCACCCGGCAGGCGCTTCCGGCTATGTCGATCTTCTCCTGGCCCTCTTTGAGGAAGTTGCTCCCGGCTTCTGTGAAAGCCGCACGGGCTGGCTTTCTCAACGGCGCAACATCATCTGGCGGCAGGGCGGCAAAGACTCCCACTGGGGCGTCGATAACGGCTTGCAGGCCATGATCCACCTCAGCCAGCATCTCGGCCTGCTCGGCTATGATGTTCTCATTCCCGACATGATTCCAGGCCGGGTGCAAACGCTAGTCTCCGATCTCCCCCTTCCCTCGGATGAACTCTTCATCCGCTGGACAGAGGCTACTGCCGTCATGCCGATGATGCAGTATTCGTATTTTCCCTGGAACTACGCCGCAACTACAGCAACGATCGCGCAGCGGTACGCGCAACTCCACAAGGCGCTGGAGGATTACCTTCATAGGCACGCCAGCAACCGGAGTATCCCGCTCCTGCGCCCGCTCTGGTATGACGCTCCTGAGTGCGCGGAATTCTACGCCGCAGGCGATACCTTCCTTCTCGGGCCGGATCTCCTCGCGGCTCCGGTGACCCGGCAGGGTATCACCCAACGCGATCTCCTTCTTCCTCCCGGCCAGTGGCGCGACCTCTGGACGGGCAAAACCTTCGAAGGCGGCAGAATCACCGGCCATCCTGCTCCCTGCCCCGGCATTCCTCTTTTTCTGAGAGCCGAACAAACGGAGTTATTCGGGACATTGCACGCCATTCTCAAAACGATGCCAGCCGCACCGCTTCCAACCGGCACGACGGCAACCTACGCCTGCGGCCTTGACCGCGACCTGAGCGTTACGGGATAGCGCCGCCCTGGGAAATCCGTTCTTTCCGCTCGCCCATCAAATGCACCACCCCATTGGCTCCGGGAGAGCGATGCGGGTTCCCTTGCAAAATAGGAGACCAATTGGACGACAGGAAATACCGTTCCAGCGAGTCCGTAGCCGCCTTCGGATGTTCCAGGCGAATGAAATTGGCTTTGAGTTGCATCGGTCGAAAACGGGATTCGCCCAATCGCCGCAGGATAGTGGAGGGAATCGCGATCTCCGCAATCCACCCCTTCTTCCCTTTGTGAGAAAACCGTCCCGTCGCCGTTTGAAGTCCTTCAAGGTTCCAGGTGTCGAAAGACCAGCAATCACGTTTCAGGATCTCCGGCAAGAACCGCCCGTTTTCGTCATATCGCGGCTCCCCGGTACAAAGATAGAGGACGTCTCGCACGCCGTTGTTCGGGCTCACCTGCAACTCGATATAAGCCTTTCCATCTCCGGTGGGATCGATAAACACTTCGACAGCCTCTTCCCGGTGATACTCGGTATCATGCCCGGATAGCGTCGCGACGACCTCTTTCGCTTCACAAACGAAGCGAATATAGAAGTTCGTCTCATCCCAGAGCAACCGCACCTCCGTCTGCTGCGGCGTCAGTGAGGGAATGCTTTCCAATGATGGGGTCAGTTTTTCAATGATTCCCGCCTGTTCCCAGACACCCTCTCCCCATTCCGCCCTCAGCGTGGGCTTCTGCGTGGCATAAGGCACTGAAACTTCCGGCACCCCGCACAAAGCGCTGCCCGCCAGAGACAGCGACAAGGTCAGCGCAAGAAGATTCATGGAAAGAATAGAGAGTCGCCTTCAGACCGATAAGCGGTTGAAGGCGACTCTCCTCAGATTTTAGACTAGCTCTTTCGACGGCGCATCCGCTGCACCAGGCCGAACACTCCCGCTCCGGCAATCAACATCGCCCAGGTTCCGGGCTCCGGAATGGTTTCCAACGCCGTCAGGGTATTGCTGGTCGTTCCGTAGCTCAGGCGGAAGTATTGTGCAAATCCGTCACCGGCAACTTCGAACACCGAAT
>JBBCKI010000016.1:0-23194 GCA_037190965.1 Chthoniobacteraceae bacterium
AAGGTCGGCAACGCCATCGACGCGCTGACCACCCCAAAAACCGAGGAAGCGCCCGCCGAGACTCCGGCTGCCGCAAATCCGTAAGGGTTCCCGCCCCAACTTGTCAGGCTGTCTCTTTGACGGCTGAAATCATTTTAATCAAAACCCGGCTTCGCAAGAGGCCGGGTTTTTTTGTCACCCAATCTTCACCTTCCCGTCGCCCGCCTGTGACATCGTCGCGCGAAGATACAGACGACTGGAGATGCGCGAACACCGCTCCCAAGTCATCTGCTTATGAAAATCTATCGGACTGGCTGGATCTCCGACGTTCACCTCGGCACGAGGGGCTGCAAGGCCGATGCTTTGCTCGCCTTTCTGCGCGAGTACGAGTTTGAGACGCTCTACGTCGTCGGCGATTTGATCGATATCTGGGCGTTGCGCCGGGGCATCTTCTGGCCCCAATCGCACAACGACGTCATCCAAAAACTCCTGCGCGCCGGGCGCAAGGGGACGCGGGTGATCTACATCCCCGGCAACCACGACGAGTTCATCTCCGGGTTTCTGGGTGGATACGGCTCCATCACCGTCCAGAACCGCGCGATCCACGAAACCGCCGACGGCAGGCGGCTGCTCGTCATTCACGGGCACGAGCTCGACACGGTGGTGCAAAATCATCGGTGGCTCGCCTTTGTGGGCGATGTCGGCTATCAGCTCCTGCTCCGCCTGAACGGCCCGGTCAACTGGGTGCGGCAGAAAATGGGGCTCGGATATTGGTCTCTGAGCGCGGCGGTGAAGCGAAATGTGAAGAACGCCGTCTCGTTCATCGGCGAGTTCGAGAAAGCCATCGTCCGCTATTCCTTTTCCGATCAGGTCTCCGGGGTCGTCTGCGGCCACATCCACTCGCCGGTGATCCGCCGGATCGAGGAGGTCGATTACTTCAATTGCGGCGACTGGGTGGAAAGCTCCTCGGCTCTGGTCGAGGACTTCGATGGAAAGATCGAACTGGTGAAAGACTTCGCCAGCGACACAGCCTTCCGCTCCGCACCCACGCCGCAGGTTGAGATGGCAATCGGCGCGTAGAGCCGGTACAGTGTGGGTGTCATGATTGAAGATCGCATCCGGAAAATCGAGGCCCGCATCAATGGAACTGAAAAGCTTCCTGCGGACACCAAGGCGGAATTGCTCGCGCTGCTGGAGAGCTTGAGGCAGGAGGTCGCGGAGCTTTCCGAAAGCCACGGCGAGGATGCCGACAGTATCGCCCGCTTTGCGGAAGCTTCCGCTCACGAAGCCACCCGCGCCGAACAGAAGCCGGAGCTTCTGGAAGCCGCCATCAACGGCTTGAACGCGACCGTGGAGGAATTCGAAGTGAGCCACCCCAAACTGGCCGACACCATCAACCGTATCGCCATGATTCTCTCCAACATGGGGATGTGACAGGATCGCCCCCTCGGATTGACAAAACGCCCCCTGCCCGGTAACCACTCCGGGCAGCGTGCCATCCCTTCGCCCCTGGTTTGTCCCCGTTCTTTCCGTCGCCCTTTTGTCAGGGTGCGTCTCTCCCGGGCGACGCATCGGCGACCCGGAATTAATCAAGGCAGAGCAAAGCCTGAAGCAGGGCCGCTTCGCCGGAAATACCGCCGAAACCCGCGCGGGGTATTATCTCGACGCCGCCGCGCGCTCCAACACCGTTCTTGATTCCCACCCGCAGGCAAAGCCGGAACACCCGCTTGCTCTTTCCATCTACAATGCGGCTTCTGCGGAATTGACGGCGCTTCTGCGCGATAATGACGACCTTTGGAAACCGCTCAACCGCATCCCCGCCCCGGCGGGCAATGGCTGCTATCAACTCCGCCTGCAAAACGGCCAACCGGCGAAAGGGATCTGGTCCCCCGCCCTCTTCACGGACTTTCAACCCGCCTCGAAAATAAAGCGAAGGGGCTTTCGCAAAGAGATCAAGGAGCCCGGTTACGGCGGCACGCTCGTCGGAGTACGGAAGACCGGGGAAGAACGGACGCCGAAAGACCCTTTCGCCTATCGGGTGGGGAAATCCGCCCCGGTAACGGCAACGCTCGATTTCAAGAAGCCTCAGGCTGTGGTGGCCCGCTCCGTCACCCTGACGTTGAATGATCCCTCGCAACGCACCACGGTTCCGATCTCGGGCGCGGCGCGCCCGCTCGCCGCCGACTTCACCGCGCCCCTCGCCTGGTATCCCCAGCGCAACGAGTTTTGGGCGGGGCTCATGGCGATGACGCACGTTCAGGACTATCTTGGGTCCACCGGCTTATACATGCTCAGGCCGTATGATCCCGAGCGCATCCCGGTCATCTTCATTCACGGTCTCGCCTCCACGCCGCAGATGTGGCTCAACGTCATCAACGAGATCGAGGGCGATCCGCTCCTGCGTCGCCGCTTTCAATATTGGGTCTATTGGTACCCCACGGGAAATCCGTTGGCCTACTCGGCACTCCAATTGCGCAAGGATCTCGCCACCGCCCAGCAGGTCTATGGACTACCCAAAGGGTGTGTCATCATCAGCCACAGCATGGGGGGCTTGCTCGCCCGGATGCAATCAACCACGCCGGGCCGGACAATCTGGGATGCAAACCTCAAGGGGAGCGCCGAGAAGCTCTATCGCACCCTCCCAAACAACAATGTGATCAAAGAGAGCCTTATCTTTGAGGCCAACCCGAAGATTGAACGGCTCATCTTCATCTGCGTTCCGCACCGGGGGAGCGAGCTGGCCATCGGCACGCTGGGTGAACTGGCCACGCGCTTCATCACTCTCCCCCTCACCTTGGTCCAGGGGATGCAGGCTGCTTTGGGAAGTTCCTTCGACATTGTGACAGGGGGAAAGGGAGGCCGACACCTGACCAGCATCCAGAGCCTTTCTCCCCGCAGCAATACATTACTGACACTCGATAAACTGCCCATCCAGGCCCCGTACCACTCAATCATCGGAGACCGTGGCCGAAATGATTCCCCTAACAGCTCGGACGGCGTCGTCCCATACTGGAGTTCGAACCTCAAGAAAGCCGAGTCGGAACTGATCGTTCCCGGCCCCCACGGTTCCTATCAACTTTCGCAAACCGTCGAGGAATTACGGCGCATTCTTTCCCTTCATATCGCCGAAAAGTCAGGTAAGGCGCAAAAGCGCCGGTGATTTCCCTAATACCCCTTGAAGGTTTCCCCGATACCCGGTACTTTCCGCGGGCGTATGAAACACACATTCATCGCCCTGATCATCGCCGCCGCCGCCAGCCTTTCCGCTTGTAGCTCCGCTCCGAAACAGTGCCCGGCTTCCTTCGACGGCAAGGCCGTACAGGCACCCGCTCACTGCTCGAAGAAAGACAAGAGCTGCAAGACCAAGAAGGGCTGCTGCAAATCCAAAGCCGACAAGAAGTGCGCCACCAAGTGCGCTGACAAGAAGTAATCGCCTCCGGCAGTTGCCGAATATAGCGAGTTGAGTTTGAGAGAGAGCGGCCCATGCCGCTCTCTCTTTTTAGTGTCCTGAGTCAAAAAAATCTCGCAATGTTTCACTCGTTTACCTCGTTCCCAAACTCTGTTTGGGAACGCCCGTGTCTTCGAAACTCCAGTTTCGCAACCCTGGCCGTTCCGGCACGCTGCACGAGATGACAAGGCTTTCGCATCAGAGATTCGAGGACAGTGGCATTACCAATCTGGAGATTGGTAACGAGGAAACTCAAAACCGCTCTAATCACACGGAGGAACACCCGTCATTCTCCGTGAATTGCCCGAAGCACAAGAGCCGCCCCTCGCAGTCTTTCACGACAAACTCCCGGAAGGACCATGGCATCGTCCCGATTTCGCGGGAGAAAGTTACACCGCGCGATTGGTACTCCGCGTAAAGCTCGTCAATAGCTTTAACGATGATATACGCGTCGAGGTATTCTTCTTCATATTTATCCGGCCCGTGCCCCTGCAACAGAGGCGACTGAACGAGACGGATGAAAATAGACTGCCCGTCACGCGCGACCCCCGCGTAGAACGGAGGCTCGCCGTAAGCAAAGTGAGTCTCGAACCCCAGCACCTCCCGGTAATACTTGAGAGTTGCAGCGAGATCCGTGGTAAAGAATTGGGGGATGACGGAGGCGATCATAGAGTCTATTGAAAGTTCGTTCTCTGTACTGCCGGAGAAGCGCAGCCCTATCTTTTGATAGGGCAAGTCCGGAAATTGCGCAAGGCCGCCAGGCTCCTCGCCGTTTTCGGTGGATTTATAGGCCCGGAGGGCCGCTGAAAATTGCTTATGGAGTCGAGGTAGTCCGCTCTCGCCGAGAGCGCGGGATCGGCGAAGAGTCGAATTCGACGTCATCCCGGCAGGACGGACTGCTGGGATTGGGATGCGACCCTCATGAAGCCACGGGAGCCGATACCCGCGCTCGACGGCGCGAGCGGGCTACCGGTGCTGCCGCACCATTCTTCTTTGAAAAGCCGCGATTTCGAGGTTGAATCCCCGCGCGCTCCCCGAGAAAGTGGGTGGCATGAGTGACGAACAGATTCTTGTGGTGCGGCGCGCGCTTTTCGAACAGTTGGGCGCTTTTCAAGGGCTGAACTTCGACGTGCAGCACTATCTTCCCGCGCTGCTGGCTCGCGAAAACAATTTCTTCACCCTGCGCGGCCCGGCGGAGACGAATCCCGACCTCAAGCAGATCATCCCGTACGTCCTCCTCGTCCACGAGGGTCGGGTGCTCCATTACGTTCGCGGCAAAAAGGCGGGCGAGCAGCGGCTGGTGGCCAAGGGTTCCGTCGGCATCGGCGGTCATATGAACGACGGCGACGAGGGGCTCTTCGCCCTCGATGAAGCTGCCTACAAGGCGGGCGTCGATCGTGAAGTGAACGAGGAACTCAAACTCGAAAGCGACTACACCAACCACATCGTGGCGCTTCTCAATGACGATTCAAACCCCGTGGGCCAGGTTCATCTGGGCGTGGTGCATGTCTTCAAACTCGCCACCGACAATGTCTCCAAGCGGGAACAGATGATCACCAACCTCGGCTTCCTGACGCCGGAGGAACTGGCCGCCCGCCGCGACAATCTGGAGAGCTGGTCGCAGATCTGCGTCGATCACCTCGACCAGATTCTGGCGAATCTCTAAAAAAACCGCTCGGGAGCCATCATTCGCTGCGGTTTGCAGATCCGGTCCACGCATTGCTGCCAGCTTTCGTGGCCGGTGAGGATTTCGATCTCCACCCGCAGGTAATAGATCGGAAGCTCCAGATCCTTGAGCTTGGGGAACCGCACGGAGTCTTTCTCCGTGGTCAGGATCGCTTCCACGCCCCGGTTGGTGCAACGGCGGATGAAACCCGCGATTTCCCGGGTCGAGAACCGGTGGTGATCGGCAAAATGCCGCGATAGCTCGATCTTGCCGCCCAGCTTGCGGAGGGCATCCTCGAAGCTGCCGGGCTGCGCGATGGCGGAGATGGCGGCGATGCTGCGTCCCTGAAGAAACTCGAGCGGCAACTGCGAGCCGTTATAGACGTGCTGGAGATATTGCGGGCGGTGCGAGCACTCGATGATCTCGGCCGTCCGGTTGTAACGCCGGATGCGGGCGATCAACTCCGAGTTGTCGATGTTCGGCGCGCTCTTGGTGATGAAGATATAGGAGGCCCGGCGCAGGTTGGGCGGCGGCTCGCGCAGGGTGCCTCGCGGGAGAAGATGCTCATTGCCGAAGGGAGCCTGCCGGTCCACCAGCACAATATCGAGCCGGTGTTTGAGCCGCAGGTATTGCAGCCCGTCATCAAGGAGCAGCGTGTCGCACCCCATTTTTTCGATGGCGTAGATGCCGCTCTTCACACGGTCGCGATCCACAAGGACGATGACATCCTTCAGGTTGCTCGCGAGCATGTACGGCTCGTCTCCGGAAAGCCGGGAGTCTAAAAGCAGCTCCTTGCCGTCGGAAACGATGCGCGGGACAAACTCCTGCTCGGAGCCGAACCGGTTGATGAGCCGCTTGAGCAACGGCGGCTTCTTGCTTTTGTAGCCCCGGCTCAGAATGGCGACACGCCGCCCCCCGGATTGCAGGGCTCGCGCGAACTTCTCCACGACCGGCGTTTTCCCGGTTCCGCCCACCGTCAGGTTGCCGATGGAGATGACCAGGCAGCCGAGCTGGCGCTCGCGCATCACACGCTTTCGGTAAAGCCAGAGCCGAAGCTGGACGATCCCCAGGTAGATCCACGAGAGCATCCCGAGAAACACGCGCAAGAGCGCAGCGCGTTTCCCATAACGCTTCCCGAGGATGACCTCGATGGCAAACTGCTCAAACTCGTCCAGCCAGCGGCGCACGGGAATTTATTTGCCGACTTTCACGCCATCGTTATCGGCGGTCGTCACGACCGTCCGCGCTTCAATGCCCGCCGGCACCGCCTTCAGCATTGCGGCGGCCACCGCCTCGGGCTTCTCCAGAGTCACGCACGCGATGGTCGAGCCCGAGCCGCTCAGAAATCCGCCGATCGCCCCGGCATCCACCCCGGCTTCGATCACCTTCGAGAGAAACGGGATCAACGGTTCACGGAATGGCTGATGGAGATGGTCCTCAAAGCACCCTTCCAGCGCTTCGTACTGGCCGGAGGCAAACGCCGCCGTGATCCGCGCCGCGTTGGCTGCGCTGGTCACCGCCAGCTTGTGAGACAATTCGGCGGGAAGCACCTTACGGGCTTCCGGCGTGGAGATCTCGAAATCGGGAATCAGAAGCACAAACTTCAGGCGGCCTTCCACAGGAAACGCGAGGCAACTGTCGCCCCCCGCCACAGTGAACCCACCGAACTCGGCGGGGGCGGCGTTGTCCGGGTGCCCCTCCAACTCGCTGCAAATCATGAAAAGCTCCTCCCGCTCCAGGGGGCGGCGGGCGAGTTCGTTGAGGCCATGCAAAATCCCAAGTCGCACCGTGACACTGCTGCCCAGGCCGCGCGAACGAGGGACGTCGCCGCCCGCCTGCCAGTCGAAGTCAAACGGCTTGATCTCCGCGGTCTCAAAAAAGAGCGATGCCGCGGCGGCGGCCATCGGGTCCGGCTGCCCCGGAGGTTTGCCGCGCCGCACGGAGACGCGGTTATAAAGCTTGAGCGCCACGCCGAGGCAGTCGTACCCCGGGCCGAGGTTGGCGCTGGTGGCAGGGACGCGACTGGTAACGGAATCCATAAGATGGACAAAGATGGGCCAACCTGCGCCGCTGCGGAAGAATTTTCCATCGTGGAAACGCATCTGATCAAAAGAAGGAAAGTCTCGCGCCAAGCTCGCAAAGGCCGCCAAGGGAATCGCTGATTAAATGGAGCATGGCGAAAGCGCAGGCAGTTTGGATGGATTCCAAGCCGATTTTCCGCAGCCTGTCTGAAGACAGGTGAGGAAAAATCGGGTTGGAAAGCCGCCAAAATGACCAGCTTGCGACATCGCTCGCTTTAATCAGTGTTCCCAAAGCAGGAAAATTCTGGAAACTTTGTGGTCTTTGTGGTCTTGGCGCGAGTTCTCCTTCGCCGTCGCGGTTTCCCCTTTCCGGCTCCCGCTTTCCCATCTACGGTTTCTCCACTTTTCCATGAACTCGCTATCCAACCTTCCCGGCAATCCGTTTGCCGCTCTCCGCAACGACAACCGCGCACCGGATCAGCTTCGCCCGATCACCTTCACGCCGCATTTCGCCCCGCACGCCACCGGCTCCGTCCTGGTTGCGGCAGGAAATACCCGGGTCATCTGCTCCGCGATGATTACGCCCGAAATCCCTCGCTGGATGAAGGAACAGAAAGTGCCCGGCGGCTGGCTTACGGCGGAATACTCGATGCTCCCCTACTCCACGCTCGACCGGAAGGCCCGCGATATTTCCCGGGGCAAGATCGACGGCCGATCCTCGGAAATCCAGCGTCTGATCGGGCGCGCCCTCCGGGCTTCGGTGGACCTTTGCGCCATGGGGCCAAATACCCTGTGGGTCGATTGTGACGTCCTCCAGGCGGACGGCGGCACGCGCACCGCGTCAATCACGGGGGCCTGCGTCGCCGCAGCGCTGGCATTCGAAAGGCTAATTCTGGAAAAGAAACTGCAAAGATCGCCCCTCAAGTCGCTCGTGGCGGCCGTGAGCACCGGGGTGGTCGGAGGGGTGCCGATGCTTGACCTGAACTACCTCGAAGACAAGGACGCCAGCGTCGATATGAACCTCGTGATGACCGAGCAGATGCAGTTCGTGGAGGTGCAGGGCTCCGGCGAGGAGGCATCCTTCAGCGATACGGAACTCGAAGCGATGCTTGGATTGGGCCGCAAGGGCATTCGGGAACTCCTCAACGCCCAGAGAAACGCCATCGAGGCGGGTCGCGCGGCCCTCCAGGGTTAAAATTTATCAAATTTCCAACAATCGAACTTTCCAAGAGACGAAAAACTGGAATATAAGCTGACTCAAGGGTGTTCAGGCCCACCTTATCGCCCTGCCGGAAAGGCAGGGAACAGAACTCAGGCGGAAAACGGTGAAAACCGGAAAAACCACTTGACCGTTCCACGAACTACCGACACCTTTAGCGCCCTTTACAGAGTAGAAAACCGTTTATGTCACGAATTTGCAGCATCACAGGAGCCGGCGTTACCCGCGGCAGCGTTATTCACCGGCGTGGTATGGCCAAGAAGAAGGGTGGCGTAGGCCGTCACGTCACGAAGAACGTGCCGCGTACCTTCTCCCCGAACCTGAAGACCAAGCGCCTCTGGGTGCCGGAGCTCGACGGGTTTGTCGTCATCAAACTTTCCACGCGTGCTCTTAAGACCGTCGCCAAAAACGGTGCTTACGCCACGCTCAAGAAAGCGGGTCTGCTCTAAGGATTCTTTCCAAGGAAGCCCTAAACCCTCCAAACCACCAAACCAGAAAGACTGATTATGGCATATAGCGTAAAAAGCGCCAAAAGCGGCAAAGAATACTTCCTCCACGAGCGGAAACAGCAGCTCAAGGGCGGACAGCAGGTCACTCTTTATTATTTCGCCGGTGCAGTCGGTGAGTGTGCCATCAACGCGCTCCCAGAGGGCTACGAGGTTTCTGAAAACAGCAACACCGGCCTGCCTTTGCTGAAGAAAAAGAAGAAGTAAGTTACTTCGATTCGTTTTTCAAAAAACCGGCGTCATCTTCTGGATGCGCCGGTTTTTTGTTGGCTTTTGGTGATCCCGCGTGTGGGTCGGGGCGTCGCGGAGCCCCGCCCTCCGCCGGAGGGGACTGCCACGTAGCGCATTCATTCTTCACGGAGGGCGGAGCCCTGCGACGCCGCCCCCCGTCGTCGCAAGGCCCTAACAGCCCTGCAACTTCATCATGAACCGGAAAATGCGGTCGGCGTTGCCGGGCAACCCTTCATGACCGAAATCCGGATAGATCGCCAACTCCTTGGGCGCGGTAATCTTGTTGTAGGCCGCAAATTGGGTGGAAGGCGGGCAGACCGTGTCCATCAAGCCGACAGACATCAGCGTATGGGCCTTGATGCGAGGCGCCAGGTGCTGAATATCGATATACCCGAGCCGGGTGAAGATCTCTTCCTCACGTTCATGCAGCGGGTCGAACAGTCGGAAAAAAGTGCGCAATTCCTGGTAGGCATCCTTGGCGAGATCCATTTCCCAGACCCTCCGGTAGTCGCACAGGAACGGGTAGACCGAGGAAGCCAGGGCGATGCGCGGCTCCAGCGCAGCACATGCCAGCGTGAGCGCCCCGCCTTGGGAGCCGCCGTTCGCCGCGACACGCGTGGCGTCAACCTCGGGAAACCCGATCACGATCCGCGCGAGCAGCGCGGTATCGAGAAAGATGTACCTGAAGAGGAGATTCTTCGGGTTGGGATCCTCCAACCCCCGGATGATATGCCCGTGATGCGTGTTCCCTTGGACCTGTAGATTGTCTTCGCTCCGCCCACCCTGCCCCCGGCAGTCGAGCACCGCCACGCAGAATCCCTCGGCCACATAGTTCAGCCATGGCGCCCAGTCGCCTGCATTTCCCGAATAGCCGTGAAAAACGACGATCGCGGGCGCCGGACCATCAGCCTCCAGCCGCGCCTTTGACGGCCGAAGATACTTTGCGTGAACCCGGGCTCCGCCAATGCCGGTGAACCAGAGATCGTAGCATTCGGCGCTGCGAAGCGGCAGGGTCTCATTACGCACCAGTTCGACCCGGGGGTCGTGCGCGTCGAGTTCACGAAGCGATTCATCCCAGTAGGCGTCGAAATCGGCCGGGCGGGGATTTATCCCTTGGTATTGATGAAGTTCGGCGAGGGGTTTATCAATTGCAGGCATAACGTTTAACGATCAAAGATGCAGAGAGAAACAAATTCCTCAGGCGTTGCAAGCGTCAAACTGGCTATTTTAAGGCCGCCCAGACGCGATGCACGTCGTCATGGTCGTCGAGTTCCTGGAGGAACTCTCCCGCCTCGGCCCGCTGCTCCTCGGTGAGAGTCGGAAAATTCTTGGCGATGTAGCCAAACTCGCTGGTCACCACGGTCCAGCCGTTGGCGGCGAGCCATTGGGAGACGGCGTGAACGGCGGTGCGTTCGGTGAGAAACCGCGCTCCGGTGGCATCGGCGGGAATATCGTCGTTCTGGTCGTGCCCCAGCGGTTCAACCTCATTCGCGCCGGCTTCGATGGCGACTTCTTCAAGATCGATCGAAGCGTCGGCCGGGCGATGGGCTTCCACGAGCCCGACATGGTCGAAGAGAAATTTATTGCTGCCCGGGCCGCCGAGCTGCCCTTTTTTGAAAAGAACGCGCAACTCCGGAGCCGTTCGGTTGTTATTGTCGGTAAGCACTTCCACGATCACGGGGACTTTGTGCGGCGCGTAGCCTTCGAAAACGACATGCTCCAACACCATCTTTTCATCACCGATCCCCGCCCCTTTCTTGATGGCGCGTTCAATCGCATCGCGCGAAACGCTTTCGCGTCGCGCCTTGTCACAGGCGGCAGCAAGACGAGCGTTGGTCTCCGCGTCCGCGCCGCCCAACTTGGCTGCGACCATGATCTCCTTGACTAGTTTGCCCGTGGCCTGCGCTTTTTTAAGCGAGGCGACGGCTCGTTTGGCGTGTAACCATTGACGTCCCATAAATTGACTGAAAGCTGTAACCACATCGCCTTCGAGTTTCAAGTTGATGCGACTGCCGGGCGCGTAAATTTGACTTCCCGGGTAAACCTTATTATTTCCTTAGTCCCCGCGGTCCTTTGCAATTCTTCCCGCCCGTTTTGATGAGTATCCTCCCGTTCCTTGCTGCACTCCTCGCTCTCTCCGCCGCCGCCTCTGCCGCTCCCCGCAGCGAAGCCCCCAAGCCGGAAGCCTCATCATCCAAACGGGTCATTACTCTGGAAGAAGCCTATGACCGGACCCTGGCCACGGATCAATCGATCCGCACAGCCTATTACGGCATCCGCCGGGCCAACCTCCAGCCGTGGAGCGCCCTGACGCGTCTGGGCCCCAGTTTGACGGGCAATGCCAGCTATCAGGGCAGCCAACGCACCAACACTTACGAGTCTCTTGGGCTCGACGGCCCGGAGACGATCACCACGCGGGAAAATACCCATGCGCGTTACGCCGGTTTTACGCTCGTGCAGCCATTGTTCGACCCGACGGTGATCCCTGCCTACCACTACGGAAAACTCTCGGCGCAGGCCGCCCGTCTGCAATACCGCTTTACCATCCGGCAGACCCTCTTCGGGGTGGCACAGGCGTACTACGACGTTCTCAAGCTCCAGAGCATCGTGGAGATCAATCGCCAGACAGTGGAGCTTGCGAAGGGACAATTGGAGCAGGCAAAGAACCGCTTTGAAGTGGGCGACGTGGCGCGTGTGGACGTGCTCCGGGCGGAGGCCAGCATGGAGGAAGCCCGCAACAACATGATCCAGGCGCAAGGGCAACTGGAGATGAACCTCGACACGCTCAGCAACATTCTCAACCTCGGCGGGAAGACCGATTTCACCCTCGCGGAACCGCCGCGCGCGTCCGATCCGGAAACGACTGTGGAAAAAGCGCTGGCGCAAGCCTTTGCAAAACGGGAGGACTACGAGATCAGCGCGATCGCCGTGGAGCAGGAGAAGACGCGCCGACAGGAGATCATCGCGAGCTACGCCCCCCGCCTGAGCGCCCAGGCCAGCACCCAGTGGACCAGCAACTCCGGGGCTGGCTCGGGCCGCACGCAGGTCAACACCGGCGTCCTGAGCGTCCAGATGCCGTTCCTAACCGGCGGACAGCGGGAGATTGACCTCCGCGCGTCGCGTTATCACATCGCCGAATCCAAGCTTAACCTGGAAACGGCGGGAAAAGCCATCGAGACCGATGTGAAGTATGCGTGGATTGCGGTCCGGACAGCACGCGAGGCGATCGAAGCTTTGCAGGCCGGTCTGGAGGCCGCCACCAAGAATTACGAGGATGTGCAGAGCTTTTACGATTCGGGCGCTTCAACCAGCCTCGACGTGCAAGTGGCATTGCGTGAATTGAATAATTCCCGCACTCTGCTCACCAACGAGCTTTACAACTACCAGATTGCGCTGCGCGATCTCCAACGCGCCCAGGCGCTCTTTGAAGATTCGCGGGTGCAGAAAAAGTCGACCCCCAAGTAAATTTTCCAATCCTTTTTTACCGATGCGACGCTCCCCTGCCCATTCCGGGCTTGCACTGACTCTCCTGCTCCTTTGCCTCGTCCTCGCGGCCGCTGCCGGCGGCTGGTGGTACTGGAAGATCCGCGATGCGAATCCCGTCAGCTACCAGACGCTCGCCATCACGACCGGCGACATCACTCAGATCGTCACCGCGACAGGAACGCTGAACCCGGTCGTCAACGTCCAGGTCGGCAGCCAGATTTCCGGAAACATCCAAAAACTCTATGCCGACTTCAATACCCCGGTAAAGGCCGGGCAGATCGTCGCCCAGATGGATCCCGCCACCTACAAGGCGGCGCTGATGCAGGCGGAGGGCGAACTCGCCAACGCCAAGGCGAACCTGGCGTTGGCGCGGATCAACGAAAAACGGGCCAGGGAGCTTGACGCACGCAAGGCGGCTCCCCAGGCGAGCCTGGACCAGGCCGTCGCCACGCTCCAGCAAGCGGAAGCGCAGGTGATGATCCGGGAGGGGGCGCTGCAACGCTCGCGGGTCGATCTGGCTCGCTGCACGATTTACTCCCCGGTGGATGGCATCGTCATCTCCCGTGATGTCGATGTCGGCCAGACCGTCGCCGCGAATTTCTCCGCGCCGGTCATCTTCACCATCGCCAATGACCTCACCAAAATGCAGATCAACGCCAGCGTCGCCGAAGCCGACGTGGGCAATGTGGAAGAGGGGCAGGACGTCACCTTCACCGTGGATGCCTTTCCCACCCGGACGTTTCACGGCAAGGTGATCCAGGTCCGCAACGCGGCGACCACCGTGCAGAATGTGGTAACCTACGATGCCATCATCACCGTTAATAACGACGATCTGAAGCTCAAGCCCGGCATGACGGCGAACGCTTCCATCATCATCGCGCAACGTGAAGATGCGCTGCGGATCGGAGCGGCGGGGCTTCGTTTCAGGATGCCTGAACTTGAAACGCCATCCCCCTCCCCCAGCCCTGTCGCAACCAGCGACGCCGCACCCCGGGGCGAAAAGGGACGCCGGGGGCGCCGTGGCCGGAAACCTGAGCACCATAACATTCGAGCGGTCCAGATCCTCAGGAACAACAAGCCGGAACCGGTTGAAATCAAAACCGGTATCAGCGACGGCATCTTCACCGAAGTTCTCGAGGGACTCAAGGAAGGCGATCTTGTCATTACCGGCATGACCGGCGGCCCGAAGGCGTCCACCGCCGCGGGCGGAGCGGCGCCCAATCCATTCACCGGCGGCGGGATGCGGCGGAGATTTTAGTCCCTTGTAACAGATAAAATGATACATCTAGCTTGTCTTTTTGGCCCAGGGCTGCGTTGTCAGCCCAAGGTGCTATCTTCAGATAGCACCTCGGGCTTCCGCCTTGCCCTGAACCAAAAATCCGGCGCTATCTGCGCCATTTTCCTTGTTACAAGGGACTAGCGATGGAAACCGTCATCGAATTGGACGGGATCCAAAAGATCTACCGCACCGGCGGCGTGGAGGTTCACGCCGTGCGTGGCGTTTCCCTGAAAATCGTCAAGGGGGAGTTCGTCGCCTTCATGGGTGCGAGCGGCTCGGGGAAGTCGACCATCATGAATCTTTTGGGGTGTCTCGACCGACCTACGCACGGGCGTTACCTGCTGGATGGCGTGGACGTTTCCCGGCTCGACCGCGACGAGCTTGCCACCATTCGCAACCGGAAGCTTGGGTTCGTCTTCCAGAGTTTCAACCTCCTCTCCCGCACCTCCGCACTGGAGAATGTGGAGCTCCCCCTCCTCTACTCCGAGCGGCACCTACCGCCGCGCGAGATCCGGGCCAAGGCGGAACAGGCGCTCTCGCTGGTGGGGCTGGCGGCCCGGGCAGGCCATCACCCCAACGAACTCTCCGGCGGTCAACAACAGCGCGTGGCGATTGCGCGCGCGCTCATCAACGACCCCGAGGTTCTCCTGGCCGACGAGCCGACCGGAAACCTCGACAGCCGTACGAGCGTGGAGATCATGGGCGTTTTTCAGCGCCTCAACGATCAGGGCATCACCGTCATCATGGTCACGCACGAGCCCGATATCGCCGCCTATACCAAGCGGAACATCGTCATGCGTGACGGCAACGTCCTGACGGACCTCCCCGTCACCAACCGCACTCTCGCCTCCGGCCAGGAACCGCCGGTTGCCCCCCTCGCCGTGGAATCATGAGAATCGCCTCCACTTTCCGCATCGCCTTCCGCGCCCTCCGGCGCAACAAGATGCGCTCCATGCTCACGGCGCTGGGCATCATCATCGGCGTGGCCGCCGTCATCGCCATGACGGGGATCGGCAACGGGGCCAAAGCCCAGGTTGAGGGGCAGATTGCCAGCCTTGGGCAGAATGTCATTCTCGTCTTCTCCGGCAGCTTTACCGCGGGCGGGGCGCGCACCGGCTGGGGCGGCGCGGGCACCCTCAAGATTGAAGATGCGGAAGCCATCGCGCGGGAGATCTCGCAAGTCACTCTCGTAAGCCCGGAGGTCCGGTCCAACGCCCAGGTCGCGGCGGGTAACCAGAACTGGTTTACACAGATCCTTGGAGAAGGCGAAGGTTACTTCGATCTCCGGCAATGGCCGCTGGTCGAAGGCGCGCCGTTTACCGAACAAGATGTGCGGACGGCCAACAAGGTCGCGGTGATCGGCAAGACCGTCGCCAAGACGCTCTTCGGCAACGAATCCCCGCTGGGGCAAATCGTCCGCATCAAGAACGTGCCGTTCATCGTCGTCGGCGTGCTTGCGTCGAAGGGGCTCTCCGTCATGGGCACCGACCAGGACGACGTTATCGTCCTCCCCTACACCAGCGCCATGAAGCGGGTCACCGGCGGTACGATGCTGCGAGGCATCAATGTGCAGGTCGATAGCGTGGAAAGCCTCGTCCCCGCGCAGGAACAGATCATCAGCCTGCTCAGGCAGTACCATAACATTCGTCCCGGCAAGGATGACGACTTCACTGTCCGCAACCAGCAGGAGATCGCGGAAATGGCGACGGCCACCGCCCAAGTGATGACGCTCCTTATCGGGGCCATCGCCAGCGTTTCGCTGCTCGTCGGCGGCATCGGCATCATGAACATCATGCTGGTGAGCGTCACCGAGCGGACCCGCGAGATCGGCATCCGCATCGCCGTCGGCGCGCATCGGAAGGATATCCTGCTCCAGTTTCTGATTGAATCGGTCGCACTCAGTTCGATGGGCGGCATCATCGGGATTCTGCTCGGAATCGGATCTTCGAAAATTCTCTCCTCCATGGCCGGATGGCCCACGCTCGTATCGGTTTCCTCGATCGCCACCGCGTTTTTATTCAGCGCGGCCGTCGGGATTTTCTTTGGGTTCTATCCCGCACGAAAGGCTTCGAACCTCGATCCCATCGAGGCGCTGCGTTACGAATAAAAGAGGAGGGGAAGCGTCGCAATCCGGCGTTTGATTCCGTGATCGCGACGCGGCCCCCCTGGCCAAATCTGGGTTTAACCTGATCGGAGTTCGGGTTAAATTTCCGAGATTATTTTCCGGATTTGGTCCTTTGTTTGACCAAGTCTCTTTTGCAACCGCCCAAGCAGTTGATCATCCTCGCCTTCGATGTAAACAAGATCATCGTCCGTCAAATCACCATAGGCCTTTTTGAGGCGGCCTTTGACGTCGTTCCAGGAACCTTTGAAAATTAACGTATTCATAATAGTATTTAGTATTCTTCAGTTATTGGGGTTAAGCGGCGCAGATTTTCTGCTTTCGACTATATCTGATCATAAAGCGGCTCATTTCGGCATGTGAGAGATGGAATGCCAGGCTGGACTCCGCACCCTGATTCTCATTCGGCCGATCCTGCAAAAGAGCATCGTAACATCCGCCTGTCACGGAATCGTAGAGAGCCTCTCCGAGGTCGTTCTCCCCCAGGAACCACCTAAAACAGCGTTGTGCGGCGCAGCGCCAGAAATCGTCGGCGGTTACGTTGAAGGCTTCAAGGCAGGCGGAAACCATCGCATGCGCTTCGAGGGGCTGCTGATCGAAACGGGCAGGCTCCTCCCCCCGAGTCCAGAAACCATGGCAGCCAATCGGCGCGAAGTGCCCTCCGACGGTTTGTGATTTCAACAGCCACCGAAGCGAAGACAAGCCGACTTCGAGCGCTTCGCTGTTCGACGATTCGGCCCCCGTTGAGATCAACGCATGACAGAGCTTGGCGTTATCATAGGCGACTGACGGTTCAAACCAGTCCCACCCCTCCGAGGAATGAACGCGGTGGCATTCCAGCAGTCGACCGGTAAAGACTTCCCGCATATGGGTCACGTACCGATCTCCGGCAAAGGGCCGTAAATACTCATGGATCGCAAGGAGCGCAAAAGCCCATGCGCGGGGCGATGTAAACTGATCGACGGTGGGCAGTCCCCGTTGAAAGAGGCTGGCGGCAATGTTGCGTTGCCCCTCGTCATTCGACCGGCCGAGGGCAACACCCATTGCCCATAACGCCCGGGCATGGCTATCCTCCGATCCCGCCCGCTCCTGCCAATGCCGGTCATGGCTCATGAAGTTCCTGAAGCGCCTTGTCTCCGGATTGAATGCATTCCAAAGGAAAGCGAGGTAAGTGCTCGCCAAGCGCGCAAGCATCCACGGAGAGCCATTGGTCTCCGCATTTTTCTCATTTTCCTGAAGCAGGAGCATCAAAATGAAGGCGCGCGCATTGTCATCGGTGCAATAGCCCTCGGCGTAGTTTGGAATATGGTAGATGGCGTGCTGAAAAATTCCGGTATTGTCGGTCATCCTGTTCAGGTGCTCCAGATTGAGCGGCGGCAACTGCAAGAACTGCGTTTCTTCTACTGGTGCGGTAAAAGCCACGCTTCTCTCCTGCATGCCTGCCCCCGTGCGTGCGCGCTCAAAACTCTCCATGAATCGCCGGGCCACGACGGGCCAGATCATTTCCCGTCCCAATTCCCAAGAGTGTTTTCGGGTGGCGGCCATCAAGCCAGGATTGGATAGGAAGCGATTCACCCCATCTGCAATCGCCTGGAAATCGGCAAACGGGACAAGAATCCCCCGTTCCTCATCAAGCAATTGCTTTGCGTGCCAATAAGGGGTGGAGATCACGGCTTTCCCGGCGCCAAATGAATAGGCCAGCGTTCCCGAGGTGATCTGCGCCTCATTCAAATAAGGCGTGATATAGATATCAGCCGCGCCGATGAATTCCATCAACTCCGCCTTGGTGACAAAGCGGTTATGAAAAACGACGTAATCCGTCAGGTTGAGGTCAGCAACCATCCGCTCCAATCTCCTTCGGTACGCCTCTCCTTCAGCAACCAGCAGGTTCGGGTGTGTGGCCCCTACGATCAGATAAACGACGTTCGGATTCTTTTCGATAATGGCAGGCAACGCAGCAATCGCATACTCGATCCCTTTATTGGGGGAGAGCAATCCGAAGGTCAGGAGAACCGTTTTTCCGACCGCATTAAACTGGTCTTTATAAAACGTAGGATCGATGAAGGGGATGTCGATGACCCCGTGGGGGATGACATCGACTTTATCCGGCGATATTTTGTAAGTACGCTCCAACAGCGTTCGCCCATGCTCCGTCATTACGATGAAGCGATTGGAGAGGGCGTCGAGCTGCATCATGACCGACCGTTGATCGTGGGACGGTTCGCTGAGTACGGTATGAAGCGTTGTGACCACCGGCATTCTCACCGCCCGCAAAAGCGCGAGGAGATGGCTTCCGGCGGCGCCTCCATAGATTCCGAACTCGTGCTGAACAGACAACACCTCCACCCGGTTGATATTCAGAAAGTCCGCAGCTCGCGCATAGGAGTCGATATCGGATTCGGTAATCTCAAACCGTACAGGAGAAGGGTAATCGTACCCTTCCTTGCGATCATTGACAGCGGCCACCAAACACTGGGAATCCGGGAACTCCGAGGTGATGGACTCGCAGATATCCGCGGTGAACGTGGCGATTCCGCAACGGCGCGGAAGAAAATCGCCGATGAATGCAATGCTGCGGGTACGAAAAGAAGAATGTTCCATATAATCTTTTGGAAAAGGATTGTTAGAAGCTATTTAGAACAGCGTTAGCGATATATCGATCCAAGACCGCCGGCATCTTGCCGCCTGACCGAGTGATTCAAAGTTCCCTGGCCAGCATTTGAAGGGAATTGCTCAGCTTCCTGAGTCCGAGTTCAATGCGAGTCTTCACCGTGCTCAGTGGAATTCCGGTGAGAGCGGCAATTTCGCGCTGGCTCATCCCTTTATAAAAAGTGAACTCGATCACTTCACGCTGGGGAACAGGGAGATCATTGAGCTTCTTTTTGATAAAGCCCCTCATATCAGAATAATCGCCATCAGCCTTGACGCTCTGAGTCGAGATCCACGATTCCGGATCATGCTCGACCTCGACCTGAAACCTGGCGGTTACGGCTGAATACCGCTGACGCTTTCTCAGACGGTCAATTCCTCGTCGGCGCGCCATTGTGATCAACCATCCCAGCGCTTTTCCCCTCTCGGGCGAATATTGTGAGGCACACTTCCATGAGTGAAGAAAGACCTCCATGAGAACCTCTTCGGACTCGCTCTCGTCTCGCAATACGTTAAAGATGACCCCGGCGATTATCCGCGAGTGGCGATCAAACAACATTTCCAAAGCGCGGGGTTCATTTCGGGAGAGTCGGGCCATCAAATCTTCGTCGCTCTCGGCCTCGACCGCAGAAGCAGTCTCTCGTTCAAGCTTTCTCTTGCTGGAGAGCGGGGCTTTGTGCGGGAGCGATATCCCCTGAGGGCGGGCTCCTAAAGGGCGGCTCGCCGATGGGGAGGAAACGTTACACCAAAGCACAAAAAATTCCCAGAGAAAATACTTATGAGAAGGTAGCAAGGTCTTCATATCTATTCTGATGCAATGTCTGCTCATTGAGATTTACGAAGAGACGTCATCCCGGCCCTGCCGATGATGCGTCTCCTACGACATGGCCGCCTCAAGAGATAGATTCGTCAAACTCTAGTCGGCGGTAAGACGGTGCAATATATATCAAAATATCCGCAGTTCCAAAATAGGAAGAATTGCGTATTGAAAAATACCGAACCCCGAAAGAAGAAGCTATACACAAGGTTCGAGCGCTCCGTAATGTTCCCAAATTTGCATTGAGGCCGCGCCATTCTTTCAAAATTTCAGCCTGTTCCTGACTGTTCCCAACGCATGTTCGATGCGGGAGAGAGCGCCGCCGCAAGTCTTGTTCGCATAATTACTTACATCCTGCCCCGTTGAGCCGAGGGCCGATACCAGTTCCTTCAAACGATCATTCATCGTTGAAGAGGATTTCCCGCGACCTTGAAATAGATAAGCAAGGGCAAAGCCGAGGACAGCGGCACCCAGAATTGGGAACAGATGCGTAGAACGAGGAGGGATTTTCCCGCCTTCAAATTTGCCGTCTTTATAAATGCCCTCCGTACCATCGTGAACATAAGACCAGGTTTCCGGCATTGCGGGATCTAGATACCTGCCAAGGTTTTCTTCAGGGGATCGGTTCATATACCATGAATACGCCCGGAATTCACATGACGGTTCTACATTTATTGGAAGGTATGTTTCACAATATAGACATCGAGCCCCAGGGAGGAAGCAGGTCATAAAATACACGCAATCACGACATGAGAATCGATTGAATAGTTAGATGAAAACAATCACCCCAAAGACATCTCAGACATCGGGCAAGATTGGATATGCGATCCTTTGGCTTCTGGGCGTTCCCCTTCCCGTTCTACTGCTGATCTATCTTCTCCGTCATTAGCGAGCAACACCCCATTCCCCGTTGTTCGGAAAACTGTCGAGTTCCAATTCAACCCGAAACCGCAAGTCAACATCCTAATCATGAAAAATCCAATCCTGATAGTTGCTTCAATCGGCGCGTTTTCCATCGCGGCGATCGCCAATGATAAGCCCGTTGAACCCGATAATACCGGAATCAACGATCGCGACAGATCCGGCAATACGAAAACCTCCGAAGACCAGTCAAACCGCCCGGAAGACCTGAAGGTGACTCAGAATATCCGGAAGGCCTTGCTTGACGACAACTCTCTCTCGACAGCGGCAAAGAACGTGAAAGTCATCACCGCCGACGGGCAAGTCACCCTTCGGGGCCCTGTCGATAGCGCTGCTGAAAAGGTGAAGGTCGAGAAACTCGCTAAAGAGAAAGCAGGGACCCTTAAAGTTGTGAACAAAATAGATGTTAAACATTAATTAAAACACCCATCCATCATCAACCCGTTAAAATTACTATTATGTCAAAATCAGTATTCTCCATCGCCACTTCCATTTCTCAGGCCGAGGTCATTGTCGCCAACCTCCAGGCTGCCGGATTTTCCAACTCGGATATTTCCGTCCTGATGCCGGATACCGACGGGCTTCACGACATGGGCTATGTCAAAACAAGCAAAGCGCCTGAAGGTGCGGCAACAGGGGCAGCCACGGGCGGTGTGGCCGGCGGGGTGATTGGCTTGCTGGCCGGGATCGGCGCTCTAGCGATACCCGGCCTGGGAGCCTTCATTGCGGCAGGGCCGATCATGGCCGCATTGAGCGGAGCCGCTGTCGGCGCAACGACAGGCGGCGTTGTGGGAGGCCTGATCGGCCTCGGCATCCCCGAGATCGAGGCAAAACGCTACGAGGATAAGCTCAAGCAAGGGAATTACCTGATCTCGGTACATGCCAACGACAACGACGAGGTAAACTGCGCCAAGGCGGTATTCAAGAATGCCAACGCTGAGGATATCTCCGTCTCCTCCGAATCGACGGCTCCCCAGACAGCCTGAGGCATTCAAGCCCAAAATCATCGCAGGACGCCTCGCACGCGTGATGAGCGAGGCGTCCTGCCTCTGTGTGAGGAAACAGAATGAAAGCGTCCCGTCGTATCCCCTCCCCCGAAGTCCGGCCCACCGGCGTCGTCTTTCACCCGGATAACAAGCGGGTTTTGGTACGCCCCTTTGTCCCGTCCAGCGAAATCCGCATCCGTCGTATTATCGACCGTGCGCTTGGTTTGAGCGAAAGGGATGTCGAAGCACAATTAGCCATCTTGTGTGCCGACTTCAACGCCCGCCATATCGACCTTGAAGCCTGCTGGCGACGAAACTTCGCCATGGTGCGAGGACATCTTGACGATCCGTTGATATCCTTCAATCGCCAACTCTACATCGGCGCCCTCTTCTCAGGGGAATACGCGCTCGAATCGGCAGCCCTCTTCAATCCATCCATCGTGGCTCACCCGGATCAAACGGGCCTCGAGCAGGGATCCTTGCGTTTTATCCTCACGCTGAGGGCAACGGGAGAAGGGCATATTTCCTCCATCGAATTTCGCTCCGGAATCGTCCGCCCTGATGCCTCAGTTCAGATCGACCCGGTCTCTCCGTTGGTGATTGCTCCCGAAGCGGTGGAGAACCCCAGCTATCGCAAGGGGGTCTTTCTCCATAAACTCCAAGAGATGGGTTTTGATAACGATTGGGCGAGACAGGTCATGCACTCCCTGGGGTGCATCTTCACCCGTGACGAGTTGGAGGGAGCCATCCGCAAAGCGGCGGAGGGCGATGAAGGCCGTGAGGTGGAACGCACCCTGGAATGCATTCACTGGCTTGCGATGTCCAATTACGAGGCTCACTTCACGCCGTCCGTCCAGTTATCGCAACGGATTATCTTTCCTTTTTCGCCCAACGAAAGCAACGGAATCGAGGATGCCCGATTTGTTCGCTTCTGCGATGCCGACGGAACGATCACCTATTACGCGACTTATACCGCCTATAATGGGCGCGCGATCCTGCCGCAACTTATCGAGACGCGCGACTTCCTCCACTTTCGCATTCTCACCCTCAATGGCGTGGCGGTTCAGAACAAAGGCATGGCATTATTCCCTCGGCGCATTGATGGGCGGTTTGCGATGATTTCCCGGCAAGATGACGAAAACCTCTTCCTGATGGTGTCCGATAATCTGCATTTCTGGAACGACCCGCAACCCCTCCATTCCCCTCAGCAACCGTGGGAGTTCGTAAAAATCGGCAACTGTGGTTCGCCCATCGAGACCCCGGAAGGCTGGCTTGTCATTACTCACGGCGTCGGCCCGATGCGCCGCTATTGCATCGGGGCGATCCTGCTCGATCTCGAGGAGCCAGGCCGCGTCATCGGATCCCTTCGGGAACCGTTACTCAGGCCAAGGGACGAGGAACGCGAAGGCTATGTACCTAATGTCGTTTACTCCTGCGGAGCCATTGTCCATCAAGGCCAACTGATTCTCCCCTATGCCCTGAGCGATACTTCTTCGACGATAGGTACGGTTGACTTGAACGAGTTGCTTTCAGCCTTGAAGGCGCACTAAAGACTTGAACACGCCGCCGCGATCCACTGCAGCATTTCCTCGTTACCAATCTCCAGATTGGTAATGCCATTGCCCCCGAATCTCTGATTCGAAAGCCTTATTATCTCGTGCAGCGTGCCGGAACAAACAGGGTTGCGAAACTGGAGTTTCGAAGACAGGGGCGTTCCCAAACAGAGAGACTGTGTGAAAACTCCAAGTATGCTCGATTCTGAAAAACTCCGACGCTCATATTTGCCCTACACGGCCTGTTTCGAAGGAGGGCAATGATTTATCATTCCCAAAAATCGAGCATTTTACGACGAAATTAGAGTTTT
>JBBCKI010000017.1:0-27113 GCA_037190965.1 Chthoniobacteraceae bacterium
CTCGACATTCTTAAACCCCTTGATCGCATTTTTCTACACCGTGGACCGAAACGGCGTGAAGTTCCACTGTTTGAACCCTCATTGACCTTCGATGCCCTCGGTGCTTTCAGTGCTCGCCGGGGGTGTTTTCACACAGTCTCAAAGTTTGGGAACGAGGGAAATTTTCCCTGTTACCAGGTACTAGCGGTCGTCCCGCTTCTTTTTCCCCTTGCCTTCGTCAGGAGCAGATGACCGCTTCTCTTGTTTGAAACGGGCTTGATCGTTTGAGCGGTTCCGGTCGTTTTCCCGCCGCTGCTTCTTTTCGCTGTCGCGCTGCATCCCTTCCATTTGCTGACGCTGTTGACGGAAGTTCCGCTCAGCCTGCCGTTCTGCATCGCGTTGGCGCTGCTGCTCGCCATCACGGCGGGCACGCTCCATTTGCTGTTGCTGGCGGGCGTTTTGTTCGGCCTGGCGTTGCTGATCACGCTGGCGTTCGCGCTCGATATCGCGCTGGCGCTGCTGCTCGCCATCACGGCGGGCGCGCTCCATTTGCTGTTGCTGGCGGGCGTTTTGTTCGGCCTGGCGCTGCTGATCACGTTGGCGTTCGCGTTCGATATCGCGCTGGCGTTGCTCTTCACCGTCGCGGCGGGCGCGTTCCACCTGCCGGGCCTGCTCCTGCTCGCGGGAAGGCTTCTCCTCACGCTGACGACGCGATTCATCCTCTCCACGGACCCGCTCCACCCTCTGCGGTTCTGGTGTGGAGGTCTTGTTTCGTTCGCCGGAGTCGGGGCGATTGGAGCGTTCCGGGCGCTGATTGCCGCGGGCTTCCTCGGTGCGTCCCGGGTTGAAGGGCTCCAATTTGTCGTCCCGATTGCGGCGAGGGTCGGCATTTTGATTTCTATCCGACCGCCGGTCGGCTTTCCCGTTCTTGGAACTGTTCGACGCAATCACCTCTTCAACCGTCTTCTCGTCCACCGGCCGGGCGGGGGCGTTTTTGCGCGAGAGTCCCTTGGTATCGTCCCTCATCTTCTCCTCGATCTTGCGTCTGACCGTCGGATCGGCGATGCCGTCCCATCCCTTGTCGACTTTCGCTTTCTCGATCCGGCGGCTCACGCGAGGCGGCTTGCCAGGCTGCTCTGACCGGTCGATCACCGGGGCTTCGACCACGAGGCCGTTCCCCACCCGCTGCGGGCGCGACATTTTGCCGTCGCGGCGGCGGTCCCAGTCGGTGCGGCGCTCCAGCTTGAGCGTCTCAATGCGGCGATTGGATTTCGCGGAGATTTTCCGGTAGTCCGGCCCGCCGTTGTAAACCCATGATTTATGCTTGTTGACGGTAATATTGGTGATGTTCACCGTCTTGTTGATGATAGTGACATTGTGGCTGCGCCGCACGATGACGTTGCGCAGGACGGGCGCACCGAAGTGGCGCGTTTCGCAGAAAGAGTAGTAGCCGGGGCCGATGTTGTAGTCTCGGTCCGCCCAGACGCTGATACCCACGGCGGCGTCCCACCGGGCTTCAGGAGGCAGCGGGGCCCAGCCGACGTAGTCGTCGCTGTACCGCCAGGAGACCCAGGCGGGAGCCCACTCGTAGTCGGGCTTCCAAATCCAGCCAACCCTATCCAGCCGCACCCAGCGGCCATAATGGTAGGTGATCGGGCCGAAGTCTTCATAGGAAACCCAGGTCCAGCCCGCGTCGGTGTAGGCCCAGTAGCCGTCCGTGTAGGGCGCCCACTCTTCGTCCATCCCGGAGGGACGCCAGCAATAGCCGTACCCGTCGGTCTCGACCCATTCGCCGTGAGAGCTCAGGTTATCGTAAAAGAAGTTGAAAGAGACGCTCGCGCCCGATTCCCGGGGAAAAAGAACGGCCAGAAAAGCCGCGAGCATAAGGAGGAGGACGGGGGTTCGTTTCATAGGGAGGTCAGTGCGATTTGCCAAACATAAGACCGTTCTTTCCGGTTTTCATTCAATTTTGCAGGAGGAATTTTTGGGAAAATGTCGGTGTAAGGAACCACTGATTAAAGAGAGCTACGCCGCAAGCTGGTCATTTTGGCGTGATTTCTTTCCCTTTTCCCGAAGAAAACGTAGACTGGAGCATGGACAAAAAGCTCGCGAAGGGGCTCTCCAAAGCAGGCATCGATGGCGCCCGAAGGCATCTCTTCGTCTGTATCGGCCCGGATTGCTGCAGTTGCCGCGAGGGGGAACACCTCTGGGAGACGATCAAACATCGTGTCAAGGAGAGCGGCGTGCCCGTGATGCGCACCAAGGCGGGCTGCTTCCGCATCTGTGTGGATGGCCCGTGGCTGGTTGTTTATCCCGAAGGATGCTGGTATTCCCGGGTCACCCCGGCGCGGTTCGAGAAGATCTTTGAGCAGCATGTCATTGGAGGCAAGCCGGTGGAAGAGTGGGTGGTCGCCCGGAATGATCTGGGGTGTGGAGGTTCGGTTCCATGCTCGCCCGACCATAAAAACAGCCTTATCTCATGAAAATGCCCACTCTCTTGCGAATCTGCTGTGCTTTTCTCGCGCTGACCGTGGCGGCCTTTGCCGCAAACCCGCCGCTCATTGTCGGCATGGAGATGAGCTATCCTCCCTTTGAGATGACGGACAAGCAGGGGAAACCGGAGGGCGTCAGTGTTGACCTCGCCAACGCCTTGGGGAAAGCGCTGGATCGCCCCGTCGTGATTGAGAACATCGCGTTCGGGGGGCTGATCCCGGCTCTCAAGACGGGCAAGATCGATTGCATCATTTCCTCAATGACCTCCACGCCGGAGAGGGCTCGCGCCATCGACTTTTCCGACCCCTATGTGAAGACGGGGCTTTGTCTTCTGGTGGGGAAAGACTCGGGCATCGAAAAACTCGAAGACGCCGACCAACCCGGGCGCACGGTGGTGGTGAAGATCGATACCACCGGGCATTTGTTTGCCTCGCGGCAGATCAAGAAAGCCAAGGTGCTCGTTCTCGACAAGGAGACCCGCTGCGTGTTGGAAGTGGCGCAGGGAAAGGCGGACGCCTTCATTTACGATCAGATGTCCACCTATGCGAACTGGCGCAAAAACCAGGAAACAACACGCCCCCTGCTAACCCCGTTCAAGGAAGAAGCTTGGGCCATCGGGATCCGCAAGGGGAACGACGCACTGCGAGAGCAGGTGAACCGCTTTCTGGCCGACTTCCGCGCAGAGGGTGGCTTCGAAAAATTGGGCGATAAATGGCTCTCCGAGCAAAAAGCGGAATTCAAGAAACGTGGCATCCCTTTTTATTTTTGAACGCCGGGCGCTTCGATAAGCGCGAGACGTTCCAACCCAAAACCCAGGATTGGCTCTTTCGCCTTCAGGGTGATGATCAGCTCCCTGTGGGCAATCCGTTCCCTGGGAACCATGATTTCAAAGCACTGAGGTTGCGAGGAATCCATCTTCCAGGAGGTCGCCGCCTTGCCGTTGATTTCCACGCGGACAAGCCCCTCGAGAACCGTCTTTTGCTCCGTCGGCCGTACGAAGATTCTTAGCAGGAGATCGCTGGTGCCACGGCGAGGGAGTTGCAACGATAACGATGCCTCCGGCCCTTCGAACGGGGTTCCCCATGGTTGCGCCTGACCCCAGCCGTCTTTTGCGAACCAGATTCCCCTCCCCGAATCGTCGAACCGGATTTCTTCGCCCATTGCAATCTTGTTCCTGGCACTCATTCGTCGGCGCCATTTTGAAAGTGGGTGCCACAGACGGTGGCAGGCATTCGCGGCGTCGCGGTAGAGCGAGGGCTGAACTAGCGAACCGGCTTTTACCCCGAGGCTCATTGGCTTGCTGGGAGATGCTTCGTCCTTCTGGCCGCCCAAGCCCGTTGGCAGGGGCTGCTCGATCTCGAAAGAGGCCGTCAGCGCACGTCTCCCAAGCCGGTTGCCGGGAATGGGGATGCTTAACCAGCGGTATTTGTCGTTGTCCAGTTCCCAGGTGGTTGCATATTGGCCATCCACCAAGACTTTCACCCGCATCACGCTCCCTTTTCCTGCGTCGTCCTTCCGGGTCGGGCGTCTCCGCGCGAAGAGTCGCAGGGAAAGAGCTTTTTGGGTCGGTTCCTCCATTCGGAAAAAGAGAGTGGAGCAGGACCCTTCGGTCCAGGTCCCCCAGGCCTCCGGCTTGCCCCATCCGCTTTTGGCGAACAGGCGGCCTTCACCCAAACAGTCAAAGCGGATCTCTCGCCCGAGAGAATACCGGGGGCTCCAGTCGGCGCTTGGCGGAGGGGGAGCGGCGCGAAGTTGACTGAGGGTATTGGGATCAAAGACAGCCATGGCCAGAAGGCGGCTGTCCCCAATGAACCGCACCTCGATGATGGCTTCCACGGGCTTGTTCCCGGACGCCAACTCGTTTTCGATGAGCGTCAAAATGACAGGCCGCGAAGTCATCAGGATCTGGATGAAGGCGCTCGCGCAGACCATAATTCCACCCTCGTTGACGCTTAGCACCCGTCGCAATGTTGCGGGCTCGAAATGTCGCGGCTCGCCTTCGGCAAAGACGATCGTGATCTTGCCGACCTCCAGGATGCCCGGCTCACCGCGGATCCCTAGATCGAGCCGATGACTTGCCTTCAGTCCCTCCAAAGGGAGATGCACCGCGATAAAGTTTGAGGTATTCCCCTCCACCTTTTGAAGGTGACTATGATTCAAGCCGTTTTCATCGCAGAGCGACAGGGAGACCACGGCTTGATCTTGTTGGGAATCGCCGCCGGGTGAAAGGCGCGCGAGATTTTCGCCCAGATCGAGGATGTCTTTGATGAGTTGATCGGTGTCGTGTCTTGCCGGGGTATGGCACAAAGGGCCGCCCCGGTATTCGGCAGGATCAATAGTCAGCGGGGCTTCTCCTCCGCCTGCACCCACCCAGGAGGCGCGCAGACTGCAAAAATCCTTCACAAACGCGGAGTAATTGGCGCGCATTTTGCGATACGGTTTTTCATAGTGATCCGAGTTATTGCTTTGCGAGGCTCTGAATCGGTGTTTTTGAAAAATCCGCGAAACCAGTTTGCTGGCGAATTGGCTAGGCTGCCGGATCGGAAAATGGGCAAGCCAGCCGTTTTTGATTTTCCGGTAAGGGGCTTCAAATCCGTTGATCGTGAGGAGATGGTTGCCCTTCTCGATGAAGGCGCCTTCTCGTAGCGCCAGTTCCCTCGGGACGATGATCTTGAACGACCAGAAGCGTCTCTCGCGTGATTCATCCACGGCTTCACGATGGGTGAGCCGTTCCACAGGATTGACGATGTCGGGGCAGTTGTCCGGCTGGGCTACATAATTTTCAAGGGGAACCCTGACGCAGTACGGTTCCTCCGTGGGTTTGAGGGCTTGCAAGGACTCGATCACGGGGCCTTGCAGGAATTCGTCGGAATCCAGACAAACAATCCAGTCGGCGCCCAGTTCGAGCGCGGCCATTTTCATCATCCGGGTCATGAAGGCCGCCTGCAGAATTCCTATCGTCGAATCCCACAAGACCTGTAGCGGAAGCCCTTCGTTCTTCAAAGATTGGAGAATCTCCGAGGTCGCGTCGGTGCTTCCGTGATTCATCAGAATCAAGTGATCGCAATAGCTGAGGGTATGCCGTACAAAGGCTTCGATAATGTCCTGTTCATTGCGAGCGGCTGCGATGGCGACGATGGGCATCTCTCATTTCAGGGTGAATGGCCTCCGTCATTCAACCTGACCGGCTTTTCAAGCATTTCCCGGACCAGTTGCCGGGGTATCCCTTATTGGACGGTGGGATTTTTTCTACTTGAAGAATCGTCGAAGCACTTCCCGTTCGGCGGGGGGAAGTTCGTTCTTCCAAACCGCCTCTCCGCCCGCTCCCGCCGAAGCACTGCCTCCCGCGCTTGGACCGCGATACTCGGCAGGATCGACCTTATGCTCGCTGGCCGAAAGGGAGAGCAGGTCTCCCGGGGCCGTTCGTTCCGGGCCGGAGCCCTCGAGCGCCTCAAGCTTTTCGGGGTTGAGCGTGACGGGGGCGTTCTTGAGCCCGAGCGGATCATGCCCGCCACCCGGCCCGGGCTGGCCCGACGCGCCCTCACCTTCCGGGTCGCCCGGTTCATTGCCCGGAGCGCCTGGTCTGTTTCCTTTTGCCTGACGCATCCTCGCTTGCATCTCCGCGAGCGCGTCGCTCACTTTTCCGAGCGCCGCTTGGCTGGCATTTGCTTTGCGGGAGAGCGCTTCCTGCATTTTCTGGAGCTGCTCGGGGGAGAGCTGTCCCGCGGAGGCCGGATTGAATTCCCGCAGTTTGCCCAGTTCGGTCTTCCCCAGCGGAAGCGCGCCCGATTCCAGTCCCTGCATGACGTCTTTCCATTGGGCGGCGGTCGCCGAGGCGTCGAGCGACTGGGGCGAGTTCTGGTGACGCGAAAGCGTTTGCGCGGCGGCTTCCAGGTGGCGCTCCAACGCGGCGATGGCATTGGCGGCCTCATGACGCAAGGCGTCGCCGGCTTCCAGACTCCCTTGGGAATACCAGGCTTCCAGCGGTTGCGAGCGCAACGCGTCGAGCTTCTGCTCCATCGCCTCGATGGCATCGGGGTCGGCGGCATTCTCCTGTTTCAGGTCGTCCAGTGCCGCAGCGATCTGCTCCCAGGCAAGTGGTTGCTCGACCTTGGGAGGAGAGGCGAAATCGCGGGAAATGGGGAATAGCGCCGCTGCCGCGAGGAAGGCCACGCCCAAAAGCGGTGGAAGGAGCAGGCGCGTCCACCGCCACCGGAAGTGGTCGTCGAGCCTTTCTGGGGTCTCGGGAACGGCGGGCCAGCTTCCGACTCCCTGAGCCGCGCTGCTCAGGCGGTTGCGAAGATTCAGCATGGCCTCCAGCCGGACAAGCCCGTCCGCGCCCGTAAACCAGTTTCGTCGCGCCTGCCGCCAGCCGATCCAGCCGATGACAAGGAGGAGAACGCTCGAAATCGCGGTCACCGAGGCGAGGTTCCATTCATTGCGCCGGGCGATGAGAACCGCACACCCGGCCGCCACGCCCAAGCCCGCCACGGCGGGAGCCGTAAACCCAAGCCAGCGAGCGGCATTGACACGCAGGGCGACCTGCCTGCCTCGTTTGAGCCAGAACTTTTCCATCGTGGGCATCCATCCTATTTCAAAAGCCCGCCGCCGTCACGCATTGTCCAAGATAAGGATGGCCATCCATTTGAAGTCATGCCTAAAAAGCGGTCTCCAAAATTTAAAAAAGAAACGCAATGGAACCTATTCTGAAGAGCAAAGCAGGCGATTATCGGTGGCATGAAAACTGGGCGGTCATTCCCGAGGCGGGGAAGGCCAACGGACGCACCCACGGGGTGGTCGTTTCCCGGGACGGTTCGGTAATCGTCTTTCATCAGGCAACGCCGGGCATTCTTATCTACAGCCCGCAAGGGGAATTGCTCCAGAGCTGGGGAGATTATCCCGGGGCTCATGGGTTGACGTTGGTCGAGGAAGACGGTGTTGAATATTTGTGGCTGGCCGATCAGTCAACGAAGAGGGTCGAAAAAACGACGCTGGCCGGCGAGGTCGTCCAATCGATCGCCCAACCCGAGCACCCGGCTTACAGCGAGGGAAAATATGTGCCCACCTGGGTGGCCGTGAATGAGGTTCGTCACGGCGGCAATGGCGATATTTGGGTGGCCGACGGTTACGGATCCAGCCTTGTGCATCGGTTCAATGCGGCGGGGCAGTATCTGGGAACGATCGATGGTTCGGAAGGCGCGGGTCGTTTCCAGTGCCCGCACGGGATCGCCTTCGATACCCGCAAGAGCTCGCCGGAACTTTACGTGGCCGACCGGGGGAATCGCCGGGTGCAGGTTTACGATGCCAACGGATGCTTCCTGAGGGCGTTTGGCGCCGAGTTCCTGACCAGCCCCGATGGGTTTGTGATCTCAGGCGACCGGTTGATCGTCCCCGAACTCTTGGGACGCCTGACGATTCTCGACGCCAGCGATCGGTTAATCGATTCGTTGGGCAGCAACGAGGAGATCACCACGTCGGAAGGCTGGCCGAATCTGTCGCCGGTGGAAGCCGGAAAGTTCAGCAGCCCGCATGGCGCGGGAGCCGACGCCGCAGGAAATCTGTTTGTGGTGGAATGGCGCGTGGGCGGCCGGATTATCAAGCTGGAAAGGCTGAAGTAGAGGCAAGAAGAATGGTGCGGTAGCACCCGTAGCCCGCTCGCGCCGTCGAGCGCGGGTACGGCGCCCGTAGCTTCATGAGGGCCGCATCCCAATACCAGTAGCCCGTCCTGCGGGGATGGCGCCAAACGCCACTCTCCACCGATCCCGCGCTCTCGGCGAGAGCGGGCTACCTGCCCTACTCCAGGCTCTTGCACAATTCCGCTCGTTCCAACATCAGTTTTCGGGTCAATAACCGAAGCACGGTGATCCCTCCCACTCCGCAGGTGGCCATCACGGCGGTCATGGGAGCCGCCGTTCCGTTTTTGAGCAGCCCGACCGTTGCTCCCGCCACGCCGCCGACCAGAAATTGGGACGCGCCGAGCAGCGAAGATGCGCTCCCGGCAAAAGCGCCGTAGCGGGCCAGTGCCGCCGCCGCGAGGTTCGGGTAGGCCAGTCCGATGCTGGAGAGGCAGCAAAAGAGCAAAGCGGCCATGGCAGGGAGGCCGCCCCACCCCGTGAGGCCGCAAATGGCAAGGCCGCAGGCGGTCAACGCATTGCCGGACAGGGCCGCGGCGAGGATTTTTTCCGGAGAATAACGGCGGAGCAGAAGCCGATTGACCTGCGACGCCGCGATTAGCCCCAAGGCGTTGGCGCCGAACAAAAAGCCGTAGTGCTGTACCGACACGCCGTAAATCTTGATGAAGACCAGCGGCGATCCGGCAATGTAGGCAAACATGGTCCCGGAATTGAAACCTGCGGCCAGAACGTAGCCGAGGAAAGATCGATCCGAAAGCAATCGCCGGAAGTTGTGAAGCACAATGCCCGTCCCGCCGTTCACCCGGCGTTCCATCGGCAAAGTTTCGGGAAAGATCCATGCGGCTGCCAGCAGGCAGGCAAGGCCGAAGAGGGAGAGCAGCAGGAAAATTCCCCGCCAGCTCCCGAAAGCGAGCAACTGCCCTCCCATCCACGGCGCGAGAATCGGCGCGACTCCCATCACCAGCATCAGTTGCGAGAAGGCGCGTGCGGATTGCTGTTCGCCCAGCAGATCGCGCACCGCCGCCCGGGCGATGACGACTCCCGCCGCACCGCCCAACCCCTGCAACAGGCGGGCTCCGGCCAGCCACTCCATGGAACGCGCCGAGGCGCAACCCAGCGCGCCGAAAATGAAGATGGCGCACCCGATCATCAGCGGCCGCCGCCGTCCGAAGCGATCGGAGAGCGGCCCGTAAAGGATTTGGCAGATCCCCATGCTCAAGAGAAACGCCGCAAGCGTTGTCTCAACGGTCGCCACCGCACCCGCGCCGAGGTCCGAGGTGATCTGCGGAAACGCGGGCAGATACATGTCGATGGAGAGCGGCCCAAACGCCGTCAAAGCGGCCAGCAGGATGAGAATCTTGCGGTTCATCGACGCGGCGGTTCCCACGTCGGGCGTGGGCGAAAGCAAATTCATTCGCAACCATTCCATGATTCGCCGCCCGGCGCGATCTATAAAAAACGATCATCGACGCGGCGGCCAACTCGTGAACCGCCCCTTGGTGATTCAGTCCGGGAGCGGGGCGGCAGGATTGGAAAAATTGCATTCAAATGCTTGAGCGGCGGCTCCTATGGGTACTATTGAATGAGGATGATCAAATGGTATACATTCGCCCCGCGTGCTTTTGAGGCGAACGAATCTTTTTTTTGGAGAGATTCGGGATTGCTTTGCAGAGGGCTGCAAACTTTGGGCTACGAAAGTAAAGTCATTTTGGCCGCGCCCGCGCCCACAAATGATCCTTCGGATGTGATTCGGGGGGATTTGCGAGATCTGGAATCCTCTGAATGGTGGAGGAGTCTCGGTCTTGATGGAGTGATAATGGTGGCTTGGGGGATGGGTCGCGATACCCCCATTGTCCGGGCAATTGCTGAAAGTGGCACCCGTCTCATCCTGCATATTGATGGGAGTAACGTTCATTTTCCATTCTATCATCGGCGTGATACACTTAAGACTATATGGCGTTATCAGCATGACATGCCCTATGGGATCGTTCGGAAATATTTCAAATTCCTTCATCAAGTTGCCAAGGACGTCGGCTATACTGTCTTAAAGAATAGCTTCGGGAAATATCGGCACTTGCGATACACGAACCTTCTTTCGTGCCAAACTCCCACTTCTGTTCAGGGAAATCTCAGGATTTGTGAATTATTTGGTGGAAAAGATCATGGCGTCAAAGTCCGCCTTTTCGGATACCCCATCGCTAGTTCTTGCGAGTGGGATGAGAAGTTCAAGAAGGAGAAGCGGATTATTGCCATCGGCCGTTGGAACGATTTGCGCCAGAAGCGGCCATTCGTCTTGATGGCGGTCCTGCAAGGCATTGCCCGAAAACATCCGGATTTGAAAATCGATATCTTCGGAACGGAGAACGAAGCTTTCAAGCCTTGGTTCAATTCTTTGGACATTGCGCTCCAGAGAAATATCACCATTCATGGAGTTCAGCCCGGAGCCAGAGTCGCTGAAGTTTTGATGCGATCCCAGATTTCATTTTTCCCTTCTTCCGGTGAAGGAGGTCCTCAAGCGATGTTTGAAGGTCTGGCGTGTGGCGTGACAACGGTTTCGCTCGATTCGCCTCAATTGCCCGGCGCACGCTGGGCTGCCGATGCCGGGCATGCGGATTTGGCGGATTCTGACACGACTGATTCGTTCGTCGACGCACTGGACCGCGCGTTGCAGAAGTGGGAGCGGGGAGAATATTGCCCCCGGCAGATCAGCGAATTTTGGTTGCCTAAGACGCGGGTGGATCTCTTTCTGAAAGCAATGCTAGCATCCGCGACGGAGGATGTCGACCAGGGGTGTTCGGTTGTTCGATCAGCGTAGCCGTATCAACGACCACCGCCAGCAAGGACGGCATGCCGATGTGCGGGCTCCGAGGGAAGTGATTCAAGGAGCGACCGCGCTCCAACAACCGGGTTGCATTCACCAGTGGCTGTGGACATGGTTGCCCATGGCCAGATGGTACACATGCGCCCCCCTCCGCTTCGAAGCCAACGCGGCTTTCTTTTGGCGCGACTCGGGGCTGCTCTGCCGTGAACTCCAGAAGATGGGGCACGAGAGCCGCGTGGTGCTGCCCGGCCCCGCTTTCGATCACGAGCCGTCCGACGTCCTTCGCGGCTCTTTGGCGGAGTTGGAATCGCCGGAATGGTGGCGGCGTCTCAATCTCGATGGCGTGATCATGGTGGCCTGGGGGTGCCATCGCGATACGCCGATTGTCCGGGCCATCGCCGAAAGTGGAGCCCGGGTGATTTTGCATATCGATGGGAACTGCACCCATTTTCCGCTCTACCACCGGCGCACAAGGCTGCAGGCGTTTTGGCGGACGGAGCACGACTTGCCGCATGGGCTCTTCAGGAAGGGGTTTTCCGTCTTGTTTCAGGCCGCCTGGGAGAGCGCTTTCCTGATTCTCAAGCATAGTTATCTCAAATACCGGCACCTTCGCTATCTGACCCTCCTCTCCTGCCAGACGCCGACTTCGGTGGAAGGCAATCTCCGGCTCTGTCGTTTGTTCGGAGGCCGGAACCACGGGGTCGATGTCCGGCTGATGGGATATCCCATCCCGGGAAATTGCGAATGGGACGGCTCCGTCAAAAAAGAAAAACGGATCATCGCCATCGGCCGATGGGATGATCTGAGGATCAAGCGCCCCTATGTGCTGATGGCGGTTTGCGAAGCCATTGCCCGCAGTCATCCCGACCTGAAGATCGATATTTTTGGGACCAAAATCGACGCCTTCGACCCGTGGTTCCAGTCTCTGGAGCCATCGCTTCAGGAGAACATTACCGTTCATGGATTCCAGCCGGGCGAAAAGGTGGCCGAGGTTCTTTTGCGATCCCAGGTGACGTTTTTCCCTTCCGCCAGCGAAGGCGGACCGCAGGCACTCTTCGAGGGGTTGAGTTGCGGGGCCACGACCGTCTCTCTGGATTCCCCTTACCTGCCCGGCTCGCGATGGGCTGCCGATGTCGGGCATGCGGATCTTGCGGATGCCGACACAACGGAGGCGTTTGTCGCCGCGCTCGACCGGGCATTGCGGAAGTGGGAGCGGGGAGAATATTGCCCCCGGCAGATCAGCGAATATTGGGTGCCGAGAACCCGGGTGGATCACCTTCTCAAGGCCATGTTGGCGGTGGCAGGCGAAGAAGCCAGGCCGCCGCTCACCGCTGCCCCAGGACTTCCCGATAAATCTCCAGGTGCCTTTCGGTAATCACCTTGGGATGGTAACGGCGTTTGATTTCCGCCGCAGCCTCCGTCGGTTTCGGCGCTCCTTTTTTCAGCCATTCGATGATGCCTTTTTTTATCGGGGTAGTCTCCTCCGCGGGATGCAGTTCGGCCATTTCCACACCCGTCGCGATATCCACGACGCCGCCGACGGCTGCGCCGAAAAACTTGAGGTTGCGGGCCAGGGCTTCTGCCACCACGAGGCCGAACGATTCTTCCGCGGAGAAATGGATCATTGCGTCGACGCTGTCGAATAGCGCGATCAGCTCCTCGCATGATTTCGTTCCGAGATACGTTGCGTAACCCTTCTCCTCAGCCTCCCGGAGCTTCGCGAAGAAGGCTTTTCCATACTCCAGTTTGGCATCCGGGCCGACAAAGGCAAAGCGGACCTGATAGCCCTCCTTGTGAATCTCCTCCGCGATTTTGAGGACTTCCAACTGCCTCTTCAACGGGGTGATGGTGCCGACACAGACAATGGTGGGAATGGCCGAGCCCTTCGGGCGTTCTGTCAGGGGCGTGTCAAAAAAGGGCATCCGCAACGGGTTGGGTACCCTCCATGTTTTTTTTGCCCTGGGCCGCACCAGCGATTCTGTGTAACCGGAGTTGCAAAGCACGCCCGCCGTCCGGCGAATCGCGAATGTTTCCAGACGCCCCGCGATCCAGTAAAAGCTCAAAGGGGGCGAGTTTTCCAATTCCGCGATTTTGGCCATGTTCCCATGAATCGTGAGAACGTTTGGATAGCCCGAAAAGACGGCATTCATGGCGCAATCCTTCTCGGCACCCTGCCCATGGACAATATCCGGGCCGATTTCCCGCAGCTTCTTCCTTACGGCGTGGATGGTTCCGATATAGGCCGTTCTCATCCAACCGATTTTTGGAACCACCAGGCCGTGAACCCAAATATTTCTCCCGATTTTTTCCGGAGTCTCGAACGGCTGCCGCAGGCAGGAAACCACGTGAATCTCCACCCCCTCTGCCGATTCGAACCCTTGAAGCAGCGCCTCCGGAGCCGGATCAAAATGCGGCAGGGACATATCGCGCCGTTTCGGCCTCTCGCGATCGTCCAGGGTGAGCAGGGCGATTTTCATGGTTTACTAGTGTCCTGAGTCAGAAAAGTCTCTCTCGTTCCCAAACTCCTGTTTGGGAATGCCTGTGTCTTCGAAACTCCAGTTTCGCAACCTTGTCTGTTCTGGCACGCCGCACGAGATGACAAGGCTTTCGAATCAGAGATTCGGGGACAATGGCGTTACCAATCTGGAGATTGGTAACGAGGAAATCTAAACCTGACTACGCCAACCCCTTGCACCGAGCGTCGAGCCACCACTGGTAGACACTGCGGATCCCTTCGTCGAGGGGGGTGCGCGCTTTCCAGCCGAGGCCGGTCAGTTTTGTGACATCCATCAGTTTGCGGGGCGTGCCGTCGGGCTTGGAGGAGTCCCAGACCAATTCACCCTCGAACCCGACGATGCCGCGAATCAATTCCGCAAGCTCCCGGATGGCGATGTCCTCTCCGCAGCCGACGTTGACGATCTCGGGATCGTCGTAGCGGTTGAGGAGGTAGACGCAGGCGTCGGCGAGGTCGTCCGAGTGGAGGAACTCACGGCGCGGCGAACCTGTGCCCCAGAGCGTGACCGTGCCTTCGCCGCGCTCTTTGGCGTCGTGGAACTTCCGGATCATCGCCGGGAGAACGTGCGAGCTTTGCAGGTCGAAGTTATCCTCCGGCCCGTAAAGGTTCGTTGGCATCGCGCTGATGAAACGTTTTCCGTACTCCTGGCTGTATGCCTGGCAGAGCTTGATGCCCGCGATCTTGGCGATGGCGTAGGCGTCGTTGGTCGGTTCCAGCGGGCCGGTAAGCAGGGCGCTTTCGGGAATCGGCTGGGGGGCCATTTTGGGATAGATGCAGGAGCTCCCGAGGAAGAGGAGCTTCTCGACGCCCGCGTCATACGCGCCGCCGATAAGGTTGTCCTGAATCTGAAGGTTCTGCCGGAGGAATTCCACCGGCTGCGACTGGTTGGCGAGAATCCCCCCCACCCGCGCGGCGGCGACGATGACGTATTCCGGGCGTGTCTCCTCGTAAAGCCTGCGCACGGCGGCGGCATCCTGCAAATCGACTTCCCGCCGGGTGCGGAGGATGAGATTTTCGTACCCTTGAGCGCGAAGCGCCCGGACACAGGCAGAGCCGACCATTCCGCGATGCCCGGCCACGAAAATGCGGGCATCGGGAGCCATCTGATTTGAGGATTTTTCGTTCATCGTGATAATCCCGGTTATCCCTTGGCTTCTTTCTGAGCGAGGCAGAGATCGGCATCGGTCATGATCTGCACCAGTTGCTCAAACCGGACCGTCGGTTCCCAGCCGAGCTGCTTTTTGGCCTTGGCGTAGTCGCCGATAAGCAACTCCACCTCGGTGGGGCGGAAGTAGGCCGGAGCGATGCGGACCAAAACGCGCCCGGTTGATTTTTCGCGGCCTACTTCGTTGACTCCTTCGCCTTCAAAGACGAGCTCCATGTCGAGCCGCGCAAAGGTGTGCGCGATAAAATCCCGGACCGTGTTGGTCTCGTTGGTGGCGCAGACGTAATCATCGGGCGTGTCCTGCTGGAGAATGCGCCACATCGCCTCGGTGTAGTCGGGGGCGTAGCCCCAATCCCGCTTGGCGTCGATGTTGCCCATGACGAGGTCCTTCTGGAGCCCGAGCTTGATGCGTCCAGCGGCGCGGGTGATCTTGCGGGTTACGAACGTTTCGCCGCGCCGGGGAGATTCGTGGTTGAAGAGAATGCCGTTGGACGCATGGAGCCCGTAGGCTTCGCGGTAGTTTACCACGATCCAGTAGGCGTAAAGCTTGGCAACCGCATAGGGCGAACGCGGGTAGAAGGGGGTCTTCTCCGTTTGCGGGACTTCCTGCACCAGACCGTAAAGCTCGCTGGTGGAAGCCTGATAGAAGCGGGTCTTTTCCTTCAGCCCGACTTCCTTGATGGCGTCCAGAAAGCGGAGCGTCCCCATCCCGTCCACATCGGCGGTGTACTCGGGCACTTCAAAGGAGACCTTTACGTGGCTCTGCGCGCCGAGGTTGTAGATTTCATCCGGGGCGACCTTCTCCAGCATTCGGTTGAGATTGCTGGAGTCGGTCAAATCTCCGTAATGCAGGAACAGCCGTTCCCCGTAGATGGAGGAGTCATTGAAGAGATGGTCGATGCGGTCCGTGTTGAACGAGCTCGCCCGGCGGATCATACCGTGGACGGTGTATCCTTTTTCCAGAAGTTGCTCGGTAAGGTATGACCCGTCCTGACCCGTGATCCCGGTGATAAGCGCTGATTTCGCCATAGATAAAAAGAAAGCCGCCGGAGTCTGTCCCCGGCGGCTGATGATCTCAAATAGAAAACAAAGGTTGCCGCACTCTCTCTTCGCTTTAGAGCAGGCCTGCGATGAATTTCTCCAGCTTGACGATGTCCGCGGCGAACTTGCGGATGCCTTCGGCGGTTTTCTCCGTCGCCATCGCGTCTTCGTTGAAGAGATAGCGGAAGGTCTTTTCGTCGAGCGCGACCTTCTCGATGTCGAGCGTCGCGGCAACGGCGGGATCAAGCTTGCGCGTGATCGGCTCACCCGATTCCGCCAGCTTGGCGAGCAGGTCGGGGCTGATCGTCAGGAGGTCGCACCCGGCCAGTTCGATGATCTGGCCGACGTTGCGGAAGCTCGCGCCCATGACTTCCGTCTTGTAGCCAAACTTCTTGTAGTAATTGTAGATGGTCGTCACCGACTGGACGCCGGGATCTTCCGCGCCAACGTAGTCACGCTTTTCGGCGGCCTTGTACCAGTCATAGATGCGGCCCACGAAGGGGGAGATCAACTGGACTTTGGCTTCCGCGCAGGCAATCGCCTGAGCCAGCGAGAAAAGGAGCGTGAGGTTGCAGCGGATCCCTTCCTTTTCCAGCACCTCGGCGGCACGGATGCCTTCCCACGTGGAGGCGATCTTGATGAGCACGCGGTCGCGGGAAACCCCGGCGGCTTCGTAAAGGGCGATCAGGTGGCGCGCCTTTGCAATGGTCCCTTCGGTGTCGAAGGAGAGACGGGCATCCGTCTCGGTGGAGACGCGGCCGGGCACGATCTTGAGGATTTCCTGTCCGAACGCTACCAGAACGTGGTCGATGACGTCTTCGACCTGCGCCGCGCCGGTCAGGCCGCTGTTCTTGCGGCTGGCGATCACCTGGTCGAGCAGATACCGGTACTCCGGTTTTTGGGTGGCCGCGAAAATGAGGCTCGGGTTGGTCGTGGCGTCCTGCGGGTGAAAGGCGCGGATCGACTCGAAATCCCCCGTGTCGGCAACAACGGTGGTGAATTGCTTGAGCTGGTCGAGTTGGGTGGCGGCTAGGACGGCGGAATCACTCATAACGTAAAGTCGTAAAATCTCTGTATCTTGTAAACCTTAGTGTAATATCGGATTTTTGGGGCCCGGAGCAAGCGGGAACCCTAGGGTCCGTACCTAAACGTTCGAAAGATTTCGCGCCAAGCGCGCCAAGCCCGCCAAGTTTTCGAAAAGCGGCCCTTGATAACTCTTTACTTGGCGATCTTAGCGGGCTTGGCGCGAGAAAATCGATGCGTCAAATCGCGTCGAGATTGGCCGTCTCCGCTTCCCGGTCCAACTCGGAGGGCTCCGCCGGGAATTCAGCCGAGCCGTACCCGAATAATTTCCGCTTCTTGATGATCGCGGCGACCTCGGCTGGCACCATCGGCTCCCAGGATTCGTCGTTATCGCGGATCTTGCGCAGTCCGTCGCGGGAGAAGCAGTCCGCGATCGACTCGTCATAACCGACGGCGCACTCGATGTAATGATTTTCCAGCAAATGTTGGTAAAGATTCTGGAGGCGCGGGGAGACCTGCAAGTTTTTCGCCGTAATCATCACGTTGGAGGCGAAAGGATGCCGCGAAGGAGGAAGCGGGCAGGTGTCGGCGGAATCCATCTCTCCCGCGAGATACCGGGCGTAAACATCCTGCCGCATCGGGTAGATGTAGAGCTTTACCGAGTTGCGGAAAAGCCGCCCGAACGATTCGAGAATCCCACCCTCCAAGTCTTCGTAATACTTCTCCTTGAAGAGTTCGAGGATGTGGTTGATCCCCATCACCAGCCCGATCATCTCCTTGGTGTAGCGGCGGAAATACGAGGTCAGCCGGTAGTATTCGCTGTAGTTGGAGACGAGAACGTTGTTGCCGATGGCGGCGAGCGTATCCACGCGCGCGAGGAAATCCTCCGGGTCGATCTGGCCCGTCGCAAGGAGGTTCTTCATCGTGATCTCCATGAGCACGACGAGCTCCTTGTCCTTGAGCTCCGGTTCCTGAAGGAACTGGGCGCAGGAACATTTGAGCATGTCCACGTTGACGAGCGTTACCGGGCGGAATGAGCCGCGCTCCACCAGCAGCGCCTTTTTGTGAAGCACTTCGGAAGGCTGCAACACCTCGCCCTTGGTGCCGAACATCACCGCGTTGGTGAGCCCGAGTTCCACCAGCTTCAAGCTCATGAGCCGGTTATCGACATCCGTAAAACACGGCCCCTTGAAATGCACCATGTCGACTTCGATTCGGCTCCGCGTCAATTGATCGAGCAGCGACTCGATAATCTTGGGGGCATCGTCGGTATAAAAAAACGCGCCGTAGATGAGGTTGACGCCGATAATGCCGAGCGCCTGCTGCTGGAGGACGTTCTCCTTGTCGAGCATCCGAACGTGGATGCTGATCTCGTTGGGCTCCGAACCGGGGGCGCTTTGAAATCGGATGCCCATCCAGCCGTGGCATTCCGAATTGCCGCGATAGCTCTTGGCTGCCACGGTATTGGCGTAGGCGAAAAAGGTGCTGTGCCCGCCGCGAATTTCGGCCAGCCGCTCCAGCAAAAGCTCGTACTCCTTGTCGAGCATCTGCTCCAGGCGGTCCCGCGAGACGTAGCGGGTCGACTTCCCGTAGATCTCGTCGGAGAACTTCATGTCGTAGGCCGAGATGCTCTTGGCCACCGTCCCGGCAGCCGCGCCTGCCTGAAAAAAGTTGCGAACCACCTCCTGCCCCGCGCCGATTTCGGCAAAGGTACCGTATTTCGCCACGTCGAGGTTGATGGTGAGCGCCTTGCGATTGGTCGTCAGGAGCTCCGCGTTATTTTCCGTGGAGTTCAGGTTCAATTCCGCCATTCCCGGCAATCTAGCTCAATTTCCCGGTGGCGGACACTTCAAAATGAGGTAGTCCGCTCGCGCCGCGAGCGCGGGTATCGGCTTCTGCATCTCCCTGGGGTTACATCCCGGCAGGTAGGGCCCGTCCTGCAGGGATGGGGATCAAACGCGCCTCCTCGTCTTGTGCCGCGCTCGGCGGCGCGAGCGGTCTACCGGTGCTGCCGCACCATTTTCTAAGCAATTTACGGCTCCTGATTCGGAAAAACGGGGGGCGACTCTCCGGCCAGCGTGGCGGTGGCGAAGGTGGCGGCTAATTCCAACGCCTCCGCAATGACGACCTCCATGTCGAGGTATCGGTAGGTGGCCAGCCGCCCGAGAAAGGAGACTTTGCCCTGGGCCTGCGCCAGTTGCCGGTAGCGGGCCAGCAGGATTTTGTCCGCCGCGAGGCGTTTCGGGTAGTAAGGAACATCGGCGGGGCCGGTCTCCTTGCTGAACTCCCGGAAGGCCACGGTGCGGGCGTGGGTCTCCCACGGGGCGAAGTGTTTGTGCTCGGTGACGCGGGTGTAGGGGTGATCGAGCCCGGGATAGTTGAGCAGCGCGGCCCCCTGATAATCGCCCTCGGCGTCGACCCGTTCGAACGTCACCGTCCGGTAGCCGAGCCGCCCTTCGCAAAATCCGAAGTAGGCGTCGAGCGGGCCGGTGTAAAACGTGTGGCGGTAGTCCCTTTCCATCCCGCGTTCGAAGCGGGTGCAAAGCCGGACTTCGATGCGCGGGTGCTCCAGAATCTTGCTGATGACCGCCGAGTAGCCATTCTCCGGAATCCCCTGGTAACGGTGGTTGTAGTAGTTGTCGTCGTAGTTGAAGCGAACGGGCAGCCGTTTGAGGATAGAGGCGGGAAGCTCCTTCGGGTCGCACCCCCATTGCTTGACGGTGTAGCCATGGAAGAAAGCCTCGTAAAGCTCGCGCCCGAGGAATTTGAGCGCCTGCTCCTCGAAGTTCTGCGGCTCGCCGATCGACTTGTCCCCGAGCGATTCCAGAAAAGCCCGGGCCTGCTCCGGGGTGAACTGCTTGCCGAAGAACTGGTTGATCGTGTGGAGATTGATCGGCAGGGAAAAGACGCCCCGGTCGGTGACCGCCTTGATCCGGTTGATGAACGGCTGAAAGCGGTCGAAGCGGTTGACGTAGTTCCAGACTTCCTCCCGGTTGGTGTGGAAGATATGCGGGCCGTAGCAGTGGAGCATCACGCCGCTGATGGCGTCGCGCTGAGTGTGGCAGTTCCCGGCAATGTGGGGCCGCTCGTCAAGGACCACCACCCCGCAATCGAGGCGTTCGACCAGTTCACGGGCGAGCACAGCGCCCGAAAAACCGGCTCCGACGACGAGATATGCATGGGGACGAGTATCCAAAGGGGAAACCGTAGCGGCGGAGACTGCGGGAGTCAACGGCAGCAGACTTCGTCGGCAATCGATACCCATCCCGGTCTTTGGGCTAAGATTTTTGTTTGACAGAAGACACGTGACATCACATGATGACACGTGTTTTCCACCCCTATGCCCGGAATCACCCAGACTCAAATTGCCGCTGAGCTTCAGATTTCACGCTCCACCGTCGCCGCTGTACTTTCCAATTCTCCCGGTGCGCGAATCTCCAAGGAAGTTGCCGCCAAGATCCTTGAAACCGCCGAGCGGATGGGCTACCGGCCCAACCGCTACGCGCAAGTCATGCGGAGAGGAAATTCCGGGATCATTGGCGTGATCAATTTCGGTGGGCTTCAGCAGATGCCGATCCAGAAGTTGATGTACACCGTTCAAGCCGTCGCCGAAGCACGGTTTGAGCCGGTGGTGCACGATGTTTTTTGGTTCGCGGATCGAGGCGGCGCGGCTTGCGAGAAGATGCTAGATATGCGCGCCGAAGGGGTGTTGCTGATGCATCCCCATCTCTTCTTTACCCAAAAGCACCTCGATATTCTCCTCAAAGCGGGAATTCCCGTGGTGAGCATGGGGGGTGACCATCTTAAAGGGATTCCCCGCGTCATGTCAGATAAAGAGAAGGGATTCTATGAGCTGACCTCCCATCTCCTTGGCTTGGGCCACCGCCGGTTGACGCTTCTTCTTGGGAAGGACTCCTCGGATAAAAGACGAACGATCTCCTGGCACTCCAATAAGGCGACGGCCGGGTTCAAGAGAGCATTGAAAGAGCGTACCGGCGCTGATGGCACGATTCACATCGTACCCCATGCCATCCAGGTGCAGGAGCCGACTCTCTATCAGCCTGGACAACAAGGCATGAGCGAGCTTTTGAAGCAAGGTACGCTTCCCGACGCTGTGCTTTGCAGTAATGATAACTGGGCACTCGGCGCCCTCTCGGTCTGTGCCGAAGCAGATATTCGCGTCCCTTCCGATCTCTCAATCACCGGGTTCGAAAATGAGCCGGTGGCCCAGGTCGGGCTGCTTCCGCTAACGACGGTGGCGCATCCAGCCGAGGAGATTGCGCACCATGCCGTTGATCTGCTGCTCAGCTTGATCCGCAAGGAAACGGCGCTGGAGTCGAGCCTCTCCGCTCTTCCTGGCCGCCTCATCGTGCGGCGCTCCTGTGGTGCCTATTTGAAGTCTCCTGCTTCCTCACCGCTGCAACCGACGCATCCCGTGTCGGCGTAGCCGCCTGCAATACTCTCCCCCCGATACTCCCCCCACAACTCCCATGAAAACATCCTCCCTTACCCAGATATCGATGCGGGCGGCAGCCCGTTTCTTCGGACAGCCTATTTTGCTTGTCCTCGTCTCCATTGCCCTGTTGGCCGGAACCACCCGCGCACCAGCCGCGACGGTTCTGACATTTACGCCGAGCCAAACCCGCACATCGATCGACTTCGAAAACCTTGCCTCGGGAGCTTCCGCGAGCACGATCGGCTGGACGGGCTCTGAGGTTGCCAATGTGACCGGGACTTCTCCCAGGCAGCCCACCTCCAGCCTGGGCAGCCGCGTCATCCAGGTGGATTCCGGAACGACGCGGCGGGTCATTACCAGCTCTGCCCAAACCATCACGCCGGCCTTTACGACGAGCGAGACGATCTACTTTCAAGGCTCGATCAACCGGACCACTTCCGCATCTTCCGGAGCCCGCGTCGTCCTGCGAAATTCCGCCAATGCCAACCTGGGCGGGTTTGGCGTCGTCGACGCCCTCGCAAGCAACAACGTCGCGAATCCCTTCGGCTTGATGACTGCCAATGGCACTTGGTACTACAGTTCGGAAGCCGTTGCAGCCAATGCATGGTATGAAGTCCGACTAGTCATCGACTTGAACGCCAGCGACATCACGCTTTCCGTCGGCCATCTTTTCGTCCGCAATGTCACCGCCGGCGAGGCCGATTTCCGGCTGGTCGAAGACCTCTCCAATATCAACATGGGGTATACTACAGACTTAAACGCAACGCAGTTTACCTACTGGAGAATTGAATCGTTCCGCGCCAGCGCCCAGGTTGACAATCTGATTGGGGGTGTGGGAACGTTTGCCATCCCAGAGCCAACCACCGTGGCGTTCTTCACGCTCGCGACCTTGCTCGGTTGCGCGTCAAAGGCTCGCCGGCTTTTCCGATAGAAAGCGAGGCGGATAAACCGACCCTGCTCCATGCGTTCTCCCCTTCAACGACGGTTGGCGACGACAGCATCCAACCCGAAATCCGAAGTGGCTCGCGGCGGCCTAGCGCAACCTCTTGGGCAGAAACGGCTTCGTCGAAGGCTTGCCGTATCAAAGATACGACTTCGCTTCTCCTCAACCGTTTCTGCTCCAAGATTTTGCGCAATTCCATCCGCTCCAACATCGGATTTCGGGTTCAGCGTTCTGGAGTTGACGGTTGTGGCGTTGCTGGTGGCGACGCTGTTGTGCCTGCTTCTGCCGACCTTTAGCCGGCTAAACCAAAAGTCAATGAGTTCGAAATGCCAGAGCCATCTGCGCAATCTGGCGAGCGCAGCTATCTTGTCTTCGATCGATAGAAATGGCGCCTTGCCCGACCGGGCGGACTGGAAAAGCACGACTCTGGCTCAGAAAAGTATTCTGCCTTACCTGGGGATGCCCTTGAGAACGACGACGCAACCAGCGAGCGACGCCGCGTCCCCACTAACCTGTCCTGCCGCCCAGAGCAGCCCCTTCCGCACCGACAGCGAACTCCAGGTCACCTATTCCATCAATCAGTATGCCACGGGCGGCGACTCAAACACGACTTGGGAAACGCAGGTTCGCGACCGGGGCACGCCCCTGCGGCTTCCCAATGTGAAGAACCCTGCACAACAGGCATTTTTCATGGATGGAACGATGCAGACGGATGGATATGGGGCGCGTTACAGCAGCTTTCAAGATCCCTCCCGGCTCACGATTCGGGAGGATCCGCAAGAGGCTGGCTGGAAGACGCCGTTTCTTCATCAAAATGCGATTCACGTCGTCTTTCTCGACGGCCATTTGGAACCGGTGTCACGGAAGCGGGCCGAAGATGAATTGATCGGTGCGGCCAATCCTTCGACTGGTCAGTCCAGCCCCCGTGTCCACCCATTTTGGGGAACCGAAAAATAAGCCGACCTTTTGATGATATGATGAGCTATCGCCCTCCTTTCCGATCGCCAATCGTTACCATTCTTCTAGGGATGATCGCCTCGACCTCGCTTGCCGCCGGCGTTTCGCCGATCACTTTGCGCCCCTACGCCATTCCGGATAAACCTTGCCCTACCGTCTTTTACCAGGCTGTGCCCCTGGCGGCAGGAGAGTTGAAGTTGAAGGAGCCCGCTTTGGCGCGTCCATCCCCGGAATCGCTGGCAATCCTAAAGCCGATTGCCTACTGGCCCGATGGGAGCGTTAAATGGCTCAGCGTGGAAGGGAGCGTTCGCGGTGAACAACCTGCCGACGCACTCCCGCTCGCCCTTGTGCCGCCGCCGGAAACGGTTACGTCCCCCCGCAAGGTGGTCTGGGGCCAAAGCAAAATCACGATTCAAGACGAGAAAGGAGAGACGCTCCTTTCGCTCGCGCCGTCGGCGTCATGCATAGCGATCACCCAAATCAAACGCCCCCAGCCATCCGATGCCGATTCCCTTGACGAGAAGGCCCAATATTCCTGGGCTGCGCCGTTGAACGAACTCACGGCAGAGGCGGAGGCTATAGACATTCCGATGGAAGTGCGGGAAGGGGTTGTCGAAGAGGATAACGCCGTTTACACGCTCTATCGAATCCGGGGGTCTGGCAGTCAGGAACAGGGCGCGCCTGGCAGCCAGGTTGAATGGCAACTCCGGCTCCGATGCTACCACGACATTCCCCTCGTGCGAATGCAGATGAGCTGGATCATCGGATGCGATGCCAGGAAATACGCGATCACCTCCGCTGCCTTGAAGATCGAGGGGTGCAAGCCGTTGAAGAGCGCGGAGCTTGAGGGGCATGCTCCGATCGATCTTCGTCGTGAAACCGCAGGAGTCTTTTCGGATGCCAACGGCGCGAATCGGATCGTCATTTCGGGGAACGCCGTCGCAGAAAGTCCGGCTCCTGCTCCAGAGCGTGGCGTGGTACTGATCGAAAGCGAAACCGAAAAGTGGGCGCTGGCGATTCCGGATCTGAACCAACTCGGCCCGAACCATCTCCTCCTTTCCCGCCAGGGGGTGGAGATCGCCTCCTGGAGCGGGAAGTCCGGAGCCGCTCTGGATTTGCGCCGCAGCAGCGAGAGCGAATCGGACTTCGGGATGCGCGCCGTCGATATGAATACCGATGGAACCGGCTTCTCTCGCAGCACGGAGATTGCGCTGATCCTGGGTCGCGACGCTGAACAAAATCGGACAATGGCGTTACGAGAGGCGCGCCGGGACTGGATCTGGCTCCCCAATGCGGCGGATTTGGAGCGGAGCGCCGCCCTCGGGCCGTTCTCACAACGAACCGTGGCAGACAATCGTGACTATTTCGAAGGTCTGCGCGCTAATCTCCATTTTGTCCTCGCCTCCCGCGAGCGGTGGCGCTGGAAGGGGTATGCAAACTTTGGTGATTGGCGCACCAATTTTGCCCTCGGCACCAATCCTGTGCGCGGCCTTGTCGCAGGACGCTGGGCCTTGTCGGGGCGTTACGGGTGGAGAAACGCATCGGGGGAGCCGCACGGTGGCACTTTGACGGCTGCGCTTTTCCTGGAAGACCGTGCGCTGGCCCTTGCCTCACTCGACTACGCCAGACATATCGCCGATGTCGACGTCCGGCACGGTTCCTTCTGGAGGCCGGCGCAGGGCCCCGAGGGGGGGATGCATCGCAGGAATCGCGATCATTGGAGCGGTTCCGTGCAAATGCAGTATACCTCCGCACGCGGCCTGTATCTGGCGAGCTGGGTAACGGGCGATGCGCGGATCCGCGAGGTGCTGGGAGAGATTCGCGACTTTGGCCGACGCGATAATGTCCAGACTGGGGCGCTTTCCTACGGGGCGAGGGCATGGATCTTTCGCTATATGGAGACGCTCGATCCCGCGGCGCTTACCACCGCGCGCACCCTCCTGGAAAAGGCCTCTGCTGATTGGATCGCAACCAGTTCCTGGGGACAAAAGTATCCCGACTATCCATTGGGTTCCCTTTACTTCGAAAATAACACTCGCCGCATCGGCGAAGGGGCGGGAACCATCGAGGATTTTTATGAAGCCACCGGCGATTCTGTTTACCTGCAAACCTTGCGGGAAATGGTAAAGGCGGACGGCGTCGATCCTCTTAACTCGCCCGCCCTTGGGCAGCAAGGCATCATCGGTTACCTTCTTTCCCAGGGTGTCCCCGCTGCCGAGATCGGCGGCGGACTGTTGCAGGCCGCCGGTGTGGCAACCAAGAGGTTCCAACCCGCCGCTTGTTCCGATTTTGTCGCGCGGGACTACGACACCCTGGCCGCCGTCATCACCCGAAAGCTCCCGCCCGAAGGGAACCCGGCTTACCGCGAAACAGCCGCCATCGGCCAACGCGCCATCTCGTCATTTTTTGCGCTAAAGCACTTCGGCAACGGCGCGCCCGCTCTCGATACTGCCACTGCGAACCCCGGCACGACTTCTCACCTCTCCAACCATGATAGCAAGAACTGATTTCCCCTGCGGCAACGGCCGAATTCACTGGATCAAACCGGGACATTTTGAAGTTGAGTCGATCGCCTACAGCAAGGCGCCCCGGTATGTCTGTTTCCGGATCAGCGACGTTGAGTTTCCCCGGGAGGTGGGTGTCGTCATCCGACCTGATCGCCATTCCCACGACGATTTCAGAGGCTTTCAAGGGCGGATCTGGGTAAAGCGCGGAGAAAAGGGAAATTGGCAGGCCTTGGACAATTCACAGGTGAAATTCTCTCCTGAAGCCATTCGCTTCCCTCTTCAACTACATCCGGCGGAAACGGTCTATATTAGCACCGAGCCAGCACGATCCTACGGCGATACCAGTCGCGAACTTTTTCATCTGGCCGAAAAGCACACAGACATCACATCCATCCGTTCGATCGGCGCTTCGATGGAAGAGCGCCCCCTGATTGTGTTACGGGTGTCAGGCGAACGGGCTGAGCCAGGGAGAATGAAGCCGATGGTTTTTGTCGTCGCCGGAGAACATGCCACAGAATTCGCGGGAGAGGAGATCGTTCGCGGTATCCTCTCCGCCGTCCTCGGAAACAACCCGGTTGGCAGAGCGCTTCGGGAGGAGTTTGACTTCGAGTTTCTTCTGAATGCCAACCCCGATGGAAATTTCCACGGCTGGCACCAGTATAACTGCAAGGACTGGCGTGAACACAATTACGCCGACCGCCGTGACCGGAGCTGGCATCACGAATTTGGCGATTACTTTCGGGGAGGGCGCGACAAGGTTTCGCCAGAAACACTAGCGATCGGGGAATGGGTTGAACAGAGACAACCCGCTTTTGTGCTCAATGCACATAGCTGGACCGGTCACTCCGGAAACCCTGGTGCGTTCCGCACGGCGCCCGAACTCCTCCAGGAACCGTTGCGCTCACAAATGGAACAGCTCGACGCAGGAGCCATTGCCGTGGCGCGGTCGCTCGGCTTCGATTTCGAAGTTTTTCCATCCTCCAATATTTGTGCGGGCCATCTTGTCGATTTGTTAATCGAGAATGGCAAAGGGATCGGCTATGCGATCGAAGGCCATCCCAACCTCGGCCGCGAGCTTGCCCAGCATTTCGGGACAAAGCTCATCGAGAGGTGGTTGCTTCAAGACCGCCTTCTCGATATCGCCAGGATGGCGGTTTCATAAGCCATCTCATTGCGGCGGCGGATTCCAACACCTCCGCAATGACCGACCTCCATGTCGAGATACGGTGATGGGAGCGACCTAGGTACTGGTATTACTACGTTGAATCATGGCTTTGGCAAAAGGTCCTCGAAAGCTAACCATTCTGTTCGTTGCTTTCGGAACAAAGTGAGATTTCCAACCCGGAGGGTTGAAGGAAATTAGCCGGTGGTGGAGTGTAGCGGAACCACCGGAACCTCGAAGAAAATCATATCCACCCCGGAGGGGTGGTGGAGTAGAGGGTCCGTTCCGACCACAAGGGTGACAGTTTCTTCCGGACACATGGGTTACAAACTGGGGGATGCCCTGGAAACAAACCGATGCGATGAGCGAACGAGTAAAACTGATGAGCGAGTATCTCAGTGGAGACTGGGGTGTAACC
>JBBCKI010000018.1:0-78282 GCA_037190965.1 Chthoniobacteraceae bacterium
GCCGCGCTTACGGCTTCAAAAATTTCGAAAATTACCGCCTCAGAGTCATTGCTCAATGCGGTTGAAATTCAAAACGGACTCAACCAACTCAAAATCAACCACTTAATCCCGCTTCAGTCCCCAAACTTTGGTGTAGACCCACAAAGAGCTCCTCACACCCGCGTTTGTTCCCTTCTTTCGGGCCATATTGGGGAGTGTTTAACAAAAGTTTGAGCCAGTCGGCAAGATTTTGGGGAAGGCTGGCGTCGGGTAGGGGCGATGGCTTCGTGGCGGCCCCGCAGTGCCTTCGACGGAAGGACTTAGGAAAAATCGGGCCGACTGGATTCGAACCAGCGACCTCTTGAACCCCATTCAAGCGCACTACCAAGCTGTGCTACGGCCCGATTTGAGAGGCGTGAATCTTCCTTCCCCGGCGCGAATTGGCAAGCGGGAAATTCATCTTTGCGTGGGAAAATGCCCGGAGTTGAGAAAATCGGCGATCTCTGCGAAATAAAAGCGGTCGAAAGCCTTGCCGCCGAGGCAGCTCCAAAAATAGGATGGCGGGAAGTTCGTTCCTGCCGAAGATGCGGTTTTAAGGGTTTCGAGCGTAGAAATAGAGGGAATCCATGTTTGTCGATCAAATCAAAATTTTTGCCAAGGCCGGGAAGGGCGGTGACGGGAGCGTCAGCTTCCGGCGCGAGAAGTTCGTACCCAAAGGAGGACCTGACGGCGGCGACGGCGGCCGGGGCGGGAGCATCATCCTGCATGCGGACCCCCACACCGACACGTTGACCCAATTTTTCTACGAGCCGATCGTTCGGGCCAAAAACGGTGAAAATGGCCGGGGCAAACAGTGCTACGGCAAGGCGGCGAAGGATCTCCACGTGAAGGTGCCCATCGGCACGCTGGTCTACCGGTTGCCCGCCGGGGTCTCGCCTTTCGCCCCCAAGGCCCAGGATTGGGAGTTGGAAGAGGGCGAAGAGGCAGCAGAGGAAAGTGGCTCCGGGGTCGGAGAAAAAGCGGCGGGGGAAGTGGTCGACGAGGCCAAGGAGGAGGGAGCCCAGGAGCTTGAGCTGGTGGCGGACCTCAATCAGGACGGCGCGGAGTTTGTCCTTTGCAAAGGGGGCGACGGCGGCAAGGGGAACATCCATTTCAAGAGCGCCCGCAACCGCGTGCCCCGGCAGTTCACGCCGGGGGGCGAGGGGGAGGAAGGATACTTTCTGCTGGAGCTTCGCAGCATCGCGGATGCGGGCCTGGTCGGTTACCCGAACGCGGGCAAGTCGACGTTGCTGGGGAAAATCTCCTCCGCGCATCCGAAGGTGGCCGCATACCCGTTCACGACGCTGCACCCGATCATCGGCATTGTCGATTTCGACGGCTACCGGCGCGCGCCGGTAGCGGATATTCCCGGGTTGATCGAGGGGGCTCACGCGAATGTCGGGCTTGGGCACGAGTTCCTGCGCCATATCATGCGGTGCCGGGTACTGCTGTTTGTGATCGATATGTCGGGAGGCGAGGAGCGCAGCCCCGTGGAGGATCTCGAACGGCTCCGCAAGGAGTTGAGCCTGTACGACCCCGTGCTGGCGGCGCGCCCGTGGTTCGTGGCGGCCAATAAGATGGATGATCCGCGCTCGGAGGAAAACCTGAAGCATTTCCGGCAGCGTTTCCCGAAGCTGGAGATCATCCCCATTTCCGCCGATTTGGGCGAGGGGATCGACGATTTGAAGGATGCTCTTTCCCGGCACCTGTTCACGGGCGAGCCGGAAACGTCCCTCGTTCCTGAAATGCCTGTTGAAGAGTGACCGGACGGATTTGTAGTCTCCAGACCCTCCCTTGCCATGCCGAAACCGATCGTTGCCAGCTACTGTACGACGTTTCTTAAGCCCGAGATGCTTCATATCTACCGGCAGGTGACCTGCCTGCAACGGTATGAAACATTCGTCATCGCCAAGGAGCGCCAGTGTGCGGAGAAGTATCCCTTCGACGCGCTGGAACTTCAGCCACGCGTGGCCAAAAATTTTGTCCGGCGTTTTTACTACAAGCATGTATTAAAGGCTCCGCCGCTCTATTACCGGGGCGAGCTCCGGGTGATTCACAAGATCCTCGAGCGGCGGCATGCGGATCTCATGCACGTCTATTTCGGTCACACCGGGGTGCATCTCCTGCCGTTTATCCAGAACTGGGATCGCCCGGCGATTGTCTCGTTCCACGGAGCCGACGTGATGCTTCGTCCTCATCAACCGGAATACGCAACCCAGTTGCGGCAGTTGTTTGAGACCGTGCCGCTGGTGCTGGCCCGCTCGGTCTCGCTGGCCCGGCGGCTGGAGGAGATCGGTTGCCCTGCGGAAAAGATCCGGCTCAACCGTACCGGGATCCCTCTGGAGGAGTTTCCTTTCACTCACCGGTTGATGCCCGCCGATGGCGAGTGGCGTTTTGTGCAGACATGCCGCCTGATTCCGAAGAAGGGGCTGAAAACCTCTATGGAGGCGTTCGCGCTTTTCCGGCGGAAACATCCGAAGGCGACGTTCACCATCGCGGGCGATGGGCCAATGCGGAGCGAACTGGAGCGACTGGCTGCGGAGTTGGGGGTTGGCGATGCCGTGACTTTCCGGGGATTCCTCAACTCGTCCGACCTCAACGCCCTTTACGCGCAGTCGCACGTTTTTCTGCACCCCAGTGAGATCACCGAGGATGCCAACCAGGAGGGTGTCCCCAATGCCATGCTGGAAGCGATGGCGACGGGGCTTCCCGTGGTGGCTACGTTGCATGGCGGCATCCCCGAGGCGGTGGAACACGAGCGGAGCGGCTTCCTGGTGCACGAGCGCGATTCCGCCGCGCTCTTCACGGCACTGGAGCAGATTACCGAATCCTCCGAATACTTGCAGATTATGGGCAGGCAGGCCTCGGAAGGGGTTCGCAGGGAATTTGAGCAATCCGAGGCAATCAAAAAGCTGGAAGCGTGTTACGACGAGGCGTTGAGCCTTCGGGGACGGCCCCACGCTGTTGTTCCCGCAAATCAGTCATGACGGTCGCGTCGGATCATACCAGCCGGTTTGGGGGCATGGGTCGCCTTTACGGGCGCGATGCCCTGGAGCGGCTGGCGCAGGCTCATGTGGCGGTGATCGGCGTTGGCGGGGTCGGCTCGTGGACAGTCGAGGCGCTGGCGCGGTCGGGGGTGGGCCGGTTGACGCTCATCGACATGGATGATGTCTGCATCACCAACACCAACCGGCAGTTGCCCGCGATTGACGGCGAGATCGGGCGGCCCAAGGTGACGGTGCTTGAAGAGCGTGTTCGCCGGATCAACCCAGCGGTCCAGGTCGAGGCAGTGCCGGAGTTCTTTCTGGAGGGGACCGCGGAGCGGCTGCTCGCACCGGGCTACGACTGGGTGGTGGACGCGGTGGATCGGATGTCGATCAAGGCGCTCATCATCGCCAAAGCGTGCGAGCGGGGTTGCCGGGTCCTGACGGTGGGCGGCGCGGGAGGCCGGCGCGATCCGACCCAGATCCGCTGTGGCGATCTTGGCCGGACGGGGGGCGATGTGCTTTTGCGGCAGGTCCGCAAGAAACTCCGCCGCACCCACGGCTGGGCGGGAGGCGAGGGGAACGACTATGGAGTCTCCGCCGTTTATTCCGCCGAGCCGCAGGTGTTCCCGCGTGCTGACGGGTCGGTGTGTGAAACCCCGGAGCCGGGCGATAACCTCCGGATGGATTGCGCGAGTGGATATGGCGCGGCGTCGTTTGTGACCGGGGCGTTCGGGTTTGCGGCGGCTGCGGAGATTGTGCGGCGGATTTCGGAAGGGGCGTAGCCTTTATAATCTGCCGAAAAGACGCTCAAAGTTTTTGGCGACCTGGATTGACAACGCTTCCTGCGTGCTCCCGCGCAGTTCGGCCAGTCCTTCGTACACGGCGACGAGGTTCGCGGGGTGATTGACCGGGCGGCCCTCTGCGGTGTCCGGCAGCGGGTAGCGGTTGCGTTCGGACGGGAGCGGCATGGAGGGGGCGTCCGTCTCGACGAGCAGACGGTCGGCGGAGAGGGTGCGAAAAGGTTCGAGCCGCGCGGTTTTGCCGGGATTGAGAAAATAGCCGGAGAAGGAGAAATACGCGCCGCGCCGCGCGAAGTTTTCCACCATTTCACTGGGGCCGCTGTAGGCATGAAGCAGAAAGCCCCGCTCGGGGAGCGGTTCTTCCCGCAGGATGTCCCAAAGAGCGCCCCAGGCTTTCAGGCAATGGATGGAGGCGGGAAGGTTGAGTTGGGCAGCCAGCCGGAGTTGCCAGAGAAAAACTTCCTTCTGGGTTTCGAAATCAGGGTTGGGCATCCAGCGGTCGAGGCCGATCTCGCCGATGCCGCAGTTTCCCGCCTCCGCGTAAGCGAGAAGGTGCTCTTTCCATTTCGGGGTGCGGTGAGCAAGGCGCCATGGGTGGAGTCCGTAACTAGGCAACACCCATGGGTGCTGCCGGGCAAGGGTGGCGACGGCCTCCCAATCGCGCTCGGTGGTGCCATTGACGACGGCCCGGGTGATTCCGGAGGCTTCAAGATCGCGCATGATGGCCTCGCGACGCGGCGCAAGGGCGTCGTCCTGGAGGTGGTTATGCGCGTCGAGAAGGATCATTCGGTGTGAAGCTGGCGTTTGGCGAATTCGCGAAGAAATGCCCGGACCGCCGCCAATCCGTTGAGGCGGGTGGGGGTGAGGTTTCGTGCGATGCCAAGGCGTTCGAAGATCTCCGGCTCCACGGCGGCGATCTCCTCCGGAGGCGCGTCATCGTAGAGATCGCAAAGCAGGCCGATCAATCCCCGGACGAGCGCGGATTCCGCGTGCATCCGAAAGCGGCAACGTCCGGAATCGGGACTCACGCTCGCGGCGATCCAGACGCGCGACTGGCAGCCGGGGACGAGGAGATCCGGCGTTTGCTCCTCCGGCGGCAGGGGCCCGGTCGTGGGACGGCGCGCGACAATGGCGGCGAGCCGATCCTGCGGGTCGGGAATGATCGAGTAGCGTTCAATGAACGCGGCCTGGCGTTGTTGTGGAATCATCTGGGCGAAATTAACGCATTGCCGAACCGCCAGGTAGCCCGCTCGCGCCGTCGAGCGCGGGTATCGGCCCCCGAGACTCCTTAACCCCACATCCCAACAAGGATCAGCCTCTATCCGGCAGACATCGATTTTGGAGGAAAAAGCACGATGGCCTACGGCGAAACCGGCAACCGCTGCGGTTTTGGCTCGCGGTGTAGCAGAAGCCCGTTCTCTTTGTAGGCCTTCAACCGGAAATGGGTGGCCGTGGAAAGAACGCCTTTGATGGTGCTCAATTTCTCGGCCACGAACCGGGCTACCGATTGCAGTGTTTCCCCCTGCACGATGATGAGGAGGTCGTAACCGCCGCTCATCAGGTAACAGCCTTGCACTTCCTGGAACTTGGAGATGCGGCTCGCGAACCGGTCGAAGCCGCCGCCCCGTTCCGGGGTGATCTTCACTTCGATGACCGCCTCCACGCAGCCGTTGGAGCCGATTTTTTCCGGATCGAAGACGGCCTGATAGCCGAGGATTGCGCCTTCCGCTTCCAGAGATTCGATGCGTTCGGCGACTTCCTGCGGAGTGAGGTTAAGCGCCTTTGCAAGATCTTCGATGGAAGCGCGGGCGTTGGATTTAAGGAGTTCGAGCAGACGGTCCATGATGAAAATTAATCGCCAAAAGAGATGCCGACGGCCCGGGCGGTTTTTACCATCGTGCCGGTGGCGGGGACGAGATGGAGCCGGTGCACGGCTTCCTCTATTTCGACGTCGCTCACCTCGTCGTTCTGGTAGCTGACCATCGTGCCAAAGCGACCTTCCCGGATCAGTTCCACCGCTTTGACTCCGAAGCAGGTGGCGAGAATGCGGTCGAGCGAGGTGGGTGCGCCGCCCCGCTGCAAATGCCCGAGGACGCAGGTGCGCGTCTCCTTGCCGGTGCGCCGGGCGACTTCGCGCGCGACGACTTCGCCCATGCCGCCGAGTTTGTATTCCCCGGAGCCGGTGACGTGCATGAGCTGTCGGCCGTCCCTCGGGCGCGCGCCTTCGGCGACGACGATGAGGGTGCTTTGGCGTCCTTCAACGTCCCGCTGCCGAACGGCGTCGGCGATGCGGTCGAAATCGAACGGGATCTCCGGAATCAGAATGATGTCGCCGCCTCCGGCAAGGCCGCCGTAGAGGGCGATCCAGCCTGCATGCCGCCCCATCACTTCGGTCACCATGATTCGCTTGTGGCTCTCGGCGGTCGTATGGAGCCGGTCAAGGGCGTCGGCCACGCAGGCTACCGCGGAGTCGAACCCGAAGCTGGCGGCGGTCGCGCCGAGATCGTTGTCGATTGTTTTTGGAACGCCGATGACGGGAATGCCCGCTTTGTGAAGCTGAAGCGCGGTGGTCAGGGAGCCGTCCCCGCCAATGCAGATCAGCCCGTCGATCTTGAGTTCAGTGAGGGTCGCGCGGGCCTTTCTGATAATCTCCGCCGGCACGGCCATCCGGTCGCCCGCTCCCGCCTTGGCGACAAAATGCCCCCGATTGGTGGTGCCAAGGATGGTACCGCCCTGGGTCATGATTCTGGCGGTGCTCTGGCGATCGAGCGTGAGAAAGTTGCCGGGCGGGAGTAACCCCTCGAAGCCGTCCCGGAAGCCGATTACTTCCCAGTCGAGCTGCGATGCGGCTTGAACGACGCCACGGAGGACGGCGTTGAGCCCCGGACAATCTCCGCCGCTGGTAAGGACACCGATTCTTCTCATCGCCATTGGCCCTGGGCTGAAGGATTGGAATTTTCGCCGTCGTAGAGATTCCAACCGCGCTTCAAAAGGCGTTCAGCAAGGCCGAAACGATCCCCGGCTCCCAGCACGACAACGACGAGGCGCCGGGGGGTGATGGTGTGCGAGTTGTCTTCGTGTTTTACGGAGATCGGAGCCCGTCCGGCGGAGATGATGAGGCAATCCCCGGCGCGGGAGGTTTTGCCGGTCTTTACGCCGTCGATGTCGTCCTGCCCGAGCAGGGCGTTGGTGTTGACGAGGTTGTATTGCGCGGTGCCTCCCTCGCGAAGGTTGCGGGTAATCTGGCGGCTCTTCTGGGAGACATAGAAGCGGAAGGAGGAGCGCTTCATGGCGTAGCTCGAGAGCTTTACGAGATCATTGGCGGTGGAGTACGGCTTTTCGGAGGTGTCGATGCCGTGAGGGTTCAGGAACTGGGTCCGCTCCATTCCGAGCTTGCGGGCGAGCGCGTTCATCTGAGCCACGAAGAGATCCACCGGTTTGATTTCCGCCGTGGCGCGCGTGAGCAGGGAGCGTCCGACGTGGTCGGCCAGGGTCTGCGCGGCGACGTTGTCGCTTTGGAGCAGGGAGGCGTAGAGCAGGTCGCGCAGGGTCACTCGGTCTCCCGGGGTAAAGCCGACTGGGTTGTGGCCGCCGATGGAGACCACCGAGTCGGGCACCACCGCCAGCGTGCTGAGATCGCGGTTGGCGCTTTCCGCCCAGTCGAGGACGACCATCGCGGTGGCAACCTTGGTCAGGCTGGCGATCTGGAGTTTCTTGTCGCCATTGGCACCGTCGAGGACGCGCCCCGAGAAAACATCGGCAACGGCATAGGCGTTGGCGGCGTTGCCGAACCGGTTTTGCTGGGCATGCGCCGGCAGGCAAAAAGGAAGCGAACAGGCAAAAATTAGGAGAAGCGAGTGGAGAGTTTTCATCCCGGGTCTAGCGGGAGGAAGATGGAGAAGGAAAGCTCGATTTGCAATGCCGGATTCGTTTTTTGGCATCTGGAGAGGGTTCGCGCCAAGGACGCCAAGCTCTCCAAGTTTTCAGAGCCTTTCAATCTTGGCGGGCCTGGCGTCCTTGGCGCGAGACACTCCCCTCTCCACAGCGAAAAGAAAAAATGGGTGCGGCAGCACCGGTAGTCCGCTCGCGCCGTCGAGCGCGGGGTTCGGCTCCCGAGGCTTCATGAAGACCGCATCCCAATACCAGCAGCCCGTCCTTGCGGGGATGAATGCCAAACGCGATGCGTAGACCGATCCCGCGCTCTCGGCGAGAGCGGTCTACCTTGCCAGTCCTTCAGACAACCTCTCACCAAATCGCGGGCTTTGAAGCCCGTGGCCTACCCGGGGATTTCCGCTCCCGGCGGGGCGGGCTGGTGGATCAGTTTATAGAACGCGGGGCCGTCCAGCGTTTCGTGCTTGAGGAGTTCGCCCGCGATCAGTTCCAACTGGTCCCGATGCGCCGTCAACAGGGCGCGCGCTTCCGCGTAGCTCGTCTCCAGGGTCAGCTTTACCTGCTCGTCGATGATCTGAGCGGTGGCCTCGCTGCAATCGCGGACAAAGTTGCCGTCGGGCGCGGAGATGAAGGGAGAGGGGTCGGGATGCGCGGTTCGCGCAAGGCCGATCTGCTCGTTCATGCCGTAGATGCAGACCATCTGCCGGGCGAGCGCGGTGGCGCGTTCCAGATCGTTTTCCGCCCCGGTGGAGACTTCGTCGAAGATGATCTGCTCGGCGGCCCGCCCGCCCAGCAGCCCCCGAATGCGGTCGAGAATGCCGTCGCGCGTCATCAGAAATTGTTGTTCCGTGGGGAGTTGCATCGTGTACCCGAGCGCGGCCCGACCGCGGGGGATGATGCTGATTTTGCGCACCGGGTCGGCGTTTTTGCTGTGCGCGGCCACTACGGCATGGCCGGTCTCGTGGTAAGCGACCCGCCGTTTTTCGTCGTCGTTGAGGCGGCGGCTTTTGCGTTCCGGCCCCGCGATCACTTTTTCCAGCGCGTCTTCAAGGTCCCGCTGTTCGATGACCTTGGCCAGCCTGCGCGCCGCGAGCAGGGCGGCTTCGTTGAGGGCATTGGCGAGGTCCGCCCCGGAGAATCCCGGCGTGGCCCGGGCGATTTCCCTCAGGTTGACCTCTTCATCCAGCGGTTTGCCGCGAGAGTGAACTTTGAGGATCGCCTCGCGCCCGTCGAGGTCGGGAGAGTCGACAATGATCTGGCGGTCGAACCGACCTGGGCGCAACAGCGCGCGGTCGAGCACTTCGGGGCGGTTGGTGGCGGCCAGCACGATGATGCCGACATTTGGGTCGAAGCCGTCGAGTTCCACCAGAAGCTGGTTGAGCGTCTGCTCGCGCTCGTCGTGCCCCCCTACGCCGACCTGAACACCGCGTTGTCGTCCAATGGCGTCGAGTTCGTCGATGAAAATGATGCACGGGGCCTGCGATTTAGCCTGGACGAACAGATCGCGCACGCGCGCCGCTCCGACGCCGACGAACATTTCCACAAACTCGCTGCCGCTGAGCGAGAAGAAAGGCACCTTCGCCTCGCCTGCCACGGCGCGCCCGAGGAGGGTCTTGCCGGTGCCGGGGGGGCCGACGAGCAAGGCGCCTTTGGGAATGCGCGCACCCAACGCCTGATAACGGGCCGGGTGTTTGAGAAAATCGACCACCTCTTCCAGTTCGAACTTCGCCTCATCGCATCCGGCCACGTCGGCGAAGGAGACCCCAGTATTTTTGTCCACGAGGATGCGCGCCTTGCTCTTGCCGATGCCGAGGATCGCCTGTCCGGTCGCGCCGCCCATGCTCCGGCTGATCCAGAGCCAGAAGAGCACCATGAGGCCGAGGGGAATTATCCATGAGCCAAGGATCTGCGCGATGAGACCGGGGCGCTGCCCGGCGAAGGTAATCCCCGCCGCCTGCAATTGCTCCACCAGCTTGGGGTCTTCAAGGCGGGTTGTGCGGAACCAATAGGTTTCCGGGGCTTTTTCCGCCACGGGGGGAGGGGACGCGCCGGGGCGCAGGGGTGCGGACGGCGGCTTCCCGGTCGCCCGCCCGGTGATTTCCGTTTCGCTGATCGCCACGTCCGAAACAGCCTTGCGCTCAACCAGCGATTTGAACTCGCTATACGGGATCGTCTTCAGGCTCGCGTTGAAGATCATGGTCTGCCATGCCCAGAATAAAAACCCGGCAAAGAGAATCTGCAGAATGATCCAGCCCCACTTTCCACGGGGCGTCGGCGGGCTGGGATCTGGCTGTTGTTGGGGCATCGCTCTGCTTTCCTTATCGGATGCCGGGGAGCCCGACGGATGGATTGCTTGACCACGTCAGCAACGCCCGTTAATCAATCCGGGTGCGAAGGTTTTGCCATTTTTTATTGATCGCTTTATGCGGAGTGGGGTTGTCGACGGTGCGGGGGGCGCAAGCGGTCTCCGGGGAAGATGCGAACCTTTCCGCTCATGGCCGGCGTGCGTTGGCGATCGCCCCGGAGAGTTGGATTCGCGATGAGACGGAGCACTTCGTCCTGCATTTCGCCCACGGCTTTATCGGAGGCCCCGTTGCGGTTGAGGCCGAGTTTTACTACCGGGTTATCACGGCGGAGCTTGAGATCGATCCCGCCAAGTCGCCCAGTAAGCAAAAGAGCCATATTTACATTTTTGAAACAGCGGAGGGGTGGCGGGAGTTCATCCAATCGGCCAGTCTGGAAGAGTGGACCGGTGCCGTTTCCATCGGGAACGATCTTTTTCTGCCGCGCTTCCCCGAGTTCAAGTTTAAGGGCAATGCGTTGGGGCATGAGGTCGCGCACCTTCTTGTGCGCCGGCATTTGGGCAATGCCCTCCCTCTCTGGCTTTCGGAAGGGTACGCCGAGGACGTTTCCGTCCGGGCTTACGCGGCGTTTTTCCGGGCGCGCGGTTATCGCGCCAAGCCCCGAACTCTGATGGTGGCAAATCCGATGCCTCTCGCCGAGTTGACGCAATATACGGTGTATCCTGCCGCATCCCGGGTTATTGATTTCTACCGGCAATCACGTCAGCTTACCCGGTTTTTGCAAGGAGAGACGACCAAGCCTCAGTTTGCAAAGTTCCTGCGCTTGATGGCCGGAGGGGAGCCGCTGGAGAGCGCGTTGCGCACGGTGTACGGTGCGCGCTGGTTGGGTTTAGCGGGCTTGGAGCGGGATTTTCAAAAGAAGTACGCCTCGCTCCTGGGCGACGGCGATGAGGAATAGGCAATTGCGCCGCGCCGGTAAAAAAGCTAATAATTTGCGCCTGAAGGTTTAACCTGAATTCCGAAGTTGCTCGCGGCGATCTTGCGCAACCTCTTGGGCATAAACGGCATCGTCGAAGACTCACCGTATCGAAGATACGGCTGCGCTTCTCCTCAACCGTTTCTGCACCAAGATTTTGCACAAGCTCATCCGCTCCAACATCGGAATTCAGGTTTGAAGGCCGTCTCCCCCATGAAAAGCTTGTTTTCCCTGATGCTCGGCGCGGCTGTTTCCGCGATTTTGGCGATGCCGGTGACCGGCCGGACGCAGGACTCGCCGCCGCCGCGTGAAGTCCGGCTGGTTGAGAAAAAGTTCGACCAGCTTGTTGACCGCGAGATCGATACACTTGGAAAGCAGGCGTTCAACATCGCGCCTGATAAATGGAAACACGCGGAGACGGAAAACTTCATCATCCACTACCGGCGAGCCACTGAGGCACAGCGGGTGGTTCGGGAGATCGAGTACAACCTTTGGTTTGTCGCGAAATCCCTCGGCGCGGGCAAAGACCGCTACGCGAAGAAGTCGCACGTTTACATTTTTCATGGCCGGGGCGAATGGCGGAGTTTTCTTTCGGACACCAACAGTCCCCAGTGGTTTGGGAGCTTTGCGTATGGGGATGACCTCTTTCTCCATGTAGGCGGTCCCGGGGAGGAGTTCGATTCCCATGGGCTCGCGCATGAGACGACCCATGCCGTCGTGGCCCGGCTTTATCCCGGGAAACGGTGGCCCCTTTGGTTGAACGAAGGGTTCTCCGAATACATGGGAGGCGCCAGCGTGGCTGCCCGCAAACAGCAGTATATCAAAGGGCTTCAGCGCGATCTGAGCGACGCGGATCTCACCTTCGAGGAACTGGTCGCGATGAGCGAGTATCCCTCCGACGAGAAACAGATTGCCCAGCTCTATCGGAGCAGCGAGCGTGTGGTCCGTTTCCTGATGACGAAATTTCCCAAGGATCGGATTGCCCGCTTTGTCGAATCCACCCTCGCGGGAAATGATTTTCAAAAAGCGGTCATTGAGGTTTACGGAGATCAAGTGAAGGATTTCGACGAGTTCCGAAAGCTCTACGGACGGTTTGAAAAATAGAAACCCGGTTTGCCTTGCCTCGCGGGCTTGTCCTGCGGAAAGTTAAAGACCGATGTCAGCCGCCGCTCCTCGAAAAAAAGCCTCCGCCAACGCCAATGCCGTGCAGGCCGTGGTGGGCTCCGATGAATCGGAAGTCAAACGGGTTGCCCGCGAACTCTCCGTGGAGATGGCGCCCGAGGCGGCGGGAGATCTTGGTTGCGAGGTGATCGACGGCGTCGCGGAGAACGCGGAGCAGGCGGTAATTCGCGTTCATCAAACGGTCGATGCGCTCTTGACGCTGCCGTTCTTTGGCGGAGAAAAACTGGTCTGGCTCAAGAACGCGAGCTTTGTGGGCGACAGCGTGACGGGGCGGGCGGCATCCGTGATCGAGGCGCTCGAGAAGCTGACGGATGTTCTCTCCGGCGGGTTGCCTGCGGGAATTCGTTTTCTATTGAGCGCGCCCGAAATCGACAAGCGGCGTTCATTTTACAAGACACTCGGGAAAGTCGCGAAGGTCCAGGTTTTCGACAAAGTCGACGCCAGTCGTGCGGGGTGGGAGGAAGCGGCCGAGGAGACCGTTCGCGCGCGGGCGGAGGGGATGGGGTTGCGCCTTCGGGGCGAGGCATTGGAGCTGTTCGTACTTTTGACGGGAGGCGATTCCCGGCAGATCGATAATGAGCTCGAAAAGCTCGATCTTTATCTCGGGGAAGCCCGCCGAGAGGTCACCTCGGCCGATGTGAGGCTGATGGTGCCCGCATCAAAGGCGGGGGTTATTTTCGAGTTGGGTAACGCGCTTGCGGCGCGCGATCTCAACCAGGCGCTTGGGCTCGTGGAGCAGCTTCTGTTTCAGGGAGAGACCGCAGTGGGGATTTTGCTGGTCGCGGTGATCCCGACGGTTCGCAACCTGCTTCTCGCCAAGGATCTGATGGTTCGCCATCGCCTGTCGCGTCCGGCGATGCCTTTCCATTTTACGGGAACCCTTAACCGTCTGCCGCCGCAGGCGACGGCTCATCTCCCTCGCAAGAAGGACGGTACGCTCAATACCTATGCCCTCGGGATTGCCGCGACGGGGGCTCACCGTTACGAACTCGCGGAACTGACCGGCGCGCTGGAGGCGTGTCTGGAAGCCAACGTGGCTTTGGTGACCAGTGGGCTGGAAGCGCGAACGGTATTGACGGAACTGGTGGTCCGGATTGCCGCACCGAAGGGGGGCGGGTAGTACGCTCGCGGTTTGCCTTGCGCTTTTCGCTGAAGGCATAGGGTATGCCTTGTCTGTTCTCAAATCATCTCGGCTCAGGATCTTGTGCCAGCTCACCCCCTCCAATTGCCGTTTTTAGATAATTCTCCCTTTTTAGTTTTCAATCTTCTTGCGAAGGCTCTAAAACGCATCCCAATCCTATGGCTTCTCAGTCCCCAAAGTTGACTTCTGTTGTAACCGGAGGTGCCGGTTTTCTTGGTTCGCACCTTACTGATCGCCTTCTTGCCGAAGGGCATCGCGTCATCGGAATCGATAACTTCATCACGGGAAGCCGGGCCAATATCGAACACCTGAGCGGCAATGTGGACTACCGTTTCGTGCAGCAGGATGTGACTCAGTACATCCTCGTGGATGAGGAGGTGGACTTCGTTTTTCATTTCGCCTCTCCCGCCAGTCCCATCGATTATCTTGAGCACCCGATCCCGACGTTAAAGGTCGGCGCGCTCGGCACGCATAACACCCTTGGCCTCGCCAAAGCCAAGAAGGCGCGGTTCCTCATCGCTTCCACCAGCGAATGCTACGGGGATCCGCTGGTGCATCCGCAGACTGAGGATTACTGGGGCAACGTCAATCCCATCGGGCCTCGCGGCGTGTATGACGAGGCCAAGCGTTTCGCGGAGGCCATGACAATGGCTTACCATCGCTATCATCACGTCGATACCAAGATCGTCCGCATCTTCAATACCTATGGCCCCCGCATGAGGCTGCGCGACGGCCGCGTTGTTCCCGCCTTCATCGGGCAGGCGTTGAGCGGGGAGCCTCTGACCATCTTCGGTGACGGTTCGCAGACGCGTTCTTTCTGCTACGTGAGCGACCTGATTGACGGGATCTATCGTCTGGCGCTTTCGGATTTCCATGAGCCGGTGAACATCGGCAACCCGAGGGAGATGACCATCAAGCAGTTTGCCGAGGAGATTCTTCGGATCACCGGCAGCAAATCGGGCATTGAATACCGGCCTCTCCCGGTGGACGACCCGAAGGTGCGCCAACCCGATATCACGCGTGCCAAGAAAGTGCTCGGGTGGGAGCCTCAGGTGTCTTTCGAGGACGGGATCAAAACCACCATCGATTATTTCCGCCCCCGGATTTCATAAGGACGTCTTGAAAGACGGGGAACCGGCGCGCATTAATCGTTTCACGACAAAGCGTTAGCCAGAAAAAATCCTACTTTTCCTTTGCGTTCAACTAAAACATGGCCTTTAATTCCCTCAGCTAATCTCCCCCAGAAATGAAAAAGCTTGCGCTCTTCGCGTTGACGTTGCTCGCCGCAGCGGCTCCCGTATTCTCTGCTGCGTCGGAATTCGACATCAAAAAAGTCGATGTTTCGTTCGTCTTCACTCCTGAATATACTGTGAGCCCGCCCGTGAAGCAGGTGCGTTCCCAAAAATGGATGGCTGTGGAAGTCACTTTCGATGCCAAGCCTGATTTTACGGACGAACTGACCTTCAACTATTACGTCCTTTTCGCGAAGCGGTTGTTCGTGGGGCAGGTAAACCATGTTTCAATCCAGAAGGGGCGCGAGCTTCACTCCGTGGCCTATATTTCTCCAAAGGCAATCACCCAGATTCTGGGTGGACGCCAGCCCACTGCCTCGGATCTCGAGAATGTCACGGTGACAATCTCCAAGCCGGGGATTTCCACTCCGATTGCGGAAGGAAGTTTCAAACCCTCCAGGGGGGCATGGTGGGGGACGATGAAGGCTGAACCTGGTTTTGTGGTGAACAAAAGCGAAACTCCCTTTGCGCCTCTCTCCTGGGATTATTACGAGGCTCTCAAGCCTTCTTCACAGCGATAAGTCGGGATCATGGCATCTCCTCAACGCATCCTCAGCCTGAGCCTCGGCTCTCAGATGGTCAGGCTGGCCGAGTTCCGGTCTGACAATCGCGGCGGCCTAATTCTCACAGCGTACCGAACTTCCGAGCTTCTCGCCGATCCTGCCACGGACGCGACGCGCGTCAGTCAGACCGCCATCGCCGTTCAGGAATTGGTCGGCGAGCTTAAGGTCTCCGGGAAGGTCAACTACGCCATCCCTGCCCAGTCGGTCTTTACCCGTTTCATCAAGCTTCCGTCCGTGGGCGAGGAGAAGGTGGAGCAGATCGTCGAATTCGAGGCACAGCAGAACGTGCCGTTCCCGATTGATGAGGTCGTCTGGGATTATCAGTTGGTCTCTTCCAGCGATCCGGGAAAACTCGAAGTCGTTCTGGTCGCAATCAAGTCCGATCTTCTCGAAGAGCTCAACGGAGCGGTGGAAGGCGCAGGCCTGCAGACGGCGGTGGTCGATGTCGCGCCGATGGCGCTCTACAACGCCTTCCGTTATAACTACAGCGAGGTCAGTGGATGTTCGCTGCTTGTGGATATCGGCGCGCGCACGACGAACCTGGTTTTCGTCGAGAACAAGAAAGTCTTCTCCCGTTCGATTCCGATCGGCGGCAATACGATCACGGCAGCCATCGCCAAGGATTTCAATGAACCCTTCGGTGCCGCCGAAGAGCGCAAAAAGCGTCAGGGGTTCGTTAGTCTCGGGGGAGCTTACGCCGATCCCGACGATGCTGAAGTTGCCCGGGTCTCCAAGGTCATCCGAAATACGATGACCCGCTTGCATGCGGAGATTTCCCGTTCGATTTCTTTCTATCGCTCGCAACAGGGCGGCAGCCAGCCCGAGGGGGTCTTCCTTTGCGGCGGAGCGGTTGCGATGCCCTACATGAGGGAGTTTTTCAGCGAGAAGCTGGCGTTGCCGATCGAGTTTTTCAACCCGCTTCGTAACGTCGCCGTCGGTGGTAATATCGACTCTGTGGCGATTGGGCGGGATGCCCATCTCCTCGGGGAACTCGTTGGGCTCGGGTTGCGTAGCGGCAGCGAATGCCCGATGGAGTTGAGTTTGCGTCCCGCAAGTGTGGTCAGCGCTCAGGAGATGGCCGCCCGGGTGCCTTTTCTGGCAATCGCGGGAGTCTGTCTGTTGGCATCTCTTGGGGGGTGGTGGTATTACCTCAACCAGGGGGCGGCGATCTATGAAGCCGTGAATACCCAACTGGAGCCGAAGATCAACGGACTCCAGAGTTTCGAAGGGAAGCTCAAGGCAGCGAACGACGCGATCAAGGCCAAGCAAGCCGCGGCCCAACCGCTCCTCCAGGCTGTATCGGAGCGGGAATACTGGATAAAGTTGATCGAAGATCTCAATGCCCGCCTTCCGGCCCGATCTATTTGGATTACCTCGCTTGAGATAGGGGATCCAAAAGCGGAGAAGCCAGGCGCGAGAAGCACTCCGGCGCCAGCCAAAGGGCAGGCGCAGACTGCACCCTCCGGTCCAACATTGATTGTCAAGGGACTCTATCTCTCAAACGACCAGAGGGGCGGGATTGTTGATGAGTTTGCCAAGGCGCTGGCTGAGTCACCGTTTTATTCGATCGATTTGAACAAGAAAAACGAGTTCAACCCCATTCGTGGAACTCAGAACGATACGGAGTGGACCTTTGAGTATGTTCTCCACCTCCCGTTGAAACAGCCGATTGCCCAATGAACGCGGCTCCCAATAAATTCCTCATCGGTTTCGGCGTTGTCATGCTCATCGGGTGCGGCGGCCTCGGATATATGATTTCACAGGCAGCTGGACGCTATAGCGAAGCCCACACCAAGTATGAGCAGAGCGCGGTGTCATACAATCGGCTGAGAGGGCTCCCACTATACCCTGATGCCGCAAATCTCAAGCTGCTCGACGACCAGAAGGCCGTGGCCCTGGACGCCGCTGAAACGCTTCGGCAGAAGCTGGAGCCGATGGCGTTCGCTCTGGAAGCGATTACTCCCGAGCAATTCCAGGACAAGCTGCGCGCTTCGGTGTCGGCGTTGAACCAAAGGAGCGCTGAAGCGGGCGTGAAAATGCCCGAGAAGTTTTATCTCGGTTTCGATCAGTACCAGAGCCAGCCGCCGAAGGCGGAAGCAGCAGCCCCCTTGTGGCGGCAGCTTAAGGCCATTGAGATGGTCGTGACGACGTTGATCGACAACAAGGTTGACGTGATCACCACCATCCAACGGACTCCGCTTCCCGAAGAGGCGGGTGGAAAAGCCTCTGCCGATCTGGTTTCGAAGTTTCCTTTTGAGGTTCAGTTTACCGCCGATCAAGGAAACTTCAGGAAGGGACTCAATGAGATCGTAAAGAACAACAAACAGTTCTTCATCACCCGGTCGGTCGTCATCAAAAACGCCAACGACAAGACAACGCCCAAGGCAGTTGAATCTGCCACGGCGCCCGAGGCATCCAGTAAAGAAAACCAGAAGGAACCTGCGCTTCAGTACATCGTAGGAACGGAAAAAATCAACGTCTCGCTCCGCCTGGAAATGGTGGTGTTTGCTAACTCATTTCCGAAATAGATATGAACTGGATCAAGCTCAACTACGACCGGTTCGTATTGCTGGTTGCCGCAGCAGGGCTGCTTGGGTCATCGGCATTCGTGATCACGAAGTCCACCCAGTTTCCATCCCTCTTCTCTGAGGTGGAGAAGCAGATTGCACCCGGTAAAAAAGTGGTGCCGGCAGAAGTGACGGCGCTTGAAGACGCAAAGAACCTCCTTGATCAGCCGGCCTCCTGGCAGGCTTCTCATCCCGGGTCACTGTTCGTTTCTCGGCGTTACCTCGTTATTAACGGGGAACTCGTCGACCCCACGGAAAAAAGCGGAAAGCTTCATCCGCCCGTGGAGAATAGTTGGTTGACGGACCACGGTCTTGATCTTCTTAATCCAAATATTCTGAACGAGGATCCCGATGGCGACGGATTCACCGTCCTTGACGAATATATCGCCAAGACCGATCCCAACGACAAGGCATCGCATCCCGCTTACAGCACCAAACTTCGCCTGAAGCAATACATCAGGCGGCCCTTCCGGTTGATGTTTGCGGCGTATGATGACGACAGCTTCCAGATCAACACGCTTGATTTGAAGCAGCCCAGCCAATTCCTGAACCTCGGCCAGGACATCGCCGGGACGAAGTTCAAAGTTTTGAAGTTTGAGAAAAAGAGTCAGTACAATGCCGCTATCCAGATGGAAGAGGACGTTTCGGAACTGACCATCCAGCATAACGAGACTCAGGAGGAAGTTGTTCTGGTGCTCCGCAAGGTGGTCGATTCTCCAGATTCCTTTGCTCACTTCAAGTTCATCTGGGATGGCAGCGAGTTCCGGGTCAAGAAGGACGGGAAGTTTGCCCTGAAGGTAGAACCCAAGGTTGAATACAAACTCATTGACATCAACGAAGCTGAGGCCGTAATAACAAACATCGGTACAGAAGAACGAATCAAAGTCCCCCGCCTTGAAGCCCCCGGCCACTAGAGTCACCAGATCGTCGCTCTCCACAGCGCGAGAGGCGCGCCTGGTGTCTGGCGTTTGTTTTGAAACGTTCGATGTCTGAAGATTCCCCAACCCTGCCCAAGCATAAAATCCCCCAGCCAAATCCCCTGCCTGTAGCGTAAACACCGCCAAAATCCCCCAACTCCCAAGCCGTCAGAAGTCTAACGCTCAGCCGTTAAGACAAGCCCAAGTAGAAAGCCCGGATCGGCAATCGAAACAGCATTCCGATCCGGCCTAGTATTTTCGACAATACCCCCGTAAAGCACTAACTATGATTAAGCCCCCTCTGGTCACGTTTTGTTCAATCCTTGGCCTTTTCACCGTGGCCCCGACGTTTGCGGCACCGGCCGGCTCTTCTGCTCCCCGCTCTGTCCAGGGTGTTGCGGAACGGGAAATCGTTCGTCGGCAGGAGGCAGTTGGGCGTGCGCAGCAGGCGATTGAGACCGGCAACAAGGCTCGGAAGAGCAAGGACTACGAAGTCGCGGTCCAACAATATCGCCTCGCAGTCGATCTTCTCCCTGAGAGCGAGAGCACGCGGAAACTTCGCGCACAGGCGCTATCCCTTTTCTCCGAAGCGTCCGTAAAGCTGTCCAAACAACGCATCGCCGAAGGCCGTTATGCCGACGCGGAGACTATCTCTAAAGTCGTTCTCGAAGAGCGCTACAACCCTCGTTGCCGCGAAGCCGTCGAGGTTCTCGCACACCTCGAGCAGCCTGAGTACTACAACAAGACGATCACGCCGAAGCATCACGCAAATGTCGAGGAGGTCAAAAGGCTGTTGATCGAGGCCAAAGGGTTTTACGACACCGGTCGCTTCGACAAGGCGTTCCAGCGCTACGATCAAGTCCTCAACATCGACCCGTATAACTCGACGGCTCGCAAGGGCCAGGAGGAGGTCAACAGGGCGCGTGCCGACTATGCTTCGGATGCTTACAACACGACCCGTTCTGAGATGCTCTGGAGAGTGACGAAGGGGTGGGAGATGCAGCCAAAGCGGTATGGGACGGGACCCGTCGCGATCTGGGAGACCGGCGCGCAGAATCCCAACAGCACGGCCGCAATCAGTGCCAAGCTCAACCGGATCATCATTCCGCGGGTTGAGTTCCGTGACGCCACGGTTCCCGAGGCCGTTGAATTTCTGAAGAAGAAGAGCCGCGAGTTGGACGTGATGGAGACCAATCCCGATCGCAAAGGGGTTAACATCGTGCTTCAGCTTGATTCGCCGGGAGGATTTTCCGCGCCGGCTCACGCCCCTGCCGCTCCCGACGCCGGGATTGCCGGTTTGGATGCTGCGCCCCCCGTGGAGCCTTCTCTGACGCCGGCGCTTCCGTCGGTGAACCCCAGCGAAGCGCGTATTACGCTTTCGCTCAATAACGTCCCTCTCGCTGAGGTTCTGCGCTACATTACGCAGCTTGCCAACCTGAAGGTGAAGATTGACCCGTATGCGGTCGCGATCGTGCCCGTCACGGTGATCACCGACATGCTTCTCACGAAGGAGTACAAGGTCCCACCGGGCTTCCTGACCAATGCGCCGGCCGGTAATGAAAGCGCAGGCCCATCGCCTACAATGCCCTCCGGCAATGAAGGCAGCAAAATGGGTACGCGGCTTTCGGCGAAGGTCTTGTTCGAATCGCACGGGGTTCAGTTCCCTCCCGGTGCCAGCGCGACGTTCGTGCCCGCCAACAGCCGGTTGCTCGTTCGTAACACGCAGGACCAGCTTGACCTGATCGACACCATTGTTGAAGCGGCCGCCCAGTCGGTTCCTTCGCAGGTTGAGATCGAGGCGAAGTTTGTCGAAATTTCGCAGAACAACTTGAAGGAGCTTAGCTTCGACTGGCTCCTCGGGCAGTTCAACCTCCCTGGCACGGAGCGTGTCTTCGGTGGCGGCGGCACCTCTGGCAACGGCAACGTCGTTGACAACGGAAACTTCCCATTCACCGATCCTAACGGCAACATCATTGGACGTACCCCGCTGACCTCGGGAAACCGGACCGGAACCGGAATTGGTGGTGCGATCAGTGCAAACGCGATCGACGCTCTCTTGTTCCCGTCGGCTGGGTTGACCTCGGCTGCCCCCGGCGTATTGGGCTTGGCCGGGGTCTTCACGGATCCGGAGTTCCAGGTTGTCGTTCGCGCACTGAATCAGAAGAAGGGGGTTGACCTCCTTTCCTCACCCCGGGTGACTACCAAGAGTGGTCAGCGTGCGAAGATCGAGATTGTTCGCGAGTTCCGTTACCCGACGGAATTCAGCCCGCCCCAGATTCCTCAATCGGTAGGCGGCGGTATCTCGTCCACCAGCACCGGCGGACTGACGAGTGCCCCTTCTGCAATTCCGGTCACACCGACGACGCCGACCGCGTTTGAAACCCGGAATACCGGCGTCACGCTCGACGTGGAACCTGTAGTTGGGCCAGACGGTTCGACTATCGATCTCAACCTTCAGCCTGAGGTTGTTGAGTTCGAAGGATTCATCAACTACGGCAGCCCGATTCTGGCGCCGCCTTCGACCAGCATTATCGGGGGTGTCTTCATGAGCTCGCCTCCTACCGTCGTTACTCCGAACGTCATCAACCAGCCGATCTTCAGCACCCGCAGGGTGACGACGAGCGTCAGTGTTTGGGACGGTCAGACGGTGGCCCTTGGCGGCTTGATGCGCGAGGACGTTCAGAAAGTCGAAGACAAGGTGCCGCTCTTGGGTGACATCCCGCTGCTTGGACGTGCGTTCCGCTCTTCGGTGGATCAACACCTCAAGCGCAACCTGGTGATCTTCGTCACTGCACGACTGATTAACCCGGCTGGCGAACCGCTAAACGTGGAAGAAGAGAAGGACGAGGTCATCGAATCGATGGTCCCTGATCAATTGCCGGACGCTCCGCTTCCGCTGTTCACGAAATAATCGAATTCGATCAAGGTCTTGGCGCCCACCCGGGGAACTCCCGGGTGGCGCAGGCCGAAGCCCCGGGGAATGCGATTGCGGGGTTTGGTTTGTCGGTATTGAAGTAGGTTGAGTTGAGAGTCCCTGAGAGCCCAACAGAACCCGATGATCAGGCGGGGCGGCCTCGCAGAAGGGCTCAGGTTTTAGTCAGTTTTTGAATATCCGGGCGCATTGGGCGCAGGATCAAGAGAAGTCGGTCAAAGTAAGGATTGGAGAATCGAAAGGGCGCGTGCCTGTTCTTGGAATCACAGGCGGAATTGCAACGGGAAAGTCGTCTTTCACACGCCGACTCGGTCCGTTGCTCGGAGGAACGCTGTTCGATGCCGATGCGGCAGCCAGAGAGCTGCTTTCCGGCAACAGCGATGTGCTCAATCGCGTCCGCGAGACATTTGGCTCTGATGTCATTTTTTCGGATGGAGATCGGGGCGGACGTGTCAGCCGGGAACGACTGCGTGAGATTGTTTTCCGTGACCCCATGCAACGGAAAAAACTGGAAGCGATTTTGCACCCTTTGATTCGCGCAGATTGGATGGCAAAAGCCAAATTCGCGCGCCAGACGGGCGAATGGTTGACGGTCGACATTCCCCTCCTTTTTGAGGCAGGGCTGGAAAATGAGTTCGACGTAGTGGTGGTTGTTGCCTGCCGTGCGTCCACCCAGCGGGCTCGAATCGTATTGGAGCGGGGATTGTCTGCGGAGATGGCCGATCACATCATCGCGTCTCAACAGAGCCTGGCCTCCAAGATCGCCCGGGCTTCCCATGTCGTCTGGAGCGATTCGCCGATGGCGCGTCTCGAAGAACAGGCGCAGATTTTAGCGACTTACCTTAACCCTGAAAACCGAAGTTGATCGCGGTGGCTTGCGCAATTCCCGGGCAGAAACGCTTTCGCTTCTCCTCAACCGCTTCTGCCCCAGGCTCTTGCACAATTCCACTCGCTCCAGCATCGGATTTCAGGTTAAAAGTTCCTTTCAGGAAACCCATTGAGGATTGTTATGGATGAGAACCCCGCCATAGACTCACCGGAAGGCAAACCGCCCAGCCCGGGAGGACACGAATCAGCTCAGGAGGTTGCGCTGGCCCGCCCTTCGCTGCCTGCCAAGCTTCACCTGGATGAGCTGCACGCTTTATCTCATATTGGGCTGGTCGAGCGCGCCGGAGAGCTAAGGATGCGGGTCAATCCCGATCGGAGCAGTCATCAGCTTGTTTTCGATCTTCTGAAATTTTACGGAAGCAGGGGCGTGGAGTTGCAGGCCGAGGGGGTGGTTGAGGTCACTCCGGACAACCAGGCGCACCTTCGTTGGCCGCGTTTCAGCTTCAAAGCGTTCCCTGAGGACGTTTTCATCCCGAGGGGGATTATGCAACGTTACGGGCTCCAGCAGGGGCACCTTGTTTCCGCGCGCATCCGCCCGCCGCGGGACAAGGAACGGGGCATGGTGCTCGATCAAGTCCTGGCGATCGAAGGGATTCCTGTCGATCGTTGGACTGAGCCGAAGCCGTTCGATCATCTTACGCCGTTGTTTCCGAACCAACGGATCATTTTGGAGAACAATGTGACGCGGTCGCTGAGCGGGCGCGCCGTTGATCTTATTACCCCACTGGGCCGTGGACAGCGCGCATTGATCGTCGCTCCGCCACGCGGGGGAAAGACGATGATGATGAAGGACATGGCGAAGTCGATCCGGGCCAGCTCGCCCGAAACGCATGTCATTCTGTTGCTCGTCGATGAACGGCCTGAAGAGGTGACCGACTTCAAACGGGATGTCGACGCTGACATTTTCTCGTCGACGTTCGACGAGAACGCCCAACGCCACACCCAGGTGGCGGAGATCGTGATTGAACGCGCAAAAAGACTCGTTGAACTGGGGCGGCACGTTGTCGTCATGCTCGATAGCATTACCCGCCTGGCACGCGGCTATAACAACATGATGCCAAGCAAGGGGAGGATCATGTCCGGCGGTGTTGACGCCAAGGCGCTCCTCAAACCGAAGAAGTTCTTTGGGGCCGCGCGGAATGTGGAAGAGGGCGGAAGTCTCACCATTATCGCCACCGCCCTTGTTGACACCAACAGCCGAATGGATGAAGTGATCTTCGAGGAGTTCAAGGGCACTGGGAACATGGAGTTGCATCTCGCCCGGGAACTCGTCGAGAAACGCGTCTACCCGGCCATTCACATTCTCAACTCCGGAACGCGCCGGGAGGATCTTCTCTACCATCCCGAGGAGTTCGCCCGGATCAACGTTTTGCGAAAACAACTCGCCCAGCTTCCGCCTATTGAGGCGATGGAGCTTCTCGTCCGCCAGTTGCGGGCCACCAAAACCAATGCGGAGTTGCTCTTGATGGGCTTCCGTTCTGCCTAAATTTTGTTTCCGGTGATCACCACTCCCGAGTCTTTAGCCCAGTTTATCGAACCGTTGCGGCAGGCAGGCCGCGTCGCCCTCGACACCGAGGCCGACAGCTTGCACTGTTATTTCGAGAAATTGTGCCTGATCCAGATCAGTATTCCGGGGCACGACGTTCTCATCGATCCGCTCGCCGGGGTGTCTCTGGCGCCGCTTTTTGACGAACTCAAGAACCACGAACTCATCCTGCAGGGGCTCGATTACGATTTACGGCTTCTGCGTCGTGTCGGGATGGAAGAAGTCGGGGGTGTTTTCGATACGATGATCGCGGCGCGATTGACGGGTGTTCTGGAGTTCAGCCTGGCGGCGCTGCTGGAGAAAAATTTTGGCATTGTACTGGCCAAAGGCTCCCAAAAGGCGAATTGGGCCCAGCGCCCGCTTTCGCCGAAGATGGAGGAGTACGCAAGAAACGATACCCGTCATCTTTTGGCCCTGGCTGAGAAACTTCAGGAGGATTTGCACCGGTTGGGACGCTGGGATTGGTTCGCCCAAACGTGCGAAAAAGCCATCGAGGCCACCCGGGTCAATCGGGAGCGTGACCTCGACTCTGCCTGGCGCATCACCGGAAGCGGGGATCTGAGGGGACGCGCTGCGGCCTTGTTACGCGCGCTGTGGACGTGGCGCGATGAAGAGGCCCGCAAGGTGGACCGCCCGGCTTTTCATATCATTCGCAATGACCTTCTCATCGATGCTGCGCGGCGTTTTGCCTCGGGGGATCGGGCGCAGATCGCTCATCTTTCCGGCGGTCGCCAGAAGCGTTTTTTCGAAGCCGCAGAGAAGGCGTTGGAATTGCCGGAGAGCGAATGGCCCAAATTTGTCCGCAACCCGCGTCCGCGTCCGACGCCGGAGCAGGAGCGATTGTTTGCCGAGTTCAAAGCCCGCCGAGATCGTTCCGCCGCCGATCACCAGATTGAATGCTCTCTGATTGCTCCCAAAAGCGTCCTTGAAGCGCTCGCGGCGGACGTTGAAGGGACGCTGCCCAGCTTGTTGCCATGGCAGCGGATGTTGCTCGGGTTCGAGTAAACCTGGGTTCGAGCAGAACCTGAATTCAGATTTCCGATTTCAGATCGGAGCAACTTTCGTCCCGGGGTGGTTTTGCATTGAGGTATGAAATTCCGATACCTCGCTACTTTGTCCCTCGTGGCGGCCGCGCTTTCCGGCTCCGCGATTCACACCTTCGCAGCCCCTCCCGAACCCGGTGATTCCGAGGGAAAACCGCCGCGTGCGGGGTTTGAAAGACCCAATGATGGCGTTTCCCCCGAGGATCGGGAGAAGCTAAGGGCCGCCATGCAGAAAGCGCAGAGCGATCCTGCCGTTGCTGCTGCTTCTCAAGATCAGAGGGCCGCCAGTCAAGCCTATCGGGAGGCTCTGAAAAGCTCAATCCTAGCCAAGGATCCCTCGATGGCCTCTCTCCTTGAAAAAACCGGGAGACCTCCAGGACCTCGTTCCGCACCCCCTGCGCCTTCTGAGGGGGCTGAATCGTCGACTCCTCCTGCTCCTGAAGGCGGACGTCGGGGCGGCAGGGGCCCGGGCGGGGAAGGTGGCCGGGGTGGGGGAGGTCCTCGCCTCTCACCTGAAGAACGTGAAAAATTGAAAGCCGCCACCGAGGAGGCCGAGAAGACTCCGGAAGTTCAGGCAGCCGCCGCAAAGAGGGACGCCGCAAACAAGGCGCACCGCGATGCCCTCAAGGCGGCGATTCTCAAGGAAAACCCGACCATGGAAGCTGCGGTGGACAAAATGCTGGAGAGAATGAAAGATCGCGGAAATCGGATGATGGATAGGGGTCAACGGGGGCTCCGTCGAAATGGCCCCCCCGGAGCTCCGCCTTCAGTTCCGCCCGTAGCGCCACCGGTTGAAGAAGCCGAGCCCCAGCAATAAGGCTTTGAAAGGGGGGGGCGGCGTCGCGGAGTTCCGCCCTCCGCCCTCCGGCGACCGCGCGACTAGCTCGCGCGGAACGTGAGTCAAAATTTCATCGGCGCGGCGGTGCCTCTTTCGGGGGGAGGCGTTCCGCGCTTTGGATTTCAGATTAAAATGAAAAGGGCGCTGCCGCATTCAATGTGGCAGCGCCCGAATTTTTTAGGATCGCTTGGATCCGAATGAAGTGTTTCTTAGCAGACGCGCGCGCGAATTTTCCTGCCGTTGCTCTGGAACCGGACGCGCCCGGACTCGATAAGATCGGCCACGGCGGCTACGGTTTCACGATTGTTACGGCTGTAATTGCTCACGACCTGAATTAAATCTCCGAGGCTGAGGCTCGACCGTTCGGCTTTACGTGGGGTCTTTTTCATAGCTGGGGTGGGTTGGGCAGGAATCCGATTCCTGCAAATGGTTACGTCTTGTTAGACCCCCCCGCTCCGAAAACGTTCACACAAAAACCTTCGAATTTAAAAGAGGGGTACTTTCACCACCACCTTCTTTACGGGCGAGGGGGTGTCGTCCACCGCAATGCACGGCATATGGACGTCCTGGGGGAGAAAAATGGCAAACTGGCCTGCGCTCAAACGGAAGAAATCGCCTCGCCCGGTGTGGAGGGAGTAATCGTTTTCTTCCGAATACTCTTGAGAAACGGCCGTTGTTGCCAATGGGGCAAAACCGACGATTTCGACTCCCTCCACGACAAATTGAATATCGGCATGCTTGCGGTGGGATTCCCAAAGGCCTTTCGCCAGAGGCCGCGTGTCATATTCCTGACGCATGGCGAAGAGGCCGCCTTCGAGTTCATTGCGGCCCGTCTGGAGCGCCGCAAAATCGAGCTTCTTTAGAAACTCCAGGCCCAGGGAAAACCGGGAAGAGAGGGAGGTGTAGAAATCCGCGTTGCAGAGATGGTCAACGATCATGGCGTATTGGAGAATTGCGCCGCGCGGTTTGAAAGCAAAAAATTGGCTAGGGTGCAGGGAGATTCGAGGACGGGTTGCGCAAGCGCCGGAATTGCCCCGGCGTGAGCCGCTTTTCGCGCAGAAAACGCCGATTGAAGTTCGCGAGATTTCCAAAGCCGCAGTCATAGGCGATCTCCGCGATGGAGAGGTCGGTTTCCTCCAGCAGTGAGCAAGCTGCGCGCACGCGGCAGAAGGTCCGATAATCGACGAAAGTCTTGCGTGTCATTTTCTTGAAGAACCGAGAAAACGCGCTTGGGGTAAGCCCCGCGATTTGGGCGGCATCCGCGAGAGGGAGATCGTCCCGAAAATTCAGGTCGATATGCGCCATGACTCGCTCCAGGCGAGAGGCAATTTGATGCGAGCCTTTGTTCCAATATCCCTTGGAAGCGAGCGGCTCGCCGTCATGGCATGCGGCGAGATCCCCCAGGAGATTCGCCAGTTTGAGCCATGAGGGCAGGCCGTTTTCCTGAAGGAGCCGCCTCAGCCTGGTGCCGATACGCCGACCGGTCGACCCGGAGAAAGACACTCCCTGGCTGGCCCGGGCAAGAAGGCCGGAGATGGGTGCAAATTCTGGCAGCGCCAACAGTGCCTCCGGGAACATCCGAAACTGCGCGACCACCGCCGCGTTCGGGCAACTCCTGCCGCCGGAAGAAAACCAGGTGTGAGGGAGGTTCGGCCCAATGAGGACGAGATCGTCGGGCTCAAATGGGGCAGAATGATCGCCCACCAATCGCGTCCCGCGGCCTTCCCGAATCCAGGTCAACTCGATCTCGGGATGGAAATGCCAGCTCCAGGGATAAGGGGAACTGACTTCAAAGACCGCAAGCGACCGGTGTTGAAGCTCCGAACGTCCCGGTTCCAGAACAGGCTTCATATCGGTAGAGAATAGCGTAATTGCAAGGAGAGCTCAAAGCGGCAATTGCGGACCACGGGTTTTATAAATGGCAAAATAAGATCGGTTTTGGCCCCGGAAAGCGGAGATGGGGACGGCAGGAGGCATTAGGATGCGCATGTTCCATGAATCTCTCCAACTATCCCTCCTATCAAGGATTGCCTCCGCTGGCCGGACTGGGCGATCTCAATCAAGCCGTCCAGCCGGGATTGGCGGTCGAAGAGTGCGTCAAACGTCTCAAGCGTTTTCACTACGCATTATGGCGGATCCACCAGATCTGCACGGCTCATATCACGGCGGAGCCGATTTATGAGCTCAAGATGGCGTTCAGTTTGCATGCCCATCTGGCGGCGGAGAATGATACTAATTTTCGCACGAGAATTGGCGAGATGCGCGAACCCCCGCTTGGGTTGCAGAAGATTCCGCACCCCGCGATCGCTGTCTTTTTCGATGAAATTCTGGGAACGCCCTCCACGAGCGAGCGGCTGCTGGGGCTTTATGAAAAGGCGCTTCCGGCCTTGTGCGAGGCTTTGCAACGCTATATCGCACAAACTCACCTCCTGGCCGATGCCCCTTCCATCCGGCTTTGTAGAATCGCCTTGATGGATTGTGAGCAAATCCGTGGCTATGGGGAGCGGGCTATCGCCTGTCTGGTTACGAGCGAGGATCGCGAGCAGGCCGCCCAATGGCTGGCTTTGCTCGACGTCTGCCTGGCATCCGCGGGCGGGCTCGATGGCAGTGGCAATATTCTGGAGGGTCGGGAACCGATGCGGCACTATTCATGCAAGCCGTACCGGTTTGATGGCAGGCCACGGCGCGACGCCCGGTTTCCCGACCCCTACAACATGGGAGTCAACGCCGAAGCGTTTCTTTACGATGAGACAAAACCGGCCGGTCCAAAGGTGCTGATGATGTTTTACAAGCGGCTCAGGGAAATCGATGTGCCCGAGATGATGGCGAGCATCATTTCGGAAACGGATGGGAAGCCGTGGGGGTACTATCGCGATATGAGCCGTCAGCTTTGGGACGAGGCGCGTCACGCCATGATGGGGGAGGTCGGCTTTGCCAGCCTCGGGCTTGACTGGTCCAAGCTGGTGAGGGTGAACTTCACCTGGTCGATGGGGCTCAATACGCAACTGAAGCCGAAGGAACGTCATGCGGTGCTCTATTTCATCGAGCAGGGGTTGATGCCGAAGACCGGGAAGCGTCACGAATGGGAGGTCAGCCGTGATGCCGGTTATCCCCTGGCGGTTACGTTTCAGGATTTCGATTGGGCTGACGAAGTGCTTCATGCCCGCGTGGGGCGGGATTGGTATGTTGCCGATATGCCGGGAGCCAGCGAGGCCATCGACTATGGCGACCGATGCTGGAGCAAGGTCCTTGCAGGGTGGAGGGAGTGGAAGGAGCATGGGTTGACCGAGCATGCCAACTGGTGGCCGGGTTTGTATGCCGCCTGGTGCGAAGGCAGGGGCGTTATGCCCGACCCCGATGTGTTGGCCTACAACACGAGTTACGAAGAGAAGCGGGCCGATCTCAAGGAGATGGCCTAAGTCCGAACGAAAAAGGTCGCGGCGGCGAGGACTCCCCCAATCCCCGCCGCCACGATTTTACATCTCCAGAGGAATTCCGCCTTCTTGCCGGTTCGGGGATTGGACCATTTTGTGAGAGGCGATGAATTCCATTGATTACAACTAGATGTCGGGAATCGCCCCTCGGCTGGACGGGGGTGAGGCGGTGTTTCCGCATTTTTCTGAAAATTTCGTCTTTGGGTTAAACGCTTCACCGCGTCAGCCGGCGAGTTACCGATTTAGCGACGGAGTCGATACCCGCGCTCGACGGCGCGAGCGGACTACCCGTGCTGCCGCACGATTCAATGGAGGCGCCCGCTGTATCAATTGGGGGCGGTTCTTCGCCATTGACGCATTGGCTCACGGCGATAACATGATTCCGGCATGGCTCTCCTCCGAAAACTCTTTTGGGTCGCGATTTTTTTGATCTCGACGCTAAGCTTCGTCGTTCTTTTCGAGCACGGACCGGACAAGTTTACCGAAAATCTCGGTAAACAGGTGGAGGATTTTTATAAGTTCGCCGAAGAGTTATTGACCCCTCCAAAAACGGAGAAAGGTGCTTAGCCTGAGCTTTTTATGCCGGCGGCGGTGTTTCCGGGCATTCGGCACCGGGAATCCGTTGCAAACCTTCCGGGGCGGGTGTTATTTTTAAGGTCCCCCTTTGTAAGCCGACTATTGTAAGCCGATCATCCCCAGCATTCTTCTTCATTCCCCCATATGGCCATCAAGACAGAAAAAGAACTCTCCGCCAACGCCCGAGGCCTTTGGCTCAAAGCCATGACCGCCGTTGAGCTTCGCAACTACGGCTACGCTGTTTCACTTCTTCAGACGGTGTTGAAGGAAACCCCGGAATTTCTCGAGGGGCGCAAAGTTTTGAGAAAGGCCGAGATCGCCAATACCAAAGGCAAGAAGAGCATGTTCGGCGGTTTTTCCGCCCAGGGGTTGAAGGGAGCCCAGCTTTTGAAGAAAGATCCCGCCGCTGCGATGGAGTTGGCGGAAAAGATGCTGGAGACCGATCCTTACGGCGGCCCGGGTAATCACCTCCTCAAGGATGCCGCAATTGCCTTGGGGCAAACTGAAACGGCCGTTTTCGCTCTGCAAACGCTCGCGGAGGGCGACCCAAAGGACACCAAGGCGCTCCACGAACTGGGGGAGCTTTTCTACAAGAACGGCGAGGCCGACAAAGCCGGCAGCGTCTACACCAAGATTCTCGAAATCACCCCAACCGATCTGATCGCCGTCAAGCGGGCGAAAGATTCCGCCGCCGCCAATACGATGAAATCCGGCGGTTGGGAGACGGCGAAGGATTATCGCGACCTGATCAAGAACAAGGAAGAGGCGATCTCCCTGGAGCAGAAAAATCGCGTGGTCAAAAGCGACGAGATGATCGTCCAGCAGCTTGCGGAGTTGCATCAGCAGGCCGAGCGCGAACCGCAGAATGTCGATCTTGCCCGCCGCATCGCCGGGCTTTACGAACAGCAAGGGGATCTCGACAACGCCATCGCCTGGTATCAGTACGCCAGCGATCTTTCCAAAGGCACGGACAACTGGCTGCTCCGCAAGGTCTCCGATCTGGAACTCAAGCAGGTCGAGAACGGGATCAAGGAGCGCGAGGAGTGGCTCGCCGTCGCGGGCGATGAGCACGAGGAAAGCGCCCGTATTCGTGGAGAGCTCGAGGCGATGAAGAATTCGAAGAACGAGAAGCTGATCGACGAAGCCCGCAAGCGTGTCGAGCGCAACCCCACCGATCTCCAGTTCCGCTTTGAACTCGGCGAGCAGTTGATGGGCGCGGGCGACTTTACCGCCGCGATTCCGGAGCTTCAAAAGGCTAGGAACAACCCGAACGTCCGCCTCAAGGCGATGAACTTCCTCGGCCAGTGTTATGTGGGCAAAGGGATGATTGACCTTGCCGTGAAGACTTTCACCGACGCCGCCGCCGAGATCCTGGAGATGGATGCCACCAAGAAGGACATCCTTTACAAACTCGGCCTTGCCTACGAGAAGCTGGAGCAGAAGGAGAAGGCGCTCGACTGCTTCAAACAGATTTACGAAGTCGACTACGGCTATCTTGACGTCGCGCAGCGCGTGGAGAGCAGCTATGGGTCGAGTTAGACCTAATTTTACAATCACCAAGGCTGGCTGACGGTTTTTGGGTGATGGAGCGGGCCGGCCGGAAAACAACCCCAACCTGTTTCATTCCCCCATGATTCATCAGGAACCGAGCCCCGGATTGTTCGCCTCCCAAAAGCGGGAGGCTCCCTATGTTATTGCCGCACTTGCGGTTGTGCTTCTCGCAGGAGCCGTCGGTCTTTACCCGGCGGCGAAGTTGGGCTGGGCCGGGGTGGCCTGCTTCGCTTTCCTGCTGACGGCGGGCGGTTTTCTCTTCGTCCTGGCGATCCTGATGATGAGGCGGCACCGGTTCTTGCAGACGTCACGGTTTCACGCTCTGGAAAACGACCGGCTCGCCTTGCAGGTGGAGGAGGCGCAGGTCAACTATCAGTCGATCTTCAACAACGCCGCGCAAGGGATCTTCCAAAGTACTCCTGAAGGGAGCTTCATTACGGCCAATCCCGCCCTTGCCAAAATGTTCGGGATGGAGGATCCCGAAGAATTGATCAATGCCATGTCGGGTTGGCCTGCGCGGCATTTCCTTTCCGACCAGGTTCGCTGGGCGGAGATGGTCCAGTATCTCCTTTGGCAGGATAGCGTGGCGGAGTTCGAGGCTGAAGCCGTGCGCAAAGATGGGCGCACTCTCTGGATTTCGCAGAATGTCCACGCCGTCTGGGATGAGAATGACGAAATGCTTTATCTGGAAGGGACGATCTTCGACGTGACGGAACGCCATTGGGCGGAATGCCGTCGGGCGCTTCAGGTCTCCGCCACTCGCATTCTGGATGAGGCGGCTTCGGTTGCCGAGGCTCGCCCCCGGATTCTGGAAGCGATCTGCGAGCTTCTCGATTGGGAAGTTGGGGCGGTCTGGGAGGTGGCGATGACGGACAACGTCCTCCGGTGTGTCGAAATCTGGCACCGCCCCGGAATCGACATTGCTGAGTTTGAGGACGCGTCGCTGGAGACCGGGTTCACGCCGGGAATGCGTCTGGCAGGCAAAGTCTGGCAGACCGGCGAGCCAGCCTGGGTGGTTAACTTTTCCGAACAGGAGTTTTCCGCGAATGCTCTCGTCGCGGCCCGTTATGGGATGAACTCCGCTTTCGGCATCCCGATCAAAGTCGGCGGTGAGGTGTTGCAGGTTCTGGAGTTTTTTAGCCCACGCGCGACCGAGCCCGATCCGGAACTGCTTCAGATGCTCGGCGTGGTGGCCAGCCAGATCGGACATTTGGTGGAGCGGAAGCTGGCCGAGGAGGCCCTGCGCGATACGGTGATCCGCAAGGAGGCCATTTTAGAGTCGGCTCTCGACGCGATGGTCACGTTCGACCACGAGGGAAAAATCGTCGAATGGAACCCGGCGGCGGAGCGGACATTCGGGCATCGCAAGGCCGACGTGCTGGGGAGTCGGCTGGTGGATTTGATTCTTCCCGAGTCCGCCCGTTGCGCCCTCGGTGGCGGCCTTCCTATTTACAACGCCGGGCTCTCCTTTGGGCGGCGTTCGGAGATCGTTGCGCTTCGGCAGGATGGGCAGGAGTTTCCAGCGGAAATTGCCATCGCCCGGGCGCAGCTTCAGGGCAAACCTCTTTATACCGCGTACGTGCGGGATCTCACGGAGTTGCGTCGCGCCGAGCGATGCCGCCACGAGCTGGCGGCGGTGCTCGAAGCGACCCACGATGCCGTCTTCAGCGCCACCCTTGATGGCGTCGTGCTTTCCTGGAATGCCGGGGCGGAGCGGCTCTTCGGGTACGCGGAGCGGGAGATGATCGGGCGTCCCGCCAGTCTTCTCATGCCGCCGGAGCGGCAGGAGGCGTTTTGCCGCGAGTTGGGAGAATTGCGCCAGGGCAAAATCGTGCGCGATCTCGAATGCGATTGCCTCGCGAAAAGCGGCGAGCGGATCGCGGTTTTATTGACAGAAGCGCCGATGCATTCAGGGCAGGGCGGGCTCAGCGGGCGGGGCGGTGCCACCGGGATGGTGGGCGTCGTGCGGCGGTCCATCACGTGATAGAAAGACATCAAAATGACCCGCTTGCGGCATCGCTCGTTTTAATCAGCGGTTCCTCTAACGGAGGTCAGTTGCGTTTGAAGTCTGGTGAGCCAATGAATTTCTCGACAATCTCCTTCTCGGGAAAGAGGTCTTGAACCGGCGTGTGTAACACTCTGGCGAGCATAAACAGTTCACAATCTGCAACCCACCGCAGTTGCGCTTCGATCTTCGCCAACGAAGTCCGGCTAACGTCCCAGCCCGCACGCTGCAACTGAGTCGCCATGACCTCTTGGGTCATGCCCTTTTCGTGTCGAAGCCTTCTAACCTGAGGCCCAATTACATTTCGAATAGTTTTCATGTTCCCGGACAGGAACTTGACACTACGGCACGACTTTGGTTTTCTTGTTCTTGATCAAGAACAAATTTTAACCCGCGAATCTTCGGGTTTCAAACCTCACACAGGAGTCGAACCATAAACTTAAGCCACGCGATGAGGGCCGTAGGTTCGCCTCCTCCATACGAAATAGCGCGTGGGGGAGTGCGAATCGGCCGTCTAAGGCCCAAGAGGAGCACTGCGACCCTTTCTCGTAACTATTGAGTTCCATCCGCAATCGACTCATCGACTGCGCGCCATCCGAAGGCCCTGGGTTCGCTCCCTTCACGCTACTTCTTGCGTGGGGGGATGCGAACCGTGCGTTGGCGCATGAAACCGCTCTACGCGATGAAACCACACAGGGGGTCAGGCTCCCAGGTGACACTTGACAGAGCTTTGTTAAACACTTGAGGCCCTTTTGGCTTGCTCCTAATGAAGCTGGACCAGTAAGGCTCAGCCAGTTTGGCAAGAATCGAGCTCAAGGTAATCGGTTACCGCTCCAACGGTAATCTTGAAGGTAGTCCCTGACACTCAATTGGCACCCTTGTACTCTTGTCTATGGACATGACGGGTTTTCCGGCGGATTGACTCGCTCTCCACCGGTGGAGCGATAGGGGGCGGAAAGAGAGGCCGGGATCACGCGCAAATTGCCTCTGCCGGACGATTTTATGAAACGTTGGTGTACGCCGTTTCATGAAACTCTGGAGTCTCCGGGCAAAACTGATGGCGCTGATTTTGCTGGCGCTTCTTCCTGTCATTGCCCTGGAGATCAACGCCGCGCGAGAGGCGAGGCTTCGCGCGGACGCGGAAGTGGTGGCGGAAGCGCAGCGCCTTGCAAGGTTGGTGGCGTTCAATCAGCAGAGAATTTTTGAAACCTCCCAGCAACTCCTGATCACCCTGGCGCATGTCGACAGCCTGCGCGATCCTGGCGGCCAGGAAGAATGCAGGGCTTTGTTGCTTAACCTTCTGCATCTGAATCCGCTTTATGCGAACCTCGGGGCGATCGATGCCGAGGGAAATGTCATTTGTAGCGCACTGAAGCTTCCTGCCCCCCTCAGTGTCGCGCAACAAGCCTATTTCAAGAAGGTGAGCTCAGGGCAAGCCATCGCTGCCGGCGATTTTGGAGCAGGGGAGGAGGTGGCCCTGAAAAAGGCGCTTGTTCTGGCCTCTCCCATCATCGATTCGGATACGAAAAAATTTCTGGGGGCGGTCTTTGTGGCCCTCGACCTCAAGGCGGCGAGTGAGTTCAGCGCCGACGTGATGCTCCCCCCCGGGGCAACGGTCCTGGTGATCACCGACACCCACCGGCTTCTCCTGCGGTATCCCGATCCGGAGCAATGGGTGGGCAAACCGTCGGAGTTGCCTGAGTCGATCCCGCCCGGAGGGCACGAGGGTGAGGTGACGGTGACGGAGGGGGGAGTGGAGCGTCTTTATGTTGTCAAAAGGCTCAATCTTACGGCCACGCGTCATTTTGACGTCGCGGTGGGGCTCGACAGGAGCCATGCCTACGCGCCGTTCCGTGCGGCATTGCGGCGTCAGCTTTTCGTGATGATCGGCATTGCAACCAGTGCGCTGGCGCTGGCCTGGTTGCTGGGGAGCTCCTTTATTGTGCGGCCCGCCCGGCATCTCGTCAACGTGGCGCGATCGGTAAGCCGGGGGGATCTCAAAGTTCGCAGCGCGCTGCCCCCGGAGACGGGGGAATTCGGTGAGATCGGCGGGGCGTTCAATCAGATGGCCGATGCGCTGGAGCGTCGGATCGACGAACTGAACGGCGTGCAGCAGGAGCTGCGGCAGGCGCACGATGAGCTTGAATCCCGGGTGGAACGACGCACGGAGGAACTGAACCTCGCGCGTGAGAGGCTGGTGGACGCCATCGAGAACATTGACGCCGGGTTCGTCATGTTTGGGCCGGACGAACGGTTGGTGGTCGCCAACAGGACTTTTCGCGAGATGTATTCCAATTGCGCCTTTGTGATTCGCCCCGGGGTGACTTTTGAGGAGATCCTTCGCGAGTTTGTCCGCACCGACGGGAAGGTGGAGGGGATGACGGATCCCGAAGCCTGGATCGCGGAGCGCCTGGACACTTTGCGAAAGGCCGATGGAACGATTGTGGAGCAGAAGATCAATGGGCGGTGGTTGAGCGTCAGCGATCATAGGATGCGCGACGGCGGAGTGGTTTCCCTGCGGACCGACGTGACGGAGCGGACGGAGGCGCACGCCGCGCTGGAGCGAGCGGCCAGGGAGTTGCAGCGCTCCAATGAGGAACTGGAGCGGTTTGCTTACGTGGCGTCGCATGATCTCCAGGAGCCGTTGCGGATGGTGGCCAGCTACACGCAGCTCCTTGCGCGGCGGTACAAGGACAAGCTTGACCAGCCTGCCCAGGAGTTCATTGCCTTTGCGGTGAATGGCGCGGAGCGGATGCAGGCCTTTATCCAGGATCTTCTTCTCTATTCCCGGGTCGGCACGCGGGGCCGTCCGTTCGAGCGGTTGGAGCTGGGAGGCATTGTTGCCCGGGTGTTGGAGAATCTCCGGTACTCGATTACGGAGAAAAACGCCGACATCGTGATCGGTGAACTCCCCACAGTGGAGGGCGACCGGCTTCAGCTTACGCAGCTCTTCCAGAATCTCATCAGCAATGCCTTGAAGTTCAATGCCGACAGGCCGCTGAAGATCGAGGTCAGCGCGAAGCGGCAGGAGGAGGGAGCGGAGGGGGTCTGGGAGTTCACTGTTCGGGACAATGGCATCGGGCTCGACCCGGAGGATACGGAGCGGATTTTTATAATCTTCCAGCGGCTGCACACGCGGCAGGAGTACGAAGGCACGGGGATTGGCCTGGCAATCTGCAAAAAAATCGTGGAGCGCCATGGGGGCCGGATATGGGTCGAGTCCCGGAAAGGAGAGGGAGCGGCGTTTCATTTCACCATTCCCGAAAGAGAAGAGGAAACGGAGTCCAACCCATGAAATAGTTGAACCCGAACTCCTGTAAATACCCATGCCTGCCAATGAAGAAATCATCCCCCCGATCCGGGTGCTTCTGGTGGAGGATAACCCGGGCGACGCGCGTTTGATCCATGAGCTTCTTGCCGAGGTGGAGGGGCGGTTCGAACTGGAAACCGTCTCGCGGCTGGCGCAGGCGATGGAGCTGCTGGCGACGGACCGCTTTCAACTGGTGCTCCTCGATCTCTCGTTGCCCGACAGCTTCGGGATAGAGTCTTTCCGGAAAATGGTGGCGGCCTATCCGCATGTTCCGCTGATTGTCTTGAGCGGGCTCGATGACGAGCAGCTTGCCGTCCAGACCGTACGCGAAGGGGCGCAGGATTATCTGGTCAAAGGCCATGTGGATCACCACACGCTGGTCCGCGCAATCCGATACGCCCTCAAGCGGGCCGAGGCCGACCGGGCGTTGGCCGATGAACGCAACCTGCTCCGCAGCGTGATCGGTAATCTGCCTGATTCAATTTGTGTGACCGACCTTCAGGGGCGTTTCTTGCTCGATAACCTTCCCCATGTCCGCTCGCTCGGAAAGAATTCTGCGGACGAAGTTGTCGGGAAAACCGTCTTCGATTTTTTTCCGGAGACAGTCGCCGCAAGAATTCGGGAAGAGGATAACGAGGTGGTTCGCACCGGGATTCCGATTCTCAATCGGGAGGAGGTGCAGCCTGCGCTCGCCCCGGGGACTTCGGGAGGGGTGCGTTGGGTTTCGACCACCAAAGTTCCCCTGCGGGACAGCGAGGGGGAGGTGATCGGGGTGGTCGGGATCTGGCGTGACATCACCGAACGCAAACATGCCGAGGAGCAGCTCTTCCGCTATAATGAGGAAATCCGTGAGCGCAATGTGGAACTGGAGGATGATCTCCACATGGCTCGGGAGATTCAGCAAGCCTTCCTGCCACAGCAATACCCCACCTTCCCGCGTCGGGCCACGCCTGCGGAAAGCGCGCTCCGTTTCTACAGCCGCTATATTCCGACCACGGCGGTCGGCGGCGATTTTTTCCACGTGCTGCCGATCTCCGACACCAAGGCGGGCATCTTCATTTGCGACGTGATGGGCCATGGGGTCCGGGCCGCCCTGGTGACGGCCATTCAGCGGGCGTTGATGGAGGAAATGATGCCCGCGGCGCACGACCCGGGGCGTTTCTTGACGGAGATCAACCGCGCGCTTCTCTCCATCCTGCGCCGGGCGCGTACTCCGATGTTCGCCTCCGCGTTTTATCTCGTCGTCGATGTGGAGGAAGGGGTCTTGAGTTACGCCAACGCCGGACACCCAAGGCCACTGCATCTTCATCGCGAGACGGGCACGCTGGATTTTCTCGCTTCCGACCGCGCGGGCCCCGCGCTCGGCGTATTTCAGAACACCGTGTACCAAACCCGTTCACGCGCGGCTGCGCCCCATGATCTGGTCATCCTCTTCACCGACGGACTTTACGAGGTCGAGGGGCCCAACGAGACCTTGTTCGACCAGGAGAGGCTGCTCAAGCTGATCGGCCGCCGTCTTTACGAACCGTCGGAAAATCTAATTGAGGATACTCTTGCCGAGATTCAGGACTTCGCCGTCAATCATGCTTTCGATGACGATGTCTGTCTGGTCGGCGTCGAGATCGAGCGCGTCCATGCCGGGGCATCCGCGGGTTGAGGTGAGTCGCCGGATCGCCGGCCCACAAGCGCGAGTTGAGAAGAAGAAATAGAGGGCCTTTGGCCATGGGCGTCGTCGTGGAACTCCGCCCTCCAAGCTATCGCGCGACAAGCGCGCCGGGCGAGAGGTTCTTGATAAAAAGTGTGGCAATACCCATCAACGGAGGGCGGAGCTCCGCGACGCCGTACTCCTTGCAGCCGAAGGCTCACTTTTTATCAAATCTTAAACACAACCTAGTGCGCACGTGCGCGAAGCTTTGCTTCTTCGAGCACCGCTTGCTCTTCCTTGGCCAGGCCGCAGCGCACTAGTGACGTCAGCAGGCGTGGAAGTTCTTCCGGGGGCGTCAACGCGGCGAGGGCCCCCGCGGAGTTGCCCAATCGAAGTTCTTTGGCGACGGTGAGCGCTTTTTGGTCCGCAAAGGGAAAGAGTTCATTCCAGGCGATCTGCATCTCGCGAAAGAAGATATCCGCGCCGACATCGCCGATCCCTTTGAATTCTTCGATCAATTCGCGTTCGCGCGCCGGGTCGTGGTGGGCCGCCTCCCTTAAATTGCGTAGATCGCCGCCGTATTTATCCAGGATCAGCTCCGAGGCGTTCGCAAGTTTGGTCGAAGTGCTCTCATCGTAGCGTGCATAGCCGGATTCGTTGAGAGTGTGGGTGCGATCGGCCCATTCTGCCGCCACCATTTTTTGTGGAGTCGTCCACCCCCGCCGCGCGAGAGCCTGGGCCGCATGCACCGCGACGGATGCGCTGATCCGGGTGCTGAACAGCAGTGTCGCGCAAAGCCAGCGAAACAGGGACGAAGGCCCCGGTTTGCTCAGGTCAATGCCCAGTTCCTCGGAGAACGTCTGCCCATACCGTTGCAACAGGACGTCTACGACTCTGGATTGATGGGTTTGCTTTACCACGGCCATGGTGCTCAGGCGTCTTCAGATTCGGTCTGTCATTTGCTTTCGTGTGCCGGTGCTTGCATGGCTCTATCTTCGATGATACGGCCGGATTCGCCGGGACGCAGGATTCCTGGTTCTATGGATACTCGCTCTCCCATCCTTGTCTCGGGGGCGGCAGGCCGTTTGGGAGCCGTGGGCCGCACCATTGTGGAAATCCTTCGCGAGCGTGATCTGCCCGTTCGCGCGCTTGTCCGGCGCGAAGATGAACGATCGCAGGCGCTGCGGGCGATGGGGGCCGAAGTCGTCGTTGGCGACCTGACGTGCGCGCGCGACGTCGTGCGGGCTCTGAAAGGGTGCAGACGGATGTATTTTGGCATGAGCATCTCGCCGTCCTATCTGGATTCCACGGTAATAACCGCCGCGGCAGCGAGGACGCAGGGCGACCTGGAAGTGTTCGTCAATATCTCGCAGATGACCGTCTCCCAGATGAGCCTGACGGAAATGACGGACTCCCTTCAGCAACGGCAGCACTGGCTGGGCGAGCAGGTGTTGAACTGGTCGGGGTTGCCCGTCGTTCATGTTCGCGCCACGGTGTTTCTCCAGCACTTTTTCTTTTTGGCTTGGGCCGCTGAATCTATCGCGAAGGACGCGACGATCCGTCTGCCCTTCGGCGCCGCGCGGACGTCGCCCGTTGATCCCCGGGATGTCGCGTCGGCGATTGCCAATATTCTGGAAAGCCCGGAGGGTCACATCGGAAAGGTTTACGAACTGACGGGGCCGCGCTCTCAGGATATGGCTGCCCACGCGGCGGAATATTCCTCAGCATTGGGGCGTTCCATTACCTATGTCGATGTGCCGCTGGAGCAGTGGAGCAAGGACGAGCTTGGCCGCCGTGATCTGCCGCAACATGTCTTCAATCATTTGCTAACCATGGCCAAGCTCCATGCCGACGGGCGTTATGATCGCTTTTCGGAAGATGTCGAGATCCTCACCGGAAGACCCGCGACGAGTACCCACGACTTCGTGGCACGTCATGCGGCCATGTTCAAGCCGGAGTCGTAAACGATCGAATGGCGTCAGGCAAAATCTGCCGGACGCCATTCAGTTTCGAGTCCTATGCCGTTTCCGGCGATTGAGCGGAGTTCGGAATTAAGGATTTACACTCAAGCCCGAGAGACGAACGCTCTTGTTGGGTACGTCGACAACTCGATCAGCTTGGACAATTTTTTCGCGGAGTTCGACCACGACACGTTTGACCCGCACCGGATAGGCGGGAACACCCTCTCCCGAAACCCGCCAGTCGCTTTGCTGGGGGGCGTGATAGCCACTGATATGTCTCGCCGGGAGATCGAGGGAAATGTAGTTCCAGCCATCGAAGTTGATGAACGTGTGCGCCTTCCAGTCGCCGAGGCTCCACCTGTCGTCCAGCGCTCCAATGCTGAAAAAACGCTCTCCTTTGGCATCTTCCAACTCAAAAAAGACCCTTCCCCAGGAAGAGTTCCCTTTCACCCAAACGCCAATTGACTTCGGTTGCCCGGCGATCTGCAGGGGCCGACGCGGCTTGAGCGCGACGTAGCGGGTGATTGGCCACGGCACATCGGGCTGTGCTTCCAGCGTCAGCTCGATGGCTTGTCCTTTCTCGTCATCCGCGACGTTTTTGGCCGTGATTCTGCCAGGCTGGCGAGGGAAGTCGAAATGGGCGGTATCGAGTTCGTTGTCGGCTTCATGGCTAACCTCCCAGTCGGCCAGATCGCCAAGCGTGCTGACCACGGCGGGCGCCTGTTTTGGCAATTCGCATTTCGTGGGGCCGCTGCTCACCCCGGCAAGCGGAACGGAAGAACGGAGATAGAGCGGCGAGGCACTTGCGATCATTTCCGCCTGGCGCGAATTGACCGCGGGATTGCTGGATCGCCCGTTCATGTCCGTCATCCTTGGCGAAGAGGGATCGCCATCAAAAGTGACAGTGACTTTCTTTTCCCCACGCGGAATCCAAATGGCGTAAACCCATTCATTTCCCTTCTTGAACTCCGAGGCGAAGAGGGTAGGCGAATCGGTAGGAAGCGACCGTTTAAACTCCGCCTGGTCAAGTTCCTGCGTTAAAACCGCCATCGCCACATAACTTGGCTTTGGAGTGAGCAATGGGTAGCGGTGGGTCAAGCCGCCCGACCCCCAGCGGCTATAGTAATAGGAATCTCCCACGTCGGTGATCACTCCTGGGGCGATGTTCGGGGCGCGGAATGCCAACGCAATGAGGGTATCGCGGGTGTAGTACTGGGCCTGCTCCAGTTCGGTCAGCCCCCCCGGATTCGTGTTGCGTCCTTTCCACTCATAGCAAGTCATGACCCCCGCGTTGTAGTTATACTTCTTTGAGTATTGATCCAGCCAGTATAGCGTTCCCTGGGAGCTGGTGGAGGGCCCCTCGGGCGGCTGGGTCTGGCCAAGCTCTTCGTCGCCCCACGCGTCGACATACTCACGGGGATAACCGTTCTGCATCAAGCCCTGGGCAAACTGGAACCCTCCATTGCCGACGACGAGCTTCACGTCCGGATACTTCTCGCGAATGTATTTACTGTAGGCAACCGCGCGATTCATGGTGTTATTGAACGCCGTGTGTTGCTTTTCCGTCAGCTTTGGAACTTCCTTGCCGACAAACTCCTGGGGGAAGTCCTTGTTCTCTCCGAAGCTGGTTTCGTGATAGATTACCGCCCACTTGAGTCCGGGGTGCTTGGCGACTGCCGCGTCAAATTTTGCGGCATTTTTCTCCAGCGGGCCGGAACCACCGTACCAAGGATACATGCTCCAGCTTAGATTGTATTTCGCGAGCGTCTCTCCATCCGGGTCTAAGCTGCCTCCCGGTGAGAGGTGACGGAAACCGAGCCTCTGAAAGAGCGGTCCAATGATATCGAGCGATTTGGTCCCGATGTGCGTCGATCCAAACCACCAGGTGCAATAGGGTGACTCGTTACCTGCCTTGCGGGTATCGGGCGCAAGGACCGCGAGGCTTGTAGGCCCTTCCCACACGGTCTTTCCATCCGCGCCATGCAACGTCAACTCGGCCTGAAACCAACCCAGCCCCAAGTCCGGCAGGTCCAATGCGAGGCGGCGCGGTTCGGTGTCTCCGGGAACGTCCACCTTGCGTTCGCCTGTAGTCGTCTTTCCGTAGAAATCGGTGATCTTCCAACCTAATGTCCCTGTGAACGGCTTGCCGTTACGGTTGATCATCTCAAGATCAAACCCCGGCCGCTCATTGGGATAGAAAATGTGCCCCGTCTTGCGTGGGATCGCGCGAACCTTGATCGGGGCGCGTTCGAGCGTGAGCCCAACCACCTGGATGCTGCTCGGCTTGCCCAGCGGTTTGGTGGAGTGGACCGAGTAGTTCAAGGAGCGTTGAAGATGGAGTTCTTTTGTCAGTTCAAGATCGAGATACTGCCCCGAGCGCCCCCAAACGATCTTCTTGTCATCAATCACGTCGACGATTTCGCCGCTCCTGAGGGGAACTTCGACCTGAAGCAGCGGCACCTCCTGCTTCTTGCCCGCCGCATCCTCTACTTTGACCGTGCCAACCTGCCTGATTCCGTCAGGCCACTTTCCGTCTTTCTGTTGCAAACGCACGACGGAATCGGAGATCCCGTCTCCTCGTCCTCCTTCGTCTCCGCTATCGTTGAGAAAGCGAGTGAGGCGCAGCGTGAGGACCGGGGTTTTTTGTGGATCGGGAATTGCCACACAAAGAAGATGCGCCCGAGCATAGTCATCGGAAGGGATCGCGAGCAGGAGGTTCTCCTCGACGTTGTCGAAAGAGCTGCGCGAGTAGTAGGTATCCGCAAATTCCTCCGGTCCCCGCTTTTCTCCAAGCCAGCGCGACTTGCCGACGTCGATTTCATCGCCCTCGGCTGCGATCGAAAACGGCACCCCGTTCTTCACTTCTGTCACGCTGCGTTTTAGATCCGCTCCGGAAATTTTCGCGCCGGGCCGACGGTAACCGCGCAGGTTAACCTCCACGTAGCGCTCGCTTTCGACACCCAAAGGCCGCGTTTCAATCCCGGCGAGGGTGACTCCCTCCGGAAGATCCAATTGCAACGCCCCCGGCGAAGCCACTTGCGCCTGGCCGACGAAGCGGTCGTCGATCCAGATTCCGACGTTGTTTCCATTCACCTCGGTTCGAATGGCCAGATCACGCGCGGTCGCCGCCGGGTATTTTTCCCATCGGTCAAGGATCGGTTTGCGCTCGTCACCCTTGTAGTTCACCGGATTGGGACGCACAAAATAGCGTTCATTGAATAACACCTCGCCATCCGGCGCTTTCAGAACAATCCGCACACAGGCATCCGCAAGGGGAATCCATGGTTGAGGCTCTGGCAGCTGCAGTTCGGCATTCTCGGCCGTGAGCGTCACCTCAAGTCCCTTTTGATCTGCACCGTTGATGCGAATGACCGCGGTGCGCTTCACCGCCCCCAACTGAAGCCGCAACTCTGCCACGTTGCGGTGCGCTAGATTTTGCGTAGCGAGGACTCTCTCTTGAACGGTGCGCCGCTGCCCGGATACCGCGAAACTTCCTTCCGTGACGGTCAATTCGCCTTGGTTGTTGTTTTGGGCCTTGGTTGTCTTGGTGCCCGCAGGGGCTTTCTCTTGGGGATCGGCAGAAGCGCTCTGTCCGGCAAGGTTCATCAGTAGCGCGAGCAAAAGGATCGGTTTGGCTCGATTCATGGGGGTGACTGGTTGGTTTGTTAATGAATTCCTCTCCGAACCTGAGGTATTGCGTGTAATAACGCAATTACAAACCTCATGACTTCGTGCGCGTCATGCCGCCTTTCCTAAACGACCGAATGGCGTCAGGCAAAATTTGCCGGACGCCATTCAGTTTCGAATCCTATGCCGTTTTGGGCGACTGATTCACTAGCTTAATTGCACGGGAAGGTCTTCCATCGGGATCCCGAGCGCTTTGGCGACGCCGGTTCCATACGCAGGATCGGCGCGGAAGAAGTGGCAGAGTTGGCGCATTACAATAGGCTTTGGCACGCCTGCCATTGAACGGCCGATGTTGCCAAACAGACGCTGCTGGGCCGCCGCGTCCATGAGCCGGAAGAGATCGCCCGCCTGCGTATAGTCATCGTTGCCGTCGCGGTGATTGTATCGGTCGGCATTGCCGTCGATGCGGAGCGGAGGCTCGGCGAAGGCGGGGCACTGCTGCGGGCCGTTGAAGCTATTGGGCTCGTAGTTGACGCCCTTGCTCGCCTTGCCAAGCTGCATCGCGCCGTCGCGTTGGTAATTGGCGTAGGGGCATTTTGGCGCGTTGACCGGGATCTGGTGATGGTTGACCCCGAGGCGGTAGCGGTGCGCATCGGCATAAGCGAAGATGCGCGCCTGAAGCATCTTGTCGGGGGAGTGCCCGATGCCGCGCACGATGTTCGAGGGCGCGAAGGCGGCCTGTTCCACTTCGGCGAAGTAATTCTCGGGGTTCCGGTTCAACTCCAGGATGCCGACCTCGATGAGCGGGTAATCCTTATGCGACCAGACCTTGGTGAGGTCGAACGGATTCCAGCGGTATGTTTCAGCTTCCTTTTCCGGCATGATCTGGACGCAGACGCGCCAGCGCGGGAAGTTGCCTTTCTCGATGTTCTCGAAGAGATCGCGCTGTGCGCTCTCGCGGTCCTGGCCGACGACCTGGGCGGCCTCCTCGTCGGTGTAGAAGGTGATGCCCTGGAGCGATTTGAAGTGGAACTTCACCCAGAAGCGTTCCCCCGCGTCATTGTAGAAGCTGTAGGTGTGCGAGCCGAAGCCGTGGATCTGGCGGTAGTTGCGCGGCAGGCCGCGGTCGCCCATCAGGATGGTGACCTGGTGCAGCGATTCGGGCGAGAGGCTCCAGAAATCCCACGCGGAGGTTCCGTTGCGGAGATTCGTTTCCGGGTCGCGCTTCTGCGTGTGAATGAAATCGGGGAACTTGAGCGGATCGCGGACGAAGAAGACCGGCGTGTTGTTGCCGACGAGGTCGAAGTTGCCTTCCTGCGTGTAGAATTTGAGGGCGAAGCCGCGCACGTCGCGCTCCGCGTCGGCCGCGCCGCGCTCACCTGCCACGGTGGAGAAACGAAGAACCACCGGTGTTTCCAGCCCGGCTTTGCTGAAAAGGTGCGCGCTGGTATAGCGGGAGAGGTCGTTGATAACCGTGAAGGTGCCGTGAGCGGCGGAGCCTTTGGCATGGACAATCCGCTCCGGGATGCGCTCGCGGTTGAAGTGGGCGAGCTTTTCAGTCAACCAGAAATCCTGCATGAGAACCGGGCCGCGGGGGCCTGCGGTCAGCGAATTCTGATTGTCGGGCACAGGAGCGCCGGCGGCGGTGGTGAGCTGAACAGGTTTTGGATCGGTATCAGACATAAAGTTTTCCAGAGGTTCGGGTTGAGCCCAAGATGTAGCACGATCTCTGGATAGGTTTGAAATATCGGTTTCCTATCGGTATGATAGGTGATTCCTATGGAGTTTCACCAAATTCGTTACTTTCTCGCTGTCGCGAGAACCGCCAATTTCAGCCGCGCCGCGAGGGACTGCCACGTTTCCCAGCCTTCCCTGAGCCAGCAGATCATGAAGCTGGAGGATGAACTTGGGGAACCGCTCTTTCACAGGCAGCCGCAGGGGGCCGCCCTGACGGGGGCGGGGCATCTGTTTCTCTCGCACGCGGAGCGGATTGTGGTGGAGATGGAGGAGGCGCAACGCCGCGTTCGGGAGAGCGGCGGGAGCGTGCGCGGGCGGTTGATGCTGGGGGCTCTTCCGACGATTGCTCCCTACCTCCTTTCCAGGCTACTGGTGCCGTTTGCCAGGGAGTTCCCGGAGGTGGAGGTCATCGTTCAGGAAGAGATCACGCCGCGCCTCGTGGAGGCGGTTCATTCCGGTGATCTGGATCTCGCGCTTCTCAGCCTTCCCGTGCCGGGGGCTGCACTGGAGCGGGTGGAGCTTTTTGAAGAGCCGCTGTTGCTCGTTGTGCCGAAGGCGCACCCGTTGGCTCGCAAAAAGCAGGTGGTGATGGCCGATCTCCCCCAGGAGAAATTCATCCTGATGCAGGAAGGGCATTGCCTCGCCGATCAGGCGTTGGAGTTCTGCCACACCCGAGGCGATTTTTCCCCCAGCGTAAGTTGCCGCAGCGCGCAGATAGCGACGTTGCTCGCGCTGGTGGAAACCGGGTTGGGGCTTTCCATTGTGCCGGAGATGGCGGCAATCCCAAAAAAAGGGGTGGTCTATCGTGAGATCGGACCGACGCCGCCGAAACGGAAGGTCGGCTTTGTTTGGCGGAGCAACCGGTTTCAGCCGTTGGCGGCGGCGAAGTTCGTGGAGCGAGCTTCCTCGACGTTTTGCGAATAGTGTCCTGAGTCAGAGAAGTCTCGTAATATTTCCCTCGTTCCCAAACCCTGTTTGGGAACGCCTGTGTCTTCGAAACTCCAGTTTCGCAACCCTGTCCGTTCCGGCGCCCTGCACGAGGTGACGAAGCTTTCGAATCAGAGATTCGAGGACAATGGCGTTACCAATCTGGAGAGTGGTAACGAGGAAATTCAGAAAGATTAGTACGTTGAAGAAAAGGCCGCACAAGCACGAGTTGTTGAGAAGAGGAAACAAGGGCCTTTGGCCATAGGCGGCGTCGCGGAGCTCCGCCCTCCATCTCCCGCAGAGCCCGCGCGGCGCTCGCAAAATCAACGGCTACATCTTTATTCAAACGCACTATCGGGATGAGGCCTCTGGTTTCGATTCAATAAAATAGGCGCGATCAAGGAAGGTGCTTCCTTCGTTCCCTTCGGCCCCGTCAGCTGCGGCCAGGAAGAAATAGTCCAGTGTTTTGAAACTGCCCGTGCCGACTTCGATCGTGTGATACTTTTGGCCTTGGCGAAGGCTCAGCTCCTTTCTCAGGATTGGCTTCGCGGACTGGTGTTGGTTCACCCCAAGAGTGATCTTTCCCTCGGACTTTCCTTCATGCCTGACAACGGCGTAGACTTTCCAGTTTTTACCTTCCATGCTTCGGGGAAGGTCAAGCGATACGAAGGGCGCGTTGGCTGTGTGCACAAGCTTTGCGGCGGAATTTTGTGAAGCTGTCTTATCCGGAACCAGGAAGGTACGAGTTCCATAACCCCACAGATCCATCCTGAACCCCGGAAAGACAACAACCCTATCTTTGCCGGTGAGCTCCGGCAACGGTCCCATCGGAAGGCAGCGAATCTTTAGCACTTCGGCCGCTTCCTTGATCGAGCCCCAGCCGTTCGATTTTACGTTGATATCGATGCCTGCATCTTCCGCATCGATGACTAGCTGATCGCACGCTTTGATGGCTTCATCATCGGATTGGAAAAGAACCGTCGCAGTGCCGCCCTGGCGCAGTTCGGGATAGCGCAGAAGAACCATATAGTCCAACGCGATGCGCTCGATCTTTACCCGGCGCAATAGGACAGGATCTTGGATGACGCTCTTTTGAGCTTGATCAAAAAGCTCACGGGCTTTGTTCAATGTCTCGGCGGAAAAAGGCATGTGTGAAGCTCCGTTGCCGGACATCGTGACATCTGCCTTGTTTGCGGCGGCGTCCATCAGCCTCAGGTACTGATAGAGATCTTTGCCTGCCGCTCCATAGTAGCCGTTCAAGTAACGTTGGATAAGGGCATTGGCATCCGCCTTTGGATTCCATAGGAGATGCTGGATCAGCCATGCACGCATGCCCATGAAGTCGGTGACTTGCGCCTTCGTGGGGCCTTGCGAGAAGACGCCGATGACATCATTCTGCGCGAAGAGTTGCAGGTTCTCTCTTTGGCGAAAAAGATTCGGGCGAAGTTTCAGCGCATCATTGAAGTCTGGCGTATAATCCCAAACGAATATTTGTTTGGAGATCGCCTTCCAATCCCCAAGATCGCGACGGAATTTTGGGTTTCGCTTGTCGGAGAAGGCCATCGAATGGTCTTCCGTATAACTGCACAGGCGGATCAGGACATTGTCGTCAGGCTTCACCTTCAAGGGCGCTTTGACGGAGTAAAAGTAAGCCAATGTCTCCACCAGAACATCGGGATGAGACTTCTTCACTTCTCTGGCGATGTCGTTGACGTAGCGAATCAGCGGGCCGCTGGGAGATCCTTCCTCTTTCTCGACCTCAAGGCACCGGGCGCATTGGCAGCGGTTGTTGTTGTCGTTTTGTGAGAGAGAAATGATTTTTGGGTTGTCCGCTTTGGCGAGGCGGGTAAGGACGATCTCCAGCATTTTGGCCTTGGCTTCCTCATTGGTCAGGCAGATCTGCCCTTTCAACTGTTCCCATCCAATCCGCTTCCCGTTGACCTCTGCGCCCCATTCCGGATGCTTTGCCGCATAGACACTTGACGGCATGAAGCGATCGAAAGTATGCACCCAGCCGATGAAGCTGAGATTGCCTCCCAGCGTCGCAGGTAACCCTTTGTCATCGGCCTGCCCATTGCGTTTGAGCTTTGCCGCAAACTCGGGGTTGTTGGAGATGTCACTAAAATAGGCGTCCCGATAGATAAACTGTGGGGAGTAAGCAATATTGAGGTCAGGAATGATCAGTTCCGGCTTGCTTGGGATCGTGCTGTCTTTCGAAGTCCACCATTCGCAACCCACGACCTCCTCCAGGAAATGATACACGGCGTAGAGCGTGCCCCGGGGATCGCCGCCGGCAAGGATCAGGTCGGTTCCTTTGGTTTTGATGAGGATGTCATCGGACTTCAGGCGGTTCCAACGCACGTCGGGGAGAAGTCGCCGGGTGTCCTGACTGACACCGACATGGATCTTGGCTTTCTTCTCCGATTTTTCACTTTCGTCGGAAATCGGAAACTTCGCGCCGGTGACCTCTTCCAGATACTTCTGAAGCTCCTTCGCCGCAGTCTGGGTGGTCAGGGATGCGTCACGTGGGGTAACGATGGTGAAATCCGTTGCGCTCTTTTCGGCCAAGGTCAAGGCTAGGGCGGGCTGGCATAGCGCGAGAAGAGCAACGGATAGAAGATGATTTCTCATGGAGAATATGAGGTTCAAACTGCGATTGCTAACTGTAAATGTTGACGAAACCACGCCAAAGGAATGAGGCGCTGGCGAAGGTGGGTCATATGGAAGGAGCCATCGGCAAGCGGTTCCCCGGCGGAGAGTTTCCAGTCGTAGTAAGTGAGGAGAACATTCTCCCCGGTCACGTTCCAGCTCACATAGCCGTAGCTTCGCGTGCGGTCGTGCTCCAACGTGACGGGAGGGCTCCATGTCGCGCCATTATCGGAGGAGGCAGCAAAGGCGATGTCATGGCGTTCAAACCAGCGGCCGGTGTAAGGGGTATTGCACCAGAAGATCCATAGGTCAGAAGACTGGGGATCGCGAACAACGGTGGCGGGTGCCTCGGCTGACGGAATGGTGGATTGGCCCAGCTCCACCCATGACGCGCCTTCTTCATACGATCGAGCTTGGTAGAGATAGCCCAACTTGGTGCGAATGGTCATGTAAAGGGAGCCGTCGGCACACTCTGCAATTCCGGGTTCCATCAAGGCGGCATCACTCAACTTCAGATCATCGCTGGCCGCCCAGTTCATCCCGTCGTCATCGGAATAGAGGCAATAGATCAGTTGACGATCATAGTGGTCATAGATCGGGCCCGGCGTGTAAGCGAGGGGAGCGATGATTCGTCCATTCGTTGTCCGGATCACCCGGGCATTGTTGATGATATGGTAGCCAATACGTTTGGTAATCGGCTCGGGATGAGTCCACGTTTCGCCTTCATCGGTGGAAACCGATTGGTAGATCTGCGAAAGGCTCTCGTGAACCGGCGCTCCCTCCGGCGCGGGATTGCGTCCAATCAGGATCAAATGGATCCCGCGCGGGGTGCGGAAAAAATTGGGAGAAATCACGTCGATGACACCGTCCCATACGGCTTGGACAACGTGTGGAGTGCCATCCCAGGTTTTTCCGCCGTCGTTGGAGTACATGCCGACGATGGCGGCTTCACTGAAATCGTCGCCGCCGGATTTCTGCCCCCAGGCGACCAGGAGACGACCATCAGTGAGTTCGATGGCCGCGGCTTCGCTTTGGCGGGGGTGAGCCGTTGTCGCTGCGGCAATAATCCTGCTCTCGCCTGGCGCGTCGATGCGCTCTGCGGAAAATGTCTTATTCATTCAAATATCGTTCTATCGCGCGAAGGGAACGCGGAGGGTGGGCCCGTCAGCCCCAACTAATTGCTTTGTGGGCTTGAGGGCTGCGGAATTTCTACCAGTTGTCAACGGGAGCAGGAGCCCGGGGATAGACGATCTCGTCGTTGTAGGCCCAGAGGTCGACGTTGATTGAGCCTTGGCCGCTCCAGACGAGCGTTTTCGTTTCAAGTGTCTCTACATGGCCGTCGACGAACAGGCAGTTGATGCGCCCGTCATGCCAGGAGAGATCCCTGATCGCGCTGGCCCAGGTTGAGCCGTTGGGATAGATCGCCCGAGTTCCGGAGTCGGCCCATGGGAACTCTGCTACAATAATGGTGCGGCTCGGTTTTGTGACATCGGTAAGCTTGCGGTGGAATAGGAACATGTTCCCTGAATAGCTATGGAGATTGATGCCCCATTTCGACATGTCGGCGGCCTCAGGAATTCCGTTTTTAGCCCCCAGTTTCTTCAGTCCACCCTTGGTCGGATCGCTGGGGCAGACATAGACCGGGTTTTCGACTCCCAGAGGATAAGCGGGCGTGCCAGACCAGGTTGCTTTTGGTCCGATATAGCCATCGGTGATCTCCACCAGCCATTGGTTTACGGGCTGGTAAGGATTCGTCCCCTTGGGCATCGGGGTGATCATGTTGTCATGCTCCCCGAGGTAAACGTTGATGGCTGTCCCGATTTGGCGAAGGTTCGAGATGCACTTCGCCATGCTGGAACTTTTTTTAACCGCCCCAACCGTGGGTAGCAGAATCGCAATTAGAATGGCAATGATGAGGCTCGTTACCAACAGTTCGACGAGCGTAAAGCCATGACGGCTGTTCCTGTCTTTGGGTCTCGCGCTCAGGATTTGGGGGTTCATGAGAGGAAGGGGGCGATGGTGAATGGCTCTCAAAAGAAACGACTAGGGTTTCGATTGGATGGCGCTTGAGGGAGGTGAAAACTCAGCCTTCTCATTGCTCCAACGAAGGTAATCGAGATGGTAGGTTCCGCCGATGTAGTCGGAGAAGTCTCCAATCGCAACGGCGTTTCTGGAGAGTGTCGCGCCTCTCACGTTGGAGAAAATAGCATTATTATCTCCCGCGGCGTACAGGGAGGCTGCCCCGTTTTGAAACGCAATCCTGTATTCGTTAAAGAGAGTGTTGTCGATTCCCTCAATCGCTTTGACTGACGCCCCGTTTGCAGTGATTCCGCTGATTCCGAAGAAGAAGGTCACGTAATGCTGGCCGTCGGAGACTTGGATGGCAAACCCCGGTCGCAACCCATTATCCACAGGGCCAACCGTATCTGAAATCTTGATCCGGAAATCGACGGTCGACCCTTTCTCAGGATCGCTGAGCCACGCTTCGGTGGGCGCGTGGGTGGGAGAGAATTTTCCAAGAGTCCAGAACAGGCGCGTATTGGGATTTCCCACGGAGCTGACTCTTAGCGATCGGGTTTCGTCAACGTCCACGATGGCCGCCATGGCATCGCCCGAATTTCCTAAGACGTTCCATTGCGGATTGCTTTCAACGGCATCGGGCAAGGCATCGCCTTCGTAGGAACCAGTGTAGTCGATGGCTGTGCCGCCATACACCGGCGTCGAAAGAAGTACGGCGGCTGCCAGGGAGGATCGCAGGTTGTGGATCATGAGAAGAAGTTGCTCAATCGGGAAGAGTTGGCTAATTTTTTCGCGCATTTAACTTCCGGCGCAGAGGAGCGAGAGTGGCGCCGCCAAGGAACAGCCCGAGCAGCGCGGTGACTCCGGGTTCCGGAATGGGCGCAGCGAATTCGGCCACCGAGTTGCTCCATTGCAGGTAGTCCAGATTGTATGAACCTGAGACTCCGCTGGAAATATCGCCGAAGAGGATTGCATTTCGCCCTGCGACGCCCGCGCCAGTCACATCCTTGAAGATGGGGTTTGCAATGCCTTCCACATAGAAGCTGGCTTTGCCATCCTTGATGACGATGCGGTAGTTCTTAAAGCCGCTGCTATTGTCGTAGCCTTCGGCACTGAGCCCTGATGTGCCCGAATAGGTGAATCCAGTCGTGCCAATATGAAAGGTGTAAGAGTTGGCACTGGTTTGATCGGTAACCTGAATGGTGAAACCGCCTCGGGCAGTAGAGGTGGTTGTGCCGACCTGGGCGGTTACCTGAAGGCGGAAATCGATTGTTGCAGTGCTGGTATTCCAGACACCAGGCGTGCTGCCGGCGTATGCGGTGTTGGCGCTGCTGTTCCCCACAGCCCAAAATTGGTTGGAAGTGATGGTGGTTGTCGATACGGAGAGAATTCCGTTGGCGACAGAGGCTGTCCCACCGCTGGCGCCGATATGCCAGAGAGGGTCGGCAGTGGTTCCTGCGGTTGCGGAGGGGAGCGCGTTTGCGAGGTAGGAGCTTGTGTAGACAACAGCTGCCGAGGCCAGGGAAGGCGAGAGGAGGGGCAACGTCGCGATCAATGCGAACTTTAATATCCGAACAGCAGGGGAGCTCTTGGAATCAGAGGTGTTCATGGGTTGTCTTTGGAAAGATCGCTAGCTAGGCGTTGAGAACCAGGCGTCGCGGGTTTGTTTTTCTTAGAAGTAAAAAGGGGCGAGCCACAGGTCAGGAGGGGGCGCGGCGTGTCGTCTGAAACGCACAGGTGTTGCCCCGGGTCGAGTGGCGGAATCCCCGTTTCGTTGAGCTCTTTATAGATTTCCCAGGAGCCTTTCGTCAATAAATAATTTCGATTAGTTTTGGATGAGTTTGCACTCTTTTCCAGCCAAGCCGGGTCAGGCACGGTTGGGTCGGATCGCCCTGGCTTTCATGATTTGACATCGCTTTTTCCTCGTGCAACGATCCGGAAGATCGTCAACGCTTCCTCACTATCTTTCGAAATGGCGTCCAATATTAAGCAGTCATCCGCCGTTCTATCTGCAAGGCAAGTGGAGCAGTATTATCGACGGGAGATTTTGACGTCGAAGCTCAAGCCGGGCGATAAGCTGCCGCCTAACCAGGAGTTGGCCCGCCTTTGGTCTACCAGTACATTTGCCGTTCAGCAGGCGCTTGCAAATCTGACTGCCGAAGGGTTGCTGGATCGTCGTCAACGGCGGGGCACGTTCGTGAGGGATCTGAAAGAGCGTCCCTTGGTGGGGGTGCTTTTTGGTGAAGATCTCATTCGTGAACCGGCGGGTTTTTACAGGGCCTTGTCCGCGTCCATCAAGGAACACCTTGAGCGGGAAACGCATTTGTTGGGAAGGGTCTACGATGGGTTGACTGAGTCTGCCCAGGCCGATCAGTCCAAGGATACAATCGGCCGTCGCTCATCGGAGCGTCTGCATCAGGATCGTAAGAATTATTGCTTCAAAGGGTTCATCTGCATTGGCACTTCCAACGTCCGGAGGAAAGATATTTTCGATGACCTGCAACCGCGATCCGTCTTTGAGGACGTCAAAAGAGGGGTTGATATTCTGATTGATCGGGCTCACTTCGGCGAAGAGACCATCTCTCAACTGGCCGCGCGGGGCTTTCGCAAGATTGCCTATCTTCAGGTAGTCGGGCCAGGTTCGCTATCTTCCGATAGTGTTTCGCCGGAAATTCAGGGCGTATTTGACATTGCCAAGCGCCTGTCGATCCCCAAGCCGGTTATTCACAAGATCGAGCTTCCGTCCACGGCCCGCTCGATCGAGAGGGAGTTTCATCGGCTGCTGGAGCCGTTGTTTGCGAAAGGCGGGGGGCTCGTGAAGAAGAACGGCCCCGAGGTGATCATCGTCCCTGACGATATTCTCGCGCGTCCGGTTATCCTGAAATTGTTGAAGCACGGGATTCGCATCCCCGAGGATGTGAAGATTTGCGTGCAGACCAATGAGTGCGTCGATATTTGTTACGGCGTTCCTGTTTATCGTTATGAAATTTCCGTGCACGAAATTGCGCGCAATCTGGTTGGGTTGCTTCATTCTCGAATGGCGAACAATCAGGGGCAGGAAGTGCCCGTTATGATTCGTGGCAAGTTTTTGGACCTAGATTGAACCCCGGGTTTTTTTCGGCGGCGAACCGTCACAACGTCGGATTTCGGGTCTCCCATGCATGAGAAGCCGTGCTTTTTGTGAGTTCGGTGGTACGCTCTCTACATGGGCTTCCTGATTGATCGGTTGAAGCACTGGGATGCACATCATCGGCTGCTGGTTGCGCTAGGAGCCGCGATTGTGGCTGAGATTTTGGGGACGGGGCATTGGTCCACCCCGGTGCTTATTGTCGTGTCGTGGAATGTCTTTGCTTTGACACTTCTGCTCCTCGCCTGGGTGCGGATTGTCACGGGCGATCCGACGCGCTTTTTGCGGGAGGCGAGATTTCAGGATTTCGGGAACACGGTGATGTTTTTCGGGGTGCTGGCCGCCGCCTGCGTCAGTCTCTTCGCAGTTGCCTACCTGCTGGGCAGCGGCAGGCCAGTGAGCAGGGAGGCACTCAGCGGTCACGTCCTTCTCTCCATTCTGACGGTGGTGTGCTCATGGAGCCTCGTGCACACGCTATTCGCCCTTCATTATGCCCATTTGTTTCACGGCGACAGGAAGGGCGCGAAGGGGGGCGTCAAATTTCCCAACGAATTCAACCCCGATTACCTCGACTTTGCTTATTTCTCCTTCGTGATCGGGATGACCTGCCAGGTTTCCGACGTCCAAGTGACGGGGAAGCGCATCCGGAGCCTTGTTCTATTGCATGGGCTCGTCTCCTTCGCCTTCAATGCCGCGATCCTCGCGCTGGCGATCAATATCGTCTCGGGGCTGGTGACGAAGTAAAAGTGATCGATTCGGAGGACCTGCAAGGTAGCCCGTCCTCACCGAAAGCGCGGGATCGATGAAGAGCCGCGTTTGACGCCCATCCCCGCAGGACGTGCTGCCGGTGTTGGGTTGCGGGCTCAATAAAGCCACGGGAGCCGATACCCGCGCTCGACGGCGCGAGCGGGCTACCAGTTCTGCCGCACTTTACAGCATTCCCAACTGCCCCTTGAAGATCCAGGCCAGCGCCTTGACGCCGAGTTCCAGCAGGTTAAACGGCTTGGCAATGAAATCGTTGCCGCCGCTGAGGCTCGATTGCACGCGATTCTGCACGGTCACAGCCCCCGTCAGGAAGACCACCGGGGTCTTCTTGTGTTCGGGGAGTTTGCGGATCTTGGTGCAGAGGTCGAAGCCGTTCATCTCGGGCAGCCCGACGTCGATGAAAATCAGGTCGAACCGCTGTTCATTGAGCACGGCCAGCGTGGTCTTGGGATCCTCGGCGCAGGTGACCTTGAGGCTGACGAGTTCCATGGCCGAGCGGATGATCTTCCGCGCGTCCTGATCGTCATCGACCGCAAAAATATTGGCGAGATACGGGTCTTTCGTCCGGGAAAGGTTCTTCTCTTCCAGGAGCGTGGCCAAAAAGTCGAGCGATTGGCTGACGGTCCGCAGGGTCGAAGGGTTAATCTGCCCGGGGATCTTCATCAGATCGTCGAGCAGCGACTCCAGGGCATAGGCCATGGTGTGGACGGCGGTGAGGTTCGCCTGAGAGGTCTGCTCGGTCAGCTTGTGCAGGCTGACAAGGAGCTGCTCCAGCAGACTTGTCTCGCTCTGGTTCTTGATGAAAGCGTGGAGATAACGCCGCATCCCGTTGAGGGACTCGGGCGCGGTGTCGATGATCTTGCGGAGCAACGCGGGATCGACTTCCAGCTTGATGGTGGTCGAGTTTTCCGGGCGGCCAAGATGAGGCGCGGTGCGTTGGATCTTGTGGATTTTGTGGATCTGTGATCCGGCGGGCTCGGACGACTCGGCGATCTGGGGTTCCACCGGAGCCATTGCCGCCGGAGCCAGGGTAGGGGCTGCGGGTGTGAGGGGCTCAAGCCGCAGCACGGGCGGTTGCGCCGCGGGAGCTTTTGGCGGTTCCGGAGCTGGTGCAGGCGCGGGCGGAGGCGTGAAGGCAAGCTTCGGCTCGGGGATTGGAACTGGGGTGGGGACCGGGGCCGGTGCAGCCGCTTGGGCCATTAATTCGGTAATCCGGGCCTGTGCGGTGAGAAGTTGGGCTTCCAGATCGGCGAGGGCAGACCGGGCCTGATCCCGTTCCTGCGTGAGTTGATCGGCCGTTTCCTGGGGCATGCCGCCTCCCCGGGATTTTGTCAACGCGATGACCTGCCGGCGTTGCTCGTCGAGTTTTGCCGAAAGATCGCGGGTCTGGGCCTGTGCGGCGTCGAGTTGACGCTGCGCCTCGATCAGTTCCTTGGAGACGTCTTCGCAAACCTGCGCGGCGGCATCGCGTTCCGAGGCAAACGCTTCGGCCTGCAGTTCGGCTTCGGTGATCTTCGAAGTGAGTTCGTCGCATTGCGCCTGTAGCGTGCCGTTGGCGGCCGCGATGGACTCCGTGCGGGCAATCTCGGCGTCGAGTTTGGCGGCCAGCCCGGCGGTTTCGGCGTCGGCTGCTTCGCGTTGCTGGACGAGCGTTTCGATTTCCTTGGCGCTGGCGGCTGCTTTTGTCGCGAGTTCCTCGGCATGCTTGCGGGCGTTGTCGAGTTCGGCGGCGGTCGCGTTGGCCTGTTCCTCAGCCTGCTTCCGTGTCTGATCGAGTTCGGCGGCCAGCCGCTGGATTTCCTGCTGCGTTTTCTCCTGCTCCGCGCTGAGGGCTTCGCGTGCTTTAAGCACGTCTTCGAGCTTGGCGGCGAGTTCTTTGCCGGATTGAGTCGCGGCGTCGTGGTTGCTGGAGAGCGCGGCGTTTTTCTGCTCGGCGTCGGCCAGCTTTGCCGCGAGTTCCTCGGCATGTTTGCGGGCGTTGTCGAGTTCGGAGCCGGTCGCATTGGCCTGCTCCTGAGCCTGTTTTCGCGCCTGGTCGAGTTCGGCGGCAAGCCGTTGGATCTCCTGTTGCGCTTTATCCTGTTCCGCGCAGAGGTTCTCGCGGCCTTTGATCGCTTCGTCGAGTTTGGCGGCGAGTTCCTTGCCGGATTGGGTCGCGGCGTCGTGGTTGCTGGAAAGGGCGGCGATTCTTTGTCCGGCATCGGCCAGCTTTGCCGTCAAGTCCTCGGCCTGCTTGCGGGCGTGGTCGCGTTCGGCAGTGGTGGTGCTGATGGCGTTCCCTTGCTCTTGAGCCTGCTTTCGCGCTGTTTCAAGCTCGGCGGCAATCTGCGCTATCTCCTTTTGAGCGTCGTCGCGTTCCTTGGAGAGGGTGTCGCGGGCTTTGATGACTTCGTCAAGCTTCGCGGAGAGTTCATCGCCAAGCCGGGTGGCGGCGGTGTGATCGCCGGAAAGCGCGGCTACTTTCTCTTCGGTCTCGATGAGCTTTGCCGCAAGTTCGTCTGCCTGTTTGCGGGCACTGTCGAGTTCGGCGGCGGTGGCGATTCCTTGTTCGTCGGCTTCCTTTCGGGCTTGTTGAACCTGTTCGAGCTCGGCGGTGAGGCGTTGAATCTCCCCTTGGGCGTGATCGCGTTCCTTGGAGAGCGCGTCGCGGGTTTTAAGCGCGTCGTCGAGCTTGGCGGAAAGTTCGTTGCCCAACTGGGTGGCGGCCTCATGATTGCCGGAAAGCGCGGCGTTCTTTTGCTCTGCGTCTGCCAGCTTCGCCGTCAGCGCTTCGGCCTGCTTGCGGGCGTCGTCGCGCTCGGCCGTCAGGGTGCCGGCTTGTTCCTGACCCTGCTGCCGGGTTTGATCGAGTTCAGCGGAAAGCCGGGAGATTTCCTTTTGGGCGTCATCGCGCTCTTTGGAAAGGGCGGCGCGGGTCTTGATGGCCTCGTCGAGCTTGGCAGAGAGTTCGTCGCCGAGTTGGTTGGCGGCTTCGTGATCGCCGGAAAGGGCGACGATTTTCTTTTCAGCCTCAGTTAGCTTCGCCGCAAGGTCTTCGGCCTGCTTGCGGGCTTCATCGCGCTCGGCGGCGGTGGCTTTGATGGCCTCGGCTTGCTTTTTAACCTCCTCCTTGGCCCGGTTTTGGGCTTCCCCGAGTTCAGCGGTAAGCCGTTGGATTTCCTTTTGAGCGTCATCGCGCTCTTTGGAGAGAGCGTCGCGGCTCTTGAGGGCTTCGTCGAGCTTGGCGGAAAGTTCGTTTCCGAGCTTGGTGGCGGATTCGTGGTTGCCGGAAAGGGCGGCGACCTTCTTCTCGGTGTCCGCCAGCTTCGCGGCGAGTTCGGCCGCCTGCTTGCGGGCGTCGTCGCGCTCGGCGGCGGTGACGTTGATGGTCTCCCCCTGTTCCTGGGCCTGCTGCTGAGCCCGGTTTTGGGTCTCTGCAAGCTCGGAGGAGAGGCGTTGAGTTTCTCCCTGCGCCTGATCGAGCTCTTTGGAGAGCGCGTCGCGGGTTTTGAGGGCGTCGTCGAGTTTCGCGGAAAGCTCGTTGCCGAGTTTGGCGACCGCTTCGTGATCGCCGGAAAGGGAGGCGTTCTTCTTCTCGGCGTCAGCTAGCTTTGCCTTCAGTGCCTCGACATGCTCACGGGCGCGATCGAGTTCGGCGGAGGTGGCGTCTGCCTGCTCCTGAGCCTGTTTCTGCGCTTGGGCTAGGTCGGCAGTCAGGCGCTGGACTTCGTGGAGCGCGTGATCGCGTTCCTTGGCCAGGGCTTCGCGGGCTTTGAGGGCGTCATCCAGCTTGGAGGAAAGCTCATTGCCGAGTTCGGTGGCGGCGGAATGATCTCCTGAGAGCGCGGCGATCTTCTGTTCGACGCCTGCCAGTTTTGCGGTCAGTTCTTCCGCCTGCTGGAGCGCGCTGTTGCGTTCGGCGGTAATGGCGTCTGCGCGGTCCCTGGTTTGGGAAAGCTCCGAGGCGAGCCGTTCGTTTTCCTCCAGGGCGGCGTCGTTGTCCGAAGCGAGGCTTTCGATCTGTTGGTTGAGCCCGTCGACGGTGGAGGCGGTCTCCTCCAGCTCTTTCGTGAGGCTGGAAACCCGGTTGGACTCCTCCTCGAGCTGCGAGGAGAGCTGATTGTTGTGGTAATGCGCGCCGTCGCGATCTTTGACAAGACCCTCGATTTCGCCTTGCGCCTTTTCCAACTTGGCGGTCAAGCCCTGAATCTTGCTTTCCAGCGCCTCCCGCTCGCGCGCGAAATCCGCAAGGCGCGCTTCGGTTTCCGACAGCTTGGAGGAAAGCGTTTCACCGACGTTCAGAGCGTCGTTATGTTTGCCGGTGGCGGCATCGTACCGCGCCCGCGCTTCGACGAGTTCCCCGGAGAGCGTTTCGATCTGTGACTGCGCCCGGAGTTGTTGCCCGGCGAGTTTGGTAATCTCCGAGTTGGAGCGTTCGACCTGCCCCTCGAGCGTTTCGTTTTTCTGGCGAACCTCGTCGTGCTGTTGGGAAAGGGCGGCAAGCTCCGCGCGGGCCTCGGCCAATCGGGCCGCGAGGGTGTCCCCCTCTTTGCCGGCCTCGGTCCGGGCCTTTGCCAGATCGTCGATCTTCGCCCGGGCTTCGGCAAGCTTGGCTGCCAACTCTTCGCTGCGGCGCTTCTCCTCGCTTCGTTCGCGCCCGAGCGCTTCGAGCCGCTCTTTGGCTTCGTTCAATTCCGAGGAAAGGGACTCTTGAGCTTCCTGGTTCCCGTCGAGCTGTTTGGAAAGGGAGGAGATCTCCGTCTTCTGCTCTTCGACGAGGAACGAGAGCTCTTTTCGGGCCTTGAGGGCGGCCTCCAGTTCGGCGTTCTTTTCGGCAAGGTTCTTCTCAGCTTCGCTGAGTTTGCCGTTGGCGGCCTCTTCGCGGGCGCGAACGGCCTTCAACTCGACGTTCAAGGTCTCGCTCTGTTTCTCCAGAGTTGCTTTCTCTTCGGCGAGAGCGGCTTGTTCCTTGCGAGCCTGGGCGAGGTTTTCCTCGTGCCTCTCGAGGCTCTGCGCCTTGCCGGAAGCGGCTTTGCGGGCTTCCTCCAGTTCTCCGGTCGCCCGGGTCAGGCGGTCCTGGGTCTCGGCGAGTTGCGCCTGGAGCTTTTCGGCAAGCGCTGCATTTTCCTTCGCCGCCGCTTCTTTTTCCCGGGTCTGTTGGGATGAGGCTTCGAGATCTTTTGAGGCCCGTTCGAGGCTCGCGTTGAGCGTGTCGACCGCTTTCTGGAGTTCGTCCCGCTGGCGGGTCAGCTCGGCGGTGAGCTTCTGTGGCTCTTCGATCTTCGCGGCGAGCAGCTTTGCTTCTCCGGTCAGTTTTTCCCGCTCATCGGCCAGCATTTTCTCCAAAGCGGATGCATGGGCTTCCGTCTTGGAGAGTTTGGACGCGGCGCGCTCGACCGCCTGCCTCAGGGCATCACGCTCGGCGAGAAGGGCGTCGCTTTCCTTCTGGAGCTCGATCCGCTGCTTGGCGGCGACTTCGGAGGCTGCAACGGCTTCATTTCGCGCCTTGGTGAGTGCCTCGATTTCCTTTCGGGCCTCGGCTAGAGGGAGATTTTCCTCTTCCGTGGTTGAGAGCGGACCGGTCTGGCGCTTCTGGTCGGCGGCGGTCTCCGTCCCGCTGGGGGCTTTGGGCGCCTTGGCGGTTTTCCCTTTGGCCTCGATGACCGGAACGCGGATTTCGGCCTTGTAGATTCCCTCGACCGTGCCGAAGCGGATTTTGTCGCCGTCGTTCAGCTCGGCCTCGATGATCGTCTGGCCGTTGATGAAAGTTTTATTGGTGGAATTGAGGTCCTTGAGCCGATACCGCCCGTTGAGCCGGATGAACTGCGCGTGATGTCCCGAGACGGAGGCATCTTTGAGCCGGATAAGGTTGTCGGACTTCCAGCCCACCGTCACCAGGGCGTCCACCAACTTGTGGACCGCTTCGGGATCGCTTGCAGTCGCCGCAATGGTCAGCTTGCCGACACAGGTCGCCTCCGTGGCAAGTTTCTGCTTGGGGTCGTTTCCCGCCGTCCGAAAGACGCACTCCACCGATCCGAACCGGATGTTGTCCGTGTCGTTGAGCAACGCCTCGGCCACTGCCACCCCGTTAATCCAGCTTTTGTTCGTGGAGCCAAGATCCTTCAGGCGGAACCGGTCCCCCTCCCGGATCAACTGGGCGTGATGCCGGGAGATGGAGGGGTCCTGAATCTGGATGACGTTTTCGCCTGCCCAACCGACAGTGACGATCTCCTTTCCGGAGAGTTCATGCGTCACAGTGCCGGAATCGGGAAGGTGAATTTGCAGTGTGGGCATAGGGGGAGAGACAGGTTCCTAAAAGGCCGTTTTCAGGCACATTCAAATCGGTCTGGGAAGCATCGGCAACGCGAATCTATGGGTGCGGGGCGCTCTTATACGAATGGGTACGAACTCTAACAAGCCATAGTTTCCCGTGGGGGCAATAGTTTATCCTCAATAGGGCAGCAATTTCCGGGCGCGCAGATAATAAAGTTTGCACGATTTCACTGCAATGGCCGTCTCCCCTCGGATGCAGGCCCGGATGGCTGCCGGCTGCTCGGGTCAGGTTTTATTGATCTGTTCACGAGTAGATTATTTTTTGCTGACGATTGTTTTCTTGGGGTGTCTCGCATTTTATTCCGGAGGCGGCTGGAATCAGAATGCCCGGTTCGCCCAGGTGCGCGCCCTGATGGAGGAACGCCGGTTTGGGATCGACGATTTTTTGGTTTATCAGAAGGCCCCCGATGAGAGGTCGATGCGGCGGCTCCCCATCCGCGACGCGGCTCTTTCTCCCAGAGGTGCCTCCGGGCCGCGAATCGGCCTTGCATGGCGTAATCAGGCAGGCGTCTTGACGCCCATTGCGGCGCGGCCTCCTCCCTCCCTGGTTGCTTTGGAGGCCGTGGCCGCCTCGGGCGACGTCACATTTGTCGGCGGCCACTTTTACCCGAACAAACCGCCCGGGGCCACTTTCCTGGCTTTGCCTGCCTACGGGGCGCTCTTCACGCTGGAGAAAAAGGCGGGCTGGAATCCGGACGACTGGCGGGTGCTCACTCTCAATGCCTGGCTGACGACCGCGTTCTCGATCGGCCTCGTCTCCGCGTGCGGCGCCGTCGTGCTCTACAGGGTGGCCCAGCGCTTCGCCAGCCCCGAAACCGCCTTTGCGGTGGCGCTCACGGCGGCATTCGGCACCATGGCGTTTCCCCACGGGACGATGCTCTTTGATCACAACCTTACGGCGGCTCTTCTCCTGGGTGCTTTTGCATTTTTGATTCGCGCTCGCAACGACGCGTGCCGTCCCGCCCGGGACGCTTTCCTGGCCGGGCTGTGTCTGGGTGGCGCGGTGCTTTCCAATTATCTCGCGGGTCTCGGATTCCTCCTGCTGGCGCTTTATGCGGGACGACGGCTTTGGCTGGGACTCGCGGTAGGGATGGCCGGACCTCTCGCGATATTGGCGGTTTATCATACGGTCTGCTTTGGGAGTCCGTTTGCGCTCGTCTCGACCTTTCAGAACCCGCTGCTGCTGGAGCAGTTCCCCGCGGAGGCCAAGCAGTTCTTCGGGATGTTTGCGATGCCCAACCCCGGCATGGTGTTGATCCTCCTCGTTTCTCCCTTCCGGGGGATCTTTTTCTTTTCGCCCGTGCTTCTGCTGGCGGCGTGGGGGCTTTTGCGATGGGGCAGGGAGCGTCGGCATCGCCGGGAAGCCTTGCTCTGCGTTGCGATGGTTGCCGCTTTCCTTCTTGTGAATGCCGCCTATTGCGGCTGGCACGGCGGGTATGGAGTCGCTCCACGTTACCTCGCCCCGGTCGTACCGTTTCTGGCGTTGGGATTGGTGGGGATCTGGCCGTCGTGGCCCCGGCTTTGCGCGGCTGCGGCATGCCTTTCCGTGGCGATGCAATTGGCGCTTACGGCGACTGACCCGCTTTCGCCGGTCGGCCTGGGAACGATCGCCCGCGTCAGGGGGCGGGCCGACTGGCGCTACAACGCATTGACGGAATCCGCCCTGCCGCTGCTGGTGAGCGGTCGCCCTCGGCCACTGCTCGACGCATTGCTAGAGGATACGCTGGAGGAGTTGCTCCAAACGGTTCCGCCCTCCCTGCGCGAATTGGAGGGTGTTCGTTCTCAGGCACAATGGTTGCGGGAGGAAATGCGACGCGCTGCGGAGCGGGGGGAGAGTTTTCCGTTTCCGCTGGCGGCATTTCCGGGGCCGGTCTCCGCCAACCCGATGGGCATCTTCGAGGGTGACTACTTCCAGATTTCCAAACCGGGCAGTCCGGAGGCCCGGTGGAACTCGTTCAACCTGGGGGAGTTCCTCTTCCCCGGTAGTTGCTGGAGCCTTCTCGCGGTCGGCATGGTGGTGGGAGCGGTGACGGTCGGATTTCTGGGGTCGCGCGTAAAAAGACTTTGCCTGCCCCGGAGAAAGGTCTAAAACCGCGCCAGTTCTTTGGAGTTTAGGACATAGCAATCGGACGTCAGGAATTCCGTGAAAACCGGAAGCAGTTGCGCTGCTGTAACTGGATACGACTTCCCTAGGGAGTGTTGTCACAAGAGGACACGACCTAACAGGCCAATCGCCGGATCACCCGGCGGTGAAGGCGGGAAGAAGGCAAGCCAGGAGCCAGAATATTGACCCCGATCGCTCTCATTCGTGGCCTCTTCGTGTGGAGAGGCTTCGAGAAAACTTCTTCGCAAAAAGAAGAATGAGGGGCTCGGGCCTATCGCTCTGCGTGGTCTGGTCTCTCTTCGAACCAATCCGAAATCGAACAAGAGATCATACCATGAAAAAACTGTTTAGCGCCATTGCGGCGCTTTTTGTCGCCTGTGCAGTCGTTTGCAGCAATGCTCACGCAGCTTCAACGGCTACCTCGTATCTGCTCATCCAGGGGCCGTTTGGCCCTGCTTCCTCCACCGAGACTTATAAGTGGAAAATCACCTATGATCCCGCCACGGTCGTCACCGGCCAGGATCTCTTGAATGTGATTCTGGGGGCACCTGTGCCTACAGGGGGTACCGTTTTGGGCTATCCTTATTTGACCTCCATCAACGGAACTTCGGGCGCGGGGTATCTGAATTTCTTCGGGTCATTGCTGGTCGAGTCGCTGACAATCGGCGGCCAAAAAGTGGCCATGACCCCCGATTGGAGCAATACGTGGCATTACAACGTTGCTGGGGGGAGTGGGAGCTATAATGCAGATGATCTCAATCCGGACGGGCTTTATGCAAACGGCGCCTGGGTTTATTCCAACGATTCCTCGATGACACGGTTGCTTGCGGATGGCAGCTTCGACGCATGGGCTTTCGGGATCGGGGATATCGACAACGATTATCAATATTTCGTCGAGGGAGCGTTCAATCTACCTCTGGAAGTTTACTTCGCCGACGCCATCGAGATCAACGCGATCCCTGAACCGGGGACCTTCGCCTTTGTACTGATTGGTTTTGGCGGTGTCTGGGCTGTGAGGCGACGCAAGGCGGTTTTTTGTGAGCGGTGACTGATTCTTGGAATGAATCATTCCATAAATCCCGAAGAAGCCAGCAGGAGGTGCGGTTTCACCTTGGTCGAGTTGCTGGTTTCACTAACAATTGCCACCCTTCTCGGGGCAGTTTCGCTGGCGGCCTTCGGGAAGATGCGCAAGATCTCCCAAGGGGCGGTCTGTGCCAACAGCCTGCGACAGCTTGGCGTCGCAACGCGACTCTACCTTGACGATCACCGGCAGGTTTTCTTTCTCTATCGGCGCGATATCGATGAAGGGACACTCTGGTATTTCGGCTTGGAGCCCATGTCGAGCATTGGGAAATCGGAAGGTGAGCGAACCCTGGATATGAAATCCGGTCCGCTTGCTCCTTATATCGAAATAGCAGGCAGGATCGAAACCTGTCCCGCCTTTTCCTATCGGGATGCGCTGACAAAGCCGAAGTTCAAGGGAGCCAGCTTCGGCTACGGGTTCAATCAATTTCTCAACTATACTGACAAAGAAGGAGGCGTTGGTGTGAATGCCCTTAAGGGTGTGAATGCCCTTACGATTGAGAACCCGGCGAAGATCATTGTCTTCGGTGACTGTGCCCAAGTGAACAGGCACCAGCCGCCAGCCTCGCTAACCAACCCGATGATCGAGGAGTACTACCAGATTGATCAGTCGCAAAAGACGATTCACTTCCGTCATGGCGCGCGGGCGCAGTTTGTGTTTCTGGACGGCCACGTGGAATCGATGCCGATGTGGCCCGGTACCCTCGAAACGGCTTTGCGTTCGGCCAACATCGGGAGAATCACCCTGCAGGGGAGCCGGGAATATTTGCAGTAGCCCCTACTCCGGCCAGCGCGAATTCCGGCACCCGGCCGCGGCGAGGAACAGGCCGATCAGGACCTGTGAGGCCAGCACCCAGAGGCAGAGGACTCCCGGACTGAGGGTTGTCTGGGAGATCTTCACAACGGCATCGTAAAACCGTGTATCGATCAAGGTCTGGAGATACCCGCTCCACCCCCAGTAGGCGGCGATAAAGGGGCGGGTGACCCAGCCGATGACGGCGGGAAGGGCGAGCACCGCGCCGGAGAGGGGGAGCTGGAAGCCGACGAGGTAGATGGAAATCAGCGACGCCTGTTCCGCCGTCCGGGCGAAGCTGGAGATGGCGAGGCAAACCGCCGTCATGGCGGCATTGACCAGCGCGAGGATGCCGAACTGGAAGAGCGGATCGCCGGGGAACCCGCAGATCATCTTCACGAAGACGGTCATCCAGAGCGACTGCGCCAGCACCAGTGTCAGCAGGAACATCGCCTTGCTCGCCACGTAAGCGCCCGCGTTGAGGCCGCCGAACTTCTCCTTTTCCAGGATCAACCGTTCCCCCGCGACCTCCCGGGCGGCGTTGTTGGAAGCCATTAACGTCAGAAGAATGACCTGGAACATCACCAGACCCGAGACCAGGGAGCCCGCGCGGCTCGACTGGGCGAAGAAGGCGGTGTTTTCCATGACCGTCCCCACAATATCGCCCGTGTGTTGCAGGGAGAGATTCTGGATCTGCGGCAGCCCGTCCATCGCGAAAATAACGACAAGGCACGGGAAGCCGAGAATCAGCGCCAGTTGCAACCAGAGCGCCGAGGGATCGCGAAAGAAAAGCCGCCAGCGACGACTCAGAAGGGTGGCAAACTGGGAGGTAAATCCGGGGGTGCTGATGGGAGCGGGCTCGGGGGTCGGGTCGGGAATTGGATCGTGACCGTCCGGGTCCGGGAAAAACTTCTCCTCCGGGTCTTCTTTGGCGTTTTTCGCCGTTTTTTCCGGCTTTGCCGATTTCTTCGGCTGATCGGGAAAGAGATCGCGCTGTTCCTGCGGGCTGTCGCCCAGCCCCATCCCCTCCAGAAACGCCTTGTGGTGTTTTCTCCAGGAGCGGTGCCACTCTTCGGGGGTGCGGAGGGCAAGTTGAGGATAGAGGTCCGCCGGTTCGTCGATCTGGAAATAATGCGTCAGAAACTTCGGTGAGCCATGGTAGGCGAGATGCCCGGCGTGCAACACGATGACCGAATCGTAGGCCGCGAGGTGGGTGAGCGAATGCGTGACGCTCAACACCGTCCGGCAGTTCTCCTTGGCGAGGGTGCGAAGGAGGGTGACGAGTTCATCCTCGGCCTTGGGGTCGAGACCGCTGGTGACCTCGTCGCAAAGGAGGAGATCAGGGGAGGTGGTCATCTCCAGCGCCAGCGCCAGACGCCGCCGCTGCCCTCCCGAGAGGACGCGCACCGGGCGGTCGGCGATTGCCTCCAGCCCCACCTGCTTGAGAATCGCGGCCGTTCGCTCAGCCCGGGTCCGGCGGTTCAACCCTTTTACCCGGAGGCGAAGGGTGGCATCGACGTTTTCCTCAACGGTCAAGAGCTCGTAGGCGATGGAGAATTGCGGGACGTAGCCGATCTCGTGCGGTGCGAGGTCCCCCTCGCTTTCCAGATCGCGTCCCTTCCAGAAGACGTGACCGAAGGTCGGTTCACAGATCCCTGCAATGAGCTTGAGCAAGGTGCTTTTGCCGCAGCCCGAAGGGCCGACGACGGCAACAAATTGCCCGGGCGGGATCTTCGCGGCGATATCGCCCAGGAGAACGATCTCGCTCGGTTTGCCGGGGACCAGGAGGGAAAGGTCTTTGAGTTCGAGCACGGAATGGGGGTGAGGTACGCCCGGAAAGTACCGGATTGTGTTATTTGGGCAAGCGGATAGAGAGTCTCTCAAAAATCCTTTCCGGCGGCACTGGGGCGGCGCGGCCTCTGGCGCGGCGTCGCCAAGCTTGGGTAGGGGCACTGCGGCCCCAACCACTGCGCTTTGCTCCTTGCTCCAGAAGCCACGGCGCTCCCATTGCCTTTCGGAAATGATTTTCGAGAAACGCTTAGAGCGTCTATACGTAATTGACGCTTGCTCTCATCAAGAGTGCCTTTATCCTTTCTGATCTTTGGCTTTGGCTTTAAGTTGTCAGGACCCCCGATGTTGGGGAAAAGCCGTAAAAGCTGGAGAACAACCGCGCGAATAGAATGGCACAAGTTACCCTCAAAAACGTTTTCAAGATCTACAAAGGCGATAAAGGCAAGGACGTGACGGCAGTGGAGAATTTCAACCTCGAAATTCACGATCGCGAATTTGTAGTGTTCGTCGGCCCTTCGGGTTGTGGAAAATCGACCACTCTCCGCATGATTGCCGGGCTGGAAGAAATTTCCAAAGGCGAGGTGGCCATCGACAGCCGCGTGGTTAACGACATTCCTCCCAAGGATCGCGACATCGCGATGGTGTTCCAGAATTACGCGCTTTACCCGCACATGACGGTTTTCGACAATCTCGCCTTCGGGCTGAAACTGCGGAACTACCCCAAGGCGGAGATCAAAAAGCGGGTGGAAGATGCCGCCGCCATTCTCGGTATCGAGCCTTATCTCGACCGCAAGCCGAAGGCCCTATCCGGCGGCCAGCGGCAGCGCGTGGCGGTGGGCCGCGCGATTGTCCGGCAACCCAAGGTGTTCCTTTTCGACGAACCGCTCTCCAACCTCGACGCCAAGATGCGCGTGCAGATGCGCACGGAGATCATCAAGCTTCACCAGCGGCTCCAGGCGACGATGATTTACGTCACCCACGATCAGGTGGAAGCCATGACCATGGGCGATCGCATCGTGGTCATGAAAGACGGCGTGATCCAGCAGATCGACGCGCCGCTGAAGCTTTACAATAACCCCGCCAACCTTTTCGTGGCCGGCTTTCTCGGCAGCCCGCCCATGAACTTTATCCACGGGAAACTCCACGCGTCGGGGGACTGCGTCGTCTTCAAGGAAAACGACGGCGGCACCATCGAGCTTACCTTTACCGACCGGCCCGAACTCAAGCCGTTCGTGGGGCGTGACGTGGTGGCGGGTATCCGTGCGGAAAGCATCGAGTACGCACAGGGCGTGGAGAAACCGCGCGGCCCCCGGTTCCAGGGGGTGGTGGACGTGATCGAGCCAATGGGCGCGGAGACTTACTTCTACGTCCAGACCGGCGCGCACACCATCATCAGCCGTAACGAAGGGAGCGTGGACCACGGCGAGACCGGTCACCGGTTGCAGTTCGAAGTCGATCTTGAGCGGGTGCATATTTTCGACCCGTGCACGACGGCCCGGATCGCGAAATAAGGGTGCCCCGCTCGCGCCGCGAGTGTGGGTATCGACTTCCGAATTCCCCGGAGATGCAGCGGGCGGCCTAGCCGCCCGCGATCATCGAGCAATGAGTGATTTGAAGGACAATATCCAGTTTGTCATTGCGGTCTCCAAGGGGATCGCGCGTGACCAACGCGCCCGGCGCACGGTGCTTTTCTTCGTCGTGCTTACCGCCATGTTAATGGCGTTTGCCGGATTCGTGCTATTTGGCCGGTGGTTGACGCCGGAACGGCCGATCCTCTTTCTTCTCTATTGGGGAGCGTGCATCTGGTTGACCTTTCTCTCCATTCTGTTGGCCGTTCACGATCTGCTGATGCTCCGGCAGACGGCCCGCCGCGAGCGTCAGCAGCTCAAGGCCGAGGTGTTCGGGATGAAGGACGAGAAGGAGAAATGATCCGGACGCGAGAGTCGATCATGGAGCGCGAGGAGGCGGTGCTCGCGCCGTATGCCCAGCGTTCCGGAGCGTCGGCGGGGCGCAGGCATCCCGAGCCTCCGCATCCTTTTCGCACCGAGTACCAGCGCGACGCCGCGCGGGTCATTCATTCGCGCGCCTTTCGACGGCTCGAATACAAGACACAAGTTTTCCTGAGCGGTACGGGCGATCATCTTCGCACGCGGCTTACCCACACGATGGAGGTGGTCTCCATCAGCCGCTCCATTGCCAGGGCTCTTGGCCTCAATGAAGACCTGGCGGAAGCCATCGCGCTGGCGCACGATCTCGGTCATCCCCCTTTCGGGCATGCCGGGGAGCGCGCGCTCAATGAACGGATGGCGGAGTATGGCGGGTTCGATCACAACGCGCAGAGCCTTCGGATTCTGGAGCGGATCGAGAAGAAGTATCCGCAGTTCGACGGGCTCAATCTCACCCATGAACTGCTGGAGGGGTTGCAGAAACATCGCAAGCTTTTCGATCCTCCTTTGCCGTCGTCCTCGATGCCCGAGGGAGACACAAGGCGTTACACCAGCCCTTCGCTGGAGGCGCAGATCGCCAATATCGCCGACGAGATCGCCTATTATAGCCATGATCTCGATGACGGGCTCGATTTTTGCCTCATCCAGCCGGGCCAACTCGCGGAGCTTGAGATCTGGAGCGCGACGCTGGAGGAAGTCAGGACGCGGCACCCGGATCTGGAGGGCCGCGAGCGCGATGCTTATGTGATCCGGTGTATGATCGACCGCGAGGTCGAGGATGTCATCCAGACCAGCGACGCGCGATTGGCGGAGAGCGGCGTCTCCAGTGTTTCGGAGGTGCGCCAGCAGCCGGAGCCGTTGATCCGCTATAGCGCGGCGATGCAGACCGCCAACGGCAAGTTGCGGAAGTTTCTCTATAGGAATCTTTATCACCACCCCGATGTGGCAGAGGTCAATGCCCGCGCCTGCGAGATGCTGCGGCGCGTGTTCGATGCCTACCTTTGCAGGCCCGCTTTGTTGGGAGACTATGCGGCGCGAAGGGTGGAGGCGGACGGGTTGCACCGGACGGTGTGCGACTACCTTTCGGGGATGACGGATCGTTATCTGATCGAAGAATATGGCCGCCTTTTTCCCAATTCCCCGGAGAGCGCGGTCTTTCTCGCGGAAAGACGTTTTTGACGGCCTCCGAACTTTTAGATTTATGCCCGAACCCACCCCACGCCTTGAAGAGATCGACACCAACTTCAAAAACGCCGCTGTCGGCGACACGTCCCGCGAATGGATCGACGCATTTGATGGACGCCTGGCGCTGAGGGGGCTCGGCTGGCTTGAGGAAAATCGTGGGGCCAAGAGCTTCCGGCGTTTGCCCGACCGCGCCGCCGGAAAGATGAGCCAGGGGGTGCAGGCCCTCTCGTGGTGCCCCGCCAGCGCCTTCGTTTCTTTCATCACCGATTCACCCTCGGTGACGGTGCGCCTGCTCAACGACAACTGCACGACCATGCGTCATATGCCCTCCAGCGGTTCCGCCGGGGCGGAGCTCTTCCTGAGGGAAGGTAATCGGTGGCTTTCTCTGGCGATGGCGATTCCTGATCAAGGTTCGCCGGAGTTCGAGCGGGAACTGGTGAAAGAGCTTCCGAAGTCGATGCGGGAGTTCCGCCTTTATCTGCCGCTTTACATGCAGCTCCGCGCGCTCTCGATCGGGCTGGAGCGTGGGGCCGTCGTGAAGCCCGCTCCCGCCGAGGCCGGTACGAAGCCGCTCTTTATCTATGGCACTTCCATCACGCAGGGCGGTTGCGCGAGCACGGCTGGGAGCGACTTCGTTTCGATCCTCGGCCGCACGCTGGAAACCGAGGTGATCAACTTCGGTTTCTCCGGCAACGGGAAAGGGGAGCCCGAGGTGGCCGAACTCATCGCGGAGATCGACGCGGAAATGTTCGTGCTCGATTACGCCGCCAATTGCGAGCCGGAGCGGCTTGCCGGGACGCTCCCGGAGTTTGTCCGCATCCTGCGGGCTCGTCATCCCAAAACGCCCATCGTTCTTGTCGGGGTTCCCTGTTACAACAGTGTTCTTTGGTCCCGCGAGGCTTGGAAGACCCAGGGAGGAAGACGGGATGCGATGATCGATTTTTACATTCGCACCAAGCAGGCGGGAGACGACAACCTTCACTACATCGACGGCTTTGGTCTCCTCGGGCCCGGAGCTACGGGAGATTACTGCGATGGTGTGCACCCAACCAGCGCGGGGTTCGTGCAGATGGCGGAGCGGCTCGCTCCGCATTTGACAGCCATCAGGGTCTGGAGCCGTAACGAAGCGGCTCGCGGAGCGTAGGCGGGCTCCGGTTTGCCTTTTCCGGTAAGGTAGACCGCTCGTGGTGCGAGCGTGGGGTTTGGGTCGCGAGACTCCTGCCCCCGCATCCTAACAAGCACGCCGTCCGGCAGGGATGAGCGTCAAGTGCCCCTCCCGGTCAACTCCCGCGCTCGCGGCGGGAGAGGTCTACCGCGCTGCCGCGCCATGTCGCTAGATGGGTTGTAGGTTCTCCGAGTTTTTTTCTTGCGTCTACTTAGTGTTATAACAATAAATTAAGCGCATTCAGAGACCAAGATGCCCCCCATTGCCTTTTCTACTGATGGACCTATGAGTGAATCCCTTTTGCCCGTCGCGGTGATCTCGCTGGATCGGGAGGAGAATGGAAATCGTGGTCTTCTTGAAACCTTGCTTCGCCGCGTTGTCGGTCGGGGCGCTCAACTTGTCGTAATTCCCTATGGTTTTCCGGCAATGGAAGGCGAATCTGCCCGTGGTTATTTCAGAGCCCTCGCCAGGGAGCATGGCGTTGTTCTTGTCGCGGGATTTGAGGAAGAGGGGAAGCGGTTGGCCATCGCTTTTTCGTCCGAGGGCGGGATCTGCGGTGAATATGCTCAGACGCATCGACTCCCGTATGAAACTTTCGCGCCGGGGAATGAGATCAAGCCCATCGCCACGCCCCTCGGAAAGCTCGGGTTAAGCATCGGGAGCGATCTTTTCTTTCCCGAAGTGCAATGGAGCCTCGTTCAGCAGGGGGCGGATATTCTCATTCATCTTTCAGGAGAGTCTCCGGTATATGACCATTTCTACTCCGTATTGAGCCCCCGGGTGCGGGCGCTGGATGTTCATCGCCCGTTTCTGCTGGCGAGGCCGAGTTCCAACGCGATCAAGCTTGTCCATAACGAAGAGATGGCGATTCCCGGGGTGCCGATGGCTGGTTCCGTCATCATTGATCAAAGCGGCGTTGTGCTTGCTTCGACCGGCTTTTCTCAAGGGGTGGCCATGAGCGATCTGCGTCTGGATCAACATTGCCGCAGCCTGGAGAGCGGCGCCAATGTTCCGATGACGCGCGGGAACGATATCTATAAGCTCTACTTCAACGATTCCCGGCAGCGATTTTTCTCCGGGCTACGCGAAGCCTATGCCCCGGCGCCCCGGCCAAACTATGCCAAGCGGAAGATTCGAATCGCCCTTCTGACTCATTTCTATTCGGTGCAGATCGGCAGCGGAGACAATGTCTTGATGCCTTTGCTGGAAGAGGCGTGCGCGCACAAACCGGACATTGTGGTCACGACCGAGATGGAACAAGGGTGCAAGCCGGACGATCCCTTGATTGCCGAATCCCTCAAAAGAATGGTGGCGATGACCGCGAAGGCGGGCGCCTATCTATTGGTGGGCGGCGTCCGCGTTCCGGATCAACCGGGAACCACCGACGACGCGTCGCGCCCAAGCCATGGGTGGTTATGGGATCGCGAAGGACGCTTTGTCTTCGAATCCCGAATCATGCTTTTTGGCCGGGGATGCGGGCAGGAGGTCTTTGATACCGATTTCGGGCGCATCGGCATTCGACTTTGCGGCGATGTCTATGCTCCGGAGCTTTCCCGGCTCCTGGCGCTCAAGGGGGCGGATATTGTTTTCAACCCGAGCATGTCTTGGGGAGCCAGCGGACTGATCAATACAGAACTGAACCAGGTGCGCGCGATGGATAACGGTCATTTTGTGGCATCCGTCCATGTTGCGTTTTCGGATTCCGGTCAGCGCAGTCACGTGATCGACCCGATGGGCGGGGTTGTGGCCGCTTCATCGTTCTACGACAATAGTGTTCTGATTGCTGATATCGATCTCGATGCCAGGCGAGGTGTTTTTGTCCCGGAGGGGCGGCGGAATATCGAACCAGGCTGTTATCTGGAAGGCTTTCGCTCCGAGGTCTCGCACACTTTGTTCCCGCAAAGCGAGTTGTTCAAACTGCGGCGGCCCGAGCTCTACGAAATGTTGGAGAGCGATCTTCCTGATCACCCCTTTACCGCACGGGACCGGGGTGATGGGGGTGGTCCCTATCGATAGTGTTCCAAACTTTTGCTGACTATGAATCTATCTCATGCCGGTTGGGTTCGTTCCTTCCTTTCAACGATGGCTGCATTGCTCCTTTCCCATTGTGTGGCAGTCGGCAGTGAAGTAATCGATTTTTCCAAAAAAGGGGTAAATCTCTTTCAGTCTTCGTCCGGTTGGCAGGGGCAGAAGGGAACCGTCACCCTCAAGGAGGATGTGATTCACCTCGAAGCTCCGAATGCAGGAAGGTTTTCTTTCAAGGCACCGATTGGAGAGAGCGGGGAATATTTATTCTCGGCAAAAGTAAAATCTGACGATCGCGTGGTCTTCGCGGCGCCCCGGTTCACGATGTCGTATCACGACCAAGGACATTGGGGGGAGGTTTGCGGGCTTGTTTCCGTCAGCAATCAGAAGGAACTGGAAGTCGCCCTGCATCTCAGGCCTTTGCAGGGAAGGGGCATGGCGAAGGTGGAGCTAAAGGAGGTTCGCCTTCAGAAAGTCGAGCGTCCGGGAAGAGTGTCGGATCGACATTTTCCCGGGGAGACCGTCCTGGCAAAGAATGGAAAGGCTCAAGGAGTTATCGTCTATCCGGCGGCGTTGGAGACGGAGAAACAATTGGCAGAGGCTGTCAAAGAAGGAATAAAGAAACGCTGCGGGGTCGCGCTGCCGGTGGTGGCCGATACGGAGATCACGGAGAAGGACGCCCCGATCGTCAAACCGGCATTTCGGGATGAAAATCTGATCTTGATCGGGCGGTTGGGAACGAATCGGGCGCTGGTGTCCGGCTACGCGCGTTTTCTTGATGCGGTGGATGGCTATTACCCCGGCGGCGATGGCTATGTGGTGCGGACGGCGGCCAATGTCTTCGGCAACGGGAAGAATCATCTCGTCCTCGGCGGAAGCGAATCGGCAGGGGTTGCCAATGCCGTTCGTCAATTCTTAGGGCTGTTGGAGAAAGCGGAGATCAAGGAGAAGGGAACGCTGGCATTGCCCTGGTTGCTCGACGTCAAGCTCGGGGGGGAATGCCTGGAGAACTTCCGGGCCGACAATGCCCGATGGAGCGATGCCAATAATTCATCGTTGCCCGCCATGACTTCCGGATATGGCAAGGTTTCGCGCTGGTATCAGAACGCGATGGGATACTATTGGAGCGGTTGGCCGGAATGTCTGGAACGTTCGCGTGGTTATCTGAAGGAGGTGCTTGCAGACAAAGCGTATACGCACCACTACCTGTTGGAGTTTTTCGTTCGTTCCTATGACATGCTGGATGAAAGTCCGATTCTTAGCGAAGCGGATAAGGCGGCGATGAATGGGTTGATCGTAGAGAACTTCCTCGATTTTATGACCGGCCCGGATGCCTCCTGGATGACGGTGTTTTCTCCCCCTTATCAGGAAATTGGCCTCACCAACCGGCACCAGATCGCGCCTTGGTTTGCCGATCTCGTTGCCTCCACCTATTTGAAGAAAAACCTTCAGGCTTCGGGCGATTTGAAGAGATTGATTGATTTCAGGTTTTCGGAAAAGGACAAAGCGTTTCGGGATTTCGTCTCGAATCGGTCCGGTCCAACTCGCTACGAACTGGGATATTCATCGTATGAAGAAATAACGGCCACGTTTTTCCGGTATGCGATGGAGAACGATCTCTATCACGAATTTTTTGACAGCGGGCTTGCTCATCGCGCCTTGGGTCTTGAGCTTCTCAATCCCGTCAACGGCAGGTTGACGATGCCTGCGGGGATGAGGGATCTGGAGCCGTTGTTGGGCGCTGTTGCGACGATCCGAAAAGATGGGCGGTATCGCTGGATCCGCGAGAATACCCCTTTTCCCGTGCGGGAAGTCGGGGCATTTCAAGGGCGATTCGTGGCCGACGTGCATCGCTATGCTTCGGGAAGCGAGCTTCCTGCGGTGAAGCCCGATGCCTCGTGGTCAGGGATCGCGATTTCACCTGAGCCGACGCGTCGCGATGGGGAGTTGACGCCGCCGACAAACGAGTTTCCCTTGGTTTCGATGCGGAGCGGCTTCGGCCCAAAGGATGACTATGTCGCGATTACCGGGATAAGGAATCAACAACCTTCCGGAACGCTGGCGGCAATGATCGTGCAGGGGAACCAGATCTTCGTAGCTACTCCTCCGGAAGGCGGCGGTGCCGCAAATCGGACCACCACCAATGGCGCGACGGTCGTTCGGTTGAGCGACTATGCTGCCGTGGCTTCCAAGGGTGAAGGCTGTTCCTTGAACTGGACTGCCGAGACCGCCGGGTGTTGGGCCTTTCAGACGGAGACCGCGATCAGCCCCGATGTTCGCTGGAGTCGAAATACGATCCGTTTGCGGCCGGGGCTCTTTGTATTCTGCGACCGGTTTACGGTGAGCAGGAGCGGGGAGTATGCGTTTCGCGTGAATTGGCAGCCCGGCGAAGATATCAAGGAGGAGAATGGCGTCTGGCAGCTGCCTCGCCCGACGGGGACGGTCCAGATCAAGATGCTGGGGGAGGGGTTCGAGACACTACAAAGGGACGCCACTCTGACCTGGGCGTCCACGCGGAATCTGGAGGCGGGAAAGAGCGCGAACTCTGTTCATGTCTGGACCGTCGTTCAGGCAAAAGCTGACAAGGATTCCACCGTCACCGCCTCATTGCAAACGGCGGATCAACTCAGGATCACTCCTCTGGGATCGCGCCCGATTCTCTTGCACGCGGGAGATTTTTCCCATGCCACCGGTATGGTTAAAGCCGATCTTACAATCTTGGATGAAAAGGGGGTTTCGATTCTGGGGCGGCGCGAGGGTGATCCCGGATCGACGCAGTCTTGCCTCTATTTGCCCAAAGAGGGAAATGAGCTTGTCGTCGGGATCGGGCAGGCCTTGGAGAATTTTGCTTCCCGGGCTTCGGAGGCGAAGCCCGGCTCGGCGCCCGGGAATGCCGTTACTATTGAAGATCGGGCCCGGCAATGGAAGGCGGTTTGGAGTTATGATGGCTTGTTGAAGCCGTCGGAGGTTAAATTTCATGCCATCGAGGCAAACCTCGTCGATTTCAAACGTGAGGTTTTATTGGACGAGATGCGAAGCCTTCCGCGCAGCAAACGGGTGTGGGAGCCTACATTCCTGCCGGAGAAGGTAGCGGTAGCCATGGGATCGGCACCCCCATCCGAGGAGAACGGCTGGACGCCCTTGAGCGGAAAGAGGAAGAGCCGGCCGGGAACACGAACCGGGAATTATGGGGAGTCGCATCCAATGTCTCATGTGGACGAAAGTCTTTTCGTAGACGGCGTGAAAACGCGCTTCCTTAAAGCCGACGAGGCGGCGAAGGCGCGGTATTTCATCCGGGACGAACGCGTGGCTCGTCATCCGGTGCGGATCGAGGTTTTGCGGGACCTGCCGGGTTATCAGGAACCGTTGATCCTGGCGTCCAGCTATCTTTTTCCAGCCTTTCCCAGACCCGTTCGCGACGATGATTTCTCTCTGGCGTTGCTCAAGCCGGAAGGTGGGGCGTTGGTTGAGCTGGACATCGCGGGACCCGTGCAGGGAACATTGATTGCCGATCGTCAAGGCAAGGGAGTGCCTGAAATCATGGTATTGAAAGCCGATGCACGCATTGAAACCTTCGACCTGACTGGCAAACCGGGGCCAGTGGCCGACCTCGCCGCGATGCAGGAGGAATTCGATAAAAAGCATGGCCGTCCCAATACCCGCCATCCCGCCGGAGGATTATTCATGCCCTTTTCTTTTGGGCTTTGGCGCGCAAACGCAGCCGGTGCAAAAAAGATGGTGGTTGCCCGTTATGGGAATCTCTCTTTTTTGGATGAAAATCTTCAGCTCGAGGGAGTGCTGAACGCAGGATATTACGCGCATTCCGGAATGCTGAAGCACGCTTATGATTTCAGCGGCTCCGGGCAGGAAGAGATGCTGTTGTTGAACCGCAGCTTGCTGGTTCAAATTGGAGGCGACTCAAAGCCCGGCTTGCGGCACAAGAAGCCCGCGGTCTTCTGGCCTGAGGTTTACGAGACGTTGGCTGAAAAAGCGGCGAAGGACTCGGAGTGCAGATTGCTCGCGGGAGCGCCGATTTACGTTTTCGAGGTCCTGGATCGATTTGCGGGGCGTCCGCGCTATGCCGCCGTGGTTCGAGGGAGTTATGCGGGACTCTATGATGCGGTGGAGAAGGAGTGGGTGTTCAGTTGGCAGCCGCCCGCGCCCATTGCAGCGGCCGCCCTTACGAGGGAAAGCGCCGACGGGGCAGAGATCCATATTTCAACAGTGGATGGCCTCTTTTGGAAATTGACCTGGGAGGCGGCAAAACCAGGAACGCCAACGATCGGGGTTCAATCGCTCGGCTGGGTCGCCAAAGAGCTTCGCGGAACGCCGTCCCGGGACGGACGTGCCGTCCTGTCAACCGATCAAGGGTTGCTGCTTCTCGATCAAAATGGCCGATTGACCCGGATTGCAGAGGGGGCATTTCAGAGCGCTGATTTTCTCTCCGATGTCGGCTCGCGCCAAAAGATCATGGCGGCGGACCAGCAGGGACGGATCCACGCGTTGGAAGCTCAGCAATAGTACCGGTAGCCCGCTCGCGCCGTCGAGCGCGGGGTTTGGCTCCCGTGGCTTCATGCGGGCCGCATCCCGATACCAGCAGGCCGTCCCGTGGGGATGGGTGTCAAACGCAACTCGTAAACCGATCCCGCGCTCTCGGCGAG
>JBBCKI010000019.1:0-115536 GCA_037190965.1 Chthoniobacteraceae bacterium
CAGCAGCAGATCGTTTTCGATATCTCCGTTTACAGTAGCGGCTATTCTTATTCCAGAATCGATGGGATAACCGACGGGGGAGTGGCTTATGGCTTCTACTGGCTTTTCGACGGAGAAGATGTTAGCGATCGGGCATTCATCTGGAGCGCGGAACTTGGTGTTATTTCTCTTGATGAATCGATAAGTGAAGGTGTTTCCCAATATGGATGGAGTAGCTTTACTGATGTAAAATTGGTCACGGAGGGTGGGGTGATTGTTGGCTCAGGCGGCATCACGGGGTCTCTTGGCAACGGCGTCTACATCGTTGCCGTAGTTCCAGAGGGGTCGACTTACGTCTTCATGATTATCGGCTCGAGTGCAATCTCCTGGGTTGCGCGGCGCAAGCGAACCAAGCTGGCAGCATAAGGTTAAAAAAGCCCCTGGGATTTCTCTCATTTTAGGCCGAGGTCCTGACCGTTAGCGAGAGCTCTCCGCGCTGCATGCGCGGACAACAAAAAGCGGAAAGCCTATTTTCAGGCCTTCCGCTTGTAGATTTGATTTTTTCTTCAGGTATTTAGATCAACTCTGCAACGAGGCTCTTTTCTTCCTTCAACTCGCCGACGGTCGCGTCGATCTTGCTCTGCGAGAACTCGTTGACGGGGAGGCCCTGCACGATTTCGTAGGTCGAGCCGTTGCTGCGGATCGGGTAGCCGCAGATGATCCCCGGTTCGATCCCGTAGGAACCGTCCGAGGGAACCGCGACGCTGAACCAGTCGCCCGCCGGGGTTGGCGTGGTGAGGGAGCGCACGGTGTCCACCACGGCGTTCGCGGCGGAGGCGGCGGAGGAAAGCCCGCGAGCCTTGATGATCGCCGCGCCGCGCTGCTGCACGGTCGGGATGAAGACGTCCTTAAGCCACGACTCGTCGGTGATGACTTCCGTGGCCGGTTTGCCGCCGATCTTGGCGTTATAGAAATCGGGATACTGGGTGGCCGAGTGGTTGCCCCAGATGGCGAGGTTGGAAACGTCCGTCACGTGGGTTCCGGCGCGGAGCGCGAGCTGGCTCTTGGCGCGGTTTTCGTCCAGGCGCGTCATGGCAAACCAGCGGTCGGCGGGGATGTCCTTGGCGTTGGACTTGGCGATCAGCGCGTTGGTATTGCACGGGTTGCCGACCACCAGCACGCGAACGTCGGAGGCGGCGTTGGCTTCGATCGCCTTCCCCTGGCCGATGAAAATCTTCCCGTTGATGCTCAGGAGGTCCTTGCGTTCCATCCCAGCCTTGCGCGGGACGGAGCCCACCAGCAGCGCCCAGTTGACACCGCGGAATCCTTCGTCCAGATCCGCCGTGGCGACGATGCCGCTCAGCAGGGGGAAGGCGCAATCCTGAAGCTCCATCACCACGCCCTGAAGCGGGTCAAGGGCCTGCGGGATTTCAACAAGGTGCAGTTCCACCGGCTGGTCGGGCCCGAACATGGAGCCGGAAGCAATACGGAAGAGAAGGGAATAGCCGATCTGACCGGCAGCACCGGTCACGGCCACTTTGATGGGAGTTTTCATAACTTGCCCGGATTAAAGACGGAGAGGGCGCAAGGGAAAAGAGAAATTACGGATTGCGGAATGCGGCTTTCTTTCCGCATCCCGCAATCGCAAATTCGCAATCCTATTTGGACCCCGAGACGACGTCGCTGAGCTTGAAGATCGGCAGGAACATCGCGATCACGATGCCGCCCACGACGACGCCCAGGAAGCAGATAAGGAACGGCTCGATGAGCGAAGTCAGCGCGTCGAGCATCGCCTCGATCTCCTCATCCCAGAAGTCGGCCATCTTTTCCAGCATGGTGTCGATCTTACCGGTGGCCTCGCCTGCCGAAACCATCCGCAGCATCATCGGCGGGAAGATCGGTTGCCGGGTCATGGCCGCCGCAAGGCCATCTCCTTTTTCAACGTCGAGCGCGACCCCTTTGATCGCTTTTTCCACCATGGAATTCCCGGAGGTTTCGCCGACAATTGACATCACTTCCAGAATCGGCACGCCCGAGCGAATCAATTGTGCAAACGTCCGGGCAAACCGGCTCATGCAGATCTTATGAATCAACGGCCCGAAGACAGGGAGTTTCAATTGGTAACGGTCCCACCATTCGGTTCCGCCCTTCGTCTTCAGAAAACTTTTGATACCGTAGAAAATGCCGCCCAGGGTCAGAATAATCCAGTACCAACGGGCGCGAATGATATCGCTCAGGTCGATCAGGAACTGAGTGGGAGCGGGGAGCTTTGCGCCAAAATCCGCGAAAATATCGCCGAAAACCGGGACGATCTTCACGATCAGGAAGGTCGTGATAAGGAGCGCAATGCAGATGACGATAACCGGATACGTCATCGCGGACTTCACCTTCTTCTTGAGCCGGGCGCTCGCCTCCAGGAAGCCCGCCAACCGGTCGAGAATCTCCGAAAGCATACCTCCCGTTTCCCCCGCCTTCACCATCGAGATATAGAGACGGGAGAAAACAATCGGGTGCTTGGCAATTGCTTCGTTGAAGGTATCACCTTGTTGCACTCGGGCCGTCACCTCTCCGACGACCGCTCTCAGGGCCGCCTGCTTGCGGGGGTCGGACTGCTCATAGAGCGCGGTCATGGCCGACACCAGCGGCAATCCCGCCTCCACCATGGTGGCAAGCTGCCGGGTGAAGAGGACCAGATCGGTATCGCTCACCTTCTTGGTCCGCGCGGTGGAACTTTTGAGCGCCCGTTGCTGGATGGAGATCACCATCAGGCCCCGGCTCATCAAGGTGTTGATGGCATTCTCTTCGTTGACAGCCTCGGCAACGCCGGAAATGATTTTTCCCTGGGCGTCGCGCGCTTGGTAGGCAAAGGTGATCATAGAAAGGGACAGGTAAAGATAACGTTCTTTCTGGGAAGGTTCCCGCATCCTAGGGGAGCGGAGGGTTCTGCCGCGAGGAAAATGCACGAACCGTGCCAAGGTGCGAACGGGAGCGGAATTGGGACGATCATTTGCGGACCGGGGAAAAACCGCTTGCCATCAAGACGATCTCGTTGATACTGACCCTTCCAAAAACAGAATTTATGGCAACGATGACGAAAGAAATCCAGGGTTTCGGGCAGCACGACAAGGACACGGGCAGCGCCGACGTGCAGATCGCCCTCCTTACCCAGCGTATCTCGCAGCTGACCGAACACCTGAAAGTACACAGCAAAGACCACGCTTCCCGCCGTGGGCTCCTGATGATGGTGGCCAAGCGCCGCAGTCTTCTCGACTACCTCAAGCGGACGGCCGGCGAACGGTATAAGACCGTCCTGGAGAAGCTGAATCTCCGTAAGTAATTTTTCCGAGCGATCCCGGGCCGGGTTTTCCCCTGCCCGGGTTTGTTTCATGGTGGGGAAACTCCGCCGACTGAAGAAGGGGCTCGGAAGAAAATCAAGACCCCTCTTCAACCCAAGCTCTCGCGTGGTGATAGAGCCTTAGAGCGCAAAGCCTAAGAGCCTCGGAACCGCAGCAGGGCATCCAAAGAAAAACACGCGGCACTGGCAGGCGTTGCCGGAGATTAGATGAGATGATGAAATATGAATTAAGAAGTAAGGGCGGGGCTCGTCCCCCGTTTCGTACTTCCTACTTCATACGTCGTCATTTCTCTGCGCTCCGGTGATGACCAGAACGGTGCCGCATTTGCAATTGCAAGTATGCACCATACCATCTCAGTAGAAGTGGGCCCTTCGCCCATCGTATTCGAAACCGGCAAACTCGCCAAACTCGCCGACGGAGCCGTTACGGTCCGCAGCGGCGACACCATCGTTCTCGTTTCCGCCGTCTCCGCCACCTCGTTGAAGGAAGGCCAGGACTGGTTTCCGTTGACTGTCGATTACCGCGAAAAAGCGGCTGCCGTGGGCAAGTTCCCCGGCGGTTACTTCAAGCGCGAAGGCCGTCCCACGGAAAAGGAAATCCTCACCGCGCGCATGACCGATCGTCCGCTGCGCCCGCTCTTCCCGAAAGGCTACCTCTATGACACGCAGATCATCAGCGTGCTCCTGAGCGCCGACGGCGAACACGATCCCGACATCCTCTCCATCAACGGCGCTTCCGCTGCCCTGATGGTTTCCGACATCCCGTTTGCCGGCCCCATCGGCGCGGTTCGCATTGGCCGCATCAACGGCGAGTTTGTCGTCAACCCCGGCCACTCGCATCGCGTTGAAAGCGATCTCGACCTCGTTTACGTCGGCAATGAAAACGACGTGATCATGATCGAGGGTTCCGCCGACGAGCTTCCCGAAGCCGACTTCATCAAGGCGCTCGAATTCGCGCAGCCTTTCGTGAAGCAGATTGTCCAGGCCCAGAGGGAACTCGCCGCTCTCGTGAACAAGCCCAAGCGCCAGCTCCCGCTGCTCATCGTCAAAGACGAGCTGCTCGAGATCGCCTACAGCGTCGCCGGCGACCGCATCGAGGCCGCCATTTACACGCCGAGCAAAGTGGCGCGTGGCAAGGCCGTGGAAGCCCTTCGTGCCGAAGTGAAGGCCGCGATCCTTGCGAAGTTCCCTGAAGCCACCAGCTTCGACATCAACCAGGCGTTCGACTACCTCCAGAAGAAGGCGTTCCGCATCAGCACGCTCGATCGCGGGGTTCGTCCTGATGGTCGCGGCGCTCGCGATCTGCGTGTCCTCACCGGGGAAGTCGGGTTCCTCCCGCGCTCCCACGGTTCGGCGCTCTTCTCGCGTGGGGAAACCCAGGCGGTGGCGCTTGCCACGCTGGCTCCCGCCGACGAAGCCCAGATGCTCGACGCCTACACCGGCGGCGAAGCGGAAAAACGCTTCATCCTGCACTATAACTTCCCGCCGTTCTCGGTCGGCGAAACCGGCCGCACCGGCAGCCCCGGCCGCCGCGAAATTGGCCACGGCGCCTTGGCAGAGCGCTCGATCCTTCCGGTCATCCCGAAGGAATCGAACTTCCCTTACGCCATTCGCGTCAGTAGCGAGATCATGGAATCCAACGGTTCCACCTCGATGGCCAGCGTTTGCGCCGGCATCCTCGCTTTGATGGACGCGGGCGTTCCGATCACGAAGCCCGTCGCGGGTATTTCCGTCGGTCTTGTCACCGAGTTTGACGGCGATCACCTCGCCCGTTATTCCACGCTCACCGACATCCTCGGTTCCGAGGATCACTTCGGCGACATGGACTTCAAGCTCTGCGGCACCGACACCGGCATCACCGGGTTCCAGCTCGACCTCAAGCTCCCCGGCATCAGCCACAAGATCCTCGCCGAAGCGATTTACCAGGCGAAGGAAGCCCGCACGACCATCCTCGGCGTGATGGAAGGCGCATTGGCGGCTCCGCGCGCGGAAATGAGCGTCTATGCCCCGCGCATCGAGACGATCAAGATCCCCGTCGACAAGATCGGCCTCCTCATCGGGCCTGGTGGCAAGACCATCAAGGGCATCGTTGCCGAGACCGGCGCCGAGATCAACATCCAGGACGACGGCTCCGTCAACATCTACTCCAACAACGGCGAAAGCCTCAAGCGTGCCAAGGAGATCATCGCCGGCATGACCAAGGAGATTGAAGTGGGCGAGCTCTACCAGGGCACGGTGGTTTCCACCAAGGAGTTCGGCGCGTTTGTCGAAGTCCTCCCCGGCAAGGAAGGCCTCGTTCACATCTCCGAGCTTGCCGACTTCCGCGTGAACAAGACCGAAGACGTCGTCCGCGTGGGCGACGCGATTTGGGTCAAGTGCATCGGCATCGACGAGAAAGGCCGCGTCAAACTCAGCCGCAAGGCCGCGATGAAAGATCGCAACGAGGTTGCCGCCGCTGGCCAAAACTAAGCCGCTCGGTTAGACACTATCAAAAACGCCGCACCGGATTTTCCGGTGCGGCATTTTTTTTCTATCCGGTATCCGCTTTCCGGTTTCGAGTTCAGGCCATTTCGTGTTCGCGGGCCTTCACATTGATTTTTTCTGCAAGCGTGGTGAGCTTTTTATCAGTCGTCGCCTCCTCCTGCAGCGTCTCGGAAAGCAGCGATTCGTCCTGGCTGTGCCCCAGCAGGTTCGCATAGGTGCGGGCGCAGCCGTACCCTGCCATTTCATAGTGTTCCACGCGCTGGGCGGCGGAGATGATCCCCGCATCCATCACGTCGGCCTGAGCGTCTTCATCCAACCAGTTTTCGCCTTCTTCGATGATGCCTTCGATGCCCTTGCATTTCGCGCCACGAGTCGCTTTACCATGCCGTTCGAAGATCTGCTCCAGCCGCTCCGCATGAACGCGCGACTCTTGCAGGTGCTTTTCGAAAGCCTGCCTGAGTTCCGGCGAGGTTGCATGCTTGGCCATCTTCGGCAGGGCTCTGATAATCTGCTTCTCCGCGCTGTAGAGATCTTTCAGCTCGTGAAGATAGAGGTCTTGAAGTGTTTCGTAGTCCATTTACTTTCGGTAACGGAACGATGGAGCCGCATGGCTGTAGTCGGACAACCCCTATTATTCCCCTTATGAAAGCACTTTTTCTGACCAACGAATACCCTCCCAACGTTTACGGCGGCGCGGGGGTGCACGTCGATTACCTGAGCCGAGAATTGGCGAAGCTCATTGACGTGGAAGTGCGCGCCTTCGGGACGCAGGATGAGACCTTTACGGATGGCCACACGTTGCGCGTGCGTGGGTTTGGCGTCGACACAAGCGGCTACACCTGCCCGAAGCCTTTGCAATCGGTTTTCGGAGCCCTCGAGCGCTGTACCGCCTTCAATACGACCGGCATCGATGCCAGCCTGGTGCACTGCCACACCTGGTATTCGAACTGGGGCGGCATCCTCGCAAAACTCAACTACGGCCTCCCGCTCGTCCTCACCGTCCACTCGCTCGAGCCGTTGCGCCCTTGGAAACGCGAGCAGCTCGGCAACGGTTATGACTTCACCTGCTGGCTTGAAAAGACCGCCATCGAAATGGCCGACGCCGTCATCGCCGTCTCCGCTGAAACCAAGGCCGATGTGCTTCGCCTCTTTAACGTCCCGGAAGACCGCGTTCATATTATTCATAACGGCATCGATCTCGACGAATATCGCAAGACTTCCTCCCGCGATGCGCTCGTGCGGCATGGGGTGGATCCGAACGTTCCTTACCTGCTCTTCGTCGGGCGTATCACGCGGCAGAAGGGGATCATTCATCTCCTTAATGCCATCAGGTATTTGAATCCCGGCTTCCAGGTGGTGCTCTGCGCCGGTGCGCCCGACACTCCCGAGATCGCGGCGGAAATGAAAGCCGCCGTCGCCGCGCTGGATCGCCCGGGGGTTGTCTGGATTCAGGAGATGCTCGATAAAAAATCGGCCATCGAGTTTTACTCCCACGCCGCGATTTTCTGCTGTCCTTCCATTTACGAGCCCTTTGGTATCATCAATCTCGAAGCCATGGCGTGCGAAACGCCGGTGGTCGCCAGTGCCGTGGGCGGCATCAAAGAGGTCGTCGTCGATGGCGAGACCGGTTATCTTGTGCCGGTGCGCCAGATGAACGAAAGTCCTTTCGAACCGCTGGACCCGGACGAGTTCGCCCGCGCCCTCGCGGCCCGCATCAACGAACTGATGGCGGATCCCGCGTTACGCGAAAGAATGGCCAAAGCCGGACGCCGTCGCGTCGAACAAAAATTTGGATGGAACGCCATCGCGCGGCAAACGCTGGAGCTTTATCGTAGCTTGTCGCGATAGGAACGCCGGGCTTGCGAGTGTGGCGGTGTTCTCTGAGTGAACGGCGAGAGGTGGTCTTTCTTCCTCGTTACCAATCTCCAGATTGGTAATGCCATTGTCCCCGAATCTCTGATTCGAAAGCCTCGTCATCCCGTGCAGGGTGTCGGAGCAAACACAGTTTCGAAACTGGAGTTTCGAAGACACGGGCATTCCCAAACAGAGTTTGGGAACGAGGGAAACACTAACTCGGTCGGGGATGACCTAAAATGGCATTCAGCTTGGTAGACGACGTCGATATATACAAAATGGGAGGAGAAACAAGTTCTCCTCCCATTTGGAATTCGCAATTCACCACTTTCTTAATGGCCGTTGCGTCGGGTTGACATGGCGGCCACGGTTGAAAGTGAAGTGTCGGGGTCTGGTTAGCCCTTCTTGCTCGCCGCCGGTTTGGCAGCGGCTTTTGCCTTGGGCGCAGCCTTGGGTTTTGTCGCCGGTTTCTTGGCGGCAAGCTTCTTGGCGGGTGCCTTGGTGGCAGCCTTTGCAACTGCCTTCTTAGCAGGAGCCTTTGCCTTCGCAGCTTTCGCGGCGGGCTTGGCAGCCGCTTTAGGTTTGGCAGCAGCCTTGGGCTTTGCAGCAGCCTTGGCCGCGGTGGCCTTGGCGGCCGGCTTTTTGGCAGCCAGCTTTTTGGCTGGTGCTTTCTTTGCCGGAGCCTTTGCTTTGGATGCTGGTTTTTTGGGCGCAGCTTTAATAGCCATTAAAAATTCCCCCCTTTCAAACCGCAGTAGCGGATGGAAAAAATGTGATCCGAACAATCCGAGCGGTGTGGATGTAATTAATCATCACTACCTATCGCGGTGAGTAACGAACTACGGATTTTAAGTCAACGCTTTTCTCGCGGCGCGCACAAAATATTTACGAGCGCGTGCGCGAGATCGCGTTTGTTTGAGCGCGGTAATACTCTACTCGGTAAGTGGGGATAAAAAATGACCACTTCGTTGTCGTCGCTGTCAAATCCAAGGCCGGGCGCGCTCACGTCGTTCGCGATGATCGCGTCACACGCTTTTTCGCGCAGTTTTTTTTGCGCGTAGGCGGCGAGATTTTCGGTTTCCGCGGCGAAGCCGACGAGAAAAAATTTCCTCTCCCGGATCGCGCCCAGCGAAGCGAGGATGTCGCGCGTCGGCACCAGCGCGATCTGCGGAGCGCCCTCGTGTTTCTTGATTTTCCGCGGCGCGCAGACTGCCGGTTTGAAATCCGCGACGGCGGCGGCAAGCACGGCGATGTCGATTCCATCGAGGTTCGCGTGGACCGCGTCATACATTTCATCGGCGGTGTTCACGCGCACGACGCGAACGCCGGATGGTGGCGCGAGGCAGACGGGGCCGCTCACCAGCACGACTTCGTGGCCCGCCGCGCACGCCGCTTCCGCAATGGCGTAGCCCATTTTGCCTGACGAACGATTGCTGAGAAACCGGACGGGATCGATCGGTTCTCGTGTCGGCCCGGCGGTGATCAAGAATTTCATGACGGCTGAAACTCTACGCGAGCAATTCTTCCGCGCGCGTCACGATGCCATCCACATTCCAAAGCCGTCCGACGCCTTCGTAGCCGCATGCGAGCATTCCCTCCTCCGGGCCGATGAAATGGACGCCGCGCGAGCGGAGTGTCTCCGCGTTGGCTTGCGTGGCGGCATGCAGCCACATCTTGCCGTTCATCGCCGGGGCGATGAGCACCGGCGCGAGCGTGGCGAGAGCGATCTCCGTCAAAGGATTCGCGGCGGTGCCATGCGCGAGATCGGCAAGCGTGTTGGCTGTCGCGGGCGCGACGAGAAGAAGATTCGCGCGGTCGGCAAGATCGATATGCCCGGGCCGCCAATCGTTGCGCGCAAAAACATCCGTGAGCACGGGATTGCGCGATAAAGTCTGGAACGTCAACGGAGTCACGAACTCGCGCGCGCCCGATGTCATCGCCACATGCACCTCGTGGCCGCGCTTGACGAGTTTGCTGACGAGATCGGCGGCCTTGTAAGCCGCGATGGAACCGGTCACGCCAACAATGATCGTCTTCATAAGTCGATAATCAGCCGTCGGCTCGCCGAGCGTTCCGCCCGCATGATCGCGCGGAATCCCGCGAGCACTTCTTCAATGGAACCGGAGAGAGTGTAGCGATAAAGCGGCCATTGGGCCATCTCTTCCTTCGCGTTGCGTAGCCGCGTTTCCATTTGTTCCTCCGTTTCCGTGCCTCGCTCGGCAAGACGGCGGCGGAGTTCCTCAAGACTCGGCGGCATCAGAAACACATCGGCCAGCGCCTCGCGAATCTCCGGATGCTCATTGGCTCGAATCATTGCCGCGCCCTGCGTGTCCACATCGACGAGGACATCGTTGCCTTCGCGCAACGCTTTCAGCACGAGGCTGCGCGGTGTGCCGTAATAGTTGCCATGCACCTCCGCGTATTCGAGAAAGTCTCCTTCCGCAATGCGTCGTTCGAATTCCGCATGCGTGAGAAAGTAGTAATCTTTTCCGTCGACTTCACCCGGGCGCGGCTTTCGCGTCGTGCAGGAGATGGAGTAAACAAAATCGGGAGGGGTCGCCATCAACCCTTTGTAGAGCGTCGATTTGCCGCCGCCCGACGGAGCGGACAGGACGAAAAGGACGCTACGGCGACGGAGCGGCGAGTTTGCCAGACGATCGGTCATGAAAAGGAAAGGGGGCTACTCGATGTTCTGGATCTGCTCGCGGATTTTTTCCATCTCCGCCTTGCAACGCACGACAAGCTGCGAGATCTCCACGTCGTTCGCTTTTGCGCCCAGCGTGTTGAACTCGCGGGAGATTTCCTGCGTCATGAAATCGAGCGTGCGGCCCACCGGTTCCTCGCGGCGAAGATGATGGGCGAATTGCGCGAAGTGACTTTCGAGCCGGGTGAGTTCCTCGGTGATGTCGGATTTGTCGGCGAAGAAGACCACCTCTTTGACGAGCCGCTCGTCGTCGACAACCAACTCCAGCCCTGCCTTTGAAATCCGCTCCTGCAAATTCAACCGATAGCGTGTCACCACGTGCGGCTGTTGATCGCGGATCTGGTGCAGCCATTCGCGCACGGTCTTGAGCCGGTGAATCAAATCCCGCGCGAGATTTTTCCCCTCATGCTCGCGCATGGCGACGAGTTCGCGCAGCGCCTCCTTGAGCGCCGTCTCGACGTGTGGCCACGCTTCTTCGAGGGTGATCTGCTCCTCGGGCACCCGCAGCACGCCCGGCGCGCGCAGCACGGTGTCGATGCTGATTTCACCCGCCGCGCCGATCTCCGCCTGCAAGTCGCGCATCGCGGCGTAGTAGACCCGGGCGAGCGCGGTGTCGATGGCCACCTTTTGCGCGTTGGCGGAGTTGGTATGATAGGCCACCACCACGTTGAGCCGCCCCCGGGAGACGGAGGCGTTGATCAAGTCGCGCACACGCGGTTCCAGTTCCGCCAGTTCACGCGGGAGCGTGACGGTGACGTCGCTTTGTTTTCGATTTACCGAATTCAGTTCCACACTGAACTGGGTTCCGTTGGTGCCGCTCTGGCCCCGGCCATACCCGGTCATGCTTCTCATCCGAGGCAGATTCGGGAATCGCGGTGCAAAATACAATTAGAAATCATGCGGACAATCAGTTACATCAACACGCTGCTATGAGTACGCACTTGTCCCCGCTCGAGTCTCCGCCCCCCGTTTTGGTGACCCGGCCTCCCGCAGTCCCCAACGTATTGGAAGTGCGTCTGCTCATGGCCGTCGTCTTCGGGTTGATCGGGATCGCCCTCGGTTCCATCGTTTCCCTGAGCGAGGTGGAAACGGCAACCTTCGGGACGTTCCTGACCGGGCAGATTCCCTGGGGAGAGGCTCTGGGATCGGTGCTGTTCTGGAAACTATTCGCCGGTTTTGCAGGCGGCGCAACTGCCGGATATTTCATTTCTTTCGAAATTCCCTGCGAGGACCTGCGCCGGAGCGTTTCCTTCAGCCGTGGGCTTGCCATTTTCCTCCTTGCGGTGGCGGTCTACATCCCGGCCATGTCCGCCGATTACCTTTGGGACGACGACCAGGAGATCACCGCCAACCCGTCGCTCAGGACGTCCTACGGCCTTTTTGAGATGTGGACGGGGGGAATCACCAACGAACCCGCTCCGGGGGCCAGCGACCCGCTGCTCGCGAAAATGGTCCGGCCTCCCTTGCAGTGGGTGGAGAAAATGATTTGGGGCGGCACGTGGGGACCGGAGGGACGTCCCAAGGCGCACGAAAGCGCGGACTATTTCCCGCTCAAGACCACGATGCTCTGGATCGAATATCAACTTTGGGGGTTGAATCCTTGCGGTTACCATGTCGTCAACATCGTCCTCCATGCCTTCAACGCGGTCGTGCTCTGGTTGCTTCTGCGGCAGTTGAGCGTTCCGGGAGCCTGGCTGGGCGCGCTTCTTTTCGCGCTGCACCCGGTGCATGTCGAGTCGGTCGCCTGGATCGCAGAGCGTAAGAACACGCTCTCGCTGCTGTTTTATCTTCTCTCCATCCGCGATTGGCTTCGCTTTGAGGAGACGGGCCGGCGGGGCTCCTATGTTTGGGCGCTCGGATTTTTCGCAGCCTCGGCGCTTTGCAAAACTTCCGTGGTCATGCTGCCCGTCGTGCTGCTTCTGATCACCTGGTGGCGGACGGGGCAGATGCCCGGGATCGCTTTCTTGATGAGTTTGAAAACCGGCAAGATCAACTGGCGCGATATTGCCCGGTTCATTCCCTTTTTCGCCGTCGCCGGTCTGCTGGCCGCGATCACCATCTGGTTCCAGAACGGGCGCGCCATCGGCGATGAGGTGATTCCCATCGGCAATTTCTGGTCCCGCCTGGCCGGCGCTGGCATGGCTGTCTGGTGGTATCTGGGCAAGGCGATTTTGCCGTTGAACCTGACGACCATCTATCCGCGCTGGCCCATCGACCCTCCGCAAGCGATCCAGTTCGGCGCGGGAGCCTTGGTGCTGGCGTTCGCGTGGCTGCTTTGGGTCAAACGCCAGCAGTGGGGCCGGACACCCTTGTTCGTCTTCGGCTATTTCGTCGTGACGCTTTTCCCCGTCCTCGGGTTCTTCAAAATGTCGTACATGCGGCTCACGCTCGTGGCGGATCACTTTCAATACTTGAGCGATCTTTCCATCGTGGCGCTGGCGGGAGCCGGTGCCGCAATGGCCTGGGAGCGGTCCCGCAAAACCGCATTAAGGCCGGTGGTCTTTTCCGTATGTTGCTTGGTTGCCATTGCGTCTTTTGCGTATAGCTGGGTGCGCGCCGGGGTACATCTTACGCCCAAGACGCTCTGGACCGACGCGCTCAAGCACAATGACGATTCATGGCAGGCGCATAATCATTTCGGCGCGGTGACCTTCAGTGAAGCAAGGTTGCGCAATGGGGAGGTGGACGAGAAGAAAATGGCGGAAGCGATGAAGCACTTCTATCGCGCCGTACAACTCAAGCCCGATAACCCCGAAGTCCACAACAACTACGGGCTGACGCTCGCGCATTATGGCCGGTGGGACGAGGCGCTTGCCGAGTATCGCGAGGCGGTTCGGATCAAGGGTGAAGTACCCGCGATCCGGCAGAACTACATCGGGGCCTTGATGACGGTGGGGCGCTTCAATGACGCCATCGCTCAAATTGAAATCATGTTGAAAGACCACCCCTACGACCCGGGGGTCCGTGGTCTTTATGGGCAGGCCTTGATGCGGGCGGGGAGTTTCTCGGAAGCGCGGATCCAGCTTGAAAAGGCCCTGGAGCTCAATCCTGCCGACGGGACGGCGAGGCAGCTCCTGGAGCAGATCCGGAAGAAACACTCGCATTTTTAAGGACGAAGGATCGGCAAAGAAGTGGGCATTCGGCCGTTACGGCGTCGCGGAGCTCCGCCCTCCGATACTCGTGCGGCAAGTGCGTGATTGGCGTGGAAGCGCCTTCCCTCCGGAGCTCCGCCCTCCGATACTCGCGCGGCAAGCGCGTGATCGGCGCGGAAGCGCCTTCCGGCCGGAGGGCGGAGCTCCGCGACGCCGTGGCCCGTTTCAAATTGAGAGCGCTCACCCCTCCTCGCGGTGCGTCATCGAAGCAACCAGGGCGACGAGTTTCTCCGGCTGGATCGGCTTCGCAAAATGGATCTGAAAACCGGCTTCCCTCGCACGCCGGGTATCTTCCGTCGTAGCAAAGGCGGTCAGAGCGATAGCCGGAATGGTAGCTCCCTTGCCGGGCTCTTTCCGGATGCGCTCCAGGAGCCGGTAGCCGTCCTCTCCCGGAAGACCGATATCGCTCAAGAGCAGGTCAGGCTTGTTCTGACGGAATTGATCGACCGCTTCTGGGGAGTTGGTGGCGGTAAATACTTCGGCTCCGGCGTCCGCAAAAATCTGCCGGAGCATCTTCAGTGTATCATTGTCATCGTCCACCACCAGCACGCGCACTTTCTCCAGCGAATCGGGGGGGCGCGCATGGGCGGGTAGCGAAGGCGTTTCATAGAGGAGTCTTTCCGGTATCTCTTCGCACGATTTCATCGCGGGGAGTTCCACCGTGAACGTCGTTCCCTTGCCTTCTCCTTCGCTTTCCGCTCGGATCGTGCCGCCATGCAACTCGACCAGATGCCGGGCGATGGCGAGCCCAAGCCCCATGCCGCCGAAACGGCGTGTACTGGAGCTATCCACCTGCATAAATCGGGTGAAAATATTGCCGAGATGCTCGGGCTTGATACCGATCCCATTGTCGATCACCTTGAGAATGACGCGATTCTCCATCTCCTTCAATTCGAGGATCACGCGGCCCCCATCCTGAGTGAATTTGATGGCGTTATTGAGCAGGTTGAGAACCACCTGCCGCAGTCGGTTCCAGTCGCCCGTCACGCAGATATTCTCTGCGGGAAGGCGGGTTTGCAGCTCAATCTGCCGGGCCTGGGCCGCCGGAGAGACGGCATCGATGGCCTCCGCGATGACTGAATCGAAGTCGAGCGCGTCGCGGTTGAGCGTGATTTTCCCCTGAGTGATGCGGGAAATATCGAGAAGATCGTCCACGAGCTGACTTTCCGCCCAGGCATTTCGCTCCACGACGGCGAGTCCTTCGTGAAGTTCCGCCTCGCTTGGGTTGCGCTTGAGGAGGTTGATCCAGCCAAGGATCGCCGTCAGCGGAGTGCGGAGCTCATGGGAAAGCGTCGCAAGAAAGTCGTCCTTGAGTTTGTTGGCCTGCTCGGCCTCCGCACGCGCTGCCTGTTCGCGGGAGAGCAGGAGATCGCGCTCCTGTTCACGCTCCTTGAGTTGGCGCGTCATCGCATTAAAGGTGCTTGCCAGAAGACCGATCTCATCGCTCGATTCCACCGGCACTTTGGCGTCGAGATCGCCCGTCGCCACGCGAGAGGCCATGTGGGTGAGATGCCGAAGCGGATCGAACAGAACGCGGGAGTTCCAGAACGCCACCAGCGCCACGGCGGACGCAATTCCCGCCAGCAGCAGCAGCGCCTGCCGGGCCTGCATTCGCACCGGCAGCATGAAGGAACTGGTCGGGATCAAAAAAGAAACACGCCAGGGGAGATTTCGCATCGGCGCCGTCACGGAAGCCAGGTCTCCCTCGGTGAACTCCGAGCCGAAGGCCGCCTCTTTGATGGTGGGGTCGTCAAAGGCCACCGGGTTCCCAGGGTCACGGGGAATGCGTTGGATCTGGCTAAGCTCCTGCCGCTGATATTCCGGAAGCGGCGCGGCGAAATGAAACAGAAACTGGTCGGCCTTCTGCCGTGACTGGCCATACGCGAGAATGAGATTATTATCATCGAGCAGCACCGCGAAGGATTGAGGCCCCGCCAGCCCGGTTGTGCCCACGATGATTTGCTGGAGCACCCGCGCGCTGTAAAGCGTGCGAAGAACACCGACGATTCTTCCCCTATCCATCACCGGCGCGCTCAAGGCGATGAAAGGGTTGCCCGTTTTCGGACTGAAAATGACCGGCGAGAAGGAGGGAAGCCCGGTTTCCATCGTATTGCGGAAGAAACTCGTTTTGGATTCGTCGTCGCTGGTAATCCTGGGGTTGGTGTCGAGGATGTTCTTCCCGTGAATGTCGAGCAGCGCGGTGGAGACGATGAAAATCGGGTCCTGGCGGTTCATCGAACGCAGGCTCTCCAGGGTTTCGCGGGCGGATTCCGCTTTGGGAGAAAGCAGGAAATTGGTGAGCATCGGAAGTTTCGCCTCGATCCCGATGCTGGTCAGTTTTGCGGAGACGAAAGCATCCAGATTGAGGGCGGTTTCAGACGCTGCCGAGGCCAGCGATTGAGAGGCGGCTTGCTTCAGCGATCGGCTGGTCGTCCGATAGTTCAAGAACGTCATCAGGCTCAACGGAGCCAGTGAAAGCAGGAGCAGCATTACCATTACCTTCAGCCTGAGGCTCGGGGCACGGCGATTGAGCAGATCGCCGCCGGGGATTCTGGAGGCATCGCTGAACTTGGTCATGAATTTTGGAGGCGATAACTATTGGTGCAACGTTGCCAACATGGCTGCCCTTTCCATGGCCCTTGCCGTTTCTTCCGCATTTTGCTGGCCGGTGGTCATCTGTCCAAGTTCCACGGCGAAGTTGTCCACAGCGAGGGTGGTGAACCCCGGTAACCGGGGGTCGGTACCCATTCGGTGCCGGATGGCGTCAAGAGTGACGGCGAAGTGACGCGTCACGCCATTGGCCCCCGCCTGTTTGAGGATCCGGGGATCCTGGTAATTGCTGAGGCGGATCGGATTGGCTCCGCCCATCAGGCAACTGCGCGTGGTGATCTCCCGGCTGGTAGCCCATTGGATGAAGATCCACGCGGCATCGCGGTTTTTGCTATAGCGCGAGATGCAAAGAGCCCCGCCATGTTGGCGGCTGATACCCGGGATTTCCGAGAATCCGCATTCTTTTGCCGGGCGCAACGACGTCTCCAGAGGGCAGGGGGCGGCCTCTGCCAGCCCGGGGATTTGGGAGTCCTTCGGGTCATCGAACATGGAGAACCACTCGCCCACCTGAAACATGATGGCAGCCTCGCCTCGTGCGAAACTCCGCGCTTCGCCAGCCCAATCCCAAGTTGTTACAGCCGGAGGCATGTATTGGGAAAGTTCGTTCATATAATTCAAGGCGGCAACAGCGTTGTCGTCGCCCACCGCGGGGCTGCCATCCGCAAGAAAGATCGAGCCGCCATGAGCCCAGAGATAGCTGACAAAATCGGCATACAGGGAGATGTTGCCCGACTTCCACATCCCTGTGGTGCCATGGATGCGCGGGCTCAGTTCCCGATCGATGCGCCGGACGATTTGCAGGTATTCCGGCATGGTGCGAGGCAACGGCAACCCGAGTTTTTCGAAAATATCGCGCCGGTAGATCATGATCTGGATGAGAATGTCGAAAGGGATCCCGACGAGTTGCCCTTTGAAAGTCGACATTGCATGGATCAGTTCCGGAAGAATATCGGAAAATTGGTAGCCCGGGTAGGCGAGATCGGACTGTTGGAGCAGCATTCCGATGTCGACCAGATCATTGGCAAACCGCGCAATCCATTGTTGATCCACGTAAAAGACATCATGCTTGCCGACCTTTCGGGCCGTATCCGAACTCATTTTGGAGAGAAGCCGGTCAAGCGGCAGGAGTTCCCAGTCCAACCTGATGCCGGTCATCCGCGCAAACTCTTCCATCGCGAAGTTTCGGATGATGTAAGAGGGAGAGGTCGCTTCGCTGATGATATGGAGTGTGGTCCCCGCAAAACGGCGGCACGCCTCCTTGAAAAATTGCTGTTGTTCTTGCCGTTGGAGGGGGGAATCCGGTCCGACATCGTTCTTGATGTCGGCCAAAGGTAGGGACATCCCGCGCGGTCGTGTGCAGCTTGAAGCCATGTAGGCGCCGAACCCGGTGAGGATCGCCCGGCGGACAAACTCCCGGCGAGTGATTCGCCCCAGATGCCATTTGTCCACCGCTTCCGCGAAGCTGAGCCGCCGTCGCTGTTCCTCATCCATGCAATGGTTTTCTTCGTTTCAAAGAGTCCAAGATGTTGTGGAAACGGACGTTATCATTACAGGGCTTCACCATCAAGAGCGGCGAGGAGGGGGGAAGCGGATTGACGCCGTCGCCAAATCCGTTATCCTCGGCATCCTAAATCACAAGCAGGGGAGCCGGCTGGCTGAGAGTGTCGGAGGCGCGAAATGCGTTCCAGACTGACCCTTTGAACCTGATGCGGGTCATGCCGTCGCAGGGAGCAAGAGTTCAGCCATGCCGTTTTCCAGGCATGGCTTTTTTTATTTTTATGATCGCACCGAAAGACGAGTTTCCCCAACCCCACAGCAGCGGGCAATTGCCCAACAGCAAGCGTGTTTACCTGGAAGGCTCCATGCATCCGGAGATCCGTGTCCCGATGCGGGAGATCTCGCTCGCGCCGACGAAAGCCTTCAACGGGCAGGTGGAGGAGAACGCCCCGGTGCGAGTCTATGACTGCTCCGGCCCCTGGGGAGACCCCGGGTTCCATGGCGACGTTACCCTGGGTCTGCCTGCCGTACGCGACGCCTGGATCCGCGGGCGTGGCGATGTGGCCGAGTACGAGGGTCGCCCTGTCCAGCCGATGGACAATGGCTATCTCTCCGGCAAGCACGCGCAATATGCCAGCCAGGCGGAGCGCAACCGGCTCGTCGAATTCCCCGGTCTGCGCCGACGCCCGCTGAGGGCCAGCGCGGGGCATCCCGTCTCCCAGCTTTGGTACGCGAGGCAGGGGATCATTACCCCCGAGATGGAGTATATCGCCATTCGCGAGAACCAGGGGCTCGATGCCTTGAGGGAAAAGTTTTCCGACCAGGAAATCCGCAACTCTCTCACCCAGCAGCACCTCGGGGCCGCCAGCCGCGCCGACGCGCCCGGCGTCTTTGCCCGGTTTCCGCAGGCCATCCCGAAATTCATCACCCCGGAATTCGTTCGCGATGAAGTCGCCCGGGGTCGCGCGATCATCCCGGCCAACATCAATCACCCGGAGTTGGAGCCGATGATCATCGGGCGTAATTTTTTGGTGAAGATCAACGCAAACATCGGCAACTCCGCCGTCGCTTCCAGCATCGAGGAGGAAGTGGAGAAGATGCGCTGGGCCACCAAATGGGGCGCTGACACGGTGATGGATCTCTCCACCGGCAAAAACATCCACGCCACGCGCGAATGGATCCTGCGCAACTCGCCCGTGCCGATCGGCACCGTGCCGATTTATCAGGCGCTCGAAAAAGTCGGCGGCAAGGCCGAGGAACTGAACTGGGAGATTTACCGCGACACCCTGATCGAACAGTGCGAGCAGGGGGTCGATTACTTCACCATTCACGCGGGCGTACTCCTGCGGTTTATTCCGCTGACGGCCCGCCGCATGACCGGCATTGTCAGCCGGGGCGGGAGCATCATGGCAAAATGGTGTCTCGCCCATCACAAGGAGAACTTCCTCTACACGCACTGGGACGAGATCTGCGAGATCATGGCGGCCTACGACGTCAGCTTCTCCATCGGCGACGGCCTGCGGCCCGGCTCCATCGCCGACGCCAATGACGAGGCGCAGTTTGGCGAACTTCAGGCCCAGGGGGACCTGACGCGCCGTGCCTGGGATCGCGGGGTGCAGGTCATGAATGAAGGCCCCGGCCACGTGCCGATGCACATGATCCACGAAAACATGGAGAAGCAGCTCGAATGGTGCCACGAAGCGCCGTTCTACACTCTCGGGCCCCTGACGACGGACATCGCCCCCGGCTACGACCACATCACCAGCGCTATCGGCGCGGCGATGATCGGTTGGTACGGCACCGCCATGCTTTGCTACGTGACGCCCAAGGAACACCTTGGCCTGCCGAACAAGAAAGACGTGAAGGACGGCGTCATCACCTACAAGCTCGCCGCCCATGCCGCCGATCTCGCCAAGGGGCACCCCGGCGCGCAGTACCGCGATAACGCGCTCTCAAAGGCGCGCTTCGAGTTCCGCTGGGAAGACCAGTTCAACCTTTCGCTCGACCCTGAAACCGCCCGCGAGTTCCACGACGAGACGCTCCCACAGGAAGGGGCGAAATCCGCGCACTTCTGTTCCATGTGCGGTCCGCATTTCTGCTCCATGAAGATCACCGAAGACGTCCGCAAATACGCGGCGGAGCAGGGGATCGGCGCGGAAGAGGCGATCAGTAAGGGAATGGAGGAGAAGGCCAAAGAGTTCGTCGAGCAGGGGGCGGAGGTTTATACCCAGCCTGTTTGATCGGGCAAAATAGCGGGCCTGTGGCCGTGGCGGCGTCGTGGAACTCCTCCCTCCGACGACCGCGCGGCAAGCGCGCGCGGGACGTGGGCTCCTCCCCGGAGGGCGGAGCTCCGCGACGCCGTGGTATTGCGGCTATTCGCGCACCGTCACTTCCGAAGGCAGGCGTACGGTAAACTCGCTGCCGCAACCCAACTGGCTTTCGACGGTGATGTCGCCGCCCATCATCCTGCAAAATTTGCGGCTGATCGCGAGCCCGAGCCCCGTGCCTCCGAATCGCCGCATGGTCGAAGTTTCCGCCTGGCTGAACTCCTGAAAGAGACGGCCAATCTGCTCTTCGGTCATGCCGATCCCGGTGTCGCGCACGCGGAAGATGATCCACGCTTCCCCGTTCGTCTCCTCGCGCAACGCATGGAGCGTGAGCATTCCTTTTTCGGTGAACTTGGAGGCGTTGCTCAGCAGATTGAAAAGCGTCTGGCGCACCTTCGTCATGTCGGCCTTCATTGAGCCGAGATCCGGCGCGCAATGCAGTTCGAGGTGATTGGCGTTTTTCTGGACCAGCGGCTGGATCGTATCGGCGACTTCGCGGATGGTATTGACGACCGGGAAGGACTCCAAATGAAGCGTCATCTTGCCTGCCTCGATTTTTGAGAGATCGAGAATGTCGTTGATGAGCCCCAGCAGATGCTTGCCCGCGGAGCGGATCTTCTCCAGATCGTTCACCGTCTCCGTCTGCTCCAGGTCCTGCGCGTCTTCGATCAGCATTTCGCTGTAACCGATGATGGCATTCATCGGCGTGCGTAACTCGTGGCTCATGTTGGCGAGAAAGGAACTTTTGGCCCGGTTCGCGGACTCCGCCATTTCCTTCGCGAGTCGAAGCTGGTTCTGCAATTCCAGCGCTTCCGCGAGATTCAGTTCCCGCTCGACGATCGCCGCCAGATCGCGAAGGGTGGCGAGGTCGGATTCCGTGAATTCATGCGGAATGCGATCCGCGACGCAAAAGGTTCCAACGGGGAAACCGCCCGGTCCTTTCAAGGGTTGCCCTGCGTAGAAGCGGATATGCGGTTCGCCCGTCACCTGCGGGTTGTCTGCAAAGCGTGCGTCTTTGTGCGTGTCCGGGATGATGAGCGTGTCGTTCTTCATCACCGTATGCCCGCAGAAGGAAATATCGCGGGAAGTTTCAGGGACGGGGAGCCCGATCGCCGACTTGAACCATTGCCGGTTGGCATCGACGAGGGCGATATAGGCAATCGGCATTCCAAAAAGCCGCCTGGCGATAAGGGTAATCCGGTCGAAGCGTTCTTCGGCCGGGGTATCCATCATGTGGAGCTCGTGCAACGAGCAGAGCCTTTGCGGCTCGTTGTCTGGAATGGCGGGCGTTTCCATGGTTAGTGATCTTCGTAGAGGAAGTCGACATTGAGCGGGGTAGCGATTTCCTTGCCGCTTTCAGAGAGCAGCATCACCCTGCCATTACCCGGCGTGATTTTTTTAACCCGGTCGAAGCCCTTTGGAATCGGAGCCACGGCCATGATGTTGTTGACGGAAAGCGGCTTTCCGGCTCGTAGGGAAAGGGTGGTTGCATAGCCTTCCTTGTTGACCGGGTTGGCTTTCGCCGATTCCGCGAGTCCATAGTGGAAGTAAGAGGTAACCTCCTCCAGCCCCATGACGTTGACGTGCCTTCCATTCCACGGCGCATAGTGCCGTCCGCCGTTGGAAATCCAAAAGACGGTGCTTCGCAGCACGCGTGGGTCCTTGAGGGAGAACCAGACATAGCCTTCTTTTGGAAAGCTCACCGCCGTCCATGCGAAATTGGGCCGGGCTTCGTGAACCAGCATCACCAAATCCTCAAAGCCGCGCCGCGCCGGATAGCGGGTGAGATCGGCGGTCCCACCAAAGGCGGATGGGACCTTGTCCAGCCGCGTGAATCGTGCTCCCGTTTTGAGGCTCTGGTAGCCGCGTTGCGCGGGTTCCTCAAACGTCACCGGCGCGACCTGCCCATACTTGATGCGGCTGGTGCTGATGAGGCCCGCGCCGGGTTCATCGGGAAAGCGAAGCATCGCGTGATGCCCGAGGTTCATTTTTCCTCTCATCCCGGAGAGGCGATGCCGACTATAGATTGCCGTCTCGCCGTTGCGAAGGGTGATCGATTTGTCCACCCTAACCGGGCGAATCGTGGTATTCAGTGAGAGATGGAGCGTGGAGCCGGAGCTGTCTTTCTCGAGCGATTCGAATGTCCATGCGTTTTCCGCCGTCTCGCCGTGGGCCGGATGCGCCTCGCCCCGGTAGGGAGTCGCGTTGCCACCGAATGGCATGCAGAAAAAATCGCCCCGCAGGGTATGGAGCATCGCGGGTACGCCCGGCTCCCGGGGTTCCTCCGCCCAAGGCGCGACGGAAAAGGGTTCCACCATCCCGCCGGGCAGACAGAAGCGAACCGGGGCGAGCTGGCCGCCTACTTGGGTGACGGCGGCCTCCACGGTGTCCGATGAAAACTTCCACGACGGCTGGCCTGACAGATTCGTTGGCTTCATAAAAGGGATGAGCAGCGAGTTAGGGGGAGGATTGCAATTGTCCCCCCGGTGCGGCACGGTGCAAGATCAATCGCTCTTGTTAAAGAACGAGAACGCTCTCCAGTCAATCTCCATGAAATCCCGCACCGCCGCTAACCCGAGTGATCCAACGGCCGCCGCCCTGGCGGAGGTGCGCGCGGTCTATATCGAACTGGCGGCGCGGCCGATTGAGAGGAATTGCACGCTGGAGACGGAATGCTGCCAGTTCAAGCTCACCGGGCTGACGCCCTATCTCACCAAGGGAGAGGCGCTTATGGCGGCGCGAGGGGTGCGCGCCTCGGGTCGCAAGGATCTACCAAAACGAAGCGACGGCGCTTGCCCGCTCCTGCATCCCAGGACCGGAAAATGCACCATCTACAACGACCGTCCTTTCGGCTGCCGCACCCATTTTTGCCGCGCCGCCGGAGGGCCATACGCGCGCGGTGAGGTGGTCGATCTCATCCGGCGTCTGGAAAAGGTGGACGCAACGCTTGGAGGCGACGGCGCAAGGGCGCTGCCGGGGGCCGTGGCGGCGGCGTTGGATGAAATGCGGTGAGATGGGCTAACTTGTCTTCCGGGCCGCGAGAATCGCCTGATCGATCGCCCCGGCGATTTTCTCCAAACGGGAGAACTCTTTCTGCAGTTGGCTCACCAGGGTTTCCGGTGTGATACAGACCTTGCGGATAAACGGTTGCATCGTATAGCTTTGCTTGATCGCGTACCCTTCCCATGAAGCGATGCGTTCTCCTTCATTTTCGAAGAGATGAGTGACTAGCGCCTTCCCGTTAATCCCGGTTCTCTCCTTGCTTGACTCGATATGAAGCACAACAGAGGCGGTTCCCCGGCCAATATCGGCATTGGTCATCCAGCTTTCGAAGTGAATGCCTCGGCCCTCTTCATTGAACCACGTGTCCTTGTAGACCTGAATCCCGAGGCTTTTGGGTTGCTGGGAATCAGGATGCAGTCCGGTTTTCGCATCCCATTTTTTGGTGAACCATTTCTCGCGCCTCAAAATGGCTTCGAGTTCCCGATACAAAGGTTCGTAGTCTTGAAGTGTTTTCATGATTGGGGGCAGGCCATTGCGATGGCCCGTTGCTATCATTCAGGGGCATCGGCTAGCAAGTCTTGATGGCGGAGGATCTGCGGTAGCCCGCTCTCGCCGAGAGCGCGGGATCGGCGAAGAGTCGTATTTGACGCCCATCCCCGCAGGACGGGCTGCGGGTATTGGGATGAGCCTTCATGAAGCCGTGAGAGTCGAACCCCGCGCTCGACGGCGCGAGCGGGCTACCGGTGCTGCCGCACCATTCTTGACCATCAACCCGCCGTCTCAGCCTCAGGCGCGGCAATGGCTATCCTCTGTTCTTGCTTTCGTGTGGCCGCCACGCAGCCGCAGACCAGCAGCGCGCAGGCGACGGTCGGCAGCGTTAGCGCCTCGTCGAGCAGCAGGGCGCAAAATCCAAGCGCCAGAAATGGTTGGAGAAGCTGCACCTGGCTCACCCGGGCGATTCCGCCGAGAGCCAGGCCGCGATACCAGAGGAAATACCCCACAAACATGCTTCCGAAGCCCGCGTAGAAAAAGCCCAGCCAGGCGGTCGGGGAAGCATGGGCTCCATGGATGGCAACGCTTTTCACTACGGGATAGAGAATGACTGGAGTCGCAATGACCAAGGCCCAGCAGGTGACCTGCTATGAGCCGAGATCGCGCCCCACCCGGGTTCCCTCGGTATAGCCGACGGCGGCGGAGAGCACCGCGAGGAAGAGGAGGAGGTCATAAAAGGTCAGGGTGTGATCGCCGCCCGTGAAGATCGCATAAAGGATCACCGCGCTGCTCCCCGCCAGCGCCGCTGCCCAGAAAAGCCACGGTTGCCGTTCACGCTCGCGCCAGCTCCCGAACATCGCCGTGGTCAGAGGCATGAGCCCGCCGACAATCGCCGCGTGCGAAGCGTCAACATGGTTGAGCGCCATTGCCAGAAACAGCGGAAAACCGACCACTGCGCCCGCTGCGGTTAAGGCGAGCGGGACGAGATGATCGCGCCGGGGCAGCGGCTGTCGGGTGAGGATCAGCAGCAATGCCGCCGGGATCGCCGCCAGAATGCCCCGCCCAAGCCCGACGGTGATCGGGTCCAGTTCTTTCACGGCTACTTTCATGGCCGCGAAGTTCAGGGCAAACAGGGCGACGGCGATCAGGCCGAAAACATAGCCTTTGCGTGTTGAGGAAGGCATGAGGCAGCGGATTAGGACGGAATGCAGGAGGTGGTATCGAGGCAAACCCCTTCCTTCGCGAGCCGCCGGTTAATCTCATCGATGTGTTCGCGGTCCCGCGTTTCCACCGTGCAAAGGACATGCACGGAGGAGAGATCCGGCCCGGCAAAGGTGCGGTTGTGGATAATCTCGGTGACATTCGCCCCTGCGGCGGCGAGGACCGCCGAGAGGTGAGCGAGACTTCCCGGACGATCGCCGATCAGCGCGTTGAACCGGTAAATGCGCCCGTCGGCGGCGAGCCCCCGTTCGATCACGCGGCTGTGCGCCAGCGGGTCGATGTTGCCGCCGGTCAGCGGGATGACGACCCGTTTCCCCGCGAGTTCCGGCACTGCTCCGGAAAGCAACGCGGCAAGCGCGGTTGCCCCGGCGCCTTCCACCACTGCTTTCTCCAATTCCGCCAGGCGGAGGATGGCGAGCGCGATGGCGTCTTCGCGGACTGTTACCACACGGTCGACCAGCCCGGCGGCAAGGCTGAGCGTCTGCGTCCCGGCCTTGGCCACGGCGAGACCGTCCGCGAGTGTAAATCGTGGGGTGATCGAAACCGGGTGTCCGGCGGTAAGGCCCGCTTGAAAGCAGGCCGCGTTCCCGGGCTCCACGCCGATGATCTCGACCCCTGGTTTTAGCGTTCGCAGCACCGTGGCAACGCCCGCGATTAATCCGCCGCCGCCTACGGGAACGAGGATGGCGTCCAGATCGGGCACCTGATCGAGCACCTCCAGGGCGAGCGTGCCCTGCCCGGCGATCACGTTGAGGTCGTCGAACGGATGGATATAGGTAAACCCGTGTTCCCGGGCAAGGTCGTCCGCGGCGGCGCGCGCTTCGTCAAAGGTATTCCCGTGCAACACGACGTTGGCCCCCAGGCGGCGGCAGGTGGCTACCTTGACCAAGGGCGCAAATCGCGGCATTGCGACGGTGACCGGGATCCCGAGCGCCCGCCCGTGCCATGCAAGCCCCAGAGCGTGATTGCCCGCGGAAGCCGCGACCACCCCGCGTTCACGCTGTTCCCTGGAAAGGAGCGCCAGCGCGTTGCGAGCCCCGCGCTCCTTGAAGCTGCCGGTGCGGTGCAGGTACTCCCGCTTGCAGAAAAGCGTGGTGCCGGTGATTTCGGAGAGCGCCGACGATTCCGAACAGGGCGTCTCCGCGATCGCTCCGCTCAGTCGCTGGCGGGCCGCGAAAATTTCCGAAAGCGGCAGTCCGGGAATAATCCCATCCTTGTAGGAAGGGGGCTGCTGGCGGGCTGAAGGAGGCTCTTCGATGGTTTGCATACGGTGTTGTTTGGAAAAATCGGGGTTGGATTCGGACGGATCAGGGCAATAAAAAAAGCCCTGAGCGAAGGGCTCAGGGCTTCGGAAAAAGCGGCGGTCTTAACAGCGACACGCGGCGATCCCTTGCCCTGAAGGGGCAATAATGGCAATCATCATAGCCGGAATCGCTGCGTAGAAATGGAACATCGTTCGGGCCAGAGGTTCCCATGCCGAAGCCCGCGTTGTCAATGGCGAACCGGAAAATCCGGGAAAATCCAAAATTTCACCCACGCGCCATTCCTGTTTCCATCGATCAGGATGTGTTGGTTTGGAAATTGACCACCACAAGATGTTGTGGTAAATCGATTTCTGGCTTACAGAATTACCCAATGCGCTGTCCCAAGTGTGCCAACCAAGAAGACCGGGTGATCGATTCGCGTTCCTCCAAGGACGGCGCATCGATTCGGCGTCGGCGCGAATGCACGGAATGTCTCCACAGGTTCACTACTTATGAGGAGATCGAGCGGGCGGAACTGCGGGTCACCAAACGCGACGGACGCAGCGAACCGTTCGACCGCAACAAGCTCGTGGCCGGGTTGACCAAGGCCTGCGAGAAGCGGCCCATCTCCCTCGAAGTCATCGAAAAGGCGGTCGAGGAGATTCAGAACGTTCTGGAAGCCAATCATGGGCGGGAGGTTCCTTCCAGCCTGATCGGTAGCAAGGTCATGGAAAAACTGCACGGACTCGACGAGGTCGCCTACGTTCGGTACGCGTCCGTTTACCGTCATTTCCAGGACATTGGCGAATTTATCGACGAGATCCAAAGCCTGGAACGCCGCTCCAAGCCAAGCGTTCTTCAAACTGAACTCTTCAAATGATCGCCCTAGCCGACGGAATTCCTCTCGTACAACTCGAAGACGGACAGGTCGTAGCCTTCGAGCGCGACTGGCTCTTGCGCGCGCTTCTGCAAGCCGCCGCCAAAGCAGGTTACCAGAAATGGTGGCTTGCGGAGCATGTGACCGAAAGCGTCATGGCCTATCTGGCGTTGCAGTTCGAAGAGAACGTCGTTTCCGTCCCTCGCCTTGTTCAAGCCGTGCAGTCGGTGCTTCAGGTGATCGGTTACGGGGAAATCGCCCCCTACGTCGCGCCCGGTGCGCCCGGGGTGCGCCTTTCGCTGGTGGACCTCGCCCGTGACGCAGGCACCGGCTATGAATTGGCCTTCTTCGATCAACTCGGGCGGCGCCTGCAAACGCTTCTTCGCGGCGGGACCACTTATCTGGAGCTTGTCGGGTTGACTCCTTGCGTCAAGCAACTCCGCTCGCGCAAATGCTGGAGCCGGGAGTGCGACGCGCTCCAGGCGGAGATCGTCTCCTTCGTCAGGACACAGACCTGCAATGTGCCGGCGCAGGAGGAGATCAGCGTCAAACTGTTCTGAAGATTATGTCATCCTTTGAGCCAACCATCGTTCCCGGCCTGTTGAGCCCCTACGTGGAGGTTCGGGGGCTGGTTTATTTTGCCAGGATGCTCTCAAAGATCCGCCTTCACGCCAGGGGCGAACTCCCGCAGGCGTATCATGAGAACCTCGGCGGCGGCTTCGATGGGCGTTGCGTCCGGTTTCTCGGCATCGATTTCGAAGCATTGAAGCAAGAAGTGCTCAAAGGGGAGGCTTCCGACGAAACTCTTCTGGACTGGTGTTTCCGGAAAGGCCGCAAGCCGAGCGAGGAGGAAATCGAGATCTGGAACGGCTTCCTGAGCAAGCGCGGCTGGAGGGACGCGGGCAGCGAGATATTGAGCCGCCGTTTGCGGGAAGCGGGCCTGCCTGAGGACGGCTCCATCCCGACGATGTTCGATTTTATCGACGCCGACGAAGGGCGCCCGCCTCGTTGTTAGCGCCAGTGCCGGAACCCGTGGTGGTGACGGTAATAATAAGGGTAATAGTACGAGTACGACGGGTAGTAAGGTGAGTAGTAGTAGGGTGCGTAATAGGGGTAGTAGTAGGGCGAGTAATAGTAAACGCGGCGGTGATGGTGCCTATGATGGTCCCAGTTAGAGCGTCCCCAATGGCCGCCGCCGTGATGATGCCCCCAGTGGCCATGTCCGTGGCGAGCCGAAGCGACATCTGTAAACGCCAGCCCCATCAGAATCACGCTTCCATAAACAATTGATCTCAATGAAAGCAGTTTCATGGATCAATATCGATAAGGAGTCCTGATAATTCAATAGGAACCTGATCCGTACCGACGGTACAGCAGCACCGGTAGACCGCCCGTGCCGCCGAACGCGGGTGTCGGTTTTCGTTTCTTCCTGCAAGCGAGGCGCAAGGGAGTGGGGGCTTTCGCCCCCTCACTCCTTTGGGGTGGGTTTTTTCTACAGGTGGACCGAAAATCCTACCCGTGGCGCGTAGTACGGGTGGTACGGGGCGTAGTATGGGCTATAGTAGCGCGGATAATAGTGGCGCGGTGCGTGGTGATAATGATGCCTGTGGTGATACTTGTGGTAGCTGCGGTGCGAGCGGTAGTGGCGTTCGCCACGGTGATCGTGCCGCTTTTTGCCGTGGTAACGGTCACGCGCGAGGGCTGAGTCCGCACCTGCCAGGCCCATCAGGACCACGGCTCCATAGATCAGAGGTTTTAATGAGAGATTCATGCAGTTATAAGACGGGCAAGGGTGAGGTTCTATTCACGCCGATTTTCCAAAATGCATTTTCTCATTCCGGCTCTGGTAGGTTTCGTGCTCTTGCCTTACCGTGGAAGGTCTGCTGGAAGCTTTCATGACGGACGAAATCAAAATTCTCGTGGTGGACGATGACCCGCTTTTGCGGCAGATGCTCAGTCATGCGCTAGGGCGGCTTGGATTTTCCGTCGTGGAGTGCCCCGACGGGGTGGAGGCCCTTCGTTCTCTGGAGGCTCTGGGTGGAAAAGCCCTGCTGGTGCTTGATTATGAGATGCCGAAACTCAACGGCTTACAGGTCTGCGAGGCCATTCGCTCCCATGCCAACCCCGAAATCGCGCAAACCCCGGTCATCCTGCTGACGGCGCACGCCGAGGGGATTCACGAGATTGAATGCCTTCGCGCGGGCGCGGACGATTTTGTGACCAAGCCGGTCAATCTCGCCGTGCTCAAGGTGCGGATTGAAACGCACCTCCGCCTGGCCTCATTGAGAAACCAGCTCCAGGAGCAGAACCGGCAACTGGAACAATGGCGCGATTCGCACGAGCGTGACCTCGAAGCCGCGCGGTTGATCCAGCAGGCCATCATTTCCCGGAAGATGCCCGAACTTGAAGGGTGGGAGTTCGCCGCGCATCATCAATCGCTCATCCAGGTGGGCGGCGATATCTACGGCTGGCTCCGTCTCCCCGGGGGCGGGTTGCTTGTCTGGATTGTAGACGCCACCGGGCACGGCGCTTCGGCGGCTCTGTTGACGACCTTTACAAAACTGCTCTTTCGTTATGCCGTCCTCGAGGCCACCGAACCCGAGCAGATTCTCCAGTGTGTGAACCGCGATTTCCGCTCCATCTTCAAGGGACACTCCTTTTTGACGGCGGCCTGTGTCATTCTTGAGCCGGGTAGTGGCGCACTGCGGGTGGCGGGTGCGGGCCACCCTCCGTTGATCATCTTTCGACGCGATGGGAGAATGACGACGCTGGCCTCCACAGCGCCTCCGGTCGGGGTTTTGCTGGATACCCAAAAACCCCAAGGCGTTGCCGACGCCCTGTCATCCGGCGACACTCTTCTGATGATTACCGACGGCCTTTACAGCGTGTTGGATCAAAACCAGGAGCGCATTTCCTTTGCCCGTTTCGCGGAGGCGATGCGGGGCTGCAAACCTGTCAGTGCGGAGGCTGCGATCAAAGAAGTGCTGGCGAGGGTGATGGAACTGGCGGGGCCGGGGGAAACCTTCGACGACGACGTCGCCATCATCGCAATTCGGAAGACCTCCGATTGACCCTGGTACGCCTACTGCGAACACCCCCTAAGGTCGATCGGCCAGACATCTTGGACGTGTCCGTTTTCGACAAGGTAATAGAAGTCGAAGAGATTGACCGTCGGGTCGCAGTGGGAAACGGCGAGTGCCAGCCGGTCGCCCACCTTCAGTTGGCACGCCGTGGCGTCGGCGATTTGGATGCGTCCGTATTCGTCGCCGAACCAGTCGTAAGCGAGGCCTTGACCGGCAGGATGGACGACTTGCGGCGTTGCGCCATCGCGATACAGGGACTTGAGCCCGGCGTCGACCGTCACGAATCCCCGCTGGTTCGTGCTGACGACCGTGGTTTGGAGCGTGAGGGCGGTCAAATAGGGCGGCTCGGTTTGCTCCAGGGCGAGGTAGTCGGCATCCATCAAAGCATAGCTCCCGGCCTGGATCTCCGTCACTTCCGGGAAGGCAATGTCGAATGCGCAGGAGCCGGTGCCGCCGACGGAAAAGACCTCGAGCCCGAAATCCCGCAGTTGATGGAAAACCTCGCGCGCCGTGCCGACGCAGCGGTGGTTGACCTCCCGCCGCTCGGCCACGGAGATGAGGTGCTGGGCGTGACCGGCGTAGGCTTGCATCCCGATCAACCTCAGGCCGGGAAGGCGTGACAATGCTTTGGCGAAAGAAGGCGCATCGGCCGGGGCGACGCCGGTTCGCTGCTGCCCGATGTCCAGATCCAGGAGACACGGAAGGGTCAGTCCTGCCGCGACGAGCGCGTCGGAGATCTTTCGGGCGTTATCGAAATCGTCCAGGGTAATCAGGAAGTCGGGATCGGCCGCCGCACAGGCGACCAAGCGTCGATGAGCTTCGGGCGTGACAATGGGACCGGTGACGAGGAGGTTGCGAATGCCTTGCTTCTGGAGACCTTCGGCTTCGGAGAGCTTCGCGGCGCAGATGCCGATGGCTCCGGTTTCCACCTGGAGCCGGGCGAGACGGCTGCATTTGTGCGTTTTCGAGTGCGCCCTGAGGTGCTTTCCCGCACGCTTGAGGAACCCCTGCATCCGCTGGAGATTCGTGCGCAATGCCTGGGCATCGAGGGTCAGGCATGGAGTCGGCAACTGGTCGACCGTTCCGCCGATGGCCGCGTGAGGAAGCTCATTCATGATCCATTTAATTAAACCCGAAGAGCAAAAAAAAGCCCGCCTCTTTCGAGACGGGCTTTCTAATTTGAACCGGAAGCCGGTTATTCGACGTTGCGGGCGTCCCGAACGTCGCGGACATCGTTGGTCTTGGCGCCGCTGACCACGAGACGCCGGCCCATGAATTCTTTATCATGGAGTTCGACCACGGCTCGTTTGGCTTCGTCGATGCTGCTCATCGTCACGAATGCGAAGCCCTTGGACTTCTGCGTCTCACGATGACTGACGACTTCGGAGTTCTGGACCGATCCCACCCCGGCAAACAGTTCGGTGAGGTCGCTCTCCGACGCGTCGAAAGAGAGGTTGCCGACGTAGAGCTTCGGCGAGGTGACTTCCGTCAGTTCGGGCTTGCGCGCCGGTTTGGAGCGCTGGGGCTCGGCGGCGGGCTTGCTGCGCCCGTTGCCGTTGGAATGCCCGTTGGAGGAAGCGGGAGCTTCATCCGTCTTGCCGAGCACACGGCCATACACGTTGCCGGGAACCTCGGTTTTTTTGGGCTTCCCTGTGAAAAACGCCAGAAGGCGCTGGAAGAATCCCGGCTTGGAAGCCGATTTCGCGGGGGTGGAGGATGAGGAGCCTTGGGAGCTGCGCGAGGAATGTGAGCCTTCGGAGCGAGGGCCACGATGACGGCGGCCACCGCGACGGCGGCGGCCTGCCTGCTGAGTTTCTGATCTCATAGAACGTACTTGAACGTACTTTAATGCGTACGGGTGTTTTTCTGTCGTACCGGCGAAGCGCATTCGAGATGCACAGATCAGCCAAACGGCGCCCGCGTTTTTCGGACGACGACGCTTGGCTAAAGGACTTCGCCAGGTCGTGTCGGGCGCGACAACGAGAGCAGCAGCGGCTGGCGCTAATCCTGTTTTTCGGCGAATAAGGCGGCGGACGAAGGTGCCGCAGACCGCGAGAAGGGCGATGGAACAAGTCCATCAAGGAACCCAAACGCCGCGAGCTGCAGGCTCAAGTCGACAGGCCCAACAACCGTTGACCAATAAACGGAAAAAATCAGCCGTGCAAGGGGAAACTCGGGAGGGCGAGGTGACGGGAAAAGCGCCCGGTTTGAAGGATCAGACAGGTAGCCCGCTCTCGCCGAGAGCGCGGGATCGGTGAAGAGCCGCGTTCGGCGTCCGTCCCCCGCAGGACAGGCTGCTTCTGTTGGGATGCGGCCTTCCTGAAGGGTTCACTCTGGTTTATCGATCGTTGCCAATCCGTAGGCGGCGAGGTAGTTGCCTACGTCTGCCTTGGAATAGGCAGGCAAACGGTCGGGTATGAAGGTCGGATAAAAGGTGTTGCCGCAGAAGTATTGATTGCGTCCCTGGAATACCGATCCGCTTGGGCTGGACGGGTCTGCCTGAATAAGCGTCACTTCAGAACTTCGGCTGAGAAATCGGTTCAACTCCTCGGTCGATAACACCAGGAGAGCTGGAGTGAATGTAACGCCGCGCACCTCAATACGAGAGCCATCGGTGGCGAAAATGAGGTTGGGCGCGGCGATCGATGCCAATTGCCGAGCTGAATCGAGCACCGGACGGTTGTCGTGAATGGTGGCGGAGCCGAAGAACTTATAGCCCGCAAAATGCGCGGTCAGAATGGCGATGCTGGCTGCTGCGGCTGCACCGCGAACGATGCGGCCACGCGACGGATCGATGGCAATGCGAACTCCCCAGATAAAAACCAGGATGATCCATGCCAATTCGCCCAGGCCGATCAAGGCGGCGATGATAAAGCATGCGATGCCGGTAAGCGTGAATTTCATGAGCGATTTCCGTTCACATCATGGCAGAAAATCAATCAGGGCGGGCTGCGAAAAGACACTTGTGATGCCGGTACCAGTCGCTGGTGAAAAGTTCCCCGGGATCATGCTCCTGTTTGAGCCGGAGAAATTCCCTGAAGCGCGGATGGCATGCCTCGACCTGTTCGCGCGAAGCCCAGCGATGATAGGTCAGGTAGTAGCTTCCGCCAAACTGGACGGCGAGGTCAATCAAGCCTCGGAACGCTTTCTGTGCAAGGGCAATGCCCGGTTCGGTGTGCTCCACGTGCAGGTTGAAAATGATGCAGGCCCACGGCTCGCGCGCCCATGCGAGGAAACTTTCCGTATCGCGTTCGATCAGCCGGATCGTTCCGTAGATGACGGGCACTCTTTGGCAGCGTAGCCACTCGGCGGCGTTCCCCATGAAGGCGGCGAGCGTGTCGCGCGGCACATAAATTTCGGTAATCATTTCGCTCCCCCGGCACGGCGCGCCGAGGTGGCAGTCGAGCTGTGCATGGTAGTCATCCACGTAGGTCGTCAACTGGTGTGTGTCGCTCCAGTACCGCTGGCCGTGCGTCGATAGATAGTAACCGGCGTATTCGTCGAAGACCCGGCGGCGGTCGGTGTGCGCGAGATAGAGCAGCCGGGTCCAGTCCTCGCCACGGAGTTCCTGCTGCCCGGCGGGAACCGGCAGATCGTCGTCGATCCGGTGGTAGGCCGAAAAAACACCACGTTGCAGGAAATCTGGCGAATTCTCGTCGATGGAGAACTGAAAGTCTCCAAAAAGCCACTCGGTCGTATCGCGCTCCTCGGGCACGCGGACCAATTCCTCCAGCGTGATGATCTCCACGCGCCGTTCGACTTTCCGGCGCTGCATCAGCCGCAGGGTGACTTCCTCGATGATCCCAAACATTCCATAACCGCCGATGGCGAGGCGGAAGAGATCGGCATTCTCCATGCGGCTGCAATGGAGTATCTCACCCTGGGCATTCACAAGGCTGAACGCTTCCACATCCGAGATGATGGGAGGCATTCGCAATCCCCGTCCATGGATATTGGCGGCTAGCGCACCCCCAAGCGTCAGTGAGTCCGCGCCCGTCTGCTTTTGCCGGATGCCCCATGCCGCCGCACTTGTCCCGGAACTGTTCTGAATCGCCAGATAGCCTTCGATCAACTCACGCCACTGGATGCCCGCGCAGGCGGTGATCAGCCCGTGTTGAATATCGAAAGCCCGGATCGCGGAATGCCGCCTCATATCGACCAGCCACGTTTCCTCCCCGAATTGCTGGCCCCCCATCGCATGGCGTCCTCCGCAAATGGAGAGCTTCGCTCCGGCTTTCCTTGCCGCATCGATGATCCTCGACAGGTCTTCTCGCTTTTCCGGCTCCATGACCCGGCGAATGCTGGTTTCGTTTAGTCGCGAATGAATGTCGTTGGCGATCAATCCATCGAGAAAGGCATCCATGGAGGTGGAGGCTAAACTAGGCTTGTTTCACTAGCAAGGCTACGGATTCCCCCTCGGCAAGCGGCTCCTTCTCAAGACCGTGTGGCAAAAGAAAGCGGCGGCGCAACTCATCGGGCGAACTAAGGGCCGAAAGATGCCAGCCGTGGGTCTCGACGAAGGTGGCGACCTCCGCACGCGGGAGTTCCCATTGGAAGGGTTCTCTGCGCCAGCGTAACCACCAGTCGATGGCGCGACCGCTCTGGTGGAAGGCTAGTGGTTTGTTAGGATGCGCTTCCATCCATGTAAAAGCGAAGCGGCTGCCGGGAACGGCGAATGCGGCCAGATCCCGGAAGATTTCCGAGACGCGGGCGGGCGGCAAATACATAAGAAGCCCTTCGGCAATGAAGAGGGTCGATTGAGTGGCGTCGTAACCAGGAATCACACTGAGTATCGACGACGGGGAGGCGTGCATCAAATCCGCCGGTGCCAGAACGGGCGTCTCCTTCGGAGAGGCGTCGCGCAGTGCGGTCTTTGCCCCCTGGGTTGCGGGGTGATCGAGTTCGATGCAGAGAATGTCCGGGTTGGCCGCCTGCAACCTCCAGGCAAGCGTATCGAGCCCCGCTCCGAGAATGACGATTTGGCGGCAACCTGCTTTCAATGCTTCTTGTGCGATTTCATCCAGCAGACGCTTGCGTGCGAAAAAGTGGAGGAAAATTCCCGGCAGGAAATAGCGTTCTGCCGCAAACAACCGCGCGCGCCACCACTTATGGCGTAAGGCGAAATTGAACCACCAGGCCGGGCCCGCCATCGCAAGGAGTTTCCGGGTCAGTTCCGCGCTTCCCGGCAGGAGCATTGGGCGAAGCGAAGGGGTAGCGTCGGCCAATAGGATTGCTCTTGCGATCAAGAGCGCGGTTGAACTGGTTCGGTTGGCTTTCATCCGTGGAGGCCCTATCACGTTATGTCAGAATCGCCCCGCCTTCAATTATCCTGAATTCCGAAGTTGCTCGCGGCGATCTTGCACAACCTCTTGGGCATAAACGGTTTCGTCGAAGGCTCACAAAGATACGGCTACGCTTCTCCTCAACCGTTTCTGCACTAAGATTTTGCACAAGCTCATCCGCTCCAACATCGGAATTCAGGATAATCGCGCAAAATGCAAACGATCGGGTGAGCTTCGCCCTGTGGGCCTAAAACACCCCTGTAAACACGAAGCTGGCGGAAGGAGGTAATCCTTCCGCCAGCCGTATCATAATCAATCAGGTGTCAGGCTACGCCTGTCTGCCGCAGCAGCTCTTATATTTCCGCCCGCTGCCGCAAGGGCAGGGATCGTTGCGGCCGATCTTTTCCTCTTCGCGGCGAGCGGTCACGCCTGCGAGTTCCCTCGGGGAGGGGGAATCCGAGAACGGTTCGCCCATCGGATCTTCCTGATGCAGGAGGTTCTGCGGAAGGCTCGTGAGGAACTGCTCGAAGGCTTGCAGGTTCGAGGTGCTGCGGAACAGATTGCCGAGAACCTCGTTTTTGATCCGTGCCATCAAATCGACAAAGATGTCGTAGGCCTCCGTCTTGTACTCGACGAGCGGGTCTTTCTGCCCGTAAGCGCGCAGGTAAACGGCTTCGCGTAGCGAGTCCATGGCGAAGAGGTGTTCCTGCCAGAGGCGGTCGATGGCGTTGAGGATGATGTAGCGTTCCAGCCCGATAACGGCGGTCGGCTCCTCGTGCTTGATCTTGAGCCCGTAGGACTCTTTGACTTTCTCTACAACCCATGAGGCAATCTCCCCGGTTTCCATTTTCTCGAAATGCGCCTTGTCCGGCGTAATCCCGAGCGGGAAGGTAGTGTTGATCCAGTTCAACAACGCGCCGTAGTTCGGGGTGTTGTCGTCCGTATCGGGAGCGAGAAGTTCGTTGACCTTCACGGGAACGGCTTCCTCGATGATCTCGAAGATCAGCTTGCGCGGTTCGTCCGTGTCGATGGTCTCGTTGCGGAAGCCGTAGACGACCTCGCGCTGTTTGTTCATGACGTCGTCGAACTCCAGGGTGCGGCGGCGCATCTGGTAGTTGCGTTGCTCCACGCGTTTCTGGGCCGTTTCCACGGACTTGTTGAGCCACGGGTGTTCCAGCTCTTCGCCCTCTTTCATCCCGAAGCGCTCCATCATCTTCGTCATGCGGTCTGCCGCGCCGAAGTTGCGCATCAGATCGTCTTCGAAGGAGACAAAGAAACGGGAGAGACCGGGGTCGCCCTGACGGGAGCAACGGCCGCGCAGCTGGCGGTCGATGCGGCGTGATTCGTGGCGTTCGGTGCCGATGACGTAAAGGCCGCCGACCTCCGTGACGCCGGAGCCAAGTTTGATGTCGGTGCCGCGACCCGCCATGTTGGTGGAGATCGTGACCGATCCCGGCTGGCCCGCGCGGGCGACGATCTCGGCCTCCTGCGCGTGGTACTTCGCGTTGAGGACGGTGTGCGGGATCTTCTCGCGCTTGAGCATGCGGCTCAGGAGTTCCGAAGCCTCCACGCTGACCGTGCCGACGAGCACCGGTTGCTGGCGTCCGTGCGCCGCCTTGATTTCGTTGACGACGGCATTGTACTTCTCCCGCCGGGTCTTGAAGATCAGATCGTTGAGATCCTTGCGAATGCAGGGCCGGTTGGTCGGGATGACCACGACGTCGAGCTTGTAAATATCGTGGAACTCGTTGACCTCGGTTTCCGCCGTGCCGGTCATGCCCGCCAGCTTGGCGTAGAGGCGGAAGTAGTTCTGAATGGTGATCGTGGCGAGGGTCTGCGTCTCTTTGTCGATCTGCACGCCTTCCTTCGCCTCCACGGCCTGGTGGAGCCCGTCGCTCCAGCGGCGGCCCGCCATCTTGCGGCCCGTGAATTCGTCAACGATGACCACCTTGTTCTCCTCGACGACGTACTGAACGTCTTTCTCGAAGAGGCAGTAGGCGCGGAGAAGCTGCGAGATGTTGTGCATCCGCTCGGCCTGCCGGTCGCAGTATTCCTGTTTCTCGGCCTTGGCGGCGATCTTCTGCTCCTCGGTGAGGGAGTTATTGGTGTCGATCTCCGCAAACTGCGTAATGAGATCGGGCAGCACGAAGGCGTCGGGATCGTTCGGGTTGAGGAATTCGCGGCCCTGCTCGCTCAGGTCAGCTTCGTGGGCGCGTTCGTCGATGGTGAAGAGGAGGCTTTCCTTCAGCGCGAAGAGCTCCGTTTTCTGCGAGTCGCCATGCATGGAGAGCTCGGCCTTGTCGATCGCTTTGCGTTGGTCGGGCTCCTCCATCGCCCGCAGGAGCGCCTTGTGGCGCGGCTGGGCCAGCTTGATCTTGAAGAAAATGCGGCCTGCCTCTTCGTTCTTCCCTTGTTTGAAGAGTTCTTCGCCCTCGGCGGCGAGGCGGTTGGTGAGAATCGCCTGCCGCTTGACGAGTTGCTCCACCAGCGGCTTGTACTTGTCGAACTGGTGGCTGGAGACCGTGGAGGGGCCGGAGATGATCAGCGGGGTACGGGCCTCGTCAATCAGGATCGAGTCGACCTCGTCAACGATGGCGAACGAGTAGCCGCGCTGCACCTGCAACTCCCGGCTCGTGGCCATGCCGTTGTCGCGCAGGTAATCGAAGCCGAATTCCGAGTTCGTCCCGTAGGTGATGTCGCAGGCGTATTGCTCGCGGCGGAGTTCCGGCGGCTGATCGTGCTGGATGCAACCGCAGGTGAGGCCGAGGAACCGGAAGAGCGTGCCCATCCAGTCCGAGTCGCGCCGTGCGAGGTAGTCGTTCACCGTGACGAGGTGCGCGCCGCGCCCGGTCAGCGCGTTGAGATAAAGCGGGAGCGTGGCGACGAGCGTTTTGCCTTCGCCGGTGGCCATTTCGGAAATCTTGCCGTTGTGCAGCACCATGCCGCCGATCAACTGCACATCGAAGTGCACCATGTTCCAGGTGGCGGGTACCCCGCAGACCATGACTTCCTGGCCCACAAGGCGGCGCGCGCCGTTTTTGACGACGGCAAACGCTTCGGGAAGGATCTCGTTGAGGTATTTCTGCTGCGCGTCGTAATCCTCGATTTTGGCGAGCGCCTCTTTCCAATTGGCCGTCTTGGCCCGCAACTGATCGTCGGAAAGCGATTGAAGTTGTTTTTCGAGCTCGCTGATCTTTTCCGCAATCGGTCGCAGCCGGCGGATTTCCCGCTGGTTCTTCGAGCCGACGATTTTCTTCAGGATCCAGTTCACCATAACAATTTGAGGAGAGAGAGTCCGGAGTGGCTTACTTGCTGCCCGGTTTGGTGCCAGGGGTGGCTGCCAGGTCGGGTGGAAGTTGATCGGGCTCGAAGGTTTCTATATCCAATTTAACCAGACTGACAAACGGGGCGCCGAAGTCGGGTGTCTGGCTCCCGCTCCGATCCACCAGCGTCCCGACCGCCGCGACGATGCCGCCACGGCTTCGGACGATTTCCAAGGTTTCCTGCACGCGGCCACCGCGTGTCACCACATCTTCAAGAACCAGAAAGCGTTCGCCAGGCCGAATTGTAAAGCCCCGGCGCAGAACCAGCCGGCCCTCTTCCTTTTCGGCGAAAATATGGCGCTTGTTGAGGCTGCGCGCAACTTCATGTCCCACGATCAATCCGCCAAGCGCCGGGGAGATCACGCTCTCGGCTTCGAAGCCGCAGAGCTTGGCGGCCAGCGCGGCACATACGCGGGCGGCAATGGCCGGGTTTTGAAGAAGAATCGCGCATTGGAGAAACTGGCGGCTGTGCAGGCCGGAGCGGAGGACGAAATGCCCGTCCAGCAACGCGTTGGTTTCTTTGAAAAGAGCGACGACTTCCTCGGGATTCATGGTGCCTGGTGCGGTCATTGTAATCGTTCTGCGCGTTCTGCGTTTTGGTCGTGGCAGGCTCTTTACTCCTTGATGGCGAGCGCCTCGATTTCAACCTGCGATCCCTTGGGCAGTCCGGCTACCTGGATGGTGGAGCGGGCGGGGAAGGGCTCGGAAAAATAGCGCGCATAGACTTCGTTCATCGCGGCAAAGTTGGCGAGGTCGGTTAGGAAAACGGTGGTTTTTACCACATCGGCGTAAGTCATGCCGTTGGCGCGAAGTACCCCGCCAAGGTTCTCCAGGACGCGTTCCGTCTGGGCTTTGACATCGCCCTCGATCAATTCCCCGGTCGCCGGGTTCAGCGGGATCTGTCCGGCGCAGTAGAGGGTATTCCCCACGGCGATGGCTTGAGAGTAAGGCCCGACGGCGGTTGGAGCTTCAGGAGAGGCGATTACTTTTTTCATGGGAAGTGGCGACACTACCAGAGACGTCCCCTGTGTCAACGCGTCGGCGCACTTGCTTTTTCGAAAGGGGCCTGGTCAAACGACCGCAAAAGATTGACGGGAGGTGAAGGGATATTGCAGAAAGCGGGAGGTATGAAACGCTCCCTTCTTCTTGCGGGATTGTTATTGGCGCCATGGATTGTACAGGCAGCAGATAACTTTCAGGTCTCCGTTTTGCGTAAAAAGGCCGATGCCATTCGCGCGAAGGCGGCCCGGCCGGGGGAGGAGATCACGGCGACGGAGACAGTTTTTTATCAGGTCACCGTTGCCAACAGGGCTTTCAAGGAGACGGGGGCTGTGACGGCGAGGTACATTCTTTTCGTCGAACGGCAGGAACTCGGGGTGAAAGCCGGTTCAGAGCAAATCGACAAGGAAAAGGGGGAGAATGCCGTCGAAGCGCTCAAGCCTCAGGGGAAGGTGTCTTTCAACACTTCCGAGATCACTCTTCGCGAACAATCGCTGTCGGGGGGGAACTTTATTTATCTCAATGGCGGGCGTATCAAGGCGAAGGACAGCCTTGTCGGGATTTGGGTCAAGCTCTTCGAAGGCGAGACCCAGGTGGGCGAGTACATCAACCCTTCGACCCTCTCCAATAAGTATAAGTGGAATTAGCCTAATTCCCTTTTTTAGACCGTTCCCGACCAGATCAGCAGTCCCGGTAAAATTAGGAGGGCATCGGCGATCAACGGTCCCAGGATTTCCTGGCTGAGAAGCGCGGGAAACTGCGCCGCCAGAGCCAGTGCCGCTCCCGGGAGGGCGAGTTCCAGCGCGCCGCTGGAGGCCGAAAGGGCGATCGAGATCAGAAGAATCCCTGTGGCGATCCGGCACGCGGCGAGAGGGCCGAGCAGGACCGGAAGTGTCGGGACATGATTCTGCCGGTCGCGTTCCCGGTCTTTAAGGTCGCATAGGATCGCATTTGCCGCGATCATAAGGAACAGCGGCACCGGAATGGCAAGGATTGAGCTCAACCGGCCTGCGCCCGCAAAGGGAAGGGTGGCGCTTGCCCACGTCCATGCCAGGGCGATAGCCGCCGTTTTGGCCAGGGGCAGATGCTTGAGCCGTGGGTAGGCGAGGGAGATTGCGGAAAGGATGAAGACGCCCGCCTGAAGGGAGTGCGGCATCTGGAGTGCGGCAAAGAGGGTGAGCCCCGCGAAAAGGATGGCAGCCTTCCAGAGGGTGCCTTGCAGCGGGGGCGGGTTCGAAGCCTGCGGCGGGTCAATCAGCCGATCCACCGTATAGGCGGCTCCGACGCCCGCCAGGAAAAGCGTCAACCCCCAGGAAGTAAACGGCGCACCAAGGGCGTGGCGCATGGTCTCCGCGAGTGACCACGCCACCGCGATGGGGAGCCCGCAGTAAACAAGCATCGCAAGGGAGCGTCCGCTCCGGCGCAAGCTGTCTTCAGAGGCGGATGGCATCCTCTATCGGGCCTTCCCTGTTATCTTTTCGCTCGGGGAGGGGGAAGAGGAAGGTTTTGGAATCTTGGGCGGAGTCTTGGGATGGGCCGCCGCCATATATCGCTGCGCTTCCAGGTTGAACTCACGGACGGCCGCCGGATCGTTGAGATCGAGCGATTGCCTTCGTTGCGCAAGGGCGTTGAACCAGCGTTTGAGGTCGTCCTCGGTTTTGGCGACCCCCTCGGCGGCAAGGTTCTGGCTTCCATCGAAGAAACAGGCCTGGGTGACATAGAAAAGTTCACCGGAACCGGGGCCGGTATCGTCGCGGACCAGGGAGGAACGCCAGAGGAAACTTCCCTTTCGCGCCTCGACCAGGCCGCCACGAAAATCCACGAGGTAACCGGGCTTCAGCTGCCCGAAAAGCGCCGCGATTTCCCGATTGGCGGGGATGAGATGCAGATTGGCGCTCTGCTTCACCGCTTCTTCCGCGGCAAGAAGAGGCTTCGCGTTCCAGCGGAAGGAATATTCGCGGCTGCGCTGTGAGAAAGTGAGGTCAGACAGCACCTTGGTATCAGACATCGGGCCCCATCCCAGAACCAGGTCGAAGGGGGCCAGTGCAGACTGCGTATCGTGGTAGCGCTGTACCGAGAGAACCCGTCCCTGAATATGGAACCCCGCCAGGCGGGTCAACTCATACTCTTTGATGGAGGCGGGGATGGGAGTGGCGTCGCCATCGGTTTGGATCGGGGCGTTCTGAATCAGGATCCCCGGCGCGTGGCGCACCGGGCTCAAAGCGAACCAGAGCCAGACTCCCGCCCCCAGCAGGGCCAGAAGGAGAAGCCGGAAGAATATTTTGGCGGCAAGGCTTTTCACAACAGATCCGGACACGGTTCTTTGCACAGCGATGGCGCAAACGCAATGGATTTCAGTGGAGTCCCCCGGCAAAAGCAGCCATGGTTGCCCACTTATTCTTATGAACCGCACAGCGGCGCTCGCCGCGATCTTTCTGATTTGGGCCGCGATTTTTTTACCCGGCCTTGGGAGTCCCGAACTGAAGGGAGAGGAAGGTCGCCGGATCCTTCCCGCCCTTGCCATGCTCGACACCGGTAATTGGCTGGTGCCGTATCTCAATGGCGAGCCATATCTTCGCAAACCGCCGATGATCAATTGGTTGATCGCTGCTTCGGTCGAAGTGACGGGTGAACGGAGCGAGCGGGCCGCGCGGCTTCCCTCGGTACTGGCCGTGCTGGCTCTCGGGTTGACGCTGGTCTGGACCGGGAGTCGCTGGTTGCCGCCCGGCGGCGGATTCACGGCGGCGGTCTTCACTTTGACGAGTGTCGCATTTCTGGAGAAGGGGAGGCTGGCTGAAATCGAAGCCATTTATGTTTCATTGACGGGGATCGCTTTCGCTTTCTGGCTCGCAGCCTGGGCGTGCCGGGAGAGCGGGTGGCGGCTCTGGCTGATCCCCGGGATCGCTCTCGGGTTGGGCATGCTGACCAAAGGGCCGAGTCATCTGCTGCTCTTCTATGGAGTTATCATCCCGGTCCTGATCGCTTCGCGCGAGAAGCGGCAGCTCTGGAGCCCGGCGCATCTTGGTTCCTTCGCGCTGGCGTTGCTCATTTTCGCGGCTTGGGCCGTTCCGTATTTCCGGGCTGCGGCGGAGATGGGAGCCGGAGAAGTCTGGGCAAGCCAGGCGGGTAACGCGGCTGGGGGCGGTAGCCTCAAGTTGGGCGAATGGCTCCCCAACTTTCCCCGCGCGCTTTCCAACGGGCTCCCTTGGATCCTGTTGACGTGGCTTTGGTGGAACCGCCGCGCGCTTGAGGCTCTGGGAGCGCGTGATGAACGGCTCGTGCAACTCGTTCGGGCCGCTCGGTGGCCCTTGGTAATCGGGTTTGTCGGGCTCATGATTATTCCGGGGGTGCTCCCGCGTTATACGCTCCCCCTCGTGCCCGCCGGCGCGCTTTTGCTGGCGGCGGTGGTCCCTTTCATTGCCCTTCCAGGGCTGAAGTTCTGGCAGTGGGCTAACCGGGTGTTGATGGGAGTGGTGCTGGTGGGGGCGGCGGCTTCTCCATGGATCGTCAAGCCTGCCGCTTTCCGGACTGAGTCGTGGCTCGACGTGGCAGTTCTGGTTGGGGCGGCGTTGCTGTTGCCGCCCACTGCGATCTGGATCTTTCGCAGGCGTGAGGCAAAAACTTCCACGTTGGCGGCAGAAAGTGCCTTATGCATCGCCGGGGCCATGATGGTCTATGCCATCGCCGTGCTCCCCAGGATGGACCTGCGGGACGACCTGAGACCCATCGCAAAACAGATCAATGCGGCAGTTTCTGCCGGGCAACCCCTCCACGTGATCACCTCCGGCTACGAGCCGTTCTTTTTTTATCTGGAAATGCCCTGCATTTTCCAAAAGTCGCCAAAGAAAATCGCCGACAATGCCGAGCAAATCCTCTTCCCCGCAGGGGCGATGAAGAAAGTGAAATCGCGCTGGCCAGAGGCTTCGGATGCCATAAGGTTGGAACGTCGTGGCAAAAAAGATTTTTTCCTCTTGAAACTCTCGCCTGAAAGGGGGAAAAACCCCCGCCCAAAACGGGACCATTCAGGCACTGGAGCTTGAAACCAAAATTTGTCTGGAATCAGAAATTCAAATGATTGACAGATTTTCGGTTTTCCGGCACCAATGCGGTTGGCTGAAGGTACTTTTTTGCCGACGTTTTTATTGTCCATCAATGCCGTTGAACATGCCGAAACATTTCGAACCCATTGCTTCCGAGGCCCTTGGCTCCGAATCGGCGCAAAGTTTTAAAAACCAGCCCCTCAATTTGACCCTCTCGTAAGCGACCATGGCGAATATTTTCCCGCGTTGGAGTAACCTCCTTCCGCTCAAGCTTTTGATCTGCGCCGCTGTTTTGGGTGCTGGCTTGACGGGGGGGATCTGGTACTACTTCACCCCCAAGTACACCCGCGTCGGCTACATGCCGGTGCAACCGGTGCCTTTCTCCCACAAGATCCACGTCGGCCAGTTGGGGCTCGATTGCCGGTATTGCCACAGCTTCGTTGAGGTGGCGGCGCACTCGAACATCCCCAACACCCAGACCTGCATGAACTGCCACTCGCAGGTGCAGAAGGAAAACCCGAAGCTCAAGCCGGTTCATGACTCTTGGGCCACCGGGAAGCCGATCGACTGGGTGCAGATCCACAAAACGCCCGATTACGTCTACTTCAACCACTCCGTTCACGTGAATCGCGGGATCAGCTGCTACAGCTGCCACGGACCGGTCAACGAGATGGAGGTCGTCTATCACCGCGAACCGCTCAGCATGGCGTGGTGTCTGGACTGTCACCGCAATCCCGAAAACCACCTCAGACCACCCCAGGAGGTCTTCAACCTCAACTGGCAGCCACCTGCCGGAACGACCCAGAGGAATATTGGTCTGGAGTTGAAAGACAAGTGGAACGTGAACCCGCCTGAGAACTGCGCTGGCTGCCATCGATGAAACATATTTTCCAACATCCTCCTGAAAAGTTGACGGGCCGGAAGTACTGGCGGAGCCTCGGCGAGTTCGCCGACACCCCGGAATTCAATGGCTGGTTGGAGCGCGAATTTCCCGCCGGCGCCGCCGAAATGAAGCTCGACGGGGTTTCCCGCCGTAACTTCCTCAAGCTGATGGGCGCTTCCACGGCGCTCGCCGGGTTCAGCCTCGCCGCCTGCCGTCACCCCAAGAACCTCGTTCCATTCACGAAAAGTTCGGAATGGACGATCCCCGGCAAGCCTCTCTTTTACGCCACCTCCATGCCGCGCCGCTCAGGCGCAATGCCGCTGGTGGTCACCACCCACGACGGACGCCCGACCAAGATCGAAGGCAACCCGCATCACCCTGCGGGCAAGGGAGCCACTGACGGTTTCGCCCAAGCATCGATCCTCGACCTCTATGATCCGGATCGCTCCCGCTTCTTCGAAGAGAAGGGCAAGCATTCCGACGCCAAGCAGTTCGAAGCCTACCTCGATAACCTGATCGCCGAAGCAGGCGACGGTTCCGGGATCGCCTTCCTGCTGGAGGAGAGCAACTCCCAGACGCGCGAGCGGCTCCGCAAGGAGATCGCCAAGCGCTTCCCGCAAGCCAAGTGGGCTGTTTATGAGCCGCTTGGCAGCGATCTGTCCGAAGCCGCCTCGGCTGCTTCGTTCGGCCCCGGCATCAAAGCCGTCCCTGTTTTTGAAAAGGCGGACATCGTACTCACGCTCGACTGCGACTTCCTCGCGGGCGAGATGACCTCACTGGCCGATGTGCGCGCGTTCGCCGATCGCCGCCGTGTCGAGAAGGCGGGCGACAAGATGAACCGCCTCTACACGGTAGAGAACCGGTACACCGTGACCGGTGGCGCCGCCGACCATCGTCTGCGTCTCCCCGCGAGCCAGATCGGTCTGTTCGCTCTCGCCCTCGCGAAAGAGCTCGGCGTTAACGTTGACGGAATCGCCACGCCGGAAGGCAAGGTCGATTTCTCGCCGGAATGGGTGAAGGAAGCCGCCGCGGACCTCAAATCCGCCCACGGCCGCAGCCTCGTACTGGTCGGGCCGCGCCAGCCGGTCGCCGTGCAACAACTCGGCGCCGCGATCAACAACGCCCTCGGCAGCTTCGGCGAGACCCTCGTGGGTGCCCGCATCCCGGTCGCGCCCGCGTTGACGATTCTCGATTTGGCCGAGGCCATCAAGCAGAAGACCGTCAAGACGCTCTTCATTCTCGGGGGGAACCCGGTATACAACGCGCCCGTCAATCTCGGTTGGGCGACGCTCCAGAAGTCGGTGCCCGAAGTCGTCCGTCTCAGCCTCTGGGTGGACGAAACCTCCCAGCATTCCCGCTGGCAGGTGCCCGGCGCTCATTATCTTGAGACCTGGAACGACGGCATTGCCGGTGAAGGTAGCTATACCCCGGTTCAGCCGATGATCCTGCCGCTCTATGACGGCTGGTCGGAACTTGATATCCTCGCTAAGTTTGCGGGGCTCAAAAAGCCATCCGGAGCGGAACTGGTTCAGGAAACCTTCCGTCAGCGGGTGAAGCCGAGCGACTTCACCGCCGCCTGGAGCAAGTTCCTCCACGACGGGTTTGCCGCCCAGCGCAAAGAGTCCATTGCTCTCAACTACACCGGGGCCTTGCCCAAAGACGGTTTCTCCGCTCCTGCCGGGCCCGGGAATTTCGAAGTCGTTTTCCCTGCTGACTCCAAGATGGAAGACGGTCGTTACAACAATAACGGCTGGATGCTGGAGTTGCCCGATCCGATCACCAAGACCACGTGGGATAACACCGCGTGGATCAGCCCCAAGACTGCGAAGGAACTGGAGATTGGCTATATCCCGCACAAATCCGAGCACGAAGTGATCGAGCTGTCGGTGGGAGATCGCAAGGTGCAGGTGCCTGTGTTCATCGCGCCGGGCCACGCCGATAACTCCATCTCCCTCTCGCTGGGCTGGGGCCGCAAGGTCGTCGGCAAGCTGGGGCAGGGGACCGGGGTTGACGCTTACTCCCTGCGGACCATCGATTCGCCTTATTTCGCCCTCGGCGCGAAGATTACCAAGCTCAACAAAAAGGTGGTCATCGCTCACACGCAGGAACACTTCAGCATGGAAGGCCGCGAACTGGTTCGCGAAGCCACGCTGGCGGAGTTCGACGCGAAGCCCGATTTCGTGAAGACCATGGGTGGCGACAGCCATGTCCCACCGGGGCCTCCCAGCCTTTACACCCATCCCGAGCTGGATTCCCCCAACCAATGGGGGATGGCGATTGACCTGAACACCTGCATCGGCTGTGCAGCATGCACCGTGGCCTGCCAGGCGGAGAACAACACTCCCGTCGTCGGCAAGGAGCAGGTCATCAACGGCCGCTCGATGCACTGGATGCGCAACGATCGCTATTTCGTCAGCGACAGCGAGTACCACGAAGATCTCGGCGAGTTCCCTTCCGATCCACAGATGGTCGCCCAGCCGATGCTCTGTCAGCACTGCGAAAACGCGCCGTGCGAAACGGTCTGCCCCGTTAACGCGACCATTCACAGCAATGACGGCCTCAACGTCATGGCCTACAACCGGTGCATCGGCACCCGGTATTGCGCCAACAACTGTCCGTTCAAGGTTCGCCGCTTCAACTTCTTCGATTACAACCAGCGTCCGATCACGCCGGTGAAGGTTCCGCTCCTGGGTGAGGTCAACGGTCTCAAGCTCGGGCCTCTGGCTCCGAAGGGAATGGCCGACACGCTCAAGATGCAGAAGAACCCGAACGTCACCGTCCGTATGCGTGGCGTCATGGAGAAGTGCACCTTCTGCGTCCAGCGCGTTCAGGAAGCCCGCATCGCCCAGAAGGTGAAGGCCGGGGCATCCGATAACGTGACGATCCCGCCGGATGTTTTCACCTCGGCCTGCGCCCAGGTCTGCCCCACCGGAGCCATCGTGTTCGGTGACGTCAAGAATCCTGAAAGCCGGGTCTCCAAGCTCAAAGAGCAGGAGAAGAATTATCGACTGCTGGAATACCTCAACGTCAGAACGCGCGTGAGCTATCTGGCCCGTCTCCGCAATCCCAACCCGAAGATGCCCGACGCAAAGAAATCCGTTGCGCACGGCGCCGCTGAACCCGCTCACTCCTAATGGCTAACGGCTCCACAATTTCAGCTCCCGACGAGTACGAGCAGCAGAAAGCTGCCGTCACCCGGGTTCCACTGGTCACCAATGACCGGAACATCCCCTGGGTCACCCAGCATGTCTCCGACATCGTCGAATCCAGGACGCCCATCTGGTGGTGGGTGTCGATCTTCTTCACCAGCCTCGTCGCCGCGTTCGGTCTGTTCTGCATCGCTTACCAGATCTCCACTGGCGTCGGCGTCTGGGGTGAGAACCACCCGGTCGGTTGGGCTTGGGACATCACGAACTTCGTGTTCTGGATCGGTATCGGTCACGCCGGTACCCTCATTTCCGCGATTTTGTTCCTGACTCGTCAGAAATGGCGTACCTCCATTAACCGCGCCGCCGAGGCGATGACGATCTTTGCGGTCGTTTGCGCCGGTATTTTCCCCGGCATTCACGTCGGTCGCGTCTGGATGGCCTGGTATCTCGCGCCGCTGCCGAACGCGAACGCCATCTGGCCGAACTTCCGCAGCCCCCTCCTCTGGGACGTGTTTGCGGTCTCGACCTATTTCACGGTGTCTCTGTTGTTCTGGTACGTCGGTCTGGTTCCTGACCTCGCGACGCTCCGCGACCGGGCCAAGTCGAAGGTTTCCAAGTTCGCTTACGGGCTCTTCGCCCTCGGCTGGCGCGGCGGCAACCGTCAGTGGCGGCACTACGAGATGGCCTATCTGATCCTGGCCGGTATCTCGACCCCGCTGGTGCTTTCGGTGCACTCCGTCGTGTCGTTCGACTTCGCGACCTCCGTTCTCCCCGGCTGGCACGCCACCATCTTCCCGCCTTACTTCGTCGCGGGCGCCATTTTCGGCGGGTTTGCCATGGTGTTGACGATCCTTCTTCCCGCGCGGCTGCTCTATCCGCAGCTCAAGGACATGATCACCCCGCAGCACATCGACAAGATGTGCAAGATCATCCTCCTGACCGGCAGCATCGTCGGTTACGCCTACGCGATGGAGTTCTTCATGGCATGGTACGGGGCGAACCCTTACGAGATCTGGGTCTTCCTCCGCAACCGCGTGGCGGATCCCTACGTGTTCGGTCCGCTTTTCAACGTGCCTCCGGCTCCCTACTGGTGGGCCTACTGGGCCATGATCGGGTGCAACGTGCTTGCCCCGCAGGTCTTCTGGTTCAAGAAAAACCGCCACAACCTGATTCTCGTTTTCATCATCGTCAACCTGGTCAACGCGGGAATGTGGTTCGAGCGTTTCGTGATCATCGTCACCTCACTGCACCGCGACTTCCTCCCTTCCTCGTGGGGGATGTTCCACCCGACCTGGGCCGAGATCGGCCTCTTCGTGGGCACCTTCGGGATCTTCCTGACTCTGTTCCTTCTGTTCATGCGCTTCCTGCCGATGGTCACCATCTTCGAAGTGAAGACGGTATTGCCTGAGGCGGACCCGCACCATCACCCCAACACGCATAAAGGGGAGGTTTCACACTAATGGCTGAGCATCGAAAAGTTTACGGTATCGCGGCGGAATTCGAGAGTTCCGCAGACCTCATGCACGCTGCCGAGAAGGTGCGCGACGCAGGGTTCAAACGCTGGGACGTCCACTCGCCCTTCCCGATCCACGGGATGGACGCCGCGATGGGGCTTGGAAAGTCATGGTTGAGCGCTCTCGTTTTTTGCGGCGGCGTCACAGGCCTGATTACCGCAGCGCTCCTGCAGTTCATTCCTTCGTCGATCATCTACCCGATGATCGTTCACGGAAAGCCGTATGACTTTATGACGGTCCCGGCGTTCTTCCCGATCATGTTCGAGTTGACGATTCTTCTCTCCGCTGCGGCTTGTATCTCCGGCCTCTGCGTGTTCACTCAACTGCCGAAGTGGTATCACCCGATGTTCAACTGGGATCGCTTCAACCGCGTGACCGATAACGGGTTCTTCCTCGTCATCGAATCCCGCGATCCGAAATTCTCCGAATCAAAAACCCGCCAGTTCCTCGACGAACTCGGGGGATCGCATGTCACCCTGGTGCATGATTAAGCCCCGCAATAAGCGTCACTAAGACCAATGCTCAGATATTTCTTTATCAGTTTTACTCTGGCCGTCATCGCAGTGATGGCGATCGCCGGGTTCCGGGGCGAAAAGAGCCGCAAGGCTCCGATCGAGATCTTCCCCGACATGGATCGGCAGCCGCGCTATAACGCGCAGCACAAGAGCGACTTCTATGCCGACGGGCGCGCAGCCCGGCAGCATGTGGAAGGTACCGTGCCGCAAGGTTTTGTTCAGCCAGGGCTGTACTCCACGACCCAGGGAAACAACGCCCGTAAGCTGACGGGGCCGGCGGGATTCGGAAACTTCCCGACTTACGCCGACACCGGCAAGATCGGCGAAGTTTGGGGCGATGGGATTCCGCTTCCTGAGTTGAACGTTGCCGTTCTTGAACGCGGCCGCGAACGTTACAACATCAGCTGCGCCGTTTGTCACGGCGAAGTGGGCGATGGCAACGGGGTCGTCTCCAAGTACGGGTTCGGCGGCATCGCCAACCTCCAGGAGGCCCGGTTCCGCACGATGGCCGACGGCCATATCTTCCAGACCATCACCCATGGTAAAGGCAACATGGGAGCTTACGGCTCGAACATCACCGTTGAAGACCGTTGGGCAATCATCGCCTACATTCGCGCGCTGCAGAAGAGCCAGAACGCCAGCATCAACGACGTCCCCGCTCAAATTCTTACAGATTTGGAAAAGCAATGAGTGATCATTCTCACACACCGGAACTTAAGTCCGACTTTTTTGACGGCAGGAAGGCGAACTCCCTCGCGGCCATTTTTGGCGGCGTAGGCGTGGCGGCCCTGATCATCTCGTTGTTTCTCGGGCTCTACACCGGGGAGGATCTGAGCTTCCGGCAACTCTCCTTTTCATGGCTGTTTGCGGTTGTCTATTTCTTCGCCATTGCTTGCGGTGCGCTGTTCTGGACCTTCGTCCACTACGCCACCGATGCAGAGTGGTCGGTTGTCGTTCGCCGTCAGTTGGAGAATCTCGGAACGGTGATGCCGGTCCTCTGTGCGTTCTTCTTCGCGGGGATCATCTTCTTTGCGCCCTATCTCTTCAAGTGGTGGACCATCCCGCCAGGGGCCGACGAGCTTCTCGACAAGAAAATCGCCTACCTGAACCCGTCGTTCTTCCTTGGCCGCGCGGTGTTCTACTTCGTCGCTCTCAGTCTGCTCGGAATCTTTATCCGGCGGAACTCGATTAAACAGGACATCGATGGGCACCCCGCTTACACGGTCCGCAATCGCGTGCTCTCCTTCATCGGGATTCCCGCCGTCGGTCTTTCGCTGACCTTTGCGGCAGTGGACTGGCTCATGAGCCTGGACTTCCACTGGTTTTCCACCATGTGGGGTGTCTACATCTTCGCCGGTGGCGTCGGGGGCGCAATGGGAACGCTCGTCCTTCTTGTGACGTGGCTCCGGTCCAACGGGCACCTCAAAGGGGTGACCATTGAGCACTACCACATCATGGGCAAGCTGATGCTCGCCTTCTGCGTCTTCTGGGCTTACATCGGCTACAGCCAGTATATGCTCATCTGGTACGCGAACATGCCGGAGGAAACGGTTTACTTCATCCGCCGGAATACTGAAACGTGGTGGTACCTGAGCTTGGCTCTCGTGATCTTCCGCTTTTTCCTTCCTTTCCCTGTTCTCCTCTTTCAGGCGACCAAGAAGAATCCAAAATGGCTCTGCCTCGTCGCGGCGTGGCTCCTCATCATGCAGGCCCTCGATCTCTACATCGTCATCATGCCGATGTTGCATGTGAAGGGTGTTGATTTCACCTTCCTCGACGTGACTTGCTTCGTGGCTGTAGGCGGCATCGTGGCGGCCTACTTCCTCTGGAGACTTCCCAAAACCAATTTGTTCCCGGCTCGCGATCCGCGTCTCCCGGAATCCCTCCGTCTTACCAATTAGTATGGCTCAACCAAGAACAGCGCGTATCGGCCTCGGCTTTATCTGGGGTATATTGGGCTTCTGCCTGCTCGGACTGCTTGTCGCGATCTTCCGCGGTGGGCCTACCCCCGGTGACGCTTACGAAGATCAACGTGCCGCAGAGCGGACCAAGCGGCTTGCCGAGCTGCGCGAGGAAGCGCATGCGAAGCTTACGAAGTATGCGGTCGATAAGGAGAAGAAGACCGCACAGATCCCGATCGAGCGCGCCATGGAGCTGACGCTCAAGGATCTGGTTGCCAAGGGAATTTCCCCCAGTGCCGAGAAGGCCGAGATCGTCCCGAGCCTCTTGGTTCCTCCGTATCTGAAGCCAGCCGTCGCAACCGAAGCTGCTCCGCAAGAAGCAGCGCCCGCTGCTTCGGCGGCTCCCATCCCTGCCGCTGCCGAACCGACGCCCGCCAGCCAGCCCAGCCCGGCTGCCGAGCCCCAAACTCCCGCCACCCCGGCTGCTCCCAGCGAGAACTAGAATTTTTTTCAATGAGCGTGCCTTCCACAGTTACTCGACAGTCCTCCGGGAGAGAAGTGATCCCCGGCGAACTCGAACAGGTTGAACGGGCGTCAATCGATGCCTCCGCGCGGGTCCCCGTGCTAACCTTTTATGCCTCAGCGGTATTCTGGCTTCTGGTCCAGACCGTTCTCGGCGTGATCAACGCCGTCAAGGTCCAGTGGCCGGAGTTTCTCGACGGCTGCGCCTGGCTGACTTTTGGCCGACTCTTTCCGGTCCAGAACAGTCTGATGATTTACGGCTGGGCGAGCCTTGCCGGTATCGGCACCGCCCTCTGGATTCTTGCGCGCCTTTGCCGCGTTGCCCTTCCGAAGCCGGCGATGCTGCTCACGGGAACGATGCTCTGGAACGTGGCGCTGATCGCGGGCTCCCTCGAGATCCTCGCCGGGAACGGACGCGGGTTGATTTATCTGGAGTTTCCGAGGTACGTCTTCGGGCTTCTCTTCGTCGCCTATAGTATAGTGGCGGTGTGGGGAGTAATCCTGTTTTTCAATCGCCGCCCCGGGCATATCTACATTTCCGCGTGGTATCTCATCGCGGCGCTCTTCTGGTTCCCTTGGCTCGTCGGTGGCACGAACCTTCTGCTCGGCTCCGGGCTTCCCGGTGCGGCCGGTGTTCAGGGGGTGATGCAGGCGATCGTCAATGCGTGGTTCGCACAGAACGTGATCAATCTCTGGTTGAGCGCGATTGGCTTGGGTGCCATTTACTACCTTGTTCCGAAGGTGGTTGGCCGCCCGATTCATAGTTATCACCTTGCTTCTGTCGGTTTTTGGTCGTTCGCGATCTTCTCGGTCTGGACCGGCGGCCAGCGCCTTGCCGGTGGCCCTGTTCCTGCCTGGGTCATCACCGTGGGGATCGTCGCGGCGATCCTGATGCTCATCCCCGTCGCCACCGTGACGGCCAATTACTTCATGACGATGAAGGGCAAGTTCAATCTTGTCTATCACAGCCCGACCATCCGGTTCGTGTTCTTCGGGGCCGTGGCTTACACGCTCGCCAATCTCGTGTTGGTGGCGGGTTCCTTCCGCAGCCTCAGCAACATCACCCAGTACACCTGGTTTACGGTGGGCAGCGATTACCTCTTCATCTACGGCTTCTACTCGATGGTGATGTTCGGGGCGATGTACTACATTATCCCGCGTCTGGTCGGCTGCGAATGGCTCTCCGCCAGTTTCATCAAGCTCCACTTCTGGGGCACCGCTTACGGATGGGGAATGACCATCGCCATGCTGCTGCTGGCCGGTTACTCACAAGGGCAGATGCTGGCGAACGTGCATGAGGTTCATGCGACCAACGCCGGGGCTGACTTCATGCTTTCGGTATCCGCAGCGTTGCCGTTCCTCCGTGGACGCAGCATCGCCCAGATCCTACTCTGCGTCGGCCAACTCTTCTTTGCCCTTAACTTCCTGCTGATGTTGCTGCGTCTTGGCCGTCCAAGCGGAGCCCAGCCCACCCTGTTCGCACCCATCCACGAAGGAGCCAAGTCGTGAAGCCTACGCCACTTCTTTTTGCCGGAATCTTTGCTTCGTTTGCCGCCGCCTGGCTTGGTCTGATCGTCGCGTCTGACACGCAGATCGGTAACCTCCAGCCGCAGGTTGACGAAGAGAACGCCGATGTTTACCCGATCAACGTAGCCGGACTCGCCGAGCAAGGCCGCCGCGTCTACATTGCCAATGGTTGCAACTATTGCCACACGCAATTGGTTCGCGAACCCCATGCCGGCCCGGACATCGCGCGGGAATGGGGCACCCGCCGCACGGTTGCCCGGGACTACATTTACGAGAGCGGCGCTGTCATCGGGTTCATGCGAAACGGTCCGGATCTCGCCAACATCGGCGCTCCCAAGGCTGAGAATTCAAGACGGGGCTACGTCAATGATCCGAAGTGGCAGTACGCGCATCTTTACAATCCGCGCGCGACCACCCCGGCTTCAAACATGCCCGCCTATCGCTATCTCTTCGAGAAGAGGAAGATTAGTGGCGAGCGCTCCGAGAACGCGCTGAACCTGACGGAAGCCGACGGAGTTGAGGCCGGTTACGAAATGGTCCCCAACAATGACGCCAAGGCGCTCGTCGCCTACCTCCTCTCTTTGGATAGGAGCCATCCCTTAAAAGAAGTCAAAGGAGCCGCGCCTGCCCCCGCCGCTGCTGCCAAGTGAGCACGAAGAGCCCAGATCCTTTAATGCCCATGCAACCAGGAGAAGACGAAATTGATTATCGCGAAACGGCCGATGTGACGCGTGTCCACGGCGCAGTGAAGCGCGAGCACAAGGAACCGGAGGCGGGCATCGTCCCGGTGCCGGTCTGGTGGTTTGCCGTGGTCATCCTTGTGACCTTCGGAGCCGCCTTCTACTTCGGACAGTTCGGCGGCGGCTTCAGTGGGGAAGTCTTCAATGAACGCGAAGGTTCGCTGGCTGCCGGCGCGAAAGAAGGCGGTGCTGCCGCCGGGGCGGAAGCTGCCAAAGAGCAATCCCTCGCCGAGATCGGCAAAAAGGTTTTCAACCAGAACTGCGCTTCCTGCCATCAGGCTAACGGGCTGGGGCTCCCCGGCACTTATCCTCCCTTGGCGGCATCGCACTGGGTCAGTGGTTCCACCAAGCGTCTGACGGCGCTCGTCCTTAAGGGGATGCAGGGGCCCGTTGTGATCGAAGGGAAGAGTTACAATGGAGCGATGCCCGCCTGGGGCCGCGACTTCAACGACAAGAAGATGGCGGCCGTCCTGAGCTACATTCGCTCGGCCTGGGGCAACACGGCGGGAGAGATCACTCCCGAACAGGTCGCCGTGGTTCGGGCAGAGTTCGCCAGCCGGACAGAGTCATTCGCTCCGCCGGAGTTGGAAGCCATTACGGAGGATATCCCCGCGGTACCCGCCCCTTAAATCTTGCCATAATTAGTAGAATTTATATAATCCCTGAAACCCCAGCCATCCCGGCGTCTTCTGCGCGGTATTCTGCAGCAAAAGCTCTCTCTTGAGCGAGCGTCTGGACGGCGTAAGTTCGCCCCGTCGAATTTGCTGCGGTCCTCAAAAGACCGCGGGTTTCACACATTTCAGCGTCGCCAAAGCCTCAGCAATCACACCCATGGAAATCTCAACGCACTCTTCGCACTCCGGTGCGGGACATGATGATGGTCATCACGACCATCACGAGCTCGGCTTTTGGAGCAAATATGTCTTCTCCACCGATCACAAGGTGATCGGTATCCAGTACGGGCTCTCCGGGCTTCTTTTCCTGTTCCTCGGCTTCTGCTTGATGATGCTGATGCGATGGCAGCTTGCCTACCCAGGCCAGGCACTTCCGTATTTTGGGGCCGTTCTTGCCAAGGTGTTTCCTCAAGAAATGCCCAACGGCATCATGACGCCGGACTTCTATAACTCCCTCGGCGCCATGCACGGGACGATCATGGTCTTCCTCGGCATCGTTCCTGTCTCCTTCGCGGCGTTCGGTAACTATGTCGTCCCGCTCCAGATCGGCGCACCCGACATGGCGTTCCCCAAGCTGAACATGGCAAGCTTCTGGGTATTCTTTATCGGCGGCGTCATCATGCTCATCAGCTTCTTCGTTCCCGGCGGAGCGGCGAAGAGCGGCTGGACCTCCTATCCTCCTCTTGCCAACATTGCGGACACCGGCCCCGCGTTCCACCACATCTGGAACGGCCAGACGCTCTGGTTGATGGGCATGGTCTTCCTGATCACCTCCTCGCTGCTTGGCTCGGTGAACATCATTACCACGGTGATCCAGCTTCGCGCTCCCGGGTTGACCTGGATGCGCCTCCCGTTCTTCACCTGGGCGATCCTGGTGACCTCCTATATTCTCCTCCTCGCGTTTCCTCCGCTTGAAGCCGCCGGCATCATGCAGTTGATGGATCGTGTCGCAGGTACCTCGTTCTTCAGTCCGAACGGCTTGATCGTCAGCAGCCTCGGTGGCCAGCTCGACATCAGCGGTGGCGGCAGCCCGCTTCTGTGGCAGCACCTCTTCTGGTTCCTCGCGCACCCGGAAGTTTACGTTCTTATTCTTCCCGCGCTAGGAATTGTGGCCGAAGTTATCGCCAACAACACCCGCAAGCCGCTCTGGGGCTACAAGGCGATGGTCTTCTCCGCCCTTTTCCTCGGGTTCCTCTCGTTCCTTGTCTGGGCGCACCACATGTATCTCACGGGCATGGGTACCAAGGTGAGCGCTTTCTTCCAGACGACCACCATCATGATTTCGGTGCCGTCGGTCATTATTCTCACGGCGCTTCTGATCTCGCTCTGGGGAGGGTCCATCCGTTTCACCACGCCGATGCTCTTCGCGACGGCGTTCCTCCCGATGTTCGGCATCGGCGGTCTGACGGGTCTGCCCCTGGCGTTCAACTCGCTGGACGCCTACCTCCACGACACCTACTACATCATCGGTCACTTTCACTATATCGTCGCGCCCGGTACGATCTTCGGCATCTTCGCAGGGGTCTACTACTGGTATCCCAAGATGACGGGCCGCACGATGAGCGACACGCTCGGTAAGCTCCACTTCTGGGGTTCGCTCATTACGATCAACGGCATCTTCTTCCCGATGTTCCTCCAGGGTATGGCGGGGATGCACCGCCGCTGGTATGACGGCGGCCATGTTTACGAACAGATCAGCGGGCCGATGCTCCACTGGAACAGCTTCATGTCCTGGTCGGCATGGTTGCTTGGCATTGTTCAGATCTTCTTCATCATCAACGTCTTCTGGAGCATCCGGAATGGCCGCAAGGTGAACACGAATCCCTGGGATGCGACGACCCTCGACTGGAGCACTCCGTCGCCCCCTCCTCACGGCAACTTCGACAAGCCGGTTACGGTTTATCGTGGGCCGTATGAATACAGCGTCCCCGGTGCCGCTAAGGATTTCTCTCCCCAGGCAGAAGCATAATTTTCTCTACAATGGAAATTCCATATACAGTCAAGCCGAGGCCGGACACGGGTCTCTGGAATGCGAAGATCGGCATCTGGCTCTTCCTCGCCTCGGAAGTGATGCTCTTCGGCGGTCTCTTTTCGGCATACATTTTCCTGCGTCTCGGCGCGGAACCGGGTTATTGGCCCAAGGGTCTTTTGAACGTTCCGGTCGGCACCATCAATACGGCCATCCTGATCGCCTCTTCGGTCAGCGTGGTTTTTGCCTGGGCGGCGCTCAAGATGCGGAACTTCAAGCGGTATCGCCTCTGCATGATGTTCACCCTGTTGTGCGGGGTGGTCTTCCTCGGGGTGAAGCTCGGTTACGAGTGGCCCGCCAAGTACCATCATTTCGGCGCTTTCATCAAACCGGAAGCCCGTGCCAAGTACGAAGAGTTCCTGGGCAACGAGCACCTGGCTGCGAAGGGGTTGCACCCCCGTGTCGAAATTAGCGGACACCTGGAGAACCACGACGCCCTGCATGACAAGGAGATCAAGGAATACCACATCCGGCTGGATGCGGTGAACGCGGACCCGACCTCTCCCGCCAACGATCACCCGCACTTCTGGCCTCGCCCGATGTCGGACAAGGTGGCGCACGTCGCGAAGGAAGACGTCCAGTGGGCAAGCATGTTCCTGCCCAAACACAGCACTTACTTTGCCGTATACTACACGATCACCGGTCTGCACGGGTTGCACGTCTTGGGCGGTCTGGTCATGTTTGCGTACTTCCTGCTTCCGGTCAGCACGCGCCTTTACCAGAAGGATCCCGATCATCTGGCGAACCGGATCGAAGTGGTGGGACTTTTCTGGCACTTCGTCGACCTCGTCTGGATTTTCGTTTTCCCGCTGTTCTATCTCCTCTAGCCGATTTTAATCCATCTCTATGAGCGATCCTCATCAACACGGCTCTCCCGCTACCGCGGCCGATCACCCGGTTCCGCATGACGCCGCGCATTTCCACGACCATTCCAAGCTTTACCTCGGGGTTGGGGCAGCCCTGCTGGTCCTGACGGCGGCCACGGTCGGACTGTCGTATGTTCATTTCGGCTCCGAAGAAATGAACATTCTGATCGGCATGCTCCTCGCGACCTTCAAGGCCTCGCTGGTGGCGTTGATTTTCATGCACCTCAAGGAAGAAAAGATGACCATTTACCAGTTCATGCTCGCGACGATGGTGTTCGTCACCGGGCTGTTCCTTTTGACGCTCCTGGCGTTCAAAGATCACATCGTCCTCTGATCTCACCCACGAATCACGGAACCAAACCAAAGAAGAACCCATTTTATGTCACTTCGCGGAGTTCATATCCTCTTCATCCTCCTCAGTGTCCTGCTCTCGTTCCTGCTGGCAGCTTTCGAGCTGACAGTATACCGGCAGGGTCACGCGTTGGTTGACGGGGTGGTCGCTTCGCTCTCGGCTGCAATTGGGTTGGGTCTCGCGGCTTACGGAATCTGGTTCATCCGGAAATCGGGGAAATCCACCGTATGAACCGCCCTCTGAACATCACGCTTCCTGCCCTTCTGATTTCCATATCGATGAAGGGGAACGCCCTTGCCTGCGCGGTATGCACCGGCTCGGCCGATGCTCCTATCGCCCCGGCGATGAACGCGTCGATGGTGTTTCTTCTCGCTGCCATCGCGGTTGTCGGCAGCATGTTTTTCGGTTTTTTAATCTATCTTGCCCGGCGGGACGGCCTGCCTGCAAACGTTAATCAAGAACTCTCCGGGGAGATGGAATCCCCTATCTCTCAACAAAGCTGATATGTTGAATAAATTGTTAGGAATGCCCCTGAATGCTTCCGAGCACGGGTTTCAAGTCGACCAGATGCTCGAGTTTGTGCACTGGATCATGCTGGTGCTCTTCGTCGGGTGGTCGACATTCTTCATCTTTACTTTGATCCGCTTCCACAAGTCGCGGAACCCGAAGGCGGATTACCACGGCGTAAAATCCAAGGCTTCCACTCACATCGAGTTCATGGTGGTGCTGGTGGAGTCGGTCTTTCTGCTCGGGTTCGGTATTCCCCTGTGGGGCAAGCGAGTTAATGGACCAAAGCCGGAAGGAGGCGACGTGGAACGTGTCCGCGTGGTCGCCGAGCAGTACAAGTGGAACTTTCATTATCCCGGCGCAGACGGGGTGATCGGCCGCCGGAAGACTGAACTCGTGAGTGCTTCGAACCCTGTAGGGCTCGACTACACGGATCCTGCCGCGAAGGACGATATTGTGACCGCCAACGAGATGCACCTCCCGGTCAACAAAGATGTCATCCTGGAGATCAGCTCCAAGGACGTCATTCATAGCCTTTCGCTCCAGTTCATGCGCATCGGCCAGGACGCGACGCCCGGCCTGGTGAGCCCCATCTGGTTCAAGCCGGTCAGGACCGGCGAGTTCGAGATCATCTGCGGCCAGCTTTGCGGTTACGGTCACTACCTCATGCGCGGAAACATGGTCATTGATTCCGCCGAGGATTATCAGGCCTGGTTGAAGGAGAAGGCGGCAAATGCCGGCGCTCCTGCTGCACCGGCTGCCGGCGCCGCAACTCCTGCTCCTGCCGCCCCTCCCGCAGGGGCCGCGCACTAGCGGCGGCGTCCACGATGTGGGGCGCCATAGTCGCCCCATCTTCCCACCAGGGGGGAGGCACCGCTTGCTTTCCGCGAAACGTGTTGAATTATTAGATCTCCATGCAACCGGCTAAACTCTGGCTATCCCGCTACGCAAAGTTCGTCGTCGTCTTCACACTGTTTCTGATTTCAGTGGGTGGCACGGTGACGACCAAGAAGGCGGGGCTGGCAGTGCCGGATTGGCCCACCAGCTTCGGGTACAACATGTTCACTCTCCCGTTCCACTTTTGGGAGGGGGACGCTCTTTTGGAGCATTCGCATCGCCTGGTTGGCTCCGTGATGGGGATGCTGGTCATTGGCCTTTTGATCTGGACGGCCTGCGTGGAACGACGCTCGTGGGTCAAGCAGCTCACCTGGGTCGCGTTGGTCATGGTGATTGTGCAAGGGATCATGGGCGGGCTGCGCGTCACGGAGCTCTCCATTGCCTGGGCCATCGTCCACGGCTGCACGGCTCAAGCCTTTCTTTGTCTTTTGCTCCTGATCGCGGTTGCGCTCTCGCCGGAATGGGACCGTCCTCTGGCTGCTTCGGTGAGCCCGGCGCGCGTGGCGAATTGGCGGCACTGGGCCTGGATCGTCGTCGGTGCCGTTTTTCTTCAGTTGTTTTTGGGGGCCTTCATGAGGCACATCGATGCCGGGCTGGCGATTCCGACCTTCCCTCTCACCCCCGAAGGGACCTTCATGCCGACCGTGCATAACAAGCACGTCGATATTCACTTCGCCCATCGTTTCTGGGCTCTGGTGGTGACGGTGCTTGTTGGAATCCTGACCACCAAGGTGCTCCGGTCCGCATGGGCGGAAAGGCGCTTCCGTCGACCCGCATTGGGCCTCATCGTGCTTCTGATCGTTCAGATTGCACTTGGAGCCTCGATTATCTGGACCCAACGCGCTTCCCATCCGACGACTCTCCACGTGGTGAACGGTGCCGTGGTGCTGGCATTGAGCTTTCTTCTGGGCATTCGGGCGAACCGTTTTTCCAAGGCCCATAACGATCAACCTTTTTCGGCCTCCCCCACGCCGCTTCAAGCATGAACGAAATCACGCAATTAGAGGGGATGGAGGGTAATCAGGCCCAGCGGCAGGGCTCCATCGAGGAGGCTGGCCTCGCCGGTTTCGTCGGAGACGTCATGCTTCTGGTCAAGGCGCGTCTGACGCTGCTGGTGGTTATCACCACGTTTGTCGGTTTTTGCATGGCGAGCCGTGGCTCCCTCGACTGGGCGCAACTTGCCCATACCGTGGTCGGCACCGCCCTGGTGGCCGCCGCCGCCGCCGCTTTCAATCAGGTGTTGGAGATCAACGTTGACCGCCTCATGGAGCGGACCCGTCAGCGTCCGATCGCCGCGGGCCGGATGACCAAGAAGACGGCAATCCTGCTCGGTTCGATCATGGCCATCGGGGGCTTTGCCCAGCTCGCCATCGCCACCACGTGGGTCGCCGCTTATCTCTCGGCGGCTTCATTCCTGATCTACATTCTTTTCTACACTCCGATGAAGCGTCACACGGCGCTTTGCGTGACGATCGGCGCGGTTTCCGGCGCCATTCCGCCGGTGATCGGCTGGACCGCGGTGGATGGCTCTTTTGGCATCGGCGCGTGGGTGCTGTTCGGGATTCTCTTTGCCTGGCAGATGCCCCACTTTCTTGCGATTGCCTGGATGTACCGGGACGAGTATTCGCAAGCCGGGTTTGTCATGCTGCCCAGGAAGGATTTTTCGGGGGCGTGGACAGCGGCTCAGGCGCTTCTTTACTCTGTGGCTCTCACGGCCTGCACGCTGGTTCCGTTCTTTACCGGAGAAGGGGGAGCTCTTTATCTCACGGGAGCGCTCGTGTTCGATCTTTTGATGGTGGCCTGTTCGATCTACTTCATGGTGCAGCGGACACGGCAGGCGGCGCGGCTTCTCTTTTTCTCATCGATCGTGTACCTTCCCGGGCTGCTGTTGTGCCTGATGGTTTTTACCAAACCTTGATTCGGTCGGTTATAAGCCGGTTCTGAACCGGTCCGAACCTTGCCGCGGAAGGCGGCCTTTTGAAGTCCTGTCAGTGACACAGGGGCGCGCGGTGAAACTGTGTGTAGACAGGGAGGAGGGGATCTTCTCCTCCTTTTAACCCTTGGGGAGTCAGCTTTTCGTGAAAAAAATCATCTACTTTATCGCGTTATTGGTGGCGGTTGGAGGGGTCTCCTTGCAGCTCTGGCTGACCAAGCTGAGCCGTGAGCGCTCTGATGTCATTGTGCGCTCCGTCCCCGCTCAGGAGGGTTTCAGGGAATACTCCACGGTGCCGGATTTCCAGTTTACCGACAGAAGCGGCAAGCCGGTATCGTTGGGCGACCTCAAAGGCAAGGTTTGGCTGGCGAATTTCATTTACACGACCTGCCCGACCACCTGCCCCATGCTCAGCAACCGGCTTTCGGCTCTTCAGGAAGCGGCGCTCGGAAAGGGAAACGGCGACGAAGTCCGGTTGATTTCTTTTTCCGTGGATCCGGACAACGACACGCCGGAAGTGCTCCAGGGGTATGCCACTGCCCTGAAGGCGCAGGACCGCTGGCTTTTCCTGACCGGTCATAAGCAGCAAATCGAGCGCATCGCCCGGCAAGGGTTCCTGCTTGGGTTCGAGAAAGTCCCGGGAATTTCCAACGACATCAGCCATAGCACGAAGATCGCGCTGGTGGACCGGAAGGGAGTCGTCCGAGCTTTTTACGATGGGATCGGAGAGAACGACGAAACCCCGAAGATTCTGAAAGACATCGACGCCTTGCTCAAGGAGGACGGTAAATGACGATCAGCGATCTCCCCGCGCTCAATGCCAGTCTCAACTCATTGAGCACACTGTTTCTCCTCTTCGGGTGGTGGTTCATCCGGAAGGACCGAAAGAAGCAGCACATCACGATGATGGTCTGTGCGCTGGTAACCTCCACGCTCTTCCTGGCCTCGTACCTTACCTACCACTTCAACGTCGCCGCGGTGACCAAGTTCGAAGCGGAGGGGATTATTCGCCCCATTTATCTGACGATCCTGGCGACTCATGTCGTCCTCGCCATGGTGATCGTGCCAATGGTGATCATGACCGTTGTTCCCGCGCTGCGCGCCCGATTCGATCGCCATCGGCGGATCGCCCGGTGGACCCTTCCGCTCTGGCTTTATGTTTCCGTGACCGGGGTGCTTGTCTACTTCATGCTCTACCAATGGTTCCCGCCATCGTCCGTCGCCGCTTCCTGACCCTTATCCCTGTATGAGCGCACATTGGAGCGAAAAGACCTGGCGAGAACATATCGAGAATCGGCGGCAGCAGTCGGCAGTGTGGCAGTTCATCCATCTGTGCGGCTCGATGAGGCTGGCGATGGTGCTGCTTTTCACCATCCTCGTGGCGTGCGCGATCGCCACGCTTTACGAATCCAAGTTCACCGCCCAGATCGCCCAGGCTTATGTCTACAAAAGTCAGTGGTTCATCTTCTGGCTCGCGGTGCTTTGCATCAACCTGTTTTGCGTCACGCTGACGCGCTGGCCTTGGAGACCGAAGCATTGGGGGTTTGTGATCACCCATTACGGCATCATTCTCCTGCTGATCGGCGCTGCCGTCGGGCAGAAGCTCGGGTTTGAAGCCAACGTCACGCTGCGGGTTGGCGGAGGGGCGACTCGGGACCTCATCATCAACCGGACGATTCTCCAGGTGCAAAGCGGTCAGGACCGGCTGGCTTACAAGATCCCTGTCGACGTTCACATCCGGCCTCCGGTGCCGGAGCGCCCCAAGGCGATTGCCCTCCCGGCAAGCAAGCTCAAGTTGCGAATCGAAAACTACGCGGAACTCGGGGAAACCCCTGAGCTGGTGGAATCGCCCCTTCCGAAATCGGGCGCCGGGGTGGCGCTGGAGTTTTCTTCCGGCATGATGGCGCAGAGCGTCCCCGTCAACCTCACGCGTCTTCCGGAGACCGCCAGCAGCAATGACTTTTTTGGCCGGGCTCGGATCGAACTGGTCGATCAACTGCCGGATCGCTCGGGAGCGCAAGCCCCGGATCTCGCCTTTGAGGAATCGCAGATGGTCTTTGCGCAGTCCGAGCCGGTTATCTCCACCCGCAAGGGGAAGCCGAGCGGTTATCGGCTGGCGTTGATCATGGAGGGAGCCACGCCTCAGGTGGTCGTGGAATCGCCGCTTTCGACACCCGCCCCGGGTCACGGGGGCGGAGCGTCACCGCGCCGCGAGATGTTCGAGCTTTCCAAGATTCTCGGCAAGCCGTTCTCCCTTCAGGGGGAGGCGACGGAGATTCACATCCGGGAGTACTGGCCCGACATGGAATTGCGCGACGGCGTCCCTGTTTCGAAGTCCGACGAACCCAACAACCCCGCCATGCTGGTGTTGATTTCCGGACAGGGCGCAGGGGAGAAGCCGTTGTTGGAAATCGCAATGGCGGAAGGAGGCGGGATTGTCTATCAGATGAGCCGGGGTGGCGCGGTCGCGGCCTCCGGAAAGGCGGCGGTGGGGGAGAGTTTCCAACTCGGGTGGGCCGACTGGAAGGCGTTGGTCAAGCAGGCGCTTCCCAACGCGATGATCCGCAACCAGCTTTCGCCTGTCGATGAAAAGGCGGCAGCCGCATCCGGCCGAGAAAGTCTGACCCCGGGGATCTTCGCCCGTCTGGTGGACCGGCAGAAGGGCGAGGGAGAAGCGGAATGGATTCCCTCCGGACGCGGCACCATGTTGCGACTCGGCGACGAGACGGCTTTTGTCGGCTTCGGCCTGGAGGTTTACAAGCTTCCGTTCACCATTGAATTGTTGAAGTTCGAGGTGCCTCGCGACCCGGGGACTGAAACCCCGGCAGACTTCCAGAGCAGCGTCCGCTTTACCGACTCCGCCACCGGACAGACAGTCGATTCGTTTATTCACATGAACAACCCGGCCAGTTTCCCGGAGGGGTTCTGGCGGGCGGCACTGGGACGCAATTTCAAGTTCTCTCAGGCTCAATGGAACGCCCGCGATCTCAACGAAACGACGCTGCAGATTCTGCATGATCCGGGCTGGCCGCTCAAGTGGATCGGCTCGCTGGGCATTTGCATTGGCATTGCAATCATGTTTTACGGCAAACCGGCGGGATCGAAGAACCGCAAGCAATCCACGCGCAAAAGCGCAAAAACCGCATAAGTCTTCTCACGCGATGAAAACATATCTGTTGGCTTTCTTTCTGGCGTTGGCGGTTTCCGCCTCGGCCGCGATTACCGATTTCTCCGGTGTTGAGAATATCCCCATCCAGGGCGGTGGCCGCGAGAAGCCGTATTTCACCTACGCCACCGAAACACTCCAGACGCTCACCGGGCGGGCCACCTACCGCGACGGCGAAAGGAAGATCCCTGCGATGGAGGCGATCTTCGACATCGGTTTCCACCCGCACGCATGGGGCGAACGCCCGCTGATCCTGATCGATTACAAGCCGCTCAAGGAAGCCATTGGGCTCCCGACCGATCGCAAGCTTTTCTCGCTCTCGGAGCTCGCCGCGAACGAAGGCCTCAAGGAACGGGTCGCGGAAGTTGAAAAGCTGTTGGGCGATCCTGCCAAGCCGAAGCTGAACCGCGAGCAGACCGAGGTCAGCGAGATCACCGCCCGCGTCAGGCTGGCTCACGCCTTGATGGAGGGCAACGCGTTCGCTTTTGTCCCGCATCCCTCGGGCCCGGTGTGGCTGCCTGTCGCGTTTGTCGCCAAGGCTTACCCCAACGCGGGGGGAGAGGCGGTTGCGCAGGGCTGGACGGAACTAGGAAACGCCTTTTTGAAGGGGGATGACACGGCCTTCAGGTCGGCTGCCGGGAAGTTTGCCAGCGGGCTTTCCGCGTTGCGTCCGGACGCCTACCCAAGCGCGGATGTCATGAAGCTAGAGACCGTCTACGGCAAGGCTCATCCGTTCCGCTGGGCGTGGCTCCTCTACGCGCTGGCTGCAATCGTGCTTTGGGTGACCACGCTTTGGGCGAGGTCGGGCGGATATCGGATTGCCTGGGGCCTCATCTCCATCGGCTTCGTTCTCCAGATTGCGGGCTTTGTCGCCCGGATCATTATCGGCGGGCGGGGGCCGGTCACCAATATGTACGAGTCGGTGATCTGGGCGGCCTTCGGGACGATCCTCTTCGCCATGATTCTGGAGGCGATCTACCGTTCGCGGTATATGTTCCTCGGGGCGACTCCCGTGGCGGTGGTTTGCCTCATTCTTGCCGACACACAGACGACCATTCTCAAGCCTTCCATCGATCCGCTGGCGGCGGTATTGAGGAACAACTTCTGGCTATCCACCCATGTCACCAGCATCACGCTCAGCTACGCGGCGTTTGCGCTGGCGCTCGGGGTGGGGCATATCGTGTTGGGAAAAGTGTTTTTCAGGCGGCCTGTTTCCGCCGCCCTTTACAACTATCTCTACCGCTCGCTCCAGATCGGGGTTCTGTTGCTGGCCATCGGGACGATTCTCGGCGGCGTCTGGGCCAACGTCTCCTGGGGCCGGTTTTGGGACTGGGACCCGAAGGAAACCTGGGCGTTAATCGCGCTGTTAGGTTATCTGGCAATCCTGCACGGTCGCATTGCCGGGTGGTGGAAAGGTTTTGGCCTGGCAGTCGGCTCGGTGCTGGCGTTCCAGTCGGTGCTGATGGCGTGGTACGGCGTCAATTTTGTCCTCGGCGAGGGCTTGCATAGTTATGGATTCGGGACGGGGGGCTTCCCTGCCGTGCTCGCTTATGTCATTGCCGAGGTCGTCTTCGTCGCCCTGGTTATTGCCCGTCGCAAGAAGGAGTCGGCGGCGGCCGAACCCGAGGTCGAAGAGATCGAGGCATAGTTGCGTCCGAGCTTGAAGTTATTGCCGAGAGTTTCCAATTCTTCCGTTTCAAATTTGAATCTCAGATTTGAGATTGACCGCGAAGGGACTGGACGCTATAGACCTGTCTAGTGAGAGACGACGACACTGTTGGGAAGAAAGCATCAACTTCAATGAGTCACCAATGGCGCCTCAGGTACTATCGTCCTGCTTCGATCGGATTTGCGGGGGTTACCCTGACTATTCTAAGCCTCATTGCCCTGATGGCCTCGCCGTTTCTCCTGGTGTTTCAGCAGATGAACGGAGGCTGGGGTTATTTCCCGGATGTCAATCCTTTCTACGTGGCTGGGGCTCAGGCGGGGATCTCCGGAACGCTCTGCATTCTGTCATTCTTTATACTGAGGGGACATAACTGGGCCCGTTGGGGGTTTCTTCTTTTCGGAGCGGCTGTGCTCGGTTTGCTGGTGATTCGGTTCGCCTCTCCTTGGGAAGGGTTGCCCGCCTTGGGATATGTGAGCTTTGCGGTGATTTTGTTTCGTCCGACTGCCAATGACTTTTTCAATCTCGCCAAGGCGTTTTAATGCGATGTCAGGCGAGTTCCTTGGATAAGAGGGAAGCGTTCTCTCGTTGCCAATCTCCAGATTGGTATTGCCAATATCCCCGAATCTCTGATTCGAAAGTCTTGTCATCTCAGGGTGCCGAAACGGACAAGGGTTGCGAAACTGGAGTTTCGAAGATACGTGTCGTTCCCAAACAGAGTTTTGGAACGAGGAAAATTTTGCCAAGGCGTTTTAATCGCAACTAGCTCCCCGCATTCATGGCGGTAAGCCAAGCCTGGTAGGCGGCGGGCGAGATCTCGGAGGGTTTGATTTCGCTGCGTCCTCCCCAGAAGACGCTGGTATAGTTGACGGGAATCCCGCACTCCGCCAAATGCGCGTCGATGGCGGCTTTATGTTCCAGGAGGCGCGGTTTTTCCGTGCCGTGGGCGACGGCCATGATGTTGACGTTGCAAAAGTCCGGTCCTCCTTCGCGCCAGTAGCAGTGCGTCAGAATTTCATGACGGCCCACTTCGCCACCGGCCTCGATTTCACGCCCCGCCGGGACGGCCCAATGGAAGAGCCCGTTGAATCGCGTGACTCTCTGCCCGGTTTGTAGCGGTTTGACGTGCTCTAGGAACGTGGAGAACCGGCCAATGACTCGCCGCTTTTGAAGTGACTCGGCCACTTCGTAGAACGTCGGCAGCGACACTTCCGCTTCCAGCGCGCGCGCCTTCCAGGGGTGCGGGCCGATTTCTTCGAGGGCAAGCTCGCGCTTGAGGGCGACGAGAACGCGCCACTCCAGGTCGCCCAGGGTGACCACACCGGTTGGAATCATGGAGGCGGGCTGCGGGGCTCGCGTGCCCGGTTCGACGCTTTTGCGCCGCACATGGCCCACTCCGAGCGTGAAGATCCCCCTTGCGGGCATCAGCCTGTATTGCTCGCAACCGGTTCGCTCCATCAGTAAAGCGGCGTGGCGCTCCATCGAGACTCCTGCGGGGACTTTCAAGGTGGTCCAGAGCCGGTAGTCGGACCCGGCGGTGGCCTGGTCCGTGGAGCGCACGACGACGTGACCCGAGAACGGGTCTTCCTTCGACATGAAGTCGAACGCGGCGTTGAGTTTTTCCTCCGGCACTTTCCATGCCACCAGCGCCCCTTGCGCCAGGTTCGTGGCAATCAATGTCTGGCGAACCCGCCGGATCGTCCCCGCCGCAAGCATGGCGCGAATTCTCTCCATGACGCTTTCCAACGGCACGCCGGAGCGTTCGGCAATGAGAAGGAACGGTTCGCGGACAAACCCCTGGATTTTATCTTCGGAGATGGAAAGAATCCGGGCATTGAGGGGGTCGGTATGGTCGATGGGTATGGCAGCAGCGCTCACGATGTTTTACAGTCGTTCGAAACTCGTTGATTTCCAGCGAGATGGATTTTTTTTGAAAAAACTCTAAGAAACCCCCGCGATGCCGCGTTGACTCTTTGAAAAACCCCATGTCAACCAGCCCCCTGAGTTGGATCGAACCGATCCTGGAACGTTACGAGCGGCCTCTGCTCCAGTACGCCGCCAGCATTTGCGGCAACGCCGAGAATGCCCGGGATGTGGTTCAGGACACCTTTGTGCGGCTGGCACGGCATGGCGCACCCGAGGCGGAGCATCTTGCCCCGTGGCTCTTCACTGTTTGCCGAAACCGCGCCCTGGATTGGCGTCGCAAGGAGGATCGAATCATGCCAATGAACCACGAACCGCACGATGCGGAGACGGCCGCCGACGCGCCGAGTCCTGCCGCGTCGCTGCAACAAAAGGAGACGGCAGAGCGCCTCGCCGTTTTGTTGGAGCACCTTTCCGAGAACCAGCGGGAGGTGATCCGGCTGCGCTTCCAGTGCGATCTGAGCTACCGGGAGATCAGCGAGATCACGCAACTCGGCGTCAGCAACGTCGGGTTTCTCATTCACACGGGCCTTAAAAAGCTGCGCCAGCTGTGGCCCGAAAATCTGGAGGTAAAATCATGAATCTGGACGATCCCAAACTGACGGCTTACGCCTTGGGGGAATTGGACGAATTGACCGGCGAGGAACGCCTCGCTCTGGAGAAGCTGCTTGCGGAATCCGCGGAGGCCCGCGCCTTTGTGGAAGAGACCGCCGCGTTTGCTCAAACCCTGAAAGGGGAGTTCCTCACGGAAATGCCAGCGACCGCGCTGAGGCAGGTAAGCCGCGCCGAGTTGCTCTCGGAGGTTGAGGTGGCGAGAAAAATCGCGCCTTTTTCCGCAGGACGGCGGGTGGCATGGGCCGTGGGGTTGAGCGCAATGGCCGCCGCGTTGGCGACGGTTTTTTACCTGCCGTTTGAGGCGAAGGAAGCGGAACGTTCGAAGGCGCGTTCGCGGAACGAACGGGTCTCGGTGCTCACGGAAGCCGGGGAGCGGAAAGTGGAAGGCAATCTGGTGAAGGCGAAGGCGATCGATGCCGCAATCGGAGACAACGTGGTTATGAATGAGCCGATTGACTCGGAAACAGCTCTAGCTCTTTCGAGCATAACGACTTCCGCTCCATCTGCAACGCTGGACAGTTTGGTAGTGACTCCTCCTATGGAGTTGAAGTCGCCTGCAATCCCGGCAGCAGTTCCTCCACCTATCGTTTCGGTAGCTGGGGTTTCGGCACCTGTGCTTGCCTCCAAGTTGACTGCTGCACAAATCAAAGAAGTGGCGGCATTTACCGGAGGTTGGGCGAGAAGAGAAGGAGCTTCAGATTTTCGGGGGAATGGGCTGGGCGCAATTCATGAGATGGAGAGGAATGTAAGGGAACGACGTGCATCGGAGGCCTTCAATACCGAAGCCTACGCCGACCTGGACGAAAACCCGTTCCTCGCCGTTGGGCAGAACCCTCTCTCCACCTTCTCCATTGATGTCGATACGGCGAGCTATTCGAACGTGCGGCGGTTCCTCACGGCCGGGCAGCGGCCTCCGGTCGGGGCGGTGCGGATCGAGGAGTTGCTCAATTACTTCCGTTATGACTACGCACCGCCGAAGGGTGACGCGCCGTTCGCTACGCATGTGGAGGTGGCCCAATGCCCATGGCAACCCGCTCACCGGCTGGTACGGATCGGGTTGAAAGGGCGCGAGCTTCGCGAGGAGGGGCGCGCGTCGAGTAACCTGGTGTTCCTGATCGATGTTTCCGGCTCCATGAACGAACCCAACAAGCTGCCGCTCCTCAAGCAGAGCATGCGCCTCCTTGTGGAGAAGCTGGGAGAGAACGACCGGGTGTCGATGGTCGTCTACGCAGGCGCGGCGGGCCTGGTCCTTCCAGCCACGCGCGGCGACAAGAAGGAGGCGATTCTCGCCGCGCTGGAACGGTTGCAGGCGGGCGGGTCCACCAATGGCGCGGGCGGCATCGGGCTCGCCTATGAAACCGCCGTGGAAAACATGATCCCGGGGGGAATCAACCGCGTGATTCTCGCGACCGATGGCGACTTCAATGTCGGCGTGACCAATGAGTCCGAACTGGCTCGATTGATCGAGGCAAAGGCAAAGACGGGGGTATACCTTACGGTGCTCGGTTTCGGCCAGGGGAACTACAACGACGCCACGATGAAGAAGCTCTCCACCAAGGGGAACGGCAACTACGCCTATATCGATTCGCTGCGCGAAGGGCGCAAGGTGCTCGTGGAGCAGATCGGCGGGACGCTCGTGACCATCGCCAAGGATGTGAAGATCCAGGTCGAGTTCAACCCGCGCGTCGCCGGCACCTACCGGTTGATCGGGTATGAAAACCGGCTCTTGAGGAAGGAGGACTTCAACGATGATAAGAAGGATGCCGGTGAGATCGGCGCCGGGCATACGGTCACCGCGCTTTACGAGGTCGTTCCGGTTGGAGTCAGCGCCGGGACCGGCAAGGTGGACGCCCTGAAATACCAGCCCGCGCCCGCGGAAACCGTGCGCGGCTTGGAAACGCCTGCGTCGGAAGAGTTGCTCACCGTCAAGCTGCGCTACAAGAAGCCGGACGGGGAGACCAGCTTGCTTCTCGAGCATCCGGTGACCGATCGCGGGGCGGCGATTGGAGAAAGCTCGAAGGACTTCCGCTTCGCCGCCGCCGTGGCCGAGTTCGGGATGCTACTGAAGAACTCGGCTCATGCGGGATCGGCAACCTGGGAAAGCGCCCGGGAACTGGCGACGGAAGGGAAGGGGATCGACGAGGGAGGCTACCGGGCCGAGTTCATCGAGTTGCTGGAGAAAGTAAAAGGGTTTGGTTTGCAGGATCGGTAACGGTCGCGGACCAAAAAAAAGCCCTCCCGCACAAGGATTGCGCGGGAGGGCGAAAATATTTTGGAGTACAACCGCTAGTACTTCACCCCGCAGCCGTATGACTTCGAGGTTGGGTGCGAGACCGGCTTGCCGGCGGCAAGCTCATCCAATGCTTGTGTTACGTAGTTTTTCGAGGCGGCGATGTCAGCCTGCTTGGGCGTGGGTTTGTCGTCAATGGCACCCGCGTAAACCAGCATTCCCTCGGGGTTGATGACAAACATTTGTGGTGTCGTCTTGGCCCCATAGGCGCGGCCTACCTTGCCATCGCTATCGATCAGGCTCGCGGTGGCGGCGACTTCATGCCCCTTGTCATAGGCGGCCACCTGCTCGGCTGTCAGGGCTCCCTGCTTGCCGGGTGCGCCGGAGTTGATGCGGTACCAGACGACGCCCTTCGCCAGCGCGTCCTTCTGGAGTTTCTGCATGTCGCCTTTCTCGTAATACTTCTTCACGAACGGGCATTCCGGGTTGGTCCATTCGAGAACGACGGTCTTGCCTTTGGCGGAGGCGAGGTCGTGCGTTTTCCCATCCCCGCCCGGGAGGCTGAAGTTGGGAGCCGGTTTGCCGACTTCCGCCGGAGAGTCCGCGGCGTGCAGGACAGGAGAGACGGCGAAAAGGGCTGACAGGGCGAACGGAACGAGGAGGAGTGTTTTCATAGTCGTGGGATTCCTTCGATTCGTGAGGGTTCTAGTGAATGGATGTTTTTTTCCGAGGCTCGAGCACGATTGCGAAAGCAGCCGGGCGCGAGCGTACCTTTTTTGGATTCCATTCCTGCCAAAACGTTCAAACTTTTTAGGGAGTTTCGTCACGAGAGGCGCATGGCAGCAGCAAGCCGAAGTGGATGGCTTGCGACACTCGTGACGAAACGACCTAGAAGAGCTCGTTGGGCCGGTTTGGCGGCGTCACCCCCACCTTGCGATACGCCGGGGCAAGAGCGACGCGCCCCTGCGGGGTGCGCTTGAGGTAACCTTGCATGATAAGGTAGGGCTCATTGACATCCTCCAGGGTGCCCGCCTCCTCGCCAATGGCGACAGCCAGCGAGTTCAATCCTACCGGGCCGCCTTCGAAGGTATGGATCAGGGTTTCGAGAATCCGTTTGTCCATTTCGTCGAAGCCGTCTTCGTCGATGTCGAGCATGCGGAGGGCGCGGTCGGCCACTTCCCGGTTGATGGCCGAGTCCGCCCGGACCTGTGCGAAGTCGCGTACCCAGCGCAGGAGATTATTGGCAATGCGGGGCGTGCCTCGCGAGCGCGCCGCGATTTCCAGCGCCCCGGGACCATCGATGTCGATATTAACGATCCGCGCGCTTCGCTGGATGATCGCCTGGAGTTCGTCCGCCGTGTAGTAGTCGAGGCGGCTGGTCATCCCGAAGCGCGAACGCAGCGGTGCCGAGATCATGCCGGAGCGGGTGGTCGCGCCGATGAGCGTGAACTTCGGGAGGTTGAGTCGCACGCTCCGGGCGTTGGGCCCCTGGTCGATAATGATGTCGAGCTTGAAGTCCTCCATCGCCGGGTAGAGGTACTCCTCAATGGTCGGCTGGAGGCGGTGGATTTCGTCGATAAAGAGGACGTCGCCACGTTCCAGGGTGGTGAGCAGCCCCGCGAGATCTCCGGCTTTCTCAATAGTCGGCCCGCTGGTATTCTTGATGCTCACGCCCATGGCGTTGGCGAGGATGTAAGCCAGCGTCGTTTTGCCGAGGCCGGGGGGGCCGCTCAGGAGAACGTGATCGAGCACGTCGCCGCGTTGCCGCGCCGCTTCGACGATCACCTCAAGGCGTTCGCACACCTTTGCCTGCCCGGCAAACTCGTTGAACATCGGCGGCCGCAGGGAGATGTCGAACGGGGTATCGGGGGCGTCCAGGGTGCTTCTGACGAAATTTTCGGACACGCCGGAGATTCAAGTGCGGCCCGGGCCGGTTTGCAAATCCTTTCCGGTCTCCGGTCTCAGCTTTCCGGTTTTCTTCGTTTACTCGCGCTCGTCGGGGAGGTCGATCTCCAGACGGCATTGCAGCATTCGGTCGTGTTCGGCTTCGTCGAGCCCTTCGGCGACAAGCTCTTCGCCAATGCTGGCGTTGCCGTCCACCTCCGTCCGGCCAACATGATGGCCGAGGGTTGGCGCGATCATGTCGCGTTCCGAGATGATCTCCGCCATCTGGTCGTCAGGACCGTTGAGATTGAATAGATCGGGGTCGTGATTGCCGCCGTGAAGTTCTCTGTAGGCGCGTCGCCAGTCGAGTTCAGTCTGATGATCGCGGCCGTCGATGAGGGCGAGTTCACGGGCGCGTTGCCGGACGGTTTCGGGCGATGGGATCCCCATCCCTTCGGTGTGTCGCAGGATTTTCCCGGAAACCGGCCGCTTCATTCGCATACTTACCGATACTCAGAAAATGGCCGGGCGCAAGCGGCTCTTCAAGGGGGGGCGTTCGGCCACCGGATGAGCTAGGCACGAAAGGTACCGCGTTCAGTGTAGCGCACCGCCACGTCGCCGCCGTCCGCAATCATTCCGTCCACCGTCAGATTGATCGTAAAGCTCTCGATCAACTAGCTCCAGATTTCAAGGGCCTGGCCAATCGGCACCGCACCGAGCACCCCCGATTGAAGGCGGCAACGTAAGCATGAATCACGTCGATATCGGAGGGCCTATTTGCAGCGTCGAAGAAACATGAAACGCGCGGAAAGGAAAGTCGGGCGCGCCACCTCTGCCCGATTGGTGAAAAATTCATCCCGATCTATGAAAAAATAATCGCCGAAACGCCCGCTTTTACGGACGCGTGTCACAGACAAACGCAAGTGGAAATTAACCTATGACACATAGAGTATTACTCAAGAATCTTTTTCAGCCTTCCGCTCCGGTGGCGCACCCGAAGGGTAGCTCTCTCCGTCGGCTCTCGGGCAGAATGACCCGACTGGCAATTTTTGGCGCTTCGCTGGCATTCATGGGGAAGGCCCACGCGGTTGATGCCACATGGAACACAGGGACCGGCTCATACCACCTCGGCTCCAACTGGGTTGGGGGAACCGCGCCAGCGGGCGCATCAGTCGCCACCTTCAGCAATTCCGGCGCAGGCACCGTCACTATCGTAGGTAACCTGGGGCTCAAAGGGATCACTTACACTGCGAACGCCAGCGCCTACACATTGTCTCAAACAGACAGCCCTTATATCGAGTTCAACGACGGCACGATTCAAACGACCGGGACAGGCGCGAATAGCCAGAACATCACCGCCACCCTTGCAGTGGTAACGGGGCTCGTCCTGAGCAGTGGCTATACGTCTCCTTCGCATGTTCTCAATATTTCAGGCGCTGTTTATGGCCGCGCTGGCTTGACCAACACAGTCACCCTGACCGGTGCGAATACCGGCGCAAACAAGATCAGCGGCGTTATCAGCAACACCACTGGCACCACCGCCATTACCAAAAGCGGCGCGGGAACCTGGGTGCTATCGGGCGTCAATACCTACACCGGCGCGACCCAGGTGAACCAGGGGCTGCTCCTGGTCACCGGCACACACTCCGGGGCCTATACGGTCAATGGAGGTCAATTGGGTGGCGCAGGAGGCAAAATCACGGCGACCGGCATTACGTTGGGCAGTGCGGCAGGATCCGGAATCAACGTATCCGGGGCTGGCTTGGGCACCGTAGGATCGCAGAACGGCGTCGTGGCAACCGGAACTCTCGAACTTGTCCTGGGCGGCGGTTCGCTCAACATCAGCCAGGCGGGCAACAGTTCCCTGACATTCGCTCTGAACACGCCGGGTAACAGCGATCAGGTAAAGCTCACTACCGGCACCCTGAATATCGGCGTCGGAGCGCTCAGCCTTGCGAGTTTCAACTTCGATATTTCCAATTGGGAACCCACTGGCGCGCAGGGTACCTACAACCTGTTTACGACTTCTTCTCCCGGCGGTATCACCGGTTCGCTGGCAAGCAGCAACCTTACCGGAATCTGGGGCGGCTACAACGTGACGCTCACCCAGGGTTTTGATGGGGGCGGGAACGCGGCGATCCAGCTTGTCGTGGTTCCGGAGCCTTCCACCCTCCACATTCTGGGCGCAGGCCTGCTCGTGGGAATCGCGGCCGTTCTTCGCCGCCGCAAGAACGGTGTAGCCGTGTCTGTTTCGTAGAACAGACGCCGCAGGGGGGATATGTGCCTCCCCGCTAAATAGGCTCAAATGAAAAGCCGGCTCCCGAGTGTGACCACTCGGAAGCCGGTTTTAACTTGTTGGGACGCGGCCCTCATGAAGCCACGGAAGTCGATACCCGCGCTCGACGGCGCGAGCGTGCTACCGGTGCTCCCGCACCATTTGTTTCTTTCTACCTCCCCTTCATGCACAGCGAGGAACCGTGAGGCTCGACGAAAGTCACTCGCGGCCAGCGGATTGCGCCAGATCGCCCCGATCTATTGACGTTTTTAGGCTAAGTGCCCGTGATCTGGCGGCACGCCTTGACGGTGTTCGCCATCAGCATCGCAATCGTCATCGGCCCGACGCCACCGGGGACCGGGGTGATCCTGGAGCATTTCGGGGCGACTTCATCGAAATCGACGTCGCCGACGAGTTTGTAACCCTTGGCGTTGGAGGGATCTTCCACGCGGTTGATGCCAACGTCGATGACCACCGCGCCTTCACGGACATGCTTGGCTTTGACAAAGCCGGGCCTGCCGATGGCGGCGATCAGGATATCAGCCGAGCGGGTGATCTCCGCCATATTCCGCGAACGGGAATGGACGACGGTGACGGTGGCGTCTCCCCCTTTGCCCTTGGCCATGAGAAGGAGGGCCATCGGTTTGCCGACGATCATGGAACGGCCCAGCACGACGGCATGGAGCCCGGCGGGATCGACGCCGCTCGCCAGCAGCAAACGCTGGCAGCCAAGCGGGGTGCACGGGACGAAGCCGGTGGGGTCGCCCAAGGTCAGCTTGGCGACGTTGATCGGGTGGAACCCGTCGACGTCCTTTCGCGGGTCGATGGTTTCCACCACTGCCGCCTCGTCGATATGGGGAGGAGGCGGCGATTGGACGAGAATGCCGTGGATCGCCGGGTCGGCGTTGAGCTGGCGCACGAGCGCGACAAGATCCTCCTGGCTGGTCTCTGCCGGAAGCTCGTGCTTCACGGAGTGCAGCCCGAGTTCGCGGGACATCTTCTCCTTGGAGCGGACGTAAGCGCGCGAAGCGGGGTCGTCCCCCACCAGCACCACCGCGAGCCCGGGGGTGATTCCCTTTTCCTTGAGCTTGGCGACTTCGGCGCGGGTTTCGGCGTGGACTTCGTGGGCGATCTGTTTGCCGTCGATCAATTGCATGTGCGGATTCCTTGGTGGTTGCCTGTCTTTATTCTATTCCAGCCGGATTTCGGCGGAGCGGCCATGGGCGTCGAGCCCTTCAATGGTAGCGAAAGTCTGGATGACGGGAAGCGATTTGCGGAGCGACGCGGCGTCGAACCGGACAAGGCTCGTACGACGCTGGAACTGGTCCACGGTCAGGCCCGGGAACGATTTTCCGGCTCCGCCCGTGGGGAGTTCGTGCGATGGGCCTGCGACAAAGTCGCCGCCCGCGACGGGAGAATACCCACCGAGGAAAATGGCACCCGCCGTTCGGATCTGAGCCGCCAGCGCATCCTCGGTTTTGGCGTCCTTCGCGACGATGGAGACATGCTCCGGGGCGTAAGCGTTGCAGAGCGCCACGGCATCCTTGAGGGTTTTTACGAGCACCAGGGTGGTGCTTTCGTTCAGGACTCCCGCGATGTGCGGGACGCGGGAAAGCGTTTTGGCCTGTCGGGCGACTTCCTTTTCCACGGCGTTGAGAAGACGCGCGGAGTTGGTGACGAAGATCACTTCACTGTTGTGGCCATGCTCGGCTTGCGCGAGGAGATCGGAGGCGATCCAGGCGGGATTCGCGGAAGCGTCCGCAATCACGAGGATTTCGCTCGGGCCGGGGAGGAGATCGACGGCGACACGGCCGAAAACCTGCCGTTTGGCTTCCACGACGTAGGCATTGCCCGGGCCGTAGATCTTGGCGACGGGCCGGATGGAGGCGGTTCCGTAAGCAAGAGCGGCGATGGCCTGGGCACCGCCGACTTTGTAGACCTCCGTGGCTCCGGCGACTTGAAGCGCGTAAAGAAGGGCGTCGTTAACCCGGCCATCAGGACCGGCGGGAGTGGCGACGACAATCTCCGGAACGCCTGCCACGGTGGCCAGCGTGCAGGTCATGATGGCGGTGGAGACGAGCGGAGCCGTTCCCCCGGGAACATAGATGCCGACCCGCTGGAATGGATCGAAGCGTTCGCCGACTTTTACCCCGTGAGCATTGCGTCCGCTCCACTCCTTGCGGCGACTCCGTTCCGCGAAGCTCTTTACGTTGGCGTGGGAGGCGGCAACGGCCTCTCTCGTGGCGGCATCGACGCGGCCTGAGGCGGTCTTGAATTCCTCAGGGGTGACCCGCACTTTTTTGGCGGTGAGGCGGGGGCCTCCGAATTTTTCGGTCAGCTCGAAGAGAGCCTTGTCGCCTTCTTTTTGAATCCGCTCGACGATTTGCCCCACGGTGGCGTGAACTTCCGCGCTCGGCGCGGCGGCGCGATTAAGGGTGGCAATGGCTTTGGAGAAGCCGGGATCGGTGTATCGCAGGAGGCGCATGGACGAAAAATGAAGGAGAGGTGGCGAAAAACGGCAGCGGGATCAGACGAACGGCGATGAAACAACCCAGCGCGTCTTCCGCTTTGCGGGAGACGCGCTGTCGGTAAGGAAACCCGGGGTTTTTGAGGAATCCCGGGACTTCAAAGGCGGTTTATCCGTTGGTGACCGGGGTCTCGTGATGAATGATGTAGCCCGGAGGGAACATCACGTCATCCGACTTGAGGCGTTTCAAGCTCGCGCGGATCTGTTCGCGGATCGCCGGGTCATCGATCACGTCGAGGACGCCCCGTTCCACCTGGTCCAGTAAATCGTCGGGAACTCCGAGCGCCCGGAGGGTCGCGGTGAAAATCTCGACGATCTTGGCGGTGAAATCGAGTTCCGGGCCAACCAGTACCACGGCCTGAACCAATTGGATGATCAAAGCCTGGTTTGCGGGATTCGACGGATCGAGATGATAGGCAAGGATGGCGGCCACGTTTCCGATCTCCGTGGCGCAGGCGTCGGCGAGAGTCGGTGATTCGGGTTCGATGGTTCCCTTGAAGTCTGGCTCTCCGTCGGGGCGGAGCTTGTTTTTAATAGAGATGGTGATCTGCCGGGCGATTTCCACTACCTGAGCTGCAAGTGCCGGGTGATTCGGGAAAAGTTTGCCGATGGCTTCCGCGATTTCTTTGCCGCGTTCGAGAGGAGCTGCTTTTGCAAGAGCCCCGGCGATGGTGGGAGCCTCGCTGGCCGGATGGGCGAGGATTACGCGCTGGACTGCGTCTTGAAAAACCGAGGTCGGCGCGTTGTTGATATTCAAACCGGAGGGAAGCGCCTGATTGACTTCCCGGACGTACTGGTACCGGGAGGCGGCCTGGACTGATGGAACGGCAATGGGGGCCATCAGCAGAGCCAGTGATAGCGCCGTATGCCGCACAAGCGTTTTCGTGAAAGTTGGCATGATTATAAAAAAAGCGTTTGTACAACGCGGGCTTACGCGGGTGGTGCACGGCGGTCCACGCCGGCAATGGTCAGCGGGAGTGTAAAGGAGGCGGGGCAGGGGTGTCCAACCTAAAAAATACGCCCCAATCATGGCATTCGCGGGAGTAGCACCCGCGAATGCCCCGCCGTTCGATTGGAGATGTTTAGGATGAGTCTCCATTGGAACACGCATTGGAAGCGAGCGATCCTGGCGGTGGCGATCGCCGGATTCCTGTTGGGAACCGCGGGTGCGGAACTTCCTTCGCCTCTCTCCGCCTTTGTCCCGACGGTGGAAAATGCTGCCGTGCCGCGCGAGTCCGGGCAGGGCCCGGAAGGGATGGCCTGGATCCCCGGCGGCGAGTTTTCGATGGGGTGCGATACTTGCGCCTCGGGTGTCTGCGGAGGGGGGCAGGCAGAAATGACTGATGCCCGGCCGGTTCATCGCGTTTACGTGGATGGCTTTTGGATGGACAGGACGGTGGTAACCAACGAGCAGTTCGCCCGGTTTGTGGATGCGACGGGTTATGTGACCGTGGCCGAGCGGCCTCCGCGCGCGGAGGATTTTCCGGGAGCGCCGAAAGAGAGTCTGGTGGCGGGTTCGGTGGTGTTCGCGCCTCCCGACGGCCCGGTGCCACTGTGCAACCAGTATCGGTGGTGGACTTACGAGAAAGGAGTCAGTTGGCGGAATCCATCGGGTCGGACCGGGCAAGTGGGGAGCGATCTGAAAGGGATGCCCGTTGTCCATATTGCCTATGAGGACGCGCTGGCCTACGCCAAATGGGCCGGGAAGCGCCTTCCAACAGAAGCGGAATGGGAGTTCGCCGCGCGCGGCGGCCTTACCGGCAAAAATTACCCGTGGGGTGATGAATTCGTGCCGGGCGGGCGTTGGATGGCCAACACATTTCAGGGGCATTTCCCGTATCAGGATATCGCTGAAGATGGTTTTGCCGGGATCGCCCCTGTCGCCCAATACCCGCCGAACGGTTATGGGCTTTATGACATGGCGGGGAATGTCTGGCAGTGGTGCAGCGATTGGTATCGTGCCGATACTTACCAGGGTAACGCCGCGTCCGACTTCGTCGCCCGTAATCCACAAGGCCCGGCTACTTCTCTGGATCCGTCCGAGCCATCGCAGAAAAAGCGGGTGCAGCGGGGCGGCTCCTTTCTTTGTTCCGATCAGTATTGCGCACGATACTTGGTGGGATCTCGAGGCAAGGGGGAGGAGAGCAGCGGCAGCAACCATATCGGGTTTCGCTGCGTGCGCGATGGGAAAGCTGCTTCTGCACAATCAGGAATCACAAACGTAAAGGGAATCATACCATGAGAGATTGGATCATCGCAGGGTTGGCATTGGGTTTTGGCTGGCTGTCCGCTGCGCAGGCCCAGCAGAAGCAGCCGAACATCGTGGTCATTATGGGTGACGATATCGGCTGGTTTAACATCGGCGCTTACCATCAGGGGATCATGGCGGGCAGAACGCCCAACCTCGACCGGCTCGCCTCGGAGGGGATGCGGTTCACTGATTACTACGCCGAGGCAAGCTGTACGGCGGGCCGCGCCAACTTCATCACCGGCGAACTGCCGATCCGCACCGGGTTGACCACGGTTGGCCAGGCGGGGGCAAAGATCGGTATTCCGGCGCAAGCCGTCACCATTGCCACGGTGCTCAAGTCGATGGGATACGCCACCGGCCAGTTCGGGAAGAATCACCTGGGCGATCTGAATGAATTTCTTCCCACGGTGCATGGGTTCGACGAGTTTTTCGGCTATCTCTATCATCTCGACGCGATGGAGGACCCCGCCCATCCGAATTACCCGCAGGATCTTCTTGATAGGGTCGGCCCGCGCAACATGATCCATTCCTGGGCAACGGAGGTGGATGATGCCACCGTGCAGCCTCGCTGGGGAAAGATAGGCAAACAGAGAATCGAGGATGCGGGGACGCTTTTCCCCGAGCGGATGAAAACCGTGGACACCGAGATCCTCGATCACACGCTCAAGTTCATCGACAAGGCCCAGAAGGACGGCAAGCCGTTCTTTATCTGGATGAACCCGAGCCGGATGCATGTTGTGACGCACCTCTCCGAGAAGTATGAGAAGATGCGCAACTCCGAAAACGGTTGGTCGATCCAGGAGGCCGGTATGGCGCAGCTCGACGATGTTGTCGGCGCGGTGATGGAAAAGCTCAAGGAGGCTGGGCTCGATGACAACACCATCGTCGTTTTTACCACCGATAACGGAGCGGAAAACTTCACATGGCCCGACGGCGGGCAGACGCCGTTTGCCGGAGGGAAGGGGACGGCGCTGGAAGGGGGATTCCGTGTCCCCGCGTTGGTGCGCTGGCCGGGGAACGTGCCCGCCGGCAAGGTCGAAAACAGCATCATGTCGGGGCTCGACTGGTTCCCCACCTTCGTCGCCATGGCTGGGAATCCCAAAATCGCCGATGAGCTTAAGCAGGGAAAACAGTTGGGTGACCGGAAGTACAAGGTCCACCTCGATGGCTATAATCAGTTGGACTTCATCACGGGCAAGGGCCCTTCGCAGCGGCATGAGGTTCTCTATTTCACGCAGAGTACCCTCGGCGCAGTGCGGATCGATGATTTCAAATATCGCTTCGTCGACCAGCCAAGCGGCTGGCTGGGCGCTACCGTCAAAGTCGATTGGCCCATCCTCACCAATCTCCGGTTGGACCCGCTTGAGCGTACCGGAATCACCGGTTCACTCCAGTATGCGAACTGGTTTATCTATGAATTCTGGCGGTTTGTGTTCGTGCAGCAGCAGATCGAAAAGATCGGCCAGACGTTTGTGGAGTTTCCGCCGCTTCAGAGGGGCGCAAGCTTCAACCTCGAAGCGGTGAAGGAGCAAATCATGAAAGCCATCCAGTCTCGGGAAGGGAGCTGATCGCCATCACCTCAGTCGCCCTTCGCCGTCTCTTTTTTCTCTGTCAGCTTGAGATGCTGGGCATAATAGGTCTGAAGGACTCTCAGCTTGGGATCCCACCGGAGTGCCATTTGATAGGCGTCTTTCGCTTCCTCGTGCCGGTTCAGCCCGTCGAGCGCTTGCCCGAGCCGCGTCAAAAGGTTGATGTCCTGAGGCACAAGACGAAGCCCATTTTTGTAGGCATCGACCGCTTCCTCAAAAAATGACGTTCGCAGGGTGGCTATCGGGATCATTGAGGCCCGGCTTCGGTGGGATTCTCCCAGGTAGAACCACGGGTCCGGGTTCTCCTGTTCAACGAGAATGGCGGCTTTGGAGTAGCGGATGGCGTCGCTGAATTTCCTGTCACGCATTGCCACGCGGGCTTGTTCCGTTAGTCGCTCCCCTTCGAACCTGGGGATGACCGCGCTGACGAGGCAGGCCCCGATGACCGGCAGGGCGAAGCGGGCGAGAGTGACGGTCGAGGCGCGCGACGGTCTCAAGGCAGGGAGCGGACCGTCGCCCGGGTTGGCCAGAATCCCGAAGGCAAAAGCGTAGAGCAACGCGTTGCCGGGGATGTGCATGTTAAAATCCACGACGGAATGAGCCATCAGCGCGGCAACGACGCCGAGCGCTCCAAGGTTGAGCGCGAGGGTGTTGCTCCAGGGGGGGGACTGCGGATCGGTGAGTCTTTGCGTGGTTATTTTCCGCGCGCCGCGTATTCCGTTGGCAATGTGCATGACCAGGAAAAGGGCTGCCAGCGTTCCTCCGACGGTCCCGTACTCGGCCAGCATCTCCAGGTAGTCGCCGTGCGCATGGACGGGATCGGTCTGGAGCTCCGGGCGGCGGAAGAGGCGTCCGTAGATCAGGTGGGTTCCCGCGCCGGTTCCCCAGACGGGGGAGAGATGAAACTGATCCAGCGCGGCGGCCCAGTTCGCATAGCGGATGTCGTTGGCGATGACTTTCTGGGCGCGAAGGCGAATTTTGTCGTTCCTCGCGCCGATGGAGAGCGCGGTGGCGAAAAGGGTCAGCAGGGTGAGGACCACGACAAGCCCGGGGATGAACGCTTTCCCGGGCCGGACTCGGGAGATCATCCAGAGGAAGAGTGCCGCAAGGATCACCAGCGAGAAGGCGGAACTGAGATAGCCGCCACGGCTCAGGCTGATTGCCACGCCGACATAACAGAGAATCGCCACCGCCGCCGCCGTCAGTTTCTCCGCGATGGGCCAGCGGCTCCAGCAGGCAAGGGCCAGCGCAAACATGGCCGCCGCTTCCAGATAGCCCGCAAAGTGATTTGGGCTGATGAACATGCCGCTGGCGCGGTGGACCATCCCGTCGTTTGCCATCGCGTCGGGCCGAAGAAAGCCGAACAGCATAAAGCCGCTCTTTTGGGTGAATTGAAAAAAGCCCAAAGTGACTTGAAACGCCGCGATGACCAAAAGGAGGGTGACGATGCGGAGGCGGTCGCGCGATCCCGTCAGGTAGAGCGCCGTCATCAGGTAGACGATGAGGCATCCCGCCGTCATGAAGAGATCGGGTCTTGCGAGGTACGGGTAGGGCGAGTACCAGGCGCGAATAAGCACGTAACCGCCGAGCAGGGTGGTGCTCAGCAAAGCGAGTCCGGAGGGTTTAGGAACGGGGCGGCGAAACGACGCAAGGGTGAGAAACGCGGCCGTTCCCAACAAGGCGTAGGAGGGATAACTGAAAAGCAATCGCGTGCCTCCAATGAGACACTGAATGACGACGAACGCGATGGCAATGAGGAGGAAGTAGAGGAAATTCACACGGCGGGGATCGACCCGCGCCTATCGTGGCCTTGCGCGGAGGCGAAGTCAACGGGATCGAAAGGGGGGCTGGCCAGGTAGACCGCTCTCGCCGAGAAGCGCGGGAGATGAGCAGGAAACGCGTTTGACATTATCCCGCAAGGTGGGCTGAAGTTGTTGGGATGTAGCCTTCAGGGAGCCGGGAGCCGATGCCCGCGCTCGACGGCGCGAGCGGACTACCGGTGCTGCGCACCGATCGTTAGGGAGGCGTCGAATTTTTCTTCTTTTCAGGTTGATTCATCCGAAAGCGAATCGAGCTCCCGGCGTTCGCGCTTGGTGGGCCGGCCTGCGCCTTTTGGTCTCACGCCCGGCATCCGGAACGCGGCGTCCCGTTGTTTTTCGAATTCCTCGGGTGGCGTGAGGTCTTCGGCGAATTGAGGAACCAGTTTTGCCCCGACCCGGGAGGGGGGCATGGCTTCGAGCGCCCGCAGGGTGCGGGTGATGACCCCGGTGCGCGCGGTGATCAGTTCATTTGGCTTTACGGCATGGGATGGCTTTGCCGGGGTGCCGTTGACCTTCACGTGGCCGCCCTTGATGGCCGTGACGGAAAGGGCGCGGGTTTTATAAAGTCGAACCGCCCAAAGCCATTGGTCGAGTCGCATCGGTTGAAGGGGTCAATCCAGTGAGGGAAGCTCGTAGACTTCCAGCCCGGGGTGGAGGTAGATGACAGTGCTGCGGGGGCGTTTCCAGAGCGGTTGGTTGCCGTCCTGAAGCTCGCGGTAAAGCCGGATGGCCTTGCGGTGCGTCTCCTCCGCGCCGGGTTGCGGGCGCAGGCTTTTGAGCTGGTAGCGGCCGTAGGCGCTCTCGGAGAGGACGATGTGGGTGACGCCCTCTGCGCGCAGGGCGTCGGCATCGGCAAACGACTCGATGTTCCGGCCGATGATCTCGGCGGTGACGGGCGGCTGATACGCGTTGAACTTCCGGCGTTTCGGGGTGGGGAGCATGACCTTTCGGTCGACGGCCAGTTTGGCGTTGGGGAGTTCCGTGTTAAGCCACGCCGTCAGGTCGGTAAGGTCGTCTTTCCGGAAAGCTCGGTAATATTTTACAAGATCGGGCAATTGCACCAGCGCGAGCCCCACGATCAGGGCCGTCGCCGGAAGCTGCAAGGGCCATTGTTTTCGCAGGTAGTAGACGCCAAGCGCCGCCCCGCAGAGGAAAAGGGCGGTGGCGGGGAGGAAGTAGCGGTCGTTGGTTTTCGGCGAAAAAGAAAGAATCGCCAGAAAGACGATCGGGAAGAGCGTCAGCGTCCATTCGACGGCGGAGAGCTTCCTGCGCCGTTTCCAGCAGGTGATGTAATACCAGAGAAGCGGGACCCAGAGGAAGAAGATGACATTCTGCTGGAAGGCCGTGAGATAGACGTCGTGAGGGACGGAGCGCGTCGTTCCGCGCTGGCCTTCGATCACCATTTTCATCTCCCGATCGAGCCCGGCTTCGAAACCGGCCAGATTGGAGACGATGGGCCAGTTGATGAGTGCAAAGGCGAAGGCGAGCGTTCCGCCGAACGCGGCAAGGACTTTGCCTCGTTGTCCTTTTTCCACGGCGAAGGGGATCAGCACCAGGGAGAGGAGCGGGGCGAAAGCGCCCAGGTATTTCCCCGAAACGGAAAGCGCCGCCCCGATGCCGAGGAGCGCGGCGGTTCCAATGGAGGGCCGTTTCCAGTAAAGAGTGAGCGTGAAAAACCAGGCGCTGATGCCGAAGAGCAGGGAGGTGTCTTCCTTGAAATAGTGCGCCAATTCGAAGAGCTGGTGATTGGTAAGCAGCAGCACTCCGGCGGCCAGCGCGGCGAAAGGTCCGGCGATCAGCCAGAGCATCAGCGAGAGCAGGACGACGGCTCCCGCGCAAAAAGCCGCCGAGACGAAACGCCCCGTTTCAACGACGTGCTGCCCGTTCTCCAGTTCGCCCGGCGTGCTGCTTGCCGCCGTCACGGCGCGCACCGTGGAGAGCATGAGCATCGGGTGATGGTAGTTCCACTCGGCGGTTTGGATCTGTTCCGCCTTTCCCGGTTCGTCGGGGTGATAGTAGAACGGGAACCGGTTCTCCCGCGTGAACAGAAAGAGCGCGGCGGCGAAGAGCGTCACCGCAAAGAGCCAGGTTTCAACTCGAACTCGGAAACATCTCATGAGGTTGGGCCGCAAGGCTCATTTGCGTTCTTCACCCCGCCAGGGAAGGTGGTGGCTACCCGGCATAGATTCGAACTATGACTAAGGGCTCCAAAGACCCCTGTGCTACCTTTACACCACCGGGTAAAAACCCACGGAAATTCCGTGGGAGGCAAATGGATAATGGGTTCGGCTCAGGATTGCAAGCGGCGGAGAAGATTTTTTCCGGTCATTTCCGCAGGAACCTCCAAACCGAGCAGCCCCAGGAGCGTGGGAGCCACGTCGGCGAGGATTCCGTCCTGCACCTGCACCTTGTCAGCGTCGTCGCCCGCGTAGATGACGTGCACGAGGTTGGTGGTGTGCGCCGTGTTGGGGGAGCCATCCGCGTTGCGCATCTGCTCGCAGTTCCCGTGGTCGGCGGTGATCAGGAGCTTGCCGCCCAGCTTGAGGGTCGCCTCGGTCACTTGTTGCACGGCTTTGTCGATGGTTTCCACCGCCTTGATGCCCGCCTCCACGACGCCGGTGTGGCCGACCATGTCGGGGTTGGCGAAGTTGAGGATGACGAGATCATACTTGGGCAGGAGTTCCTGAACGGCTGCCGAGACCTGCGCCGCGCTCATCTCCGGCTGGAGATCGTAGGTGGCCACCTTTGGCGAGGGGATGATCTCCCGGTCTTCGCCGGGGTGGGGGGCTTCGACGCCGCCGTTGAAGAAGTAGGTGACGTGCGGGTACTTTTCCGTTTCCGCGATCCGGAGTTGCTTGAGCCCCGCGCGGCTGACGACTTCGCCCAAAAGGTTGTTCATCGACTCCGGGCTGAACACCGCCGGGACGCCGTAGGTTTTGTCATATTCGGTGAGCGTCACGTAGCTCACCTTGGGGGTGACCTCGCGGTCGAAGCCATCGAAATCCGGACGCAGGAACGCTTCCGAGAGCTGGCGGGCGCGGTCGGCACGGAAGTTGAAGAAGAGCACCACGTCGCCCGTGCGCACACGCTGTTCGTTGGGGTGCGAGAAGATGAGCGGGGGCATGAACTCGTCGGTCACGCCGTCGCCGTAGCGGTCGCCCAGGGTTTCCGAGGGGGAAAGCGGGGAGAACGTTCCCCGGCCCAGCACGATGGCGTCCCAGGCGAGTTTGGTGCGGTCCCAGCGGTGGTCGCGGTCCATGGCGAAGTACCGACCGACGACGGTGGCGATCTGCGCACCGCTCGGCTTCAATCCCTGTTCCACGTGTTTGAGAGAGGCCGCGCCCCCGGTCGGAGAGCAGTCGCGCCCGTCGGTGATCGCATGCACCATGATGTCGTTCACCCCGGCTTCGTGCGCTGTGTTGGCGAGGGCGATCAAATGTTCCTGGTGGCTGTGCACGCCGCCGTCGGAAACGAGCCCCAGAAAATGGAGCCTCGCTCCCGGCTTGCGGGCTTTTGAAAATGCTTCTTTGAGCACCGGGTTGTCGTGCAGCTTTCCTTCCGCCACGGCTTTGTTGATCCGGGTGAGATCTTGATAGACGATCCGTCCCGCGCCGAGGTTGAGGTGCCCGACTTCGGAGTTGCCCATCTGCCCGGCGGGGAGCCCGACATCCAGGCCGCTCGCGCTAAGGGTCGCGCCCGGGTAGCGGGCGTAAAGCTGATCGTGAAAAGGGGTTTTCGCGAGGAGCGTGGTGTTGCCGTCCGCTTCCGCGTGGACGCGGCCACGTGGATTGATTCCCCAACCGTCACGAATGATGAGCACTACTGGTTTCGCCATAAAAAATTTGAAATGCCGGGAGATCATTCATGGCGACAGGCCGATTTGCAACCGGCGATTGCGGGGAAACGCCCTGATTTTGCAGCCTCAATGGCCCGCGAGCCGCGCCTGGAGAAGCCTGAACTCATGCTCCGCCAGCACCCACCATGCGTACTGGAGGAATTTGAAGATCGGGTATGGCGGGCAGACCGTCCGGCAGGCTCCGGCTCGGATGGCATCGAAGATCGCCTCCGCCGAGGCGTCGTCTCCATTGTGCTCCGCCTTTACCAGGGTGTAATGACGGCCGAAGTAGTCGAGCCGGTGGGCGTCGGAGGTTGCCAGAAGCGGTTTGTTGAAGCGATGGGCAATGCGGAGCGCGGCCCGGTTCGGATTCAGGAGCCGGGTGTGAAAGTGACTCAGTTCGATGGCGTCGAAAAGGTCGATATGCTCGATGAGCCGCCGGTTCCCGATGGAGCCGCCCATAAGATAAAAGGGGTGAGGGGCGAAGATCAGAACGGAGCCGCCCCGCCGTCGCCGCAACGCCTCCAGATCGCGAAGGTGCCGCAGTTCCCTCGCTTCCTCTTCGCAAAGGTTGACGATCACCACGTCGGCTCCGTCGAGACGCATCTCCGCGGCGGGAATGAGCAGGATGCCGAGTTGGCGCGCCGTCTCGAAGACTTCCGGTTTGGTCAGCACGTGATCGTGGAGCGTGATGGCCAGCGCCTCGAAGCCAAGGGCGTGGGCGCGGTGCAGGAGATCGATCGCGGAGTGTTCCAGCTCATCAAGCGGATCCTCGCTGGCGTGGAGATGGAAATCGATCTTCAGCCACGGCTCCGGCTCCCCGGAGGCTTCGGTATCATCCGGGGAGGTAGGGACTTCCGAAGATGGAAGGGGCGGGTTTCCTGCTTGGGGCATGGCGGTAGTTTCAGCCGGAAAAAGAAATTCTCAAGTTTTGAAAAAAGTCGCTTGCGCCCCTGAAAACCCGTGGTAGAACTAACGGCCCATCGCACAAGGCTCGGGTGGTGAAATGGCAGACACGTACGTTTGAGGGGCGTATGCCGCAAGGCATGGGGGTTCAAGTCCCCCCCCGAGCACTTCTTCTAAAATCTTGAAACTCCAATCGGGGTTTTACTGCAAGGGACCAATCTTACGGTCAGCTTCGGCTTCAGTTCCGATGGTTGCATGCTGTTCATCCAATCCGTAATTTGTGGCGGGGGCCATGACGGGGGCGATGAAGGCTAAATCCTACCCTTGCATGGAACCACTATTGCCGAAAGCGAAGGACGACCTTGCTGCAAGCAAGGTATTGATTGTCGATGATCAAGCCGCGATCTCCGGACTGTTGCGCCTGCTGATGCGCGACTGGCCCGGGTTTGAGGTGGTGGGTGAGTGCGCTTCGGCGGAAGATGCGCTCTGTTTCTGTAGGCAGGAATCGCCAGACCTGATCATCATGGATGCGGCGGTGAACGGACTGCAGCCTTCCCAGTTTGTCCAAGCCGTTAAAACGATCTCTCCGTCGATCCGACTGCTGGTTTTCTCGCGCTGGGATCATCCTGATTTCGCCCGCACCTTCACGGTGGCGGGCGTTCACGGGTTTATCTTCAAGCGGGACGCCCTGGAGATTCTTCAGGGGGCGGTCTGCACGGTTGTTTCCGGCGGAACGTACTTCTCGCCCCTCATCGAAGAAGCGCAGCGCACGCTCAAGCCAGGGAGACACCCTTTGACGGAACGGGAGATTGCCGCGCTACGCCTGATTGCGGAGGGGCATTCCACCAAGGAGATGGCTTCGGCGCTCGATATCAGCGTCAAGACGGCGGAGAAATATCGGGAGCGGATCATGCGGAAGCTCGATCTCCATGACGCCGTGCAACTGACCCATTTTGCGATCAGGCGGGGCATCGTTGCTCCGTAATCTCTTCACGTCTCGCGGACGTGCCCCGTTAAGGAGGTGGGCGAAACGCCGGGTTTGACACTGGGCGTAGGTCCGGTAACCTCCTTTACCGACCATGCCGGAAAGTCAGACCTTGCAGTTTGAGAATGCCAGGGCGCTTCAATCCCTCTATGCGGGAGATTTGAAGCTGCTCAAAACCCTCGAAGAGGCGCTTTCCGTGCGCGTCACGACGCGGGAGGGATGGGTGCGTCTTGAAGGAGAAACGGAGAATATCGAACGCGCCAAACGGGTTTTCGAGCAATTGGAACGGGCCCGCCAGGGGGGGATGCCGATCCGGCGGCACGAGTTCAATTACGCGCTTATGTCCGTCATCGAGCCCAACGGAAGCGGCGAACTCCGTGAGTTGCTCGACACAAAGCTGGTGACCTCGCCTCGCCGCTCGCCCATCGTCCCGAAAACGGCGACCCAGCGGGCCTACGTGCAGGCGATTCAGGAGCACGACCTCGTTTTTGGCCTCGGCCCCGCCGGGACCGGAAAGACCTACCTCGCCATGGCGATGGCGCTGGTCGCGCTCAGGAAGGAGCAGGTCAACCGGATCATCCTGACCCGTCCCGCCGTGGAAGCCGGGGAGGCGCTTGGCTTTTTGCCGGGAGATCTCAAGGAGAAGATCGCCCCGTATCTGCGCCCGCTTTACGACGCTCTCCAGGACATGCTGGAGGACGATGAGCGGGAGCGTTACGTGGAGCGGAACATTATCGAGATCGCTCCGCTGGCCTACATGCGCGGGCGTACCCTCAACCACGCTTTCATCATTCTCGACGAAGCCCAGAACACAACCACCGAACAGATGCTGATGTTCCTGACGCGTCTTGGGGTCGACTCCAAATGCGTCATCACGGGTGACACCACCCAGATCGACCTCCCCAGCAACAAGCGTTCGGGGTTGATCGAGGGGGTTCAGGCGCTCAAGGACGTGAAGGGGATCGCCTTCACGACGTTTGAAGAGCGCGACGTGGTCCGGCACGAACTGGTCCGTCAGATCGTAAGGGCCTATAAACGCCATCGGTCGGGAGACGTCGCTCCCCGCCAGGACTAAGGGTTTTGAATTCTTGTCATGTTTGAATTTTTCGAACGTCAACGTCTTGTTAAGAAGGGGCTAGCCTCCCAGAAATCCCGCCGCCGCCGAGCCAGCAGCGAGATGCTTCAAAGCGTGGAGGGGTCTTTCGGCCTGAAGATGCTGATTTTTATCGCCTTTGTTGCCGGCCTGGCGGCCCTGATTTATACCAGCGCCGAGCCGCGCCGCACCGAGGCTTTTTTCACGAGCCTGCTGATTTTCCTCACGGCGGTCGCCCAGCTTTGGATTAATCATCCCGAGACTTACGCCCGCAATTCCCGACTGGTGCTGGTGCTGGGGGTCTGCTTGACGCATCTTGCTGTCATCAAGGGGATTTTGCTTCTCTCCTTGAACGGAACCATCGATCGGAGCCTGGGGCCGCTTCTAATCCCCTTCGCCTTCGCCCCGCTGGTGCTCTCGGTACTTCTGGGGAAAAATCACGGTATTTTCGCGGCGATTTTCGTCAGTCTTTGGGGCTCTATCGTGGTGCGCGGCATCAATCCGGCGGTTTTCATCGTCATCAGCCTGATCACCGGTTTTATCGCGGTTTTTGTAACTCTTCAGGTACGGCAGCGGAGCCGTTTGATTCGCGCGGGGGTGTTTGTCGGCCTTGCAACCTGGGTGCTCGCCATCATGTTCGGCCTGATCGGGCCGATCGTGATCGAGAACATCAACTGGAAAGTCCTTGTGCTCCAGAGCGTTGCCACCATCGGCAGCGGAGTGATCACCGCCATTCTTGTCAGCGGAGCGCTCCCGATCCTGGAGAGCCTCTTCCGGATCACCACCGATATTTCCTGGCTGGAAGCCGCCGACCTCAACCACCCGCTGCTTAAGCGGATGACCATCGAGGCTCCGGGGACCTATCATCATAGCCTTGTGGTGGCCAATCTTGCCGAGGCCGCCGCGGAAGCCGTCGGCGCCAACGCCACGATGGCCCGCGTCTGCTCGTACTTTCATGATATCGGCAAGCTGGTGAAGCCGGAGTATTTCACCGAGAACATGGCGGAGCGCAACCCGCACAACGATCTTGCCCCGACGATGAGCGCGCTGATCATCATCGCGCATGTGAAGGAGGGGGTTGACCTCGGGCTCAAGTACAAACTCAAGAAGCAGATCATTGACGTCATCCAGCAGCACCACGGCACCTCGCTGGTCTGGTATTTTTATCAGAGGGCGCTCCAGCAGCAGGAGGACGCACGGCAGGGCGGTAAGATCATGAACATTCGGGAGGAAGACATTCCCGAAGTTCGTGAAGAGAGCTTCCGCTACTCGGGGCCGCTGCCGCAGACTAAGGAATGCACTATTATTTCCCTGGCTGATTGTGTGGAAAGCGCGTCGCGGAGCCTGGAGAAGGTGACCCCTCAGCGGGTGGACCAGATGATTCAGGATATTATCTCGGCCCGGATCGAAGGGGGACAGCTCGACGATTGCGATCTCACTCTCAAGGAACTCAAGATTATTGCCGCGACTTTCAAATCGACGCTGTTGAGCATGCTCCACAGCCGGGTCGCCTATCCCAAGCAGAACGTCGAAGGGAAATCCTCGGACGGACAGGGAGACGGGAACGTGGCTTCGCCGGTTCCGGCGGCCTGATCGCCGGGATTGAAGGAAACCCCCGCACGAACTTTTTAAGCGTTGGAAATCTCACTGCACAATCGCCAGCGAAAGGTCGCGATTCCCTTTCCCTGGCTCAAACGGTTTGCTCCTGTGGCTCTTGAGGAGTGCCTGAAGCACCCTCGGCACGGGAATGCCCCGCTGCCCACGCTGGGGGAGGTGGAAGTGACTTTTGTTTCCGATGCCACCATCGCCCGGGTACACCGCGATTTCATGGAGATCCCCGGAGCCACCGATGTGATTACCTTCGACCACGGGGAGATCGTCATCAGCACCGAGACGGCCCGGGAAAACGCGAACCTTTATGGGCGGCCTCTTGAAGAAGAACTCGCGCGGTACATCGTGCACGGGTTACTGCACCTCAACGGATTTGAGGACAAAACCGAGGCTGAAGCCGCCGAAATGCACGAGCTTCAGGAAAAGATCCTCGCCGGTTGCCTCGCCACCCCTTTGATTTTGCCATCGCATGATTGAGACTGCTCCAGAAACTGAAGAAAAGGTCGCCCTCGACATCCCGTGGAACGTGGTCGTGCATAACGACCCGGTCAACCTGATGAGCTATGTCACCATGGTCTTCAAGCGGGTCTTCGGCTATTCAACCGACCGGGCCACCAAGCACATGCTGGAGGTACACCATCAGGGACGCTCAGTGGTTTGGACGGGGCCCCGGGAGCGGGCGGAGTTTTACATCCAGCAGTTGCATTCGTACCTGCTCCTTGCGACCTTGGAGAAGGCGATCTAAGGCCCTGAGACCCCGGGCCATCAGGACAGTTCTAAAAGGAGGAGTTTTTTTGCAGATCGAGCGCACCGAGGAAGGTTCATTTATTATCTCCGCATTGGAGCCGCCCCTGATTGGTCTGTTCATGGCCATCCCCGAGGCGGCGGACCCGGGGGAGAATTCCGCCGCCAACAGACGGCTCTATCCGGAGCCATCCGCAGATCAGGAGATTCGGGAGGAGTGGCGTGAATACGTCGAGCCCGGCCTGCGGGAGTGGTTCGAGAGCGCGACCTCCACGGTGAAGGGCGATCTACAACAGTTGGAAGCGACGGAGACGCTTACCATCGACTTGGAGCACGTGGATGCCTGGTTGAGCGCCCTCAATCAAGCCCGGCTTGCGCTGGCCGCCCGTTTCGAAGTCACCGATGCCGACATGGAGCGCGCCGTTTCTCCAGTGCTACAGAACGAGCGCGAACTGGCGCTCTTCCAGATTCATTTTTACGGATTTGTGCAGGAATGCCTGATCCGGGGCATCGAAAGCGGGGATTGATCGGCGAGGGTAGGGGCATGACGGGTGCGGCAGCACCGGTGGTCCGCTCGCGCCGTCGAGCGCGGGTATCGGCTCCCGTGGTTCATGGGAGCCGCATCCCAATACCAGCAGCCTGTCCTGCGGGGATGGATGTTAAACGCGATTGATTAACCCATCCCGCGCTCTCGGCGAGAGCGGGCTACCTTGCCTACCCTCGCATCTGGGTTACACGAGACGCTCGGTGAAGCGCTCTCTATACGGCTGCCGTGGCTTGCAGCAGCTCTTCCGTCGCTTTGAGTTGCTCTCCGGTGCCGAGCAGCAAGACGCGGTCGCCGTCGAGCAATTCCTCTTCGGGGCCGGGGTTGATGATGTTGTTTCCCCGACGTTCGATGCCCACGATGCTGACGCCCGTCTTCGTGCGAAGCTTAAGATCGGCGATCATCTTGCCGACGACCCACGATGCCGACTCGATGGCGACGGTCAGCAATTGGGCTTCACGGAGCATTTGCGGAAGCGGGACGACTGGTTCCTCCTCGTGGGCGTGATGATGCTCGGGCGTTTGCTCGAAGGTTTCGATCAGGGCGATCTGCGCCTTTGCGTAGACTCTCACGAAGGCGCGGCGCAGGAGGATCACCGCGACGACCAACGCGAGGCCGAGCACGATCAACATATTGCGTGAGGGCAGGATGGTGGAGCTCAGGAGCAGCGTCAGCAGCACGAGGGCGGCGCACCCGCCGGCCACCACGGTGGTGGAGATCAGACCGCGAAGAGGCGCGGTGTTTTGCCCTGCCGCAGCGCGGGTGACGCTCATTTCCGACACCAGCATCCCCGCTGCCTGAAGCTTGCGGAAAACGGCGATGAACATCGGGAGGCTCAGGATCATTGCGCCCAGCCACAGGATGGCCTTGATGCCGTTTTCGCCGATCGGGGCTTCCGGCCAGAAGGCGATGGCATGCTTGCGCATGGCTGCCGCCGCGATGAAGACCGCGGTGATCAGCAGGAGATTGAGGCCGATCTGAAGCCCCCATTTGCGAAGAAGATTCATCCCGATGTTGCCGCGCCGTTTCTCGGAGACGGCCCCGAGCCAGCGGCTGTAGGCATCCGTCATCCGGTGGAACGACACCGGTGCGTGCTTGTCGATCCAGTCGGCCAGCGGATCGGAGGCTTTGATCAGGAAGGGAGTCAACAGGGTGGTGATGGCCGAGACGGCCACCGCAATCGGGTAAATGAAAGGATCGACCACTTTGAAGTGCAGCCCGAGCCCCGCGATAATGAAGGAGAACTCACCAATCTGCGCAAGGCTCATGCCGACCCGCAGGGAGGTGCGGATGTCGTTGCCCGCCACAAAGCTCCCGACGGAGCAGGCGATAATTTTGCCAAAGACCACCGCGCCGGTGATGACCAGAATGGGCGCCCAGTATTTGAGCATTTCGTTGGGGTCGATCAACAACCCGATGGAGACGAAGAACACCGCGCTGAAGAGGTCGCGCACCGGGTTCATCAGCATCTCGATCTTGGCGATCTGCCGGGCTTCCGCGATGACGGCTCCGATGAGGAACGCGCCGAGCGCGACGCTGTAACCCATCTTCAAGGCAAGCAGGGAGATACCGAAGCAGAGCCCGATGACCGTGAGGAGCAGCATCTCGTTGCTCTTGAACCTTGCGACATAATCGAGCAGCCGGGGAACGAGGATCAACCCCGCAACGAGGACGACCCCGAGGAAGGCGCTCAGTTGGACCACGGTGATGCCGATCTCCTTGGGTGCGAGCGAACCGGTCGCAGCGAAGCCGGAGATGAGCGCGAGAATGACGATCCCCAGGATGTCTTCGACAATCAGAATGCCGAATATCAGGCCCGCAAAGCGTTCCTTGGTCAGGCCAAGTTCATTGAGCGCCTTGATGATGATCGTGGTGGACGACATCGCAAGGATGGCTCCCAGGAAGATCGCGTTGACTTTGGACCATCCGAAAAGAAGGCCGATCTCATACCCGAGGAAGGCCATCAGGAGGATTTCCGCCGTGGCGCCAATGACGGCCGTAGCCCCCACGTCGCCCAGTTTTCGCAGGCTGAACTCAAGCCCAAGCGAGAACATCAGGAGAATGACCCCAAGCTCCGAAAGCGATTCGATGGTCTTCCGATCTTCGATCAGGGTGTACGGGGGGGTATGTGGCCCGATGATGAGGCCCGCCAAAATATAGCCGAGCACGACCGGCAATTTGAGTTGCCGAAAGAGAATGGTGACGATGCCCGCGACGATCATGACGGTCGACAGGTCCTGCAGGAAGACCTGGATATGTCCGGCGACGGCGAGGATCGGGAGCGAGAGCCCGGGAAGTGATGTCAGGTGTGCAAGCATTGGTGTTTGGTGGGCAGTAGTTCCATCAAATCGAAAACCGATACCGAGTGCGGAGAGTAGCAGCGATCCGCCGGGCGCGGGTGCTTTGCAGTCAGGAACTCATCGCATCCAAAGATACGCTTTGTCCTTTCTTAGCATCCCGGCTCAGCCTCTGGCGCCAGCTCGTCCGACCCGTTACCGGAGATCGGGTACAATTCGGGTAAGTTGGCGATGATTTGGAGCGACCCTGATACAATTCGCTAGTCGCAAGCAACTTACGTCGAGGCATAACCTCTGTGCCAAACCCACACCCCATCGCCGTGGCTTAGGGTAAACGCGGGGACCGTGGGCGATCTAGTTTTTTGTGCAAAAAATTTTCAAACTATCGGAAAGCGGGGGAAAGCAGCTTGTTCGCGGCTTTCGCTTGAGGCACCGTATCGCGCTCCGATGAGTCTCCTTACCAGCGATTATGATTATGCCCTGCCCGAAGTGTTGATTGCGCGGTACCCTCTCGCGCGCCGGGAGGACTCACGCATGATGGTGTTGCACCGCGACGGGCAGCGGATCGAGCATCGCTCTTTTCGGGATTTCTCCAGCTTCCTGCGCGAAGGGGATCTTGTTGTGCTCAACAACACCCGAGTGATTCCCGCGCGGGTCTTCTCCGACGACGGCAAGGTGGAGCTTCTTTTTCTGGAGGCAGAGGGGGAGGATGTCTGGAAGTGTCTCGTCAAGCCGGGCCGCAAAATGCGCGAGGGCCGCACCGTGACGGTGGGCGGCGTTAAGGGGATCGTCCTGGAGGTGCTCGAAAGCGGCGAACGCCGGGTGGCGTTTTCCGGGCCGGTCGATCTGAATGCCGTGGGCCGCCTGCCGCTTCCGCCATACTTCGAGCGCGAGAGCGAGGCGGCGGACGAGGAACGCTACCAGACGGTTTACGCCTCCGCCCCGGGAGCTGTCGCCGCGCCGACCGCCGGGCTGCATTTTACCCCGGATCTCCTCGCGCGAATCCCTCATGCCTTCGTCACGCTTCATGTCGGAGTCGGGACCTTCAAGCCGGTGCAGGTGGATTGCATCACCGATCACCTCATGCACCGGGAGCGATTCTCCGTTTCCACGGAGACCGGGGAAGCCATCGCCGCCGCAAAGCGCGTCGTGGCGGTCGGCACCACCAGCCTGCGCGTCCTGGAAGCTTGTGCGCGCGAGAACAATGGGGCGGTCCCGCCGGGGGAGGGGAGCACCGACATCTTCATCTACCCGGGGTATCGATTCCGCGCGACGGGAGCGCTGCTCACCAACTTTCATCTTCCGAAGTCGACGCTCCTCATGCTCGTCTCCGCCCTTGCGGGTCGGGAGTTCGTCATGGAGGCCTATGCGGAAGCAGTGAGGGAGGGGTACCGTTTCTATAGTTACGGCGACTGCATGTTGATCCTTTAGGCTGTGTTGACGAATTGAGAAAAAGTGAGCCGTCGGCTGCAAGGGAGTGCGGCGGCGTCGCGGAGCTCCGCCCTCCGGTTGGAGGGTATTTCACACTAGATGCTTGCGCCCTGCGCGCGCTTGCCGCGCGGTAGATGCAGGGCGGAGTTCCACGACGCCGCCGTCTATGGCCAAAGGCCCTCTATTTCTTCTTCTCAACAACTCGTGCTTGCGCGGCCTTTTCTTGACTTACTGATCGTCTCAAAAGCGATTTGACGCAATCAGTCCGGCGGCCTGTAGACATCTTTCGCATCGGGTGTAATACACCTGTCATGAATTCGAAAGATCTCACAGACACGGAAGAGTTCGACAAACCAAGGAAGCAAAAATTCAAGCGCCTGCATCAGGAGCGGTGCGGGGGCGCGCGGCAGGAATACGATAGCTATGCCGATGTGCGCGAGGCTTGCGAACGCAAACTGGCCGAATGGGAGCGGCAGGGAATCCTCGCTCCATACAATCAACGGGGCAACGATTGGCTGTTCGGGGGACAGTAGCGCGTGGATTGCGGCGTTGATATAGATGCATCACACCGCAGTTTTCGGTTTTTTCCTTGCCTTCAGCGCCTGAAGACGGGAACTTTCGAGTGCTGGCGAGAGTCAGCCGGGACTTGATAACCCCGTAACCAACGGCTGGCAATAGCCGAAAACCTATTGCCGTTTCCGGGCTCATATATGGTCGGGAGGCGGCGGCGTATGTCCAGGCCTTGCGGCTAAAGGCTGTCGCGGCTGTTTGGTTACGGCTTATCAACTCCCGGCCACCTTCGAGCAATCGAGGTGGCCGTTTTGTTTATTAAAGCTGCCAAGCCCATGAAGACTGCCGAAAACAACATTTTTCACGCAAAAAGTGCCGAAGGACTCGCGGAATGCCTTGGCATCCTATTGTTTGAACTGGACGCTGCGATCCTCCCCACCCCGAATCTCGAATCGCTCTGTATCGAAATTCACGCGCTTTCGGCTCACATCGACGTGTTCAAACTCCGCGCCGCCGGGGAAATCGCAGCACGGCGGGACGCGCCCCGCAAGCCTTGATATTTCCCCGCCAATATCGCAGTGCGGGATAAAATCTTGGCAGAAGTCGGGAGACCTGCTTTATCGTTCCCGCTTACCTTGCATTTCATGAGCGCCAGAAAAAAATCCAAAGCCCCTAAAGCAAAGAACGACCTGCGCAAATTTTCATCCCAGGTTGTGGATGGCGCGGACCGCGCCGCGAGCCGCGCGATGCTTCATGCGGTTGGTTTCACCCGCGAAGATTTCAAGAAACCGCAGATCGGCGTCGCTTCGCTTTGGAGCCAGGTAACCCCGTGCAACCTGCACATCGACAAGCTGGCGCTGGAATCGGCGTCGGGCGTGGATGGCGCAGGCGGCAAATCGGTCATTTTTCCAACCATCACCATTTCCGACGGCATCTCGATGGGGACCGAGGGGATGAAGTATTCCCTCGTTTCGCGCGAGGTGATCGCCGATTCCATTGAAACCGTTGTCGGTTGCGAAGGCTTTGACGGCGTGGTGGCCATTGGCGGCTGTGACAAGAACATGCCCGGGTGCATCATCGGCATCGCGCGGTTGAACCGCCCTGCGGTGTTTGTTTACGGCGGCACTATTTTGCCAGGCTGTCTGACCGGAATCCTCGCGGCCAACCGGATCAACAAGGATCGCGCTGAGGAGTTGTCCAAGAAGAAGCTCGATATCGTCTCGGTGTTCGAGGCGGTGGGCGCCCATGCCAACCACAAGATTGATGACGCGGAGTTGGAGTTGATCGAGGAGACCGCCATCCCCGGCCCCGGCGCATGCGGTGGCATGTATACCGCCAATACCATGGCCAGCGCCATCGAAGCCCTGGGGATGTCGTTGCCCGGAAGCTCCGCGCAGGACGCCGTTTCCAAAGCGAAGATCGTTGACTGCCGCAATGCAGGCGCGGCGGTCGTCAACTTGCTCAAGAAGGGGATCAAACCGCTCGACATCATGACCCGCAAGGCGTTCGAAAACGCCATCACGGTCGTGATCGCCTTGGGCGGCTCGACCAATGCCGTGTTGCACCTCCTTGCCATGGCTCACGCCTGCGGCGTGAAACTGAGCATCGACGACTTTACCCGCATCGGGAAGAAAGTCCCCGTGCTGGCCGACCTCAAGCCGAGCGGCAAATACCTCATGGCCGAGCTTGTCGCGATCGGCGGTATCCAGCCGCTCATGAAGACGCTGCTCAAGGCGGGGCTGCTGCATGGCGACTGCCTTACCGTCACCGGCAAAACGCTCAAGCAGAACCTCGCCAGCGTGAAGCCTTACGCAAAAGGGCAGGACATTGTTCGCCCGCTTTCCAACCCGATCAAGAAAGACAGCCACCTGGTCATTCTCTACGGAAACCTCGCCGCCGAGGGAGCCGTCGCCAAGATTTCGGGCAAGGAAGGGCTCTCCTTCACCGGTCGTGCTCGCGTGTTTGACGGCGAAGAGCCGGCAATGACGGCGATCCTCGACGGCACCGTGAAGAAGGGCGACGTCATTGTCATCCGCTACGAAGGGCCCAAGGGCGGTCCTGGCATGCGGGAAATGCTCGGGCCAACCTCCGCCGTCATGGGCAAGGGGCTCGGCAAGGATGTCGCGCTGATCACCGATGGGCGTTTCTCCGGCGGCAGCCACGGCTTTGTCGTGGGGCACATCACGCCCGAAGCCGCTGTCGGCGGCCCGCTGGCCATCGTTAAGGATGGCGACCGCATCACCATCGATGCCGAAAAACGCACGCTCAACCTGGAGGTTTCCAAGGCAGAGATCGCCAAGCGGCTCGCCAAGTGGAAAGCGCCCAAGCCGCGTTATACTCACGGGGTTCTTGCCAAGTACGCGAAACTCTGCAGTTCGGCTTCGGAAGGGGCTGTGACGGATCGTTATCTGTAACTGAATCGAGTATTACAGAATTGCCTCCTCGTTCCCAAACTCTGTTTGGGAACGCCCATGTCTTCGAAACTCCAGTTTCGCAACCTTCTTCGTTCCGGGACCCTGCACGAGATGACAAGGCTTTCGAACCAGAGATCGGGGACAATGGCATTACCAATCTGGAGATTGGTAACGAGAGAATGAGGGGATTCATTCTTTAAATATTCACTAACGCACATTGAAGACACTGCTATCAATCATTGGAGTTGAGCTCAGTGCCGTTTCTTATCGGGAGAAGATTCTCTCCGCGCTGGGTGGCTTGATCGCCATTGTGTCGCTGATATGGGTGACGCGCCAGGCTCTTGGGCTGCAAGGCGCCATGTGCCTGATCGCGTCCATGGGAGCCAGCGGTGTGCTGCTGTTTGCGGTGCCGCACGGGCAGTTGTCGCAGCCATGGCCGGTGATCGCTGGAAATGTGTTTTCGGCTTTTGTCGGAGTGTTGTGCTATCGCTGCATACCGTACGAAGGACTGGCGGCGGGTGCGGCGCTTGGCATCTCAATCCTGTTGATGCATCAGTTGAAGTGCATCCACCCGCCCGGTGGAGCGACCGCTTTGACGGCGGTATTGGGGGGAGATGCCGTTCATGCGCTTGGCTTCAAGTTCGTGGTGTTTCCCGTGCTGATCAATGTTCTGATTATGGTGGGGGTCGCCATTTTGTTTAATTGGGGTTTTAAGTGGAGGCGTTATCCGGCGGCGTTGGGGAGGAAAAATCTTTCATTGAAGCCGCATCCTCTGGGGCTTGAAACGTCCCATGAGGACATCGTCAAAGCATTGAGGAATCTGGATTCCTTCGTGGACATTACCGAGGAAGAATTGCTTCAGCTATCGCGCATGATCGCCCGTGAAAGGGAGGCCCGTTTGCTCAAAACCGCCCGGCAGCGTGTTCGAAGCGCAGAGCCGGAAGCCGCCGCCTCTTGAGTTCCGCTCGCTTTTCGGGAGCCATCCCCCCGATTTGCCGTCGGCATTCGTTTTAGGGGATGTGCAAACGTCAAAATCTTCCCGAGTCGTCAATGGCACGAACTCACTCACTTCGGAAATTTCCCGTAGGGAGTTTGTCCGGATGGCCCTGGCCGCAGGATTGTTCTTTGGAATCGGCGAAGGAGCGAGTCTGGCTGTCGAAAGCAAGGATGGCATTCCGTATCGAAAGCTGGGCAAGACCGGGGAGAAGGTTTCAGCCGTAGGCGTGGGCGGTTGGCATATCGGGGTTCCGAGCGAAAAGGAAAGCATCCGGATCATTCGCACGGCGCTCGATCGCGGAATTAATTTCCTGGATAACTGCTGGGACTATCACGACGGTGCTTCCGAGGTTTGGATGGGGAAGGCATTGCGCGACGGGTATCGCGCGAAGGCGTTTCTGATGACGAAGTTTGACGGCCGGAGCAAAGCGGCCGCCGCCCGGCAGATCGACGAATCGCTGCGGCGTCTGCAGACCGATTCCGTCGATCTCATGCAGATTCATGAAGTGATCCGCATGAGCGATATCGAGCGTGTTTTTGCGCCGGGAGGGGCGATGGAGGCCGTGACCGAGGCACGGAAGGCCGGGAAGTTCCGTTACCTTGGTTTCACGGGCCACAAAAGCCCCGAGATCCATCTCAAGATGTTGGAAGCGGCTCGTCAGCACGATGTCCGGTTCGACGCCGTTCAAATGCCGCTCAACGTCATGGACGCGCACTTCAACAGTTTCCAGCGGCTGGTGCTTCCCGTTCTTCTAAAGGAGGAGATCGGCGTTCTCGGGATGAAGCCGATGGGCGGGGGCGAGATTCTCACCAGCAAGACGGTCTCTCCCGAGGAGTGCCTGAACTATGCATTGAATCTGCCGACGAGCGTCGTCATCACCGGGTGTGATTCCATGAAGATCCTGGAGCAGGCGATAAACACCGTTCAAAAGTTCCGCCCCATGAGCGAAAAGGAAGTCGCTGCATTGCTCGCGAAGACCGCCAAAGTCGCCAAGGCTGGAAAGTTCGAGCTTTACAAGACAAGCGCTGAATACGACTCCACAACGGAAAATCCGCATTTTCTCGGTTGAACCCGAACTTTGGCGTTGAGCGCGGCGGTGGATTCTTCGCTCTTTCAGTGGAATCCGACCGCAAGCAGGTATTCCTTCATACCATAGTTCCTCCTTGCCGCACTGTAGTAGTGTGGCGGCAGTCTCACTAAGAGAGATCTTGTCGCTCCCTGTGTACTGATCTGGCGAAAAAGAGCCGATCCAGTGACCAAGCTCCTCCTCCGACGATGATAAGAAATAGGCTGCCTAAAAACATGCAAAAGTCAGTGCGTGCTTCGTGTGCCATTGCCCAAAATCCGTAGCTCGTCATTTTCGGAAGGCTGAATCCTGCAAATCCATGCCCGAGCAAAATTGGAATCTTCGTTGAAATGATCGCCACCGAAATATCTACCAAAAGGAGCGCCGCAGCAATTCGGGTGAGTAATCCGAGGATTACGGCCGCACCGCAGACGATTTCAACAACTCCAACGAAAGGCGCCATCACTTCCGGTGCGGGAATTCCAATCTTGGCGAAACGTCCTACCCCGAGTTCAGCGGGGAACAAGAACTTTTGAATTCCCTCGGAGAGAAAAACGGCTCCCACGAGCAGACGAACGAGAATGGTAGCCGGGTGCGCCGCGGTATGACATAGCTTCATTCTCATATTTTCGGTGTAAACCGTGAGAGGTCGTAGATCCCGAGCGTTTTTTCGATTTCTGCAACTTTATTGACCATGACTTCGAATCCATCCGCTCCGAACAGCTCGTGTTCCTTCTTTTCGAACTCCTCCCCCAGGGAATCATATTCGTTTCTGCTCACGATTTTACGAAATGCAGGAAAGAGCACCGTATCTTCCCGGGCTTCGTGCGGACTATACATGCGGATAAATTGATGCATGGACTGGACCAGTTTTCGCCGGCTTCCCGCATCCTTGAGCGCCTGAAGGTTCGCGAGGCTCATCGTAATATCCGTAACACTTCGCCCCGCCTGGTGTTGTTCGCGCAGAATAGTCACAAGATCGACCAGCACCCCTTTCTTTTCGAACCGTGGAAATAAAAAGTTCTCCTCCAGCTTCTCGTGGTAGTCTTCAATAAAGTCCCGGATGATTCTGGAAGACTTCGCGATGGCCTCTGGCGGCAATTCCTCATTAGCTTCGATGCGCCGGATCACTTCCCCGTAAATTAAAAGAATCCGTTTGAGGACACCGTGCTCCCGCATGAGATCTTCCGCCGGGGATACTTCTTCCGCCGTTTCTTCCTCCTTTTCAGCGGCAAAAATCGACCCCGTTGCGCCAAAAGTTGAAATCGCGGCAACAAGCAGGCCGTTTTTGCGAATGAAATCCCGACGTGATGAATGCGTGATGATGTTCATAAAAACCGCCATTCCTGGAGTTATTTACGAAAATCGTTATTGGATTTGATGGCGGCTGTAGAAATTGACGAGACCATGATCAGTGCCCGAGGATCAAGATCGCGATACACCGGCCGAGAGCTCCAAAAGATTTTGCAGGGCAGTCGAATTTCGACTATGGTCGTCGGATATCGTTCGTGAAATTGGGTAATGTTTTCTCCGGTGGCGCACCCCAGAAACACTGTGATTAAGGAACGTCTTTCGTGCATGGATTCTTTTGATAAACCTTTGCAACGCCTTCTTGGTGGGTTCATCCGGATGCATGTTCTCCATCATGCAGCGGTGGGAGGAGTTTATGGAAACTGGATGATCGAAGAATTGCGCCATCATGGTTACAAGATCAGCCCAGGCACCCTCTATCCGATGCTGCGCGCCATGGAGAAGGATGGCTGGATCGCGGGAAAGGACGCGGCAGACGGAACCCGCAGGCGCCTTTACAAGATCACTCCAGCCGGTCGCAGGGCTTTGAAGGAAGCTCGTGCAAAGCTCCGTGAGCTTTTTAGCGAGGTGGCGAAGAGTTCGAAATAGTCCGATCCATAAAATCTTCAGTTTCGGGGTAGGTCCGGGAAAATCGGAAGGTTCGAATCAGGAGCAAAAGTTTCCATTTGACAATGTTCTCCCCACGGATCAATTACGATTTTCGTAAACAGAATTCCGCAATCCAAATGACGCACTCTTTCGGTGGGAAAACCGGGGAGGGAAAAGATGTCCGAAATCTCACTTCATCCTACGCCAGCGAAGTCTACGCCCGACCGTAGACTTCAGAATCCGCTCGCGGGCCGGCTTCTTGAAATCATGGCGGCATTTTTCTGCCTAGGGTGTATTTCATTCGGCGGGCCCGTGGCGCATCTGGGTTATATGCGCGAGGAATTTGTCAGCAAACGTCGTTGGCTCGACGACTCGGACTATGGCGATTTGGTTGCGCTCTGCCAGTTTCTTCCAGGCCCGGCGAGTAGCCAGGTTGCCTTCGCTTTGGGAATGCACCGGGCAGGGTGGCTGGGTGCCCTCCTGGCGTCCCTTTGTTTCACGTTGCCCGCCGCTGTTGTGATGATCTTATTTGGCTACGGCGTCTCGGCGCTTGGCAACCTGCAACACGCAGGCTGGTTGCACGGCTTGAAGTTGGCGGCGGTGTCGGTCGTGGCACAAGCCGTGTGGGGGATGGGGCGCAATCTTTGCCCGGATCGAACCCGATTGACCATTGCCATTGTGGCGGCAGCATTGCTTCTTTTTGTTCCGAATGCCTTGGTTCAAATTGGGATCATTGTTGGCGGAGGCGTGATCGGCTGGTGGCTTTATCGGAAGGAAATCTCCCTCGCCCAAAATGCGGAACGCGCAGACTGGAAACATCACCTTATCGCTGGCGCCATTCTCTGCGTGTTTTTGCTGCTGTTGATTTTCCTGCCCGTGTTCGTGTCCGCCACGGGAAGCAAAGCCCTCCTCGTCTTCGATAATTTTTATCGTGCTGGATCACTAGTCTTCGGCGGTGGTCATGTTGTCCTGCCTTTATTGCACGCCGGGGTTGTTCCAAACGGCTGGGTCGATGATAACGCTTTTTTGGCCGGCTATGGAATGGCTCAAGCGGTGCCCGGGCCGCTGTTTACCTTCGCTGCTTACCTGGGAACGGTGATTCATTCCGGTTCGCATCCGTGGCTGGGAGGTTTGTGGTGTTTGCTCGCGATTTTTCTTCCGGCATGGCTCCTGATCGCCGGCGCGCTTCCGTTCTGGCGTCAACTACGGGTCAAGATTTGGGCACAGGCCGCCTTGCGTGGAGCGAATGCTGCGGTGGTCGGCATCCTCCTGGCGGCGCTCTACAATCCGGTTTGGGTGACCGGTGTGCATCATGGGCGTGACGTGGCTGCCGTAGCCGCCGCCTTCGGATTGTTACAGTGGTGGAAAACACCACCATGGCTTGTCGTTTTGCTGATGGCCGCCATGGGTCAATGGATTTTGAGGTGACCCCATGACTTTCAAGGGAAAAGGGGCTCAACTTCATTCGGCCACGTCGCCAGGCGATGTAGGCTGGTTTCAGAGATGGCCGGGCATCCGCATGCTCAACGGCCTGGCGGACAAGCTGGCGTGATGGTCAAACGCTATGGATCACTTTTGGACACAGCCGGCAGGGGGCGTCTTAAAGTCATTCGGCACTGATGCGGGACATGGACTGACTTCCTCGAAGGCAAGAGAGAATCGGATAAGGTATGGGGCGAATGAGATCGAAGCAATCCGCCCGGCCGGCGCCTTCGATCTCATCCTCGAAGGCGTGCGCGAGCCGATGATGATAGTCCTGCTCGCGATTGGCGGATTCTCACTTCTTTTTGGCAAGACCGCAGAAGCGGTTGTCATGATATTCGTGGTTGCAGCGTATATCGCTGTCGAATTTGTGAACAAATACCGCACGGACCGGACGATGACGCATTTGCGGAAGCTGACGTCGCCGACCGCGAGGGTCATCCGTGATGGAGAGCCCCGGTACGTGGCGGCGCGCGATGTCGTCTGCGGCGATATTCTGATTCTGACCGAGGGGCTCCATATCCCGGCTGACGCTCGTCTGATTGAGTCATTCGGCTTGTCTCTCGGTGAGGCCTCACTAACGGGAGAGTCGCTTCCGGTCGAGAAAATGGCGGATGCCGTTCTCGATGCCAACACGCCGCTTGCTGAACGTTGCACGATGATTTTCGCGGGCACCACCGTCTTCAATGGAGAAGGAAAGGCCATAGTCACCGCCGTCGGGGCCGAAAGCGAATTGGGAAAGATCGCTGGCGGGATTACCCGGGTAGGCAAGGAGAGAACCGTTTTGCAGGAAGCGATGACGCGATTGGCCAAGATCTTGGCCCTTTTCGCAGTTGGCGTGAGCATCGTCATTCCGGCCATTGGTTTCTTGCGAGGGCTTGGCTTGCAGGAAATGATTGTCACTTGGTTGGCCTTGACGTTTCTGATGATTCCCGGCCAGCCTCCGATCATCATTACGATGGCCCTGGCGTTGGCGTCGTTCAAGTTAGCGAGCATCAAACTCGTGGTGAAACGGCTTCGTGGCGTTGAGTCCCTTTCACAGGTTACTGCCATTGTGACAGACAAGACCGGGACAATCACTGAAAACACCATGCGTGCCGAGCGTTTTATTCTGCCGACTGGCGAAGCCATTCCGCCCGACGCATTGGGTGTTGAATTAAAGCGGTCAATTCTTCATGCCTTGCCGCATTTCAGCAATGACCCCACGGATGAGGCGGTTCGTTTTGCGGTCGGAGATTTTCTGGAAATTGAGAGACCGGTCGCCTTTGGCGGTTTTTCCGAAGATCAGCCATGGCGAATGATTGAGTATGAAGTCGAGGGTAAACGAATTCACTATATTGCCGGCAGGACGGAAAGCGTGCTGGAGAATGCGGGAATGGACGGAAGCCGCATTCTGGCTGAAGTGATCCAAGAGGCCACGATAAATGGAAAGCGCGTCGTTGCTTATGGCCGAACCGACGGTCCCGGAGGCGGCAGGCGCGTGTCACTGTTGGCGCTCGCCGTCCTCAGCGATCCGGTCCGCGCGGGAGTGGCTGCGACGCTCGGGGCGCTTCGCGGTGCGTCGGTGAAGACATTCATTGTGACGGGCGATCATCCGGCAACGGCGCAGGCCATTGCCCGGGAGCTGGGGATGGCGACACGGGTGGTCACCGGGGCCGAATTGGATACGCTCGATGACGCCAAACTCGAAAGAGTATTTGCGGAAGCCAGTATCTTCGCGAGAATTTCTCCGTCGCAAAAATTGCGACTCGTTGAGGCGCTTAAACGCAATAGCGAAACCGTGGCGGTTATTGGCGACGGCGTCAACGACGCTCCGGCGCTCAAAGCTGCAAATGTCGGCATTGCGATGGGAGAGATCGGTACGGATCTGGCGAAGGAAGCGTCCGACCTCGTTCTCACCGATGACAATTATGTCCATATTGTGGAAGCAATTGGCATTTCCCGCTCCGCGCTCGATAACTTTCGCAAGGGATTGACTTATTACTTAACGGCAAAGGGAATTCTTTTATCGATTTTCCTCGTTCCGTTGGCGCTCGGAATTCCGTTCCCCTTCGCGCCGATACACATCATCTTGACGGAACTCCTGATGGACTTGGCGTCATCCACGATTTTTGTCACAGAGGCTCCCGAGCCTGATGTGCTCAGGCGGGGCGTACGCAAGCTCAATGAATTTTTGGGCAGAAAGCTTGTTTTCAGGATCATCACTGACGGGGTGTGGCTCGCAATGGGCATTACGGCCTTGTACCTGTTTGTGTATTACAGAACCGGAGACACGACTTTAGCTCAAACGACTGCCTTCGTAACCTGGCTGCTAGGCCATATCTTGCTCGCATTGAACCTAAAGCAGGAGAAACTACCATTGACGGAGCAGGGGTTCTTTTCGAATCGCTTCGGAGCAGGGTGGCTGTTGGGGATGGTTGCGTTATCGCTGGTGATTACCGAGGTTTCTTTTCTGCATTCTTACCTGAAGACTTCAGCTCTCTCAGTCCCATTGTGGATCGCGATCGTCGCGGTCGTTATCGTATCCACATTCTGGATCGAAGTGAGAAAGCATGTAATGAAGAGACGCGCATGATGATCAAAACTCGCGCCGCAGGAGGTCGCCGATCGGCGCGGAGCATGGAGCCATTATTTGAGGTCTCCTTCAGCGTTTGGGCGATGGCTTCTTTGCGGGACGGCGCGCAAGATCAGCCGGATAAGTGATTTTGGGCCCGCGAACCTTCGCAAAAGGCGTGAGTGAATGAACCTGCCGATGAGTTGGACTCATGATGTCCTCTGTCTGAATTCCATGAACCAGCAGGGCATCGGCGATGAGAGAACGATGGCAGCGCCATGGCACCGCTTCGGCGCACATCAGTGCGAGCCGGTCCTGGTTCGCCAATTGGATCAACTCTTTGAGGCTCTTTTCAAATTCAGGCGTCTGCATGTAATCCGCGTAGCCTCGAAAGGAGGCATTTCGCCAACCCATGTTGAGGGAATCAGCCTTGGCATGGCGCAGCCCACCCAGGCCTGGCAGATGAATGTATCCCACGCCAACTCTCTCCAATGCCTGCGGCAATGACGTCTTGTTGAACTGTGGATTGTGCCGAGAGCGCGGTATCGTTCGCACATCCACGACACGAGATACAGCGTGTGCCTGGAGGAGATGAATAAATTCATCTAGCGTGCGAGTGGAATGGCCAATCGTTAGCACGATAGGAGGAGATTTCAGAACACCAGTCTTCGTGCTTGCATTCATAACGGCAACCTCTGCGGTGATAGGCCGTTGCCTGCGATGTGCCTCGGCCGCGACGCTGGTCCCGCGATGGTTCGGACCGCACCAACGGTTTGGTCGCTCCCGGCTGAACCACGCGAGGAACGAGGCAAAGAGCCGCGTCGCATCAGGAGATTTCCGGCAGCGCGCTCAGGCAGCCTTCTGAACCGTAGCAACCAAGGCGACTGCGATTCCCCCTGTAGGTGCGTCAGAGAGATTCTCGTCGCAGGGAAATCCGAATATTTCGAACAATCTGAGCAAGCTCGAACGACGAAGCATCTGGCGCTAGCAAACGTCGCAGGGATCGGGGAAAATTATGGCATCTTCACAGAAACAGAAAAAGGCGGGTGTTAAACCGGAGCCACACACCGAGAAGTCCACCATGACCGAGCCGCAAGAGGAATTCATCGAACAGAAGGGCCGACCGTCAAGACCTATGAGCCCTTCCCGATCGCGCCCGGAGCCCAAGGATAAAGAAAGACCGAGAAAGCAGGCATAAGAATAATCGGACAATCTGCCCCGTTCACGGCGGAAACGCGCCAGCTTCATTGAACCTGGTGAGGACTCCTGCCCATTGGGGTGCCTGAGACTACCGTGCTTCCAAGGAAATTGTCCGGGGGACTTATCGTCATTTTCCGGATTTGACCCTGGCGCCTCGGGTAGCGCCTAAAGGGGGGAGGCACCTCAAATAATCCGGCACGGCATAATCGCCCGACTTGATCTGGGAGGCAGTCACATCCTTTCGTATAAAGCGGAGATAGAAGCCCCAGGCCGCCCCATTGTTCAAGTCCATCGCGATCCGGATCTCATGAACCCCAGCAGCGAGGGAGATCGTTTTGCGACTCTCGTCAGGGAAGCTGGGGTTGGTGCCGGCCAGGTCCTGAAAAAGCGGCTTTCGGTTAAGCCACAGGCGAAACGGACCATCATAACCCATCAAAAATTCTAGTCGCATCGGCTTAGGTAGGCGGAGTTGGGTGCTAAAATAGGCGTGGCCAGACTTGCCAGCCCAGCGTGGATACTCGTTAACAAAACCTTCAGGTGCCTCTGTATACGTTCGAAGCACAGGCCGATGGGCATCAATATCAACCAGATGGACCTTTGCTAAAGAGGCGGAAGTCGGAATAACCTTGGATACCTTCCAGGTGGTGACGAATGGGAGAAATGCCGTTGGTTTTAAGATCGGAATAGGCCCGAAAACGGGCAGAGCGAATCCCCGTCCATCGACAATATTGCAATATGGCGTGAGTCCATGCCCGTAAGCCACTGAATGCGGTCGAGGCCCCCAAGGGCTTCGGTAGATCCTTACCGTGTTACCGTGAAGGGTGGTTTTGTAGATGGTCACTAAATTTTTTCCCTCTTTATCCAGAACGGAAAATCCATTGGGAGCCCCCACTGAATGAAGTCCGCCAACCACATCTTTGAATCGGATCTCCAATATCGAAGTAGTTCCTTTGATGGGTAACAAAGTGATCTTGTCCAACTGCGGGGGGCGCAACTCGCGCCGATTTCCCAAAACAAGACGATCGGCAACCCTGGCCATGCGCGCCGCTAACAGGGGATATGAGTCCGAGCTGATATGGATCTGATCGTCAAGCAGCAGGTCGATGGCGGCGACTGTCTCCAGGTGCTTGATCCATCCGGGCAACTGCCGCTGCTGTTCCTGGATGGAGTTCCAGGCTTGAACGCCCTGTTCTGGGCGCCGTTCGATCACTCGTGCCAGCTGGACCATGATCCAGGGCAGGCGAGGCTGGCGCAGATTCCGACGGGTTGCTGCGACAAGGCGCTTCATTCTTTCGGTATAGTGAGGCGCACTTTCGACATTCGCGTCACTCTCTCCCTGATACCAGAGGAGCCCGGCAACTGGTTGTCCCGTGGCGCGCACTGAAGCCAGCATGGAAGCATAGAGCGATTCTCCCTTTAGCTTTTTTCGCTGCGGACTCCACTGCTCCATGCTGGTTCCACCATGAGCGGCACAAATCAACCCTTGGGGCACCCCTGAGCGCTCCAGCATTTCGCGCCCGAAATAGACGCCGACTCCCACGCCTTTGGTTGCTGCTTTTCGCAATTGCTCCCCAACTTCGGGGGTGCATTGCGCTCCTTCGCGATGGCAGGCATCGGGCGACTCGGACAAAATGTGGATCGGGTCGATGGCCTTGCGCCAAATCCGGCGCATCGAAAAGGCACGAACCAATGCGTGAGGAACGGCTGCGCCCTCGCGGTTGCCATAACCCTCCATATTGCTCTGCCCGGCCAGAATCCAGACATCGCCGACAAAAAACTCCTTGATGCGCGCCGACTCTCCCTGCCTTGTGCACAACTCGAGGCGGTACGGGCCTCCCGCAGGGATGCCTGAAAGCTGAATGGAGAAACATCCACCCGAAACCTCTCCAAGCCGCCGCGCTTTCCAGCCTATCAGACTCCCTTTGCTATTGGAAATTGTCGCGAATAACGGACCTGCTTCGCTAACCATGCCGGAAATGAGAACATTTGCGCCTTTCCGTCCAAGGCGTTGCAAAACCTGCCCCTCGGCAAGACCTTCGATTAATTTCATGGTGCTTTGCTTTCAAAGGAAAATCTATCCATCAAGGGGCAACTAATCATCACCCCGGGTGATCGGAACGCTTTTGATCTCGAGAGTCCGAATCCGTATTCAATCCCTCTACAGCCCTGTAGAAACTCGCAATTTGAATGGAAACTGAAAAAAATCATCGACAATCTTTAACTCTATAGGTAGAGTTTGTTCAACGTGAACCTGCCCACGCAAAATTCCTTTACCGCTGACCAGGAGCCGAAGCACATCGCGCTACGCCGGGCGCTCCTCGAGGTCATCCAACGAAGTGCGCCAAACACACCGCTGCCGAGTTACTCGCAGATTGTCCGCGAATATGGGGTAGTGCAGACGACAATTGACCGTGTCTGGCGAGAGCTGGAAGCCGACGGATTGATTGTGCGCAAACACGGCAAGGGAATCTTCGTCTCGCCGCGCGCAAAGCAGATCAACATCGGTCTCGTTTTCGGTGTGAATGTTTTTGGAACCGCCATTTCTCCGTTTTACGGCACCCTTCTGCAGCGATGCCAACAGCGTACCCAGACTCACAACGAGCATTTTTCCTTTTATCTTGATCTGCCAACGACACAACTCGGCGGCGTGTCATTTCCCGCGCACCGAGACTTGGTGGAAGACATCGAGGCGAGCAAGCTGCACGGAATTCTGTTGGTGTCTCGTCACAGTGAGGAGCAGGAAAATTGGTTACGGCAGCAGAATATTCCAGTCGTTGCTTTCGCTCCTGAAATGCGCACCAAGGATGTCGTCGGGATTGATTACGGAGAATTGGTGCGATTGGGCGTTGAATCCCTGGCCGCTCAAGGGTGCAAGCGCATCGCCTTGATGACTGGCCTCGGCCATGCCAGATCCCACACGCCTCCTTTTAGGGAGGACACGCAGGCGTACGAAAAGACGCTTCGTCGATTGGGGTTGGAGTGCCGGCCCGAATGGATCTGGGAACCCGATGCACCGATCGAAAGGAAGAAAGGCGGAGCTTGGATCGAAGACGGGCGGCAGGGAATGCGCGCGTTGCTCGAAGGCTCGCGCGATACCGTTCCCGATGGCATTGTCATCACCGACGATATCATGACCGACGGAGCGCTGCTTGCAGCACAAAAGATGAAACTGGTCGTTGGTCGGGAAATCAGGATTGCCAGTCATTCCAACAAAGAATCACCGATACTTCATCGCTATGATGAATTTCTTACACTAATCGAGATCGATACAGACGACATCGTCGAGGCGATGTTCAACATGCTGGAAGGTCAGATCAGTGGGAGGAAACAGAACAAGCGAACGGTTCTGGTGAAACCGAAGGTCCACGTCCGAGGCGACGACTGACGCCCGACAGGATCGACTGGTTAGCATTTTCCAAAAACCGAGCCAACCCAAGCCCCCAAAAAGGAGAAGCTCACATGAAATCGAACCCGCGTGCCCGGATCGGGGAGATCGCAAAGTCGAGATTGGCAGGCCTCACGCTGGCGCTAGCTATTTTATTGGCGGGCGTCGCTCCGTCACAAGCAGCCGTTCTTGCACAAGATGATTTTTCTGATGGAAACTACACTAGCAGTCCCTCGTGGACGACGGTAAATCCTGGATTATACCAGGTTACCGGAGGGAAGCTTAAGATGTATAATGCTTCCACTGCTGCGCCGTTAGCTCTTGGCTTCACGATGGCCTCCAACACTCCATTGATGATATCCTTGCAATTGCAGAACGAGATCTTCAATGCCGATGGGCATTGGTTTATGCTCAGCCTTCGGGACAGTGTCTCTGGAAGGGGTTACTCCGTGGTAGGGAGTGGTTCCCCCAATGCCTTTGGAACCAGTCCTAACGGAAGTGGATTCGGATTTGGGAACTACGGTGTTATTGCTGCCCCTGGCGTAGTAGGGCAGCGATTGAATCAGAATACGATATCCCAGACTTTGGTGCTCACATTCGATCCAACGACGCAACAGGTGACCTTGACAAAGGATGGAACGACAGTCGCCTCGTTCGTCGGAGCGAACGCTCTCGCAAGTGTAGATACTTTGGACCTGCGCCTGTCGCATTATTCAGGCGGCCCCGCGCGTCTGGTCGATGATATCACAATTTCGACTTCCGACCCCGCCATTTTGGCGAAAGATGACTTTGCCGATGGTGACTACTCCATAAACCCGGCATGGACAACATTGAATACCGCCTTTTATCAGGTTGTCTCCGGAAAATTGAAGGCACTCAACGGCTCCCTCACTGCGCCACTTTCAATAGGGTTTGCAATGGCGGATGACACGCCATTGACGATTTCATTGCAACTGCAGAACGAGATTTTCAATGTTGACGGCCACTGGTTCATGATGAGCATCCGAGATAGTGTCTCCGGCCTTGGCTATTCCGTCACGGGTAGCGGCCTGGCGACTGCTTTCGGAGCAGGGGCGAGCGCCAGTGGATTCGGGCTGGGAAATTATGGAACCATCACCGCACCCGGCGTGCCCGGCCAGCGGCTAAATCAAAACACGATCTCTCAGAATCTCGTCCTGACCTTTGATCCACTTACCCAACGAGTAACTCTGAAGAAAGACGGAACAACGGTGGCTTCCTTTGTGGGGGCCAATAATCTGGCTAGTGTTGACAGTCTTGATCTCCGTCTTTCCAACTATGGTGGCGGTCCCGGCCGATTCGTAGATGACGTCTTGATCAAAGGCCGACGGCCAAAGGCAGATCTTCCGCCGGATTGGGTTCCCCTCGGAGCATATCTTAGCTGGGAGAGGCCTACCGCTTTGGCGCAATATCGAGGCGTCGATCGCTGGCAGGATATCGAGGACCGGCTCGACCAGCTTGTGGAGAATTCAGTCGATACTTTGTGGGTCTCGAACTTGCTGGAGGCCGACACGCCCCGATTGATTGAAGAATGCGAGATGCGTGGTCTGCGGCTGATCGCTTCGCTGAACACGGTTGAAGCGAAGGTTCCCGGGCGTTTAGATAGTCCAACCTACTATAACACAGCCATTCCCCGTGTGGTGAATCTGGCTGGTGATTCAAACACTCTCGCCGCCTGGGTGCTCAGCGATGAACCGGGGAGTGCGGAAATTGCAAAGCTGGAAGCGCTTCGTCAGAAGTTCCGCTATTACGATCCTGAGCGTTTCTGCCTGACAGTCGCCATGTGGCCACAGGTGCCAGCCGTCGTGCAACAGACCAATCACCCCGTTTTCTGCGTGGATTTGTACCCATTCTTCGGCCCGAATGATCCGAACGGTCCCCACACAGACAGTGACAGCCGATTATTCTTTCGCTCAAAGGCGGCCGTCATGGTCAATTCCATCGGCGAAGGGGAAGCTGTCGGTTGGGTGATGGCACAGTGTTTCAGCGAGATTTGGGGGCCCCGCCGCTTTGATGTGAATGGTCACCTGATTGGATTAGCTGGATCTTATCTCCATTGGAAATGCCCGACACTGGCGGAGATGCGCTGGCAAGTCTGGGAATCGCTCCGCAGCGGGAGCAAAGGAATCATCATTTACATGGTGGCTCCCGAAGCACCGAACCCGGCGACGGAGACAGCTCCTTCTCCTACAAGTGTGCCTCCCTCGATCCTTGCAACGCAAGTGACAGATCTTGGTCCCAATGCTTTGACAAAGCCAGATTCGACCGCAACGCCACAACTCCAGGAGTTAGGCATCGCCTATCGGCGAATTCGTCCGCACGCCGCACTCATTCGCCGCTGGGAAAGACTTGATTCATCCCTTTCCGGAATCACTCCTACGACCGCTCCCTTGGCAAGTGCGACCTATTTCTCCGACCCTCAAACGTCCAATCGGAGCTACTTGGTCATCATTAACGACGATCTTCAGCAGGGGAGTATCATCCCGCTTTGCCTTCCATTGAATATTGTCAGCGCCGAAGATATTGCCCGCGGAGGGTCGCTGGCGCTGACTTCTGATGTCGCAAACAATCTTAGGAGAACACAGGTTCAACTTCAAGCTGGCGAGGGAACTATTCTCCGGCTGACGCGCTAAGGAGCCCGGACTTCTTCTGTCGCACTTAGTTCCCCCTCACGTAAAACCAAAACATCATGCACGCTGGAAAGCCCTCAACTTGCCGCTCTGAAGTGGCTTTTACTATCATAGAACTGCTGGTGACCATCGCCATTCTTGCTGTTCTTTTGATCTTATCGATGTCGGCAATCTCCGGTGCCCGCTTTAGGTCAAATCTCGCCAAGTGCCTTAATAACCATAAGCAGATTACGACGGCATACCAGCTCTATCTTGCCGACCGAAACAACATGCTGTGGTTTCGACCTAAGGATAGTCAGTGGAGCCAGGGTTCCGGCGCCCTGTATGGGCAGCAGACTTACGCTAATCCCGGAGGCTTTTGCACCCTGCTTGAACTTTACGGATTGAAGCGCGCCGTCTGGAATGCAGACAAGCCAATCCCCGACCGGACATCAACCGTTTGGTATTGTCCAAC
>JBBCKI010000020.1:0-4110 GCA_037190965.1 Chthoniobacteraceae bacterium
CGACATTCTTAAACCCCTTGATCGCATTTTTCTACACCGTGGACCGAAACGGCGTGAAGTTCCACTGTTTGAACCCTCATTGACCTTCGATGCCCTCGGTGCTTTCAGTGCTCGCCGGGGGTGTTTTCACACAGTCTCTCTATTTGGGAACGCCGCTGTCTTCGAAACGCCAGTTTCGCAGCCCCCCTCCGTTCCGGCACCCTGCACGAGATGACAAGGCTCTCGAATCAGAGATTCGGGGACAATGGCATTACCGATCTGGAGATTGGTAACGAGGGAAAAGGTAGACCGCTCGCGCCGTCGAGCGCGGGTATCGACTCCTTGGCTTCATGAGGGCCACATCCCAGCAGCCCGTCCCGCGGGGATGGTTGCCAAACGTGAACTTTTCATCGATCCCGCGCTCGCGGCGCGAGCGGTCTACCGGTGCTGCCGCACCAGCTACCTTTATCGAACGGTTGCCGACACGCTTGGATTCCACAAAAAACAGAGAAGAACCCGTTATTCGAACTGCCCCCGGAACTTTGTAAATTCCTCGCGAAGCTGCGCGAGTTCCTCCCGGAGTGCCGCGATCTCGCTTCGGAGTTCTTCCGTGGGAGCGGGCGCGCCCGTGTAGGGAACCGGTGTGAACGCGGCTGACGGCGCGGGGTTGAGAAGCGCCTCATCCGGTTCGCCCGAAAGAAGATGGATATACCGTTTTTCCTTTCGCCCGAGCGCGGCGGGGATCGCCCTCAAGAGGGGGGAGTTACCCCTGGTCATCTCTTCCAGTGTCGCTTCCACCTCCTGCAGGCTGGCGAGATCGCCCGCCATCCGCTCGCTCCTTTGCCGAAGCTCGCCGGGTGTTTGCGGGCCGCGCAGCAGCAGCACCCCCAGCAGGGCAAGTTCCCGGCGGTTGAGGGTATAGTGATCGAGAAAATTGTGGCGGTATTTCTGCACGCGGGAGCCGGAGCCGAACACCGCCGTGGCCAGCGCCTTCTGCCGCAGAGTGTCGGCGGCCTCCTGCACGGCGCGTTCGTCAAGGGCCGTTACCGGCTCCCGGTTGGTGGTCTGGTTGCACGCGGTGACGAGGCTGTTGAGCGTGAGCGGGTAGTAGTCGGGCGTCGTCAGCTCTTTTTCAATCAGGCAGCCAAGGACGCGGGTTTCCGGAAAGGAGAGGTGGATCATAAAATCAATGCTGGAGGGGTTGTAAACGCTAGACGGTGAGAGCCGTCACGTCCAGACGGTTGCAGTGATCCCGATACCACTCATGGGTGGGCCTTCATATTTCCCCGCTCCACACCCATGATCTCCCTCTTTCGCCCTATTGTCCCGCCGCTTGAGGCCATTGGTGGCCTTGTGTGGCTTTCCATCGACACGGCCCGGGAAACGATAGGCCACATGATGAAGGGCCATGTTCCCTTCCGGGCCGATATTTTCTTCCGTCAGGCGGACCGGGTCGGGTACGGATCGGTGCCGCTGGTGGCGTTGATCTCGTTTTTTCTGGGGCTGACGATGGCGCTTCTGACCGGCTACGAACTCCGAAAGTTCGGCAGCCAGAATCTCGTGCCGGGGCTGGTGGGCGTCGGGTTTACCCGGGAGTTGGGCCCCTTGATGACAGGGATCGTCGTGGCCGCGCGAATCGGTGCGGCTTACACGGCGGAGCTTGGCGCGATGACGGTCTCCGAGGAGGTCGAGGCCATCGAAGCAATGGGCATCGGCCCGCTCCGCTACCTCGTAGCCCCGCGCGTATTGGCGATTTTCCTGCTGATGCCGTGTCTGGCCGTGATCGCGAATATCTCCGCCCTCATCGGGGCAGCGATTGTCACCAACGTGCAGTTGGAGTTCAGTTATTTGTTCTTCATCCAGCGGGTGCTTGATAACCTGATTGTCCGCGACATCGTCTCCGGGGAGTTGAAGAGCTTTCTCTTCGGGGCGATAATTGGGGTCATCTCCTGCTACAAAGGGCTGGCGGTCCGTGGAGGATCGACCGGGGTGGGGGACGCGACCACTTCCAGCGTTGTTACCGCCATCACAACCGTGATCGCGGCGGATACCCTCTTCAACATCGCACTGGTGGCTTTCTATGACTGATGGAAACACCCGGTCCGACCCTCTTGTCGAATTGCAACAGGTCGATCTTTCCCTGAACGGCCATTCGATTCTTCGCAAGCTCGACCTGAGCGTGAACCGGGGGGAGCGGATGGTCATTCTCGGTCAGAGCGGCGCGGGCAAGAGCACCCTGCTGAGGTTAATCATGGGGATCCTGAAACCGGCTTCCGGGCGGGTTATCTTCGACCGGTGGGATCTCGGGCGGGTTTCTCAGGCGCGGTTGAACGCGCTCCGGTGCCGGATGGGCATGGTCTACCAATCTTCCGCGCTGATTTCTTCGCTCAACGTCCGCGACAATCTTGCGTTGCCGCTGGAGGAACTGACGCGGAAGAACACCGCGACGATCAACCGGATCGTGGCGCAGAAGCTGGCGATGGTTGGCATGGAAGAGACGGAGCCGCTCTTTCCCGACGAGCTTTCCGGCGGGATGCGCAAGCGGGTGGCCATCGCGCGGGCGCTGGTGATGGATCCGGAATTGCTTCTCTTTGACGAACCGAGCGCGGGCCTCGATCCGGTGATCTCCAGCGTGATCGACCAGCTTATCATCGACCTGAGCAACAAAGCGCACGTTACCTCCATTGTCGTGACTCACGAACTCGACAGCGCGTTCCACATCGCCACCCGGATGGGGATGCTCTACCAGGGCAGGATTGTCGAGGAGGACATCCCCGAGCGGTTTCGCCGCAAGAAGAACCCCGTCATCGTTCAGTTCATTGGCGGACATCTCAATGGTCCGTTGAGCAACCCCTAATCAGAGCGAGCTATGCCGCTAACCTGTCATTTTGGCGTCTTTCAACCCCGACAACATCGATGAACGTCGTTCGAAACGAGCTGCGCACCGGGATACTGGTGGTGACCACGCTGACCATCGTGGCAGCGGTGCTCATCTACTATGGCGCGGCGGGCGGCTTTCGGGAGCTGAAGCGTTTCCAGATTTACTTCGACGACGCCGGGGGGATCCAGCCTGGGGCTACCGTGACTTTGAGCGGCAGGAAGATCGGGCAGGTTCGCCGTCTCATCTCGCCCGTGCCTGAGGCGGATCGACCCAGACCGGAGTTACAGGTGATTGTGGAGGTGGAGGTGGGAAAAACCGCCCAGATTTATCGCAAACAGACGGTTCGTATGCTTCAATATGGCCTTCTGGGTGACCAGATCATCGATTTTACCTTCGGCGAGGAATCTTCGGGTCTTGCCCCGCCCGATAGCTGGTTTATCGGCGAACGCCAGCCCGGCCTCAATGACGCCGCGCCGAGAATTCTGGAGAAGCTCGATCCGCTCATCAAAAAATCGACGGCGTTGGTCGAGGAGTTGCAGAAGACCGCCGAGCGGCTGAGCGCCATGACGGCGGAAGGCTCCGACCTCAACCAGGCGATCACCAAGTATAAGGATCTCGGGGATCATTTGAATGAACTGACGGGCCCCAAGGGGGCTTTCCACCGTGCTCTCGAGAATATCGAGGAGTTGACCGGGCCGGAAGGCGGCGTCAGGCGTACCGTCAAAAATCTGGAGGAGTTGACCGGCAAGGAAAGCCCCCTTGCGGAGACGATTCGCAACGCACGGGACTTTACGGGGAAGCTTTCCAGCAACGAGGATATCGGCGCAACGCTCAAGAATTTCAGGAAGGCGAGCGAGAAGCTGAATACGACGGTGAGCGGAGTGAACTCGGCGGTCAAAAAGATCACCCCCTGTCTCGACACGACGGTGCACAACGCAGCTCAGTTCACCGACACCATCAAGCGGCAGCCGTGGCGGTTGATCTGGCCTTCGACCAAGAAGTATCCCGAAGATACGAAATGTTTCGTCCGGTTGCCTGACGGTACGATGATTATCGCGGAAAAACCGAAACAACGAAAACAGCTCTGGCCCTCGCCGACGCCGTGCCCGACGCCTGCGCGTTAAGCGGCGATCTTTTGCAACCTCTTGGGAATAAACGGCTTCATCGCTAGTGTCATGTTAGACAAGTTCCTTTTTAAATTCCGGGCGCTTTTCCGATTCTCCGGCGTTGCTCGCGCGGTCGATATCTTC
>JBBCKI010000021.1:0-5566 GCA_037190965.1 Chthoniobacteraceae bacterium
TCACCAATTTCGTGCGCCAGTACCAGCAAGGCAGCGGGGTCTACTGGGACATGCAGAATGTCGCCCCCGCCGGCTCCGCCGCCTCCCTTCACCCCCTCGACGAATCCGGCGCCCTGTTCCAGCTCTGGACCATCGAGAAAAACACCGGCAAGGACTACCTCCTCGACCAGAAAACCGTCGGCGCCTACATGCCGAAGGCCGACATCAAGGTCATCACCCAGGACCCCTACGAAAAATATCCCCGCACCCGCTCCGACCAGCCCTTCTCGGTCCACATCACCGTCAGCGACCTGGTGACCGGCACCGCCGGCGTTCCTCAGGCCGCCTCCAGCGTCCTCGCCGAACACCACCTCGCTCCCTACGCCAAGGGGCAGACTTCGATCCCCGCGTCGATCGCCATTTCCGGCACGCCCGTCGGCAGCGGCTATCTCACCGAAAACCGCCTCTACACCTTCGACTTCCAGCAGTCGATGCTCCAGGCGCCCGATACCAAGAAACCGATCGGCGAGGAACACTTTGTGGTCCATGCCCTCTCGGACGGTTCCTTCGCCCAAACCCAGATCGCCGCCGGCTTCGTGCAGGTCTGGCCGGTCGCCACCGGCGCCATCGGGGGCATCAAACACGGCGAGCGCATCTCCTTCCACCCGCCGCCCCTCACCCTCGTCCTCAAGGACCTCTATCCCGGCAGCTACACCCGCCTCCGTGCGACGCGCCCCGGATCGGACTACGAAACCACCTTCGAGCGCTCCGAATTCCTCCTCGCCGAGGAACCGACCAGCACCGACAAGATCATCATTCTCACCGACTACGGCCACGTCTTCCCCGAAGACGGCACCTACCTGCTGGAGCTCATCACCACCACCCCTTTTGGCACCGACGTCCTCAGCGCCGTCACCGTGCCAGTGGACCGCACTCTCCAAGTGCGCACCATGCAGGCCAACATCGCCAGCGAGTAAGGACCGCCAGTTCCCCCCCACAAACCAATGGCCTGCCGGTGCGGCTGAGAGGCGGTACGATCCCCCCGATCGCCTCAATGCCTCCCGGCCGGCCCGTCTCCCGGAACCAGCCTCGCATGACGCATCGTGCAAGCGCGCGCTCACGGGCAGGGGATGCCGTTCACGCTCAAGGTGACATCGAGACTGTCCTTCGGCCGCCAGGAACTGGAATGGAGTTGCCGGGCGAGTCCAGGGATGTTGCCGACGTGGCGCGCCTCCAGTTCGGAGTTCAGTCCATGGGCGGGTTTGAAGAACGCGATGCGCAGGGTTTTGCCGTAGCATCTGAAACCGTGGCGCGGGGTGGTGACACCGTGGGTGTCCATCCACCTGCCTGACACGGCGATGATTCGCTCTCCGGTTTCTTCCTGGTGCAGGGTTTCCGATTTCTCCCAACCCTTTGGCTGGATCTCCCGAATGAATCGCAAGGCGGTCCCGGGAAAGATCGCCAGCTCCTTGTCGAAGTCCTTCGAGACATGGCGAACATAATCTCGGACATCACCTACTCCGCCCACGAACGAACTTCGCTCCTTATGTCATTAACGGATCTTTCACTCATGCCTTGATCAACCAAATACAGCCGCTGTATCCCAAAAGTGTGATTGGAAAGAAGTGAAATCATCGAGTCTGAAATTCCCAAAATAGAAATAGGTTCTTCCTGATCAACTTTGAATATTTTGATGATCTCCTCCCGTTCTTCCGGTTCGAGATTTCTCGCTTCATCAGGAGTGAGCAATGATCCACGCTCTTCCACTTTTATGGGCTTGGGACCGCCCAGAAAAAACAGCCCCAAAGGCACGCCATGTTTGCTGGCTAGTGCGGCAAGCTTGTCCTTGCATTTCTCCAGGAAAAAAGCGCATTTCGTGTGTTTGTTCGCCCTGCTTTGCAAGCCGGACGCTTCCGCAAGAAGTTTGGGGGGTCTGCGGCTCGCAATGCAGGTCGCCAACGCTTTAATCGTTTCATCCCCTTCCGAGTGAGCTGCCTCCTGGATCAAATTGTCCAGGTAGGAGTCGTTGAAAGTAGCTAGCTGAACGCCAGATACTCGTCTCAGAACCTCGTCGCCGTCTTTAAGAATCGAGAATTTCCCCGAATCCTTCATCCTTCGGAGCAGTTGGCGGCAGACTTCCTCAAAGGCGTAGGTCGTTTTGTGATAATAGACCGACCGATGCATGAATTGCCTTGCCAGAAGGAAATGCTCTGCTGCTGCCAGTGCTTTTCCTTCGACCCCCAACACTCCGCTGGGACTGATCCGGATATTGTTCAGAATATAGTTCAGATCGATTTCGCCATAGGGAACTCCTGCCGCCCTTGAGTCACGAAGCAAATAATCCAAGCGATCCATATCAAGACTGCTGTGGATGAGTTTGCTAAGCTGTTGATCGGTGGCGGTCGTTCTCGAGAAGAGTTCGCCCACGATCTTTGCCTTCTCAGCACCACCTATGGCCTCCCTGATATCCTTCTGATTTTCCAGAATATGACGTCCTAGCGTTTCATGATCGGGGTATTTGGCCCCCTCCGGTGGAAGCTTCTTTTTCTCGGTGCCTCCATCAACGACTTCTTCTGTCAAGTTGACCCAATCAACACGCTCCATGAGGTGTGAGTATGGGTAATGTCCGATATCGTGTAAAAGAGCCGCAAGCCGTAGGTTCGTTTGATCCTCTTCACTGAGAGTGGGGCCTTCGTGATTGATTTTGAGCCGGTCGACGATCCGGCTCATGATTTTGAAGACTCCCAAGCTGTGAGCGAAACGGGTGTGCGTGGCATTGGGATAAACCAAATGCCCCATGCCTAACTGCTTTAAGGAGCGCAGCCGCTGGAAGGTGGCGGTATTCACAACCTGCCACTCCATTTCCGTCAGCTCGATGTCGCCATGGATGTTATCAATAACAATCCGCCGCTTGGCTCCGTTACGGGAAGGCATATCCAAATTTTTTCAGTTCTTCCAAAGCTTCGGAAACCTCGTCAGCCTCATAGGGCTTGTTATTCTCCTTCAGAACCTTTGAAATACCTTCAGGATTATCGGGCAAAACTTGGCGCGTCTTGATGAGAAAAAGAGTCGAAGCAATCAGTTCCACATATCTAGTAAACTGATTTTGTTGTTTTCTCGAAAACAAACCTCTGACGCGATTGATTCGTTCGAGCGAGCTTTCGTCCAACTCCCACTTTGCAAGTTCTTGCTGACCCTTGTCGGGTAAAGCGTCAATGGAGAAAGCATCCTCGGTCAATCCAGATGAGTAAGGGCCGCGAAGATACCAACGGAAGCGATACCCCATGTCCACTCCAGCTTCTTGCAACAAATAAACCGCTTTTTGCAAAATCAGCCTGTCGTTGAAAGTATTCAAATTGATCGGCAAATTGACACTTTCGAGAACGAGTCCAAGCTTAGTTTGCTGCAGATTCATAAGAAGTCGAAATCTGATTCATGGGATAGTCGTAAATCAAACGCAAGGACTAGAGTGCAGGTGAAAATCGCCATTGTCAAGTGTTCGGAAGAACATTTTCCCGGTCATTGCAGTGGTGATGAGGGCGGCGTTCTCTGAGAAGAGGAATCGACTCAGAAATGGCCCTTGCTACTGCATCAATATTCTCGGTTTCCTCCCTAGGCCCCGCGCATCAGCGAAATCTCCGCCAGGCTGACCATCGCCTGCCACAATTCCTCGCGTGGCGCGGTTTTTAGCCGGTCGATGCCGATCGCCCGGTCCAGCGTGAAACGGCCGGACCGGGTCCGCCGCAGGGCGCTGAGGTGGGCGCCGCAACCGAGCTTCGCGCCGATGTCGTGCGCATAGGTGCGGACGTAGAATCCCTTCGAACAGTGAACGCTAAAATCCACCTCCGGCAGGGCGATACGGCGCACCTCGTACTTCGAGACCGTCACCGGCCGCGGCTCGCGGACGACTTCCTGGCCCTTGCGGGCGAGCTTGTAGAGCGGCACGCCGTCTTTCTTGATCGCCGAAACCATCGGCGGAATCTGCTCGAAGGCGCCGGTGAAGGGAGCAAACGCCGCGTCGATCTCTCCGGCGGTGAAGGCCGGCACCTCCTTTTCCTCCAGCACCTCGCCCTGGCGATCCTGGGTGGAGGTCGTGACACCGAGCGTGAGCGTGCCTTCGTACTCCTTGTCCTCGCTCATCAGCAGATCCTGAATCTTGGTCGCGCGCTCGACGACCAGCATCAGCAGACCGGTGGCCATCGGATCGAGGGTGCCGCAGTGGCCGATCTTCTTCGTGCCGAGCGAGCGGCGGGCGATAGCGACCACATCGTGCGAGGTCATGTCGGGCGACTTGTCCACCAACAGCACGCCGCTGGGAACCTGGGATCCGGAATGGTGACGGTTCATCGGAAAAAAATGGGTCAGATCGAAGCCAGCTCGTCTTCCACCGCGGCGAGCACGGCCCGCTTCGCCTCCGCGAGCGGCCCTTGCATGCGGATCCCGGCCGCCAGCGAGTGACCGCCGCCGCCGAAACGCGCGCAGATCTTGCAAACATCCACGCGCGGATCCTTCGAGCGCATCGAAATGCGAATCTTCCCCTCCGGCAGTTCTTCGAAGAACACCGCGACGATGACGCCCTGGATCGCGCGGATGATGTCGATCAATCCCTCGCTGTCCTCGGGCTTCAAGCCGAGCGCTTCACGGGTGGCCATCGTCAGCTCCCAATGCGCCACGCGGCCCGCCCCGCAGAGTTCCAGGGTATTGAGCAGCGCCCGCATCAATTCGACGCGGCGGAAGGGATGATTGTCATAAGTCAGCGAATTGAGCGCCCCGACATCGAGCCCGCGGCGGATGAGATCGGCCGCCATCTCGTAGGTCTCCGCCGTGGTCGAGGGATATTGGAACGATCCCGTGTCGGTGGAGACGGCGACATAGATGGCATCGCGCGTCTCCGGCGGCAGGGGCAGGCCCAGTTCGGCGATCAGCTTGTAGATGATCTGCCCGGTGGCCGGGCTGTCGGCATCGATGAAATTGAGATCGCCATAGCCTGGATTTGATTTGTGGTGGTCGATATTGATCCAGAGCCCCGCCTTCGCAGCGGCGTGCAGGGCGCGCTCGCCGAGACGCGGCCGGGTCGCGGTGTCGAGCGAGATGGCCACCTCCGCCTCGACCGGCTCGTCCGGCGGCGATTCCACACGCTCCGAACCGGGCAGGAAGGCGAGGTTGTCGGGAAGCCCGTCTTCATTGATCACGCGGATGCTCTTCCCCGCCGCTTCGAGCGAAAAGGCGAGCGCGAGCTGCGAACCGATGGCATCGCCATCCGGCCGCACGTGGCTGAGAATCACGAAGGATGAATGCCGCGAGATCGCCTCGCCGATTTGTCCGAAGGTCGCATTCATGACATCGCTCCCGCCAGGCGCGGGGGCGCGGATTCTCCCGATGATACCCCGGGGCGCAAGGACAAAGGCTCAAGGAACGCAGGGCAACCGCATTCAGGAAATTGAAACCGCGAATCGACGCGAACCAACGCGAATGAAATGAAAAATAGCTGTCATCGGAGTCCCGAACGGCCGTTTGACGGGAGGATTTCCTGATTCCATCCAACATTCTCGTTCTCGCGGTTTTTGAAATCCCCAAGCGCAAAAAC
>JBBCKI010000022.1:0-16303 GCA_037190965.1 Chthoniobacteraceae bacterium
CAAAACCCGGGTTTTTCCCAGTCTGGAAACCGGCTTTTGCCGATTGTATGACTTAAAAGGAAAAACGTGCCAATTCCAAAATGCCTACCGAGGAGGATTCCCTCCCCCAAAAAAGAAAGAGGGGGCAGTGAAACAAACAGATTCACTGCCCCCTTTCTTTTGACGTGATTCGTCTTTTTACGCCTTCTCTTTCCCGGCGAGCAACTGTTCCAGCAGCTCATTCATCCGGCTGAGCATTTCGCGTGGATCTTCCAGCAACCCGGCAGCAACGCGGGCGTTGTCGAAGATCTGCTCGGCCACCTTGGCCGCCAGGGCGGCGTCAGTTTGGCGGAACTTCTCCAGCCGTGCCAGCATGGCGTGGTTCGGGTTGATTTCCAGATCGGGCTTCGCATCGAAGCTCGGACCGCCTTCGCGGTTCATTGCCTTGAACATCCGGCGCATGCTGGAGGTCATGAACTTGTCGCTCTCGACCGCCAGGGCGGGGCTGCCGACGAGCCGCTTGGAGGGGCGCACTTCGTTGACGCGATCGCCGAGGGATTCCTTGATGAACGCGGCGAGCTGCTTGGCTTCCTCTTCGCTCAGGGCGGTTGACTCCTGCTCGATGGAAAGGTCGGCCTTCTCCGCCGCCTTCACCGGCTTGCCGTCGAACTCACGAAGGTGATCCATGACGAACTCGTCGCGCGGGTCGTAGAGGAAGAGCGCCTCGTATTTCTTCTCGCGGAAGACCTCGAAGTGCGGGCTCGCCTCGGCGGCTTCGCGATTGGGGGCGAGGATGAAATAAATCTCCTTCTGCTCCTCCGGCATCCGGGTGACGTAGTCGGCCAGGGAGGTCTCCTTCCCTTTCTCCGTGAAGGACGACTCGAAGCGAAGCAGCTTCGCGAGCGCGCCGCGATGCTCGTAGTCGGTGACAACCCCTTCCTTGAGGCACGGGCCGTGCTCGGCAAAGAATTTCGCGTATTTCTCCGCGTCCGCTTTCGCTTCTTCGTCGAGAAACTTCAGGAAACGGCCGGTAAGCACCTTGTTGAGCTTCTGGACGAGCGCGGAATCCTGCATGCTCTCGCGAGAGATATTCAGGGGCAGGTCTTCGCTGTCGACGACGCCGCGCAGGAACCTGAGCCATTCCGGGAAAAGCCCTTTGGCCTTCGCTTCAATCAAGACCTTGCGGCAGTAGAGGTGTACCTCGGATTCCGAACGCCCCATGCCGAACTTCTCGATGCTGCGCGCCGGAACGAAGAGCAGCGAACGGATGGCCAGCGGCGCGTCGGCATTGAAGTGGAGCCGGTACTGCGGCGCTTCCGTATCGTGGCCGATGTACTCGTAAAACTTGTTGTATTCCTCTTCCGTGATCTCGTTTTTGCTGCGGGTCCAGATGGCCTGGATGGTGTTGACCACCGTGCCGTTAAGTTCGATGGGGAATTGCACGAAGTTGGAATACCGCTTGATGACGGCTTCCACGCGCTCGCCCTTGGCAAACTCCTCTTCCTTGAGATGCAGGACGATCTTCGTCCCGCGCGGCAGATCGGCGGCGGGCTCGATCTCGTACCCCGTCTTCCCGTCGGATTCCCACTTCCATCCCTCCTCTTGGGGCAGATAGGAGCGGCTGTAAACCGTCACGCGGTCGGCCGCCATAAACGCCGCATAAAACCCGACGCCAAACTGCCCGATCAGGCTGGCATCCGCCTTGTTGGCCTTGAGCTGCTCCAGAAACGCGCGGGAACCCGAGTGGGCAATCGTGCCGAGGTTGTCGATCAACTCCCCGTGCGTCATCCCAAGGCCCGCGTCGGTGAAGGTGATCGTCTTGGCGGCTTCGTCCGTGGTGACGGCGATGGAAAGCGGGGCGTCGGGCTGGTAAATTTCGGTGCCGGAGGTTTGCAGGAACTTCAGTTTCTCCGTGGCATCCGCCGCGTTGGAGATCAACTCGCGAACGAAGATCTCCTTGTCCGTGTAAAGCGAGTGAATGACGATATCGAGCAATTGCGCGATCTCGGCTTGAAACTGGTGTTTCTCAATGGTGCTCATAGTAAAAACGCGGACTGTAGCGGAGTTCCGTCTCTTCTCTCAAGCGCAAGAACACCCCAAAAAACGAAATGTGAAGCCATGGCTGAAAATCCTATCCTCGTTGATCCTTCGCAACTCGCGGAGAAACTGAAGGCTCCCACTCCTCCCCTGTTGATCGACGTCCGGTCGGAGGCCGACTATGCGCAGGCGCATCTGCCGTCCGCAAAAAACAACTGTGTCTACGAAGTCGTCTTCATGAATCGAATGGACGAACTGGGCGTGAACCGCGACACCCCCGTTTGCGTCTACGGAAACGGTGCAGACACCCACGAATCCCGCATGGCGGCAGCGAAGCTGTCCCGCGGCGGCTATAGGGAGGTTCTGGAGCTTCGCGCCGGTTTCGACGGCTGGAACGCGGCGGGCCAGCCTATAGAGAAGGGTACGCCCCCACCCCCTGTTGCAAAAGAAGAGCTGGAGGGTTCCCGAGCCGTCGATCTTGAACTCAGCCGGGTGGAATGGACGGGACGCAATCTGCTCAACAGGCACAACGGCACCCTGGGGATCAAATCCGGCGTCCTGCAGTTTGAGCAGGGCAAACTTGTCGGCGGCGAGTTTGTCTTCGACATGCAGTCCATCGACTGCGCGGATCTCAAAGGAGACCCGTTGCACGATGTCCTCGTCGCCCACCTCCGGAGCGACGATTTCTTCGACACCGAGCTTTATCCCGAAGCCCGCTTCGTCATCACTGGTGCAAGCATCCTGCCCGACGCGGTGCCGGGCGTCCCTAATCTCTCCGTCCACGGCGAATTGACGATCAAAGGAGTCACCCTGCCTCTCGACTTTCTGGCCACCGCGGGCTACACCGACGAAGGCAGGATGGCCGCTCAATCGGTGATTCTCTTCGACCGGACGCTTTGGAATGTGATCTACGGTTCTGGCCGCTTCTTCCGGGATCTCGGTCCTCATCTCGTCAATAATCTGGTCGAAATTCAGCTCCGGATCGTCACGAAATAGGGCCCATGAGTTCACGTCCCATTCATCCCGGAGCCCGCATCGGCCATGTTCACCTGAAGGTTGCCGACCTCGAACGGGCCATTGCCTTTTACCACGACGTGCTGGGGTTTGAGATTACCCAGCGCCATGGGAACCAGGTCGCCTTCCTTTCCGCAGGGGGCTACCACCATCATATCGCGTTGAACACCTGGGAAAGCGAAGGCGGCAGCCCTCCACCGCCCGGAACCACGGGGCTCTACCATCTGGCCATTCTCTACCCAAGCCGCGCGGAATTGGCCGACGCCTTGCGCCGTCTCGTCAACGCGGGCATCTCCCTCGAAGGGGCGTCCGACCATGGTGTCAGCGAAGCCCTTTATCTGCGAGACCCTGACGGCAACGGTGTGGAGCTCTACTGGGATCGCCCTATGGAAGAATGGCCGCGCACCGCCGACAACCGCATTGCGATGTTCACCAAAGCGCTTGATCTCGACGGGCTTTTGAAAACGACGGCATAAAAAAGTCCCGCTCCCCATTGAAGAGGAGCGGGACTTTGAATTGGATTTCTTGGAAGCCGCCGTTTCCTCGTTACCAATCTCCCGATTGGTAATGCCATTGTCCCCGAATCTCTGATTCGAAAGCCTTGTCACCCCGTGCAGCGTTCTGAAACGGACAGGGTTGCGAAATTTCTCGGCTCAGGACACTAGAAGCTGACCCGGAAGCCGCCGTTCACGCCGTTGGAACTGTAGTTCGAACGACCAATCTCGCCCGTGTAATAGGCAAAGGCCGAGATACTCGGGTTGAACTGCACTGTCGCGCCCGCGTCCAGCACGAGGCTGTCACGACCGATCCGGGGGCCGTTGACCGTGAAGGTGCTGTCGGCTCCGACGAAGCTCGATTCGATGGCTGCCGTGCTGTCGAGGTATTCGTGCTGCCACTGGGCGCGCACTTCGGGGGTCACCACGACCTTGCCAATGTTGAAGGCGTAGGAAGCCTTCGCGCCGATGGCAGACTTCAGCGATTCCTGGTGCTGCGAGGGGAAGCGCAGACGGGCGTCACCGCTCCCCGTTTCCTGGAAGCTATCGAGCCCGAGGTAGGTGTACTGAAGCGAGGCAACCGGCCCCACCGTCAGACCGCCCACGCGGAAGTCGTAACCACCACCCAACAACGCGTCGAACTGGCCGCCGGTGGTGTCGCTATTGGAGCGCCCGCCCAGCCCGCTGCGCGTGATGTCGTAGGCATTGTAGCCACCGCCCACCGAAGCATTCACGTAGTAGCTCTCGTTGAAGAGCGTGCCATAGACGCTGGCCTTGCCACTGTTGACGGAAACTTCTCCGCCCTTATAAAGGTCGGCGCTGGTGTTGGCGTAGCTTCCGGCGATACCGACAAGCAGGTTGTCGTTGATCCGGTAATCGCCGCCGATGGTCAGGCCGCCAGTGGTGAATTCGGAGCCGCGAGCCCGCGAGGTCGATTCGATATCGGCCCATTCGCCGTTGCCGGTGGCAAAGAAGCTCCAGCGGCTTTCGATCACGGAAGGGATGACCGTTTGCTTGCCGACGAGGCTCTTGCCGTCAAACCCGGCGATCGAGAGTCCGTCCTTGCCGCCCATCGCGATCGGAGCTCCATCGAAAGAGACGGTGCCGCGAGAGTTGGTCAGGGTCAGCCCGTTGGCGCTGAATCCCCGGGACCCGCGCCGCGCGTCTTCGAGGCGACGCTCGATGTTGTTGTTCTGGATCTGCGCCCCCGAGAAGCCGATGTTGAAGATCACGGCAAGCTGTTCTGGCGACAGGAGCGAAAGGACATCCGGCAGGTTCTCGACCGTCACTTCGTTGAGGTCGTTAATGAGTCCCTTGAGCTGACCTTTTGCCATCGCCTTGTTGAGCGCTTTCGCGATGGAGCGTTGGTTGGGGCTCAAGCTTGCGAGACTGGTGAAGGAGTCCTGCACCCCTTCGAGCCAGACGCTGTTGAGATCATAACCGACCTTGAAGCGGCGGAGCGTCCTCCGTTCGAGAGCGCGGTATTTCCCAATGACGCCACCTTCGGCTTCGAGGAAAACGACTTTGTCGCCGACCTTCACCTTGTAACCATCGAGGTATCCGACGCGCAGCTTTCCGTCGAGAAACGCCGTGCCGGAAACATAAATGGTGTCGAACTGGAAGTTATCCACATCGAGAATGTCGATATGGGTCGTGCCCTTCGAGTACTGGATAAAGTCCTGGCCGATATGGAGCGAACCAATCCGGGGATCGGATGGCTGTGGCATCATGAGCATTGGCATCTGCCCGAAGCCGCCGGGATTAACAATGCCACCGTAATTGCTGAGCGTCGTCCGAACGGAACCGTTACCCCTGAGTGTACCTCCCTCGATCCATACCCGCTCCACGCTGCCTGCGATGTCAAGTGAGCCTCTGATCAGGACTGTATCCCCTGTATAGGAAGTGTCCCCTGCCAGAACCAAATTCCCCGCCCCCGTCTTAATGAGGTTCCCTGAGCCCGCAATGTCACCGTAGAAAAAGCCGTCTGCGGCGCTGTTCGTGGTGAGGGTGGCAGATCCAAGGTCGATGAACCCATTCCCAGAGCCCCATGCTCCGATGGCGCCGACTTCCTGGTCGTAATGGTTCAAATCGAGAGCTCCCCCCCAGAAGTGAAGATCAATCCCCTTTGAAAGGACGTTTTCGGCCCCAGCCCGCACGGTCCCGTTTGCAAAAGCGAGGCCGCCCACATAGTCATTGGAACCGGTGAGGGTCAACGTTCCGCTTCCCTCCTTAACAAAGCCACCGTGCCCGGTCATGCGTCCGTCAAAGGTCGTGTCACCGCTGTTATCGAGGGTCAGTACGGAGCGGGTAAAATCTCCCTCCGGGCTGGAGAAAAGAATCGTCCCATTGCCGCTCAACGAGGAGACCTCTTGATTGGTCTGCCCCACATCGAAAATGCCGGAATCCTGAACGATCAGATTTCCGCGAAAAACCCAATCGTTGCCTGCGCGCAATGTTCCATTGGAGACGATGGTACTCCCCGAAGCTCCGTTGGTTCCGGTCAGAATGGTCGTGCCTGCACCGGCCTGCACGAAATCGCCCGACCCGATCATATTTCCGGAAATCGTGTTCGTCCCGCTGGCCGTAAGCACTCTGATAACACCATCGTTGATAATCACATTGGAGAATACGCTCCCATTGGCGAGATAGAGATGAAGCTCTCCATCAGTGCCCGATTCAATCGTAATATAGCTGGCGCCGCTAATCGAACCGGTCACTCCGCTATCGCTATCACCGATTGATAGCACACCACCCCTAATCGTAGTATCTCCTGTATAACTATTGGAGCCCGTTAAATAGACAGTGCCCCAGGCAGCCGTCTTTTCGAGGCTTGCCGATCCGGTGAGATCGGCGGACACCCAACCTCTTCCAAGCTGATACTGCCCCGAGACGACAAGCGGACTGCCCACAATCATGGCACCGTCAGTCAGAATAACGTTGTCGTACACCGTGTTTGGCGGAGTCACAACCCAAGCGTCTTCGCTGACAACAAGATCTTCCGCCTTTGCGCTTCCCGCCATGATGGCTGTTGCGAATAAAGCCGCCGAAAGCTTGCGAACTGTATTATTAAATACGTTATTAGATTGCCTGGTGAAACCAGAATTGGATAGGCCGATTCTCATATTAAGTCAGGCTTGTATCAATGCCATATCCAGCCGTCAACGCAATCAATGACCAGCGATGAGAATCCAATGACAATCAAATCTTATTTAAAACATTGATTGTATAACAAACCCCATAAACCCCGTTCACTTTTGAGATTATTACTATATACCAATGCCGCAAAAAACCGCCAGATCCGTAGGGAACGGAGCCCGCCAATCATAGACCAGCCCTTCAGACTCCACCCGTAGCCGCTCCGAATGAAGCGCGTGCCGGTTCAGGAGGAGCTTCTTTTGCAAAGCGTCGCTCCAGCCGGTTTCGATAAACTCCAGATAGCACCGTTGGTCGGGGCCGTAAATTTTGTCGCCCACGATGGGATGCCCGGCATGGGCCAGATGCACGCGGATCTGATGGGTCCGCCCCGTGAGCGGATAGGCCCGTACCTGTGCGAAGCGGTTCCCTGCCGTAGTGGCCTTTTCGAAACGACGCTCAACCACAAAGCGGGTCATCGCTTCGGCTCCCTCGGGATGAACACAGCGCTTCAGATAGATCGGGCTCGGGGAACGTTCGCCCTGCCGGAGAATCGGCGCGTTCACGACAAACTCGTCCTGCTCCGGCCATCCCCAGACGACCGCGAGGTACTCCTTGGCAAAGGCACGGTGTTTCATCGCTTCGTGAAAACGCCGGGCCGCGCCTGCCGTTTTGCAGACGAGGACCAGGCCGCTGGTTTCGCGGTCAAGCCGATTGATGATCGAAATCTGCCCGCCAAGCGTCAGTTCATACGCCAGGAGGCCGCGCAGGCCGTCCCAGAGCGTCGGCGGGCCGCCGGGCTTCTTGGGGTGGACCTGAAGAAAGGGCGGCTTATTGACGACAATCCACTCCTCAGTTTCTTCGATCACGCTGAACATGGGGGCGGAAAGTTTCAAAAATGAATCGGGTTTTCCCCGCACGAAAAGCCAAAAGGTTGTCACAGCCGGGCGGAAAATGCTACCCAAGGGTAACACAGGAACATCGGAATACCGCCATGACTCTCTTTGAAAAAATCGCACGCCGGGAAATTCCGGCAAACATCGTTCACGAAGAGGAAGATTTTCTGGCCTTCCACGACATTTCGCCACAGGCCCCCGTGCATGTTTTGATCATCCCAAAACGGGTGATCCCCCGGATTGCGGAGGCCGCGCCCGGCGACGCCGAATTGCTTGGGAAAATGTTGGCCGCCTCTGGAGCGATCGCGGAGAAACTCGGCGTTCGCGAGAGCGGCTATCGCCTCGTCATCAACAACGGACGCGACGCGGGGGAGGCTGTTCCGCATCTCCACATTCACCTGCTCGGCCAGCGTCCCCTTGCCTGGCCTCCGGGGTAGGTACGCAAATCGACGGCGGGCACCGTTATCGATGCGTCCGCCGTCAGTTCTTTATTGCGCCAAGGCGCTTTCGCCTTCCCCCTTCGCTTTCGCCTTACCCTTCGTTAAGGAGTGGCAGGAGACGGTTCGGAGAGCGTTGGGCTTGGCATCGCCTCGCCACCCGGCAATCCTTGCTTTTCCGTAGCCCTTTCCTTCGCTTTCTCCAGATGCTGCTCCATCTGTTTGTGCATCTGCTTACGCTGGTCAATCAGCGTGTTAACCGCTGCCGTCAGCGCATCGATTTTCTTGTCTCCGGAGGCCGACTTCAGATCCGACTGCACTTTATCGAGTTCCTTGTCCTGCTTCTTCAATTCGGACTCGATTTTCTCACGCATCTTTTCTCTATCCGCCTGCCGTTTTTCCCAGCGCTCCTTGATTTTCTCAAGTCTCGGCGTCTCGGCCATTGCCTGACCGCACATTACCGTCGAGAGCGCGCCTGCCATTAGGATACTCACCAGTTGTACCGCTTTCATACCTTGGTTTCGGCTCCCAACCGGCCGACGGCCCGAAATTCTTGCCGGGTGGGGGAAATTCCTGCCGGATTTTACGCCTGCGCTCCGCTCCTACCCTCCAGGAGCTTTTTGGGAGAAATCCCGAAGACCCGCTTGAAGGCTCGCGAAAAGTTGTAGGGATCCACAAACCCGAGTTCCTGCGCGGTTTCCTTGACCGTATGCCTCCCGTCCTGAAGCAAATCGACGGCCCGGTTCATCTTCAGGTTTTGAAGGTATTGGAACGGCGTTTGCCTCCGGAAACGTCGAAAGAGCCGGCAAAGATAAGCCGAGTCGACATGACACGCCTCCGCAGCCTCCTGCAAGGTGTGAACGGAGAGAAAGTTCTCCTCGATGAACTCCCGGCACCGCCGATAAGTGGCCACCGCCGCCGTATTGGGGTCGCCCTCGGGCACGGCGAGATCGGCGATTTTCATCACCAGGTAATGCAGCGCCACATTGCACATTCGCTGCCGGTTGGCGTGGTCGCCCAGCCCATGCTCAATCAGATCGTCGAACACCTGCTGAACCTCCCCAGGGTGCATCATCTGGATAACCCCAACCTGCGCAAGCTGGCATTCGCTCAGGAGTTCCCTGGCCCCCTCGCCTGCCACCGCGACAAAATATTTCGTCAACCCATGCTCGCGGCTTGCCTGGATCCGGTGAGGAATCCCCTCGCCGTAAATAAAAACCATCCCCGGTTTGAGGGCGTGTTCCTGCCCAAGCAACGTGAGAGTCCCCATGCCGCGACTGACAAACTCGATGATGAGGTGGGGAAACCCGGGGCGCTCGATGTCGTAATCGGGCAGGCACCGCTCCCAACCTCCGCTGACCACCCGGGGCTGCCGTTTGGCCATGGGGTTCAGTTCCAGATAGAAGCGGCGGGCCTCCAGGACCTGTGTGCTGAAATACTTGGGCTCCGGCTTTTCGCGCATGGGCGAAGAGTGGCCGCTTTCCTCTGAAAAGTCAAAATTTGACATCCCTTGGTCAATCCATGCCATTGCGGCCCCGCATTCCCCCGGACAACACTCGTCCAACCTCCGCTTACACCGTCATGAGCAATTCCACCTCCCCCTTCCCCCTTACCGCAACTTTTCCGAAAGTCGGCATCCGCCCGACCATTGACGGCCGCCTCGGCGGCGTCCGTGAATCGCTGGAAACCCAGACCATGGAAATGGCAAGGGCGGCTGCCGCCCTGATCTCCTCCACGCTCCGCTACCCGAACGGTCAACCTGTCGAATGCGTGATCGCAGACTCCACCATCGGCGGCGTGGCTGAAGCGGCCGCCTGTGCCGAAAAATTTTCCCGCGAAGGCGTGGGCGTCTCGCTCACCGTCACCCGCTGCTGGTGCTACGGCTCGGAGACGATGGACATGACCCCGCAGATCCCCAAGGCAGTCTGGGGCTTCAACGGCACCGAACGTCCCGGCGCGGTCTATCTCGCCGCCGTGCTCGCGGGCCACACCCAGAAGGGCATCCCCGCGTTCGGGATCTACGGACGCGATGTTCAGGACATTGACGACTCGTCCATCCCCGCCGACGTGGAGGAAAAGATCCTGCAATTTGTTCGCGCCGGGCTTGCCACCGCCACGTTGCGCGGGAAAGCGTACATTGCGGTAGGCGGCGTCTCGATGGGAATCGCGGGGTCGATTGTGGATCAACCCTTCTTTGAAAACTACCTCGGGATGCGCGTGGAAACGATCGACTCGACGGAGGTGATCCGCCGCATTGAGCGGGGCATCTACGACCACGAGGAATACGAGCGCGCGCTCGCTTGGGTCAAAAAGAACTGCAAGGAGGGCAAAGACTATAACTCCCCGGAAAGCACCCGCTGCCGCGAAAAGCTCGACGGCGAATGGGAATATTCCATCAAAATGGCGCTCATTGTCCGCGACCTCATGGTCGGCAACCCCAACCTCGCCGAACTGGGCTACGGAGAAGAAGCGCAGGGCCATCACGCCATCGCCTCCGGCTTCCAGGGGCAGCGCCAGTGGACCGATCACCTTCCCAATGGCGACTTCATGGAGGCGATCCTCAACAGTTCCTTTGACTGGAACGGCATCCGCGCCCCGTTCATCGTCGCCACCGAGAACGACTGCCTCAATGGCGCGTCGATGCTTCTCAACTACCTGCTCACCAACACCGCGCAGATCTTCGCCGACGTCCGCACCTACTGGAGCCCCGATGCCGTAAAACGCGTGAGCGGGCACCAACTCGAAGGCAAGGCTGCCGGGGGCATCCTGCACCTCATCAACTCGGGCCCAGCCACGCTTGACGGCGCGGGCAGGCAGAGCCGCGATGGCAAGCCTGTGATGAAGCCGTTCTGGGAGATCGACGAAGCCGAAGCCCAGGCCTGTCTCGACGCCACCACCTGGCACCCCTCCATAACGGAATATTTCCGTGGCGGCGGTTGGTCCACCCGCTTCCGCACCCGTGGTGGCATGCCGGTCACGATGTGCCGGATCAATCTGGTCAAAGGCCTCGGGCCCGCGCTTCAGATCGCCGAAGGTTACACTGTCGATCTTCCCGACGACGTTCACAACGTGCTCGACGAACGGACCAACGCCACCTGGCCGACCACCTGGTTCGCGCCGACCCTTACTGGCGAAGGGGCGTTCCGCGACGTCTACAGCGTCATGAATAACTGGGGCGCCAACCACGGGGCGATCAGCTACGGCCACATCGGCGGAGATTTGATCACCCTCGCCGCCATGCTCCGCATCCCGGTATACATGCACAACGTCGCGCCGGAGCGCGTCTTCCGCCCCAGCGCATGGGCCGCCTTCGGCACCGATGGCCTGGAAGGGGCGGACTTCCGCGCCTGCGCGAACTTCGGGCCGCTCTATCGATAGAACGAGGAAAACCGGAAAGCGGAGATCGGAAACCGGAAAGTTTGAGCGCTCCCGCGCCAATTGCGCGTCGGGAGCGTTCTCCCTTGTTCCCAAAGTTTCTTTGGGAAGTCGTGGAACGGAATGAATTTCCGCGCCCGAGGGTTGAGCAGCGAGGGGATCGTAGGTTAAAGATAGGCCACTTTATGGCGACCCCTTTTCAATATCAGGATCCCTTCCCGCTTGGGAAGGACGCGACGGAGTACTATTTGTTGACCCGCGACGGCCTCTCCACGGCGGAATTCGAAGGCCAGGAGATCCTGAAGGTGGCGCCGGAGGCACTCACGGCGCTGGCCCGTGCCGCGTTCCACGATTGTGCCTTTATGCTCCGGCCCGCGCACCTCGCGCAGGTGGCCGCCATTCTTGATGACCCGGAGGCGAGCGACAACGACCGCTATGTCGCCCTCACCCTTCTGCGCAATGCCGAGGTAGCCGCCCGTGGCGTCCTCCCCTTCTGTCAGGACACCGGCACCGCGACCATCGTGGGGAAAAAAGGGCAGCAAGTCTGGACCGGCGGCGACGACGGGGAGGCCCTATCGAGAGGCGTCTACGACTGTTACGCCGAGGAGAACCTCCGTTACTCGCAGACCGCCGCCCTCGATATGTACGAGGAGAAGAACACCGGCAACAATCTTCCCGCGCAGATCGACCTCTACGCCACTGGCGGCGCGGAGTATAAATTCCTCTTCGTGGCAAAGGGAGGCGGATCGGCCAACAAGACCTATCTCTTCCAGGAGACCAAGGCCCTCCTGAATCCCAAGAGCCTCGTCGCGTTTCTCGTGGATAAGATGAAGTCGCTCGGCACCGCCGCCTGCCCGCCGTATCACATCGCCTTTGTCATCGGCGGAACGAGCGCGGAGGCATGTCTCAAGACGGTGAAGCTCGCCTCCACCAAGTACCTCGATTCGCTCCCGACCGCCGGGAACGCGCAAGGACAGGCGTTCCGCGACGTGGAACTGGAGGCCGCCGTGCTCAAGGAGGCGCAGGACCTCGGGATCGGCGCGCAGTTTGGCGGGAAGTATTTCGCGCTCGATGTCCGCATCGTCCGGTTGCCGCGTCACGGCGCGTCGTGCCCCGTCGGCATGGGCGTCTCCTGCTCGGCGGACCGCAACATCAAGGCAAAGATCAACAAGGATGGCGTCTGGCTGGAGAAGCTGGAGACCAATCCCGGCCGGTTCATCCCGGAGCAATACCGCAAGGCGAACGAAGGTACTGTCGTCGCCGTCGACCTCAACCGTCCGATGCCTGAAATCCTCGGCGAGCTTTCGGCCTACCCGGTTTCCACGCGACTTTCCCTCACCGGCACCATCATCGTCGCCCGCGACATCGCCCATGCGAAGATCAAGGAGAGGATCGACGCGGGCAACGGCCTGCCGGAATACCTCAAGGCGCACCCTGTCTATTACGCGGGCCCGGCCAAGACGCCCGAGGGAATGCCCTCCGGCTCGTTCGGCCCCACCACGGCGGGCCGCATGGATAGCTATGTCGAACTCTTCCAGTCGCAGGGCGGCTCAATGATCATGATCGCCAAGGGGAACCGCAGCCCGCAGGTCACGCAAGCATGCCAGACGCACGGCGGCTTCTATCTCGGCTCCATCGGTGGTCCCGCGGCCATTCTGGCCCAGGAGAACATCAGCAAAGTGGAGGTGGTCGAATATCCGGAGCTGGGAATGGAGGCGGTCTGGAAGATCGAAGTGCGCGACTTCCCCGCCTTCATCCTCGTCGACGACAAGGGCAACGATTTCTTCCAGCAAATCGGCAAGGGTGGCTGCCAGGTATGCGCTCCCACCCCGAACGGAAAGAAATAGCCAAGGCATGACGTCCGTTTTTGCCTTCCCACCGGAAACGGTGGAGTTCTTTCCCGAGGATTACTTTGCGCCTCTCGATATGGGGCCCCTTTTTCCGTGCCCCGGCGTGCCGTTGGAGATTGACCTCGGGTGCGGCGACGGCGGATTTCTGACCGCCATGGCAAAGCGCACCCCGGAGCACAACTTCCTGGGCGTGGAACGGCTGCTCGGGCGGGTGCGCCGCTGCACGCGGCTGGCCGCCCGCTTCGGGCTCACCAACGTGCGGATGCTGCGGATCGAGAGTCATTATTTCCTCCGCTACCTGCTGCCGCCGGGCGCGGCATCGGTGATCCACATCTTGTTCCCGGACCCATGGCCCAAGCGGCGGCACCAGTCGCGCCGGTTGTTTCAGACCGAGTTCCTCGATACCGCGCGAATCGCGCTTACCGAGCGGGGCGAGATCCGCTTCACGACGGACGATCTCCCCTACTACACCCATGCGCTCGAAGTGGCCGGAACGCATGCCGGGTTCGAGCAGGTGCCATGGGAACCGGGCGAAGACTATCCGCAAACCGATTTCGAACGGGAATTTCGCGGCAAGGGGCTGCCGATCTATCGGCTGCTGCTTCGCAAGGTGCGGTCATCGACGAATCCTTGAGCCGTCCATTCGCCGTGCCGGTCAATCGCGATCCGCACCGCGCCGCTGGCTTCCTGCCGTAGCAGGCCGATCCCTGCCGTTTCAAGTCGCGAGGCCCACTCTTCCTTCACCCGCTGGGCGGCGGGGTACTCCGCGCTGCTCGTGACCACCGCGAGCGGCTGCACGGCGGCGAGAAACTCCGGCGTGCCGGAGAGGTCCGACACATGCATTCCCTTGATGAAAAGATCGCTCCGCAATTCCCCAGGCGGCAGGTTCTCCAGCAGCCAACGTTCCGTGGTGAACCCCGCATCCGAGGTGAAAAGCAGCCGCTTGGTTCCGCCCGCCGTCTCCACGTCGAGCCGCAGGACCAATGCCTTGTCGTCGGCGGTGCGAAGCTTCAATCCGGTGGGCGGGTAGAGCACATGAAGGACGATCCCCGGCGCGAGACTCACCGCATCGCCACGGCGGAGGATCGATTTCCCGGTTGCGGATTCCGCCAGGAGCGTGTGGAGCCTTCGGCGAAGCGAAGAACGATCGCGGTAGGCGGAATCGAGCACTTCCGCCACCGGCAGCGATTCCAGCAGGCTCTCCGCGCCGCCCAGATGCTTGGAGTCGCCGTGCGTAAAGATCAACCCATCGAGCCGGTTGACGCCCCGGCTTCGGAGGTAAGGCAGGACGCTCCAGCGAAACGCTCCCGCCCCGCCGCAGTCGATCATCCAGTCCCGCCGCTGATCGCCTTCGGCGCGGGTGCGGATATAAATCGCCCCGCCCCCTGTGAGATCGAGAATCTCCACTTCGCAAAGCGGAGCCTTTCGTAGCGCCGGTTTCTCCACGTAGAGATGCGAGCCGGGAACCGAGGCAAGCAAGGAGAGCGCTCCCATCAATGCCTTGGTGAAAATCAAATTGGCGTTATTGAGGGTGACGGAAAACCACGTGGAAACCGAGCCCACCAACGCCGAGCCAAGCCCCAGCGCAAGAATGATCCACGAAAACGCAATCGCCACGACGTTGGCGGGAACTGAAGAAGGCGACCAGAGATTGAAATAAGCGACCGTCAACGGTACTGATCCCAGCCATGCGGCAAAGGAAACCGCAAACGCCGCCGTCAAATGGCGCATCGCCCAGGCTTGAGAAACGAGCCTGGGCGACCAAAGGCTCCGCGGCAGGAACGGATCAGGCTGCCCGAAACGGCCGAACCACGTCTGGAACGGCATCGCCCACGCCAGAAGAACGGCCACCATCAGAAAGGAAAGCTGAAAACCGGGGCGAAAAAGCTGGTCGGGGTCCACCAGCACGATGGCCAGGGCCGAAGCTCCCAGTGTGTTCCAGGAAAGGGCGGGCCGGTCGAGAATGATCCCGCCCAGCGCCACTGTCGCCATGATCGTCGCGCGGAGGCTGCTGGGAGTGAGCCCCGTGACAAAGCAATAAAGCCAGAGCACCGGCAGCACCGACAATGCGGCGGCCCTGCGCGGGAGGCCCGCCATCTGGAAGGCCGCGAAGGCCATGGCGGCAAGCATTGCGGTGTGGATTCCGCTGACGGAGAAGAGATGAATTGTCCCGGTATAGCGGAAGAGATCAAGCACATCGCCACTGATCTCCGCCTGCGTGCCAAGCACCATGCTTTGAATGACGGAAACCGCCTCTGGCGAATCCTCGAGATCCTGCGCCATCGTCCGCTCCATCCAGCGCCGCAGCTTCAAGGAAAGGGCGATGAGCCGGTTGCCGCAATCCGAGGCGACAACCCGGGCGTCGGCCGGATAGCGGACGCGCACTTCCGACCAGACCCCCTGCCGCTTTCGGACGGCAGGCGCGTCGAACTCCCCGGGATTGCGCGGGCGATGCAGATTACGGGCGGTGCCGGTGAACTCCACGCGATCCCCGTAAACAGGCGGCGGCAATTCAGCCGGCCAGGTCACGGCAACCCGTGCCGAGGAAGGATACGACTCACCTCGGAGTTTCGCCGACTCCAGACGCACATAGAAACGGGGCGCACCGGGCACCGGGTCTTCATCCACGACTCCCACGCCGTGCAATACACTTCCCGAGGGCGCGATCTGCCCGGCGAGCAGTCGCCCCGGGTAATTCGCCTGCCGGACCCATTGCCCGCAGCAGGCCAAAGCCGTCAAGGCGAGCCAGAGGCTCCAGCGGCGAGCGGGCGCGGTGCGCAGGCTGGCAGACAAAGCACTCCCCGCGACCAGGAGCATCGTGACGATCCAGAACCATTCCCGTTGCTCCGAAAAGCTGTCCGCCACAACAATCCCCGCCATCAGGCAAAGTGCCCCTTCGAACAAAGGCTGGCGGGGTCTCAGAAACATCCGGCAACGGATTGCATCTAACTGATCGCCGCGTACAGCAAAAAACGTGATGAATCAGGGCCAACGCCATCCGAAAGATATCGCGCCAAAGGCCGCCAGGGTCAGAAGATTCTGAAAACTTGGCGAGCCTGGCGGCCTTTGGCGCGAGACAGTTGCCCTCA